>DATFLL010000109.1:0-9245 GCA_035267785.1 Gammaproteobacteria bacterium | reverse complement strand
TGCAATCCGGCGCCGCTTCATTCATACTGTCGTGAACACGACACGAACCGGCGACAAGGAGACTCGCGCATGCACCGATGGGGCGCCACACTGCTCGGCATTTGGTTGATAGGAACGGGGCTGATATCCCTGCTCGGTTTGCACTTCAACGGGGACCGCGTCGTCATGGCCGTGGTGGCATTGGTGGCGGGGGTTTTGTTGCTCGTGCGCCGTTGATTCGAACCGGCCGGACACGCCCGGACCGGCGGCAGGAACACGCCCGACGGATTTTGGTCGAACTGATTGAAGATTGCGCGGCTTCATGCCGGATGGAGGGACAGTGTGAAAGTCATTGATGTGCTGGAGCAGTGGCGCCGGCAGGCGAGCGAGAGTCGGACGGTGGAGGAATACGCGGTCCATCTGCCGCTGCACCAGGCCGCCCAAATCCACGCCCTGGCGGAAATGTTTCCCGGGCGGTCAGAAACGCAAATCATCACCGACCTGCTCAGCGCCGCCCTGGACGAGCTCGAGGGCGCCCTGCCGTACCAGGCCGGTGAGCGGGTCATCGCGGAAGACGAGTTCGGCGACCCGATGTACGAGGACGTCGGCCCGACTCCGCGGTTCCAGGAGCTCACCCGCAAGCATTTGCAACGCCTCGCCGCCGAGCTGCCCGGCACCGGCGGCAAAACGCGCAATTGAGGTCCTCATGGAAGACGCTCCAGCTCACACCCAAGCCCTGCGTATCGCCGAAGCGGTCCGCGAGGCCTGCGTTCGGGAGGCCAAGGCCGGTTTCGAACAGGCTGCCATCAGCGGCCTGTGTCATGAGGGTGCGGTGGAAAGCGCGATCGGAGCGATTCAAATGCTGGACCTGGAGGCCCTGCTGCGCGAACTCGGCTCGGCTTGAGCCCCGATTGCCTGGAAGCTACCCGGCCCGGGAGGGGCGGCGTACCATGTCGATCAACGTCAAACGCATCTACGATGCCCCGGCCCGAGGCGACGGCTACCGCGTGCTGGTCGACCGTGTCTGGCCGCGGGGAATCCGCAAGGACGATGCCGAGCTCGACGAGTGGTTGAAGGAGGCGGCGCCCAGCACGGCGCTTCGCAAGTGGTTTGCCCACGACCCGGCGAAATGGGCCGAGTTCAAGCGGCGTTATTTCCAGGAGCTCGCCGCAGACACCGAGGTCCACGAGGCACTGGCTGACCTTCGCCGCCGGGCGCGGCGCAGACCTGTGACCCTCTTGTTCGGTTCGCGTGAGACGCGCCACAACAATGCGGTGGCGCTCAAGGAGTATCTGGAGCAGACGCCGGAGAGCTGAGCCGCGGTCTCCGGCCGGGTCGACACGCCCGTGCCGGCAAAATGCATCGATATTGACCGGGCGCAAGTCGTCGTATGCAGCCGCGTCCTAGACTCGTACCGAGCCCGACGTACGGGCCGGGTTGCCGGTTGCATCATGTGAAACGAAAGGAGCGATCAATGGCAAACGAAGGTTACCACGAGCCGATCGAGGAGCTGTCGGCGCAGACGCGCGACATGCACCGCGCCATCATCTCCCTCATGGAGGAGCTCGAGGCAGTAGACTGGTATCAACAGCGGGTCGATGTGTGTCAGGACCCGGAGCTCAAGGCGATTCTCGCGCACAACCGGGACGAGGAGAAGGAACACGCCGCGATGATTATCGAGTGGCTGCGTCGGCGCGACGCGCGTTTCGAAAAGGAGCTCAAGGACTATCTGTTTACCGACGAGCCGATCGCATCGCTCGAGGGCCACAAGCACGACTGAAACGCGGCCCGACACGGCGCACGTTTCGCGGCGCGATTGCCGGAGACATCCCTAATGGGTTCAGGTTTGTTCGAACATTCCGGCGGCGAGGGCCCGTACGGGACGATCGCCCGTGACATCGCTGCGCGCGGCTGGGCCCGCATGCCGGATTTTCTCGATACCCCGACCTGGCGGGCCTTGGCCGGCGAGGCGTGGGATCTGTGGCACGCAGGCGAGCTGCATCAGGCGGCCGTCGGCAAGGGCCGGCGCCGGGTGCGGGCGACCACGGTGCGCAGCGATTACATCCACTGGCTCGAGGCGCCGGGTGCGACGCCCGCCCAGCGGGAGTATTTCGAGCACATTGAACAGTTGCGCCAGGCGCTGAACCGCACCTTTTTTCTGGGCCTGTTCGAGTTCGAAAGCCACTTCGCCTTCTATCCGCCGGGCACTTTCTATGGGCGCCACCTCGACCAGTTCCGGGGCACGCAGCAGCGCGTGTTGAGCTGCGTGCTTTATCTCAATGAGGGCTGGGACGAGGCCGACGGGGGGCAGCTGCGGCTATATATTCCCGGCGACGGGGCGGAGACGGCGGTGGACATCGAGCCGCGCGGCGGCACGCTGGTGTGTTTTCTCTCGGAGGCCTTCTACCACGAAGTGCTGGCTACCCGGCGCGAGCGGGTCAGCCTGACGGGCTGGTTCAAGGTCCGCGGCTGATCGCTTAAAGGGCTTTGAAAAACGTCACGAGCCCGAACAGACACGGAGGCGGATGCACGGTCCCTTCGGGATCGAGCAGTGCAGCGACACCCTCGACTTAAAAGGGACATATCAACTAGAGAGGCGAAGGAGCGACGAGCCCTCCGCAGGGGTGTTTCAAGCGTGGTAGGCGGCGCTGAGCTCGTGCACGGCCTCGATGAAGGCCGCGGCATGATCGGGATTGACCTGCGGGTGAATGCCGTGGCCCAGGTTGAAGACGTGGCCCGTTCCCACGCCGTAACTTTCCAATATCAGCCCGACCTCTTCACGTATACGCTCGGGTTTGGCATAGAGGATCGCAGGGTCCATGTTGCCCTGCAGGGCGACGAGGTCGCCGACGCGCCGGCGCGCCTCGCCGATGTCCACCGTCCAGTCCAGACCGACGCAGTCGCAGCCCGTGGCCGCCATTTCTTCCAGCCAGGCGCCGCCGCCCTTGGTGTAGAGAATGACCGGCACCTTGCGCCCGTCGGCCTCGCGCGTAAGCCCGCCGACGATTCGTTCCATGTAACGCAGCGAGAACTCGCGGTAGTCGCGGGGAGTCAGGATGCCGCCCCAGGTGTCGAAAATCATCACGGCCTGGGCGCCGGCAGCGATCTGCGCGTTCAGATAGGCCGTCACGGCCTGGGCCAGCGTCCCCAGCAGCCGGTGCATCAGCTCGGGACGGTCGAACATCATCGCTTTGATCCAGCCGTATTCCTTGCTCGAGCCGCCTTCGATCATATAGGTGGCCAGGGTCCACGGACTGCCCGAGAAGCCGATCCGCGGCTCCCGACCGTCGAGCTCGCGGCGAATCAGCCGAACCGCATCCATCACATAGCCGAGGTCCGATTCCGGGTCCGGAACGCCGAGGCGCTCCACGTCCCCGGTCTCGCGCACGGGTCGCTCGAAGCGAGGTCCCTCGCCCTCGCTGAAGTACAGCCCCAGGCCCATCGCGTCCGGGACGGTCAGGATGTCGGAAAACAGGATGGCCGCGTCGAGCGGGAAGCGTTCGAGGGGCTGGAGGGTGACCTCGCAGGCCATCTCCGGCGAGCGGCACAGGTCCATGAAACTGCCGGCACGGGCGCGCGTGGCGCGGTATTCGGGCAGGTAGCGTCCGGCCTGGCGCATCATCCACACCGGCGTGACGTCGACCAGTTCGCGTGCCAGCGCCCGCAGCAGGCGGTCGTTTTTGAGCGCGCTCATAGGAGTGTTCTTCGCGCCGCCGGCACGTCGGTGGTCCCGGGATGAGCGGCCGGTGCGGATTGCGGCAGGTTGGGCGTTGTCATGGTCGAGTGCTTTTGCCGGCCGGAGGAGACCGGCTCAGACCTCCAGGTAATCGAGGATGCCCTCGGCGGCCTGGCGGCCTTCATAGACGGCCGTGACGACCAGGTCGGAGCCGCGCACCATATCGCCGCCGGCGAAGACCTTCGGGTTGGTGGTCTGGTGTTTGTTGGTCTGATCGGCCGCCGCGCGCACGCGGCCGCGTTCGTCGAACTCAATGCCGAATTCCTCGAACCAGGGGGCCGGCGAGGGGCGAAAGCCGAAGGCGATAATGACCCGGTCGGCGGGGATGATCTCCTCGGATCCGGGCACCGGCTGGGGCCGGCGCCGGCCGCGTTCGTCCGGCTCACCGAGTTCGGTGGTGACGACCTTTACGCCTTCGACCTTGCCGTTGCCGACGATCTCCACCGGCTGGCGGTTCCACAGGAAGTGCACGCCCTCCTCGCGGGCGTTGGCCACCTCGCGCTTGGAGCCGGGCATGTTGGCCTCGTCGCGCCGGTAGGCACAGGTTACGGCCAGCGCGCCCTGGCGGATGGACGTGCGGTTGCAGTCCATGGCGGTGTCACCGCCGCCGAGCACGACCACGCGGTGGCCGTACATGTTGATGAACTCGTTGGGGTCGGTCTCCAGACCCAGGCAGCGCCGCACGTTGGAGATCAGAAACGGCAGGGCCTCGTAGACGCCGGGCAGGTCCTCGCCCGGGAAGCCGCCCTTCATATAGGTGTAGGTGCCCATGCCCAGGAAGACGGCATCGTACTCGTCGACCAGCTCCTTGAAGGCGATATCCTTGCCTACATCGACGCCAAGCCGGAATTCCACGCCCATGCCTTCCATGATCTCCCGGCGCAGCTTGATGACTTCCTTTTCCAATTTGAATTCGGGGATGCCGAAGGTCAGTAGGCCGCCGATCTCGGGATAGCGGTCGTAGACCACGGGCTTGACGCCGTTGCGCACGAGTACGTCCGCGCAGCCCAGGCCCGCCGGGCCGGCGCCGATGACGGCGACACGCTTGCCGGTATCCGTGACACGGCTCATGTCTGGGCGCCAACCCATGGCAAAGGCCGTATCAGAGATGTATTTTTCGATGGCGCCGATGGTCACGGCGCCAAAGCCGTCGTTGAGTGTGCACGCGCCCTCGCACAAGCGGTCCTGCGGGCAAACGCGGCCGCAGACCTCGGGCAGGCTGTTGGTGCGGTGCGACAGCTCCGCCGCCTCGAGTATATTGCCCTCGGCGATGAGCTTGAGCCAGTTGGGGATATAGTTGTGGACGGGGCACTTCCATTCGCAGTACGGGTTGCCGCAGGCCAGGCAGCGATCGGCCTGGGAGGCCGCGGTCTCCGGGTCGAACTGCCCGTAGATCTCGCGATACTCCTTGATGCGGACCTCGACGCTCTTCTTCTTGGGGTCGACCCGCGGGACCTTGATGAACTGGAAGTTGTCTGCCATCTCGTCTTTTCAGCTCGTCTGTCGTTGAACCGCGTGCCGCGGCTCGCCTTTGTCGATGTAAGCGTTTAGCAGCGCCCGGCGCGCGTGCCCGCGTCAACTCCTGCCGGAATCCGGCGGCGCATGAGCGGCCAGGGGAGTCGAGTTACGCGGCGCGGCGCTGCAGGTCGTCGAGCAGCGAGGCCAGGTCCAGCGCCTTGGGCTTGACCAGCCAGAACCGGCCGACCGTATCGGCGAAATTGTCCAGGATGAAGCGGCCGCGCTCGCTGCCGGTCTCCTCGACGAACTCCTTGATCAGCCCGCGCAGATGATTGCGGTGGGCCTCCATCGCCTCGGTGTTGACGTGATGGATGTCGATCAGCTCGTTGTTCATGCGGTGGACGAAGTTGTTGTCCTCGTCGTAGATGTAGGCAAAGCCCCCCGTCATGCCGGCGCCGAAGTTGATGCCCGTGCCGCCGAGCACGGCGACGACGCCCCCGGTCATGTACTCGCAGCCATGGTCACCTACGCCCTCGACCACTGCGATGGCACCGGAGTTGCGAACGCCGAAACGTTCGCCGGCCATGCCGGCCGCGAACAAGCGCCCGCCGGTGGCGCCGTACAGGCAGGTGTTGCCGATGATGGTTGTCTCGTGGCTCTTGAAGCCACTGTCCTTGGGCGGGTAGAGCACAAGCTTGCCGCCGGCCATACCCTTGCCGACGTAGTCGTTGGCGTCGCCCTCGAGATACATGTGCAGCCCACCGGCGTTCCATACCCCGAAGCTCTGGCCGGCCGTACCCGTCAGGCGCAGCACCAGCGGATTTTCCTCCATGTCGAGGTTGCCGTGGCGCTTGGCGATCTCGCCGGACAGGCGGGCGCCGATGGAACGGTTGGTGTTGTTCACCGGGTAATGGAACTCGCCCCCGGCCTTGGCTTCGATGGCCTCCAGCGTGTCCTGGACCATCTGCTCGGCCAGTTCCCCTTTGTCGAAGGGCTCGTTGCGCGGCTCAATGCAAAAGCGCGGCTTGTCGGCCGGTACGCCCGCATCGGAGAGGATCGGCGCGAGATCCAGTCGGCGCTGTTTCGGTGTGACGCCCTCGAGGACCTCAAGCAGATCGGTGCGCCCGATCAGGTCGGTCAGCTGGCGGCAGCCCAGGCTGGCCAGCAGCTCGCGCACTTCCTGGGCGATGAAGCGGAAGTAGTTCATGACCATTTCCACTTTGCCCACGAAGTGGTCCATACGCAGCACCTTATCCTGGGTGGCCACGCCGGTGGCGCAGTTGTTCAGGTGGCAGATGCGCAGGTATTTGCAGCCCATGGCGATCATCGGGCCGGTGCCGAAGCCGAAGCTCTCCGCGCCGAGGATGGCCGCCTTGACGACGTCCAGGCCCGTCTTCAGCCCGCCGTCGGTCTGCAGGCGGACCTTGCCGCGCAGGTCGTTGGCCCGCAGGATCTGGTGCGTTTCGGTCAGGCCGAGTTCCCAGGGGCTGCCGGCGTACTTGACCGAGGTCAAAGGGCTGGCGCCCGTGCCGCCGTCGTGGCCGGCGATGGTGATGAGGTCGGCGTAGGCCTTCGCCACACCGGCCGCGATGGTGCCGACGCCCGCCTCGGCGACCAGCTTCACGGAGACCAGCGCGCTGGGGTTGACCTGCTTGAGGTCGAAGATGAGCTGCGCCAGATCTTCGATGGAGTAGATGTCATGGTGCGGCGGCGGGGAGATCAGCGACACACCCGGCTTGCAGTAACGCAGGCGCGCGATCAGCTCATTGACCTTGGTGCCGGGCAGCTGGCCGCCCTCGCCGGGCTTGGCGCCCTGGGCGACCTTGATCTGCAGCACCTCGGCGCTGTTGAGGTAGGCCGGTGTGACGCCGAAGCGCCCCGAGGCGACCTGCTTTATCTTCGAGCGGCGCTCGGTACCGTAGCGGGCCGGGTCTTCGCCGCCCTCGCCCGAGTTGGAACGCCCGCCCAGGCGGTTCATGGCCTCGGCCAGGGTCTCGTGCGCCTCGGGCGAGAGCGCGCCGAGCGACATGGCGGCGGAATCGAAGCGCCGGGCCAGTGCCTCGATGGGCTCGACCTCGTCGAGCGCGATCGGCTCGATGTCTTCGCGCACCTTCAACAGGTCACGCAGCGCCAGCGGCGGGCGGCCGTTGACGGCGGCGCTGTATTCCTTGAAGCGCGCGTAGTCGCCGCTGCGCACGGCCTGCTGCAGCAGCTGGACAACATCCGGGTTGTAGGCGTGGTCCTCACCGCCGTGGATGTACTTGAGCAGCCCGCCCTGCTGAATGGACTTGCGCCGGTTCCAGGCCTCGCGCGCCAGCAGGCGCTGCTCGTTTTCGAGGTCCTCGAAGTTCGAGCCCTGCAGGCGGTTGGTGGTGTCCTTGAAGCACAGCGACACCACGTCATCGTGCAGGCCGACCGACTCGAACAGCTGGGCGCCGCGGTAGCTGGAGATGGTGGAGATGCCCATCTTCGAGATGATCTTGTACAGGCCTTTGTTGATGCCTTTACGGTAGTTGTGGTCCAGGGCCAGCGGTTCGATGCCCTGGATCTCGCCGCTGCGCACCATGTCGCGCAGGGTCTCATAGGCGAGGTAGGGCAGCACGGCCGTCGCACCGTAGCCAATCAGTACCGCGAAGTGGTGCGGGTCGCGCGCCGTGGCCGTCTCGACCACGATGTTGGCATCGCAGCGCAGGCCCTCGCGGATCAGACGGTGGTGTACCGCACCTGTGGCGAGCAGGGCATGGATCGGCAGGGTGTCCTTCGTGATGTTGCGATCGGAGAGCACCAGGATGACCTTGCCGTTCTTGACGGCGGAGACCGCCTGATCGCAGACGGCCTCGATGGCCGCCTCCAGGCCGCGGTCGGACGGGTAGTTCAGGTCGATGTAGTGGTGCGCGTACCTCGGATCGTCGAGCTCGAGCAGCTTCTTGAACTTGCTGATGGACAGCACCGGCGAGTCGACCAGCAGGCGTTCGGCGTGCTCGGGGCCTTCCTCGAACATGTTCTGTTCGGCGCCGAAGCAGGTCTCCAGCGACATCACGATCTGCTCGCGGATGGGGTCGATCGGGGGGTTTGTGACCTGTGCGAACTGCTGGCGGAAGTAATCGAAAGGCGAGCGCACCCGGCGCGACATCACCGGCAGCGGCGTGTCGTCGCCCATGGAGCCCACGGCCTCCTGGCCGGCCTCGGACAGCACACGAATGATCTGGTCGCGCTCCTCGAAGGTGACCTGGAACTGCTTCTGATAGGTGTCCAGCAGGTCCGGTGCCATCGGCGCAGCGTTGTTGGCCTCCTCCTCGAGGGACGACTCCAGGCGCGTGGCGCGCTCGCGCAGCCACTGCTTGTAGGGTTGGCGCTTGGCCAGACGCTGGTCGATGTCCTCGGGCAGCAGCAGTTCGCCCGAGTCGGTGTCGGCGGCGATCATCTGGCCCGGTTTGAGCCGACCCTTCGCCACGACGTCAGCGGGGGCGTAGTCGTAGACGCCGATTTCCGAGGCGAGCGTGATGTGGCGGTCGCTCGTGACCACCCAGCGCGCCGGGCGCAGGCCGTTGCGGTCCATGGAGCAGGCCGCGTAGCGCCCGTCGGTGAGCACGATGCCGGCCGGGCCGTCCCAGGGCTCCATGTGCATGGAGTTGCATTCGTAGAACGCGCGCAGGTCGGGGTCCATGGACTCGACGTTCTGCCAGGCGGGCGGAATCAACAGACGCATGGCGCGGAAGATGTCCATGCCGCCGGCCAGCAGGCCCTCGAGCATGTTGTCCAGGCTGTTGGAGTCCGAGCCGGTCATGGAGACCAGCGGGCGGACCTCCTCCATCGGCAGCAGCGGCGTTTCGAACTTGTGGCCGCGGGCGACCGACCAGTTGCGGTTGCCCTGGACGGTATTGATCTCACCATTGTGCGCCAGATAGCGGAACGGCTGGGCCAGGCGCCACTGCGGCCAGGTGTTGGTCGAGAAGCGCTGGTGAAAGACGCACAGGGCCGAGGCCAGATCCTCGTCCTGCAGGTCGCGGTAGAACACCGGCAGATTGGCCGGCATCACCAGCCCCTTGTAGGAGATCACCCGCGAGGACAG
>DATFLL010000108.1:0-73639 GCA_035267785.1 Gammaproteobacteria bacterium | reverse complement strand
CGATGGGGTTGCCCAGCGCGTCGACCACGCGCCCGAGCAGGGCCTCGCCGACCGGGACCTCGAGGATGCGCCCGGTGCACTTGGCCTTGTCGCCCTCGGTGATGTGCTCGTAGTCGCCCAGGACCACGGCACCGACCGAGTCGCGCTCCAGGTTGAGGGCCATGCCGAAGGTGTTGCCGGGAAATTCGATCATCTCGCCCTGCATTACGTCGGTCAGGCCGTGGATGCGCACGATGCCGTCGGTCAGGCTGACCACGGTGCCTTCGTTGCGGGCCTCCGTGGCGGCGTCGAAGCCTTCGATGCGCTTCTTAATCAGTTCGCTGATTTCGGATGGATTCAATTGCATTTCGATATCCTCGTTAGCACGCCCGCTCAGTGCAGCAGGGTGTTGGCCAGGCGCGTGAGTTGTCCCGCGGCCGTGCCGTCGATGACCAAGTCGTCGGCCCGAACGATCGCGCCGCCCAGCAGAGACTCGTCGGTCTTGACGCTGAGCACGACGTCGCGGCCCAGGCGCTGCTTGAGCTTGTCGGCAAGCTGCTTTTGCTGGGCCTCGTCGAGCGGCAGGGCGGTGATGACCTCGGCCTCGACCGAACCTTCGTGCTCGGCGCGCATGGCCTCGTAGACCTCGGCGATTTCGGGCAGCAGCTCCAGGCGCTTGTTCTCGGCGAGCAGGCGGATGAAGTTCTGGCCGGCGGCATCGAGCTTGTCGGCGCACACGTCCAGGAACAACTGGACAAGACGTTCGCGCTCGATGCTGGGGTTGCCGATCAGCGCCTGCATCGCGGGGTCCGCGGCGACGGCACCGGCGTAGGCGAGCTGGTCGGACCAGGGCGCCAGGGCCTTGGTCTCGCGCGCCAGCTCGAACACGGCCTGCGCGTAAGGGCGTGCGATAGTGCTTTTTTCTGCCATGGTGGCGGGCCTTTACATCTGGGCGACGAGGTCCTTGAGCAGTTCGTCGTGCGCCTTGGCGTCGACCTCCCGCTTCAGGACCTTGGAGGCGCCAGCGACGGCGAGCTCGACCACCTGACCGCGCAGCTCCTCGCGCGCCCGGTTGGTCTCCTGCTCGATCTCGGCATTGGCAGCGGCCACCAGACGCTCGGCCTCGGCACGGGCGTTGTCTTTGGCCTCCTCGACGATCTCATTGGCGCGCTTTTGCGCCTGATTGATGATCTCCGAGGCGCGCCCCTTGGCTTCGTGCAGGACCTCCGCGGCACGCTGCTCGGCAAGCTCCTGTTCGTGCTTGCCGCGCTCGGCGGCGGCCAGACCGTCGGCGATGCGCTTTTTGCGGGCCTCCATGACGCCGGTCAACGGGCCCCAGAGGAACCGGTTGATGAACCAGATCAACAGCGCGAAGACGATGATCTGGCCGAAGAGCGTTGCTGTCACGTTCACGTCTGAACTCCTCTTAGGCTGTGCCTATGTCGGTTCGGTAGTAATGGCTTCCGAAACGCGATGGCTCAGCCGCCGACGGCGCTCTTGACGGCACCGGCGAAGGGGTTGGCGAAGACGAACCACATGGCCATACCCAGGATGATCATCGGGAAGGCCTCCATCAGACCGCCGGTGAACAGCATCTGACCCATCAGCTGCGGGCGCATCTCCGGCTGGCGGGCGATACCCTCGATGTACTTGGAGCAGATCATGCCCCAGCCCAGGGCCGAACCCAGACCGGCGGCGGCCAGGATGATGCCCACGCCGATGGCGGTGGAGGAGTAGATGGATGCAAGCAGTTCGGGGCTCATGTGTGTCTCCTTGAAGTCAAAGTTTTAAAAGTCAAAAAGCAAAATCGAAAATTTCGGTGACGCTCAAAATCAGTGTTCTTCCAGGTCGGCACTGGCCATACCCAGGTAGACGATGGTCAGCAGCATGAAGATGAAGGCCTGCAGACTGATGACAAGAATATGGAATATGGCCCAGGCCATGCCGAGCGCCAGCTGCGGGAACCAGGCGATGCCGAAGCCGCCGAGCGAGAGCAGGGCGATCAGCATGAACAGCAGCTCGCCGGCGAACATGTTGCCGAACAGACGCAGGGCCAGGCTGACGGGTTTGGCGACTTCCTCGATGGCGGTCATGACGATGTTGACCGGGAAGAGGTACTTGCCGAACGGGTGCAGCAGGAACGTCTTCAAGTAGCCGATGGGCCCCTTGATGCGGATGTTGTAGGCGATAATGAGGCCGAAGACGGTCAGCGCCATCGCGAAGGTGGTATCGAGCTCGGTGGTGGGCACCGCGCGGAACGCGCCGGCGCCGGCCTCGTGCGCCACCCAGGGCAGCAAGTCGACGGGCACCAGGTCCATGGCGTTCATCAGGAACACCCAGGTGAAGATGGTGAGCGCCAGCGGGCCGATCAGACGATCGCGGCTGGGAAAGATGTCCTTGATTTGGGTGTCGACGAATTCGACGATGGCCTCGATCCACAGCTGCAGGCCGGAGGGGGCCTCCGTCTGCAGTCGGCGGCCG
Source organism: Gammaproteobacteria bacterium (assembly GCA_035267785.1). Classification (GTDB taxonomy): domain Bacteria; phylum Pseudomonadota; class Gammaproteobacteria; order DATFLL01; family DATFLL01; genus DATFLL01. The sequence continues at coordinate 71,179 of DATFLL010000108.1, read as the reverse complement.
ATGCGCCAGCCGATGTACACCAGCAGTGCGCCGAGCAGGATGCTGATGCTGAGGGTGTCGAGCTTGAGGGTCCAGAACCCGTGGCCAATCTCCCAGTTATGAAGGTGGTGCTGTATATACTCGCCCGAAGTTGGTGCTTCCCCAGCCACGTTGAGTTACTCCCAAAGACATAAAAAATTCTGTTACTGGTGCCCGGCATCCGTGGGCACCCGATTGAACAGGTAGCCCAGCTGCGCCACCGCGAAGCCCACGATGATCGCCAAGGGGTCCAGCTTCAGCGCCGCGATACCCACGCCCATCAGGGCCAGGACCGAGACGAACCGCATCGCGGCGCCGATATAGAGTTCTGCCATGCCGCGCGTGGCGCTGGCGCCGGCCACCTCGGTGGCGCGCAGCAACCGCCAGGCGCTGATGAACGTGCTGATCAAAGCGATACCGCCCCCGTAGAGCACGGCAGCCCCCCCGGGCAGGCCGTGGCGGAAGCCCAAGACGTAGACGGCGGCCGCGGCCAACACGAGCAGGGCCTGGACGATCACGAGCCTTCGCAACGCTCTGCGAAGGACCTGGGCCGCATAGCTCATGTGTCTCGCTTTGGTGACGTTCCGGTCGTGGGGGTGCCTCGCGCGCCGCCCGACCACACCCGTCGGGCCCGCAAAAAAGGCACGTCATTAGGGCCGCGAAGTATAAAGATTCCGCGAGGAACGGTCAATGATGGCCCGATAAAAACCGGTTATGAGCAAAAAAATCGGCGCCGCGGCGGGGCATCGGTGGAAATACCCCAAACTCACTTGATGTGGCCGAGGATCCCGTCGAGCTCGTCGAGCGAGTTGTAGTGGATGATGAGCTTACCCTTGCCCTTGTTGCCCTGCTGGAACTGCACCTTGGCTCCGAGGCGCTCGCCGAGCTCCTCCTGCAGCCGGCGCACATCCGGGTCCACTTCGGTGGAGGTGGGCTTGGGCTTGACCGGCTGCTGGAGCCGGCGCACGAGCTGCTCGGTCTCCCGCACGGACAGACCCTTCGCAACGACCTCCCGGGCGGCGCGCACCTGGGCGTCACCCTCCAGGGCCAGCAGGGCACGCGCGTGGCCCATCTCCAGCTCGCCCTTTTCGACCAGAGACCTGACCTCTGCGGCCAGGGTCAACAGGCGCAGCAGATTGGACACCGCCGCGCGCGAGCGGCCCACGGCCTCGGCCGCCTGTTGGTGAGTGAGTGCGAACTCATCGATGAGCCGCTGCAGCGCCGCGGCCTCCTCCATGGGATTGAGCTCCTCACGCTGGATGTTTTCGATCAGCGCCATGGCGATGGCGGCGCGGTCGGGCACATCGCGCACTACGGCGGGGATCTCGTGCAGGCCCGCCAGCTGGGCGGCTCGCCAGCGGCGCTCGCCGGCGATGATCTCGAATCGCCCGGGCTCGCCGATGGGGCGCACGACGATCGGCTGGACGACCCCCTGGGCGCTGATCGAATCGGCCAGCTCCTGGAGGGTGTCGGGGTGCATGTCGAGGCGCGGCTGGTACTTGCCGCGCTGGATCATATCGACGGGCAGATTGCGCAGCGCGCCTTCGGCCTCGGACTCCGCGGCGCCGGATTGACCCGCCTCGGCCCCGCCCTCATAGGACTTGGCGCCGCCGAGCAGCGCGTCCAGACCACGACCCAGACCGGGTTTCTTTACCGCCATCTCACACCTTCAGTTCACTTAGCAACACGTTCGACCGCTGCCGGTCGAAATTCAAGCCGTCGCGGGCTGCTCGAAGGCGCCCCCCGGCGGGGCGCCCGGGGGCGGCGCCTTGGAATCGCGGCGCAGGATCTCGCCGGCCAGCGCCAGATAGGCCAAGGCCCCGCGCGAGGTGCGATCATAGCCCAACACCGGCATGCCGTGACTCGGCGCCTCGGCCAGGCGCACGTTGCGCGGGATGATGGTGCGGTACACCTTGTCGTCGAAGTGCATGATCAACTGGCCCGAGACGTCGTTGGACAAGTTGTTGCGCGGATCGAACATGGTGCGCAGCAGGCCCTCCAGCTTGAGCCCCGGATTGACGTACTGGCGGATCTGATCGACGGTCTCGAGCAGGGCGGACAGCCCCTCCAGGGCATAGTACTCGCACTGCATCGGGATCAGCACGGAGTCCGCGGCCACGAGGGCATTGACCGTGAGCATGTTCAGCGAGGGCGGACAGTCGACCAGGATGTATTCGTAGCGATCGCGCACGCCCGCCAGGGCCTGGCGCAGGCGCCGCTCGCGCTGGGGCAGCTCGAGCAGGGAGACCTCGGCGGCGGTCAGATCGCTGTTGGTGGGCAGCAGGTCGTAGCCCACAGCGTCGAGATGCAAAACGACGTCCGCAGCATCCTTCTCGCCCATCATCACGTCATACGTGGTGGCCTCCAGCGTCGCCTTGTCCACGCCGCTGCCCATGGTGGCATTCCCCTGCGGGTCCATGTCGACCAGCAGAATGCGGCGCTTGGTGGCGGCCAGTGAGGCGGCAAGGTTGATGCAGGTCGTGGTCTTTCCGACCCCACCCTTCTGGTTCGCGACCGCGATGGTCCTGCCCATGGCTGTTCCTCGATAGCTCCGGGGATCGTTCCGGGGGGGCTCCGTCCCCGGTCCCGACGGTATGTCTGAACTATAACACCCTGGCCGGCTACGTGGGCCGTACCACGACCACATGGCGTTCGGCGTCGAGCCCGGGCACGTGCAGGCGATGGACCCCCTCGACCGCAAAGCCCGCGGGCAGGGCGTCCAGCTCCGCCAGGGGGTAGACGCCCTTCATAATAAGGAACACGCCGTCGGGCGCGCAGGCCCCGCATGCGGCGCTCACCAGCTCATCGAGGCTGGCGTAGGCCCGGGAGACAATCGTGTCGAACGGCGTCGCGGGGCGGTAGTCCGCAATGCGCGCAGTGACCACTTCCACGTTCTCCAGCCCCAATTCCGCCGCGGCCTGAGTCATGAAGCGCGTTTTCTTGCGGTTGCTGTCGAGCAGCACGAACGAGCAGTCCTCGCGCGCCAGGGCGAGCGGGATGCCGGGCAGGCCCGCGCCGCTGCCGACATCGAGAATGCGCGTGGGCCGCAGATAGGGCAGCACGGCCAGACTGTCCAGCAGGTGGCGCGCGATCATCTGCTCCGGGCGGCGCACCGCGGTCAGGTTGTAGACGCGGTTCCACTTGGCCAGCAAGGCGACGTAGTCGAGCAACCGCTCGCGCACCGGCACGGGCAGGTCGAGCCCCAGCGCCGCGAGCCCCTCGTCCAGGGATCGGCCGAGGTCCATGGGCCGGCCTATCCGGTCGGCTCAAGCACGGCGGCGCCGCGCCGGATCGCGTTTTTTCAGGTGGACCAGCAGCAGCGAGATGGCCGCCGGGGTGACGCCCGGTACGCGCGCGGCCTGGCCCAGCGTCTCCGGGCGCAGGCGGGCGAGCTTCTCGCGCACCTCGGCCGACAGGCCGGTGACCTGGGCGTAGTCCAGGTCGGTCGGCAGACGCGTCTCCTCGTGGCGGCGCTGGCGGGCGATCTCCTCGTGCTGGCGTTCGATATAGCCGGCGTACTTCGCCTGGACCTCGACCTGCTCGGCGACCTTGGGTTCTGCCACCGCCTCACCGGCGCCCGGCAGGCTCATCAGGGCCGCGTAGGAGACGTCGGGCCGGCGCAGCAGGTCCATCAACCGGGCCTCGCGTCCCAGGGGGCCGCCGAGCACCCGCTCGGCCTCGGCGGCGGGCAGGGTCTCGGGGCGCAGCCAGGTCTCGCGCAGGCGCTGGCTTTCGCGCTCGACCGCCTCGCGCTTGGCCTCGAACGCGGCCCAGCGCGTATCGTCGACCAGGCCGAGCTCGCGGCCCTTCGGCGTCAGGCGCAGGTCGGCGTTGTCCTCGCGCAGCAGCAGGCGGTACTCGGCACGGCTGGTGAACATACGATAGGGCTCGTTGGTCCCGCGGGTGATGAGGTCGTCGACCAGCACGCCCAGATAGGCCTCGTCGCGGCGGGGCGACCAGGCCTCCCGTCCCTGGACCGCGAGCGCCGCGTTGAGCCCGGCCAGCAGTCCCTGGGCGGCCGCCTCCTCGTAGCCGGTGGTGCCGTTGATCTGACCGGCGAAGAACAGGCCCGCGATGAACTTCGTCTCCAGCGAGGCCTTCAGGTCGCGCGGGTCGAAGTAGTCGTACTCGATGGCAGAGCCCGGGCGCGTGATGTGGGCGCGCTCCAGGCCCGGGATCGAGCGCACCAGGGCGAGCTGCACGTCGAAGGGCAGACTGGTCGAGATGCCGTTGGGGTAGACCTCGGCGGTGTCGAGACCCTCGGGCTCCACGAAGATCTGGTGCGAGGTCTTGTCGGCAAAACGCACCACCTTGTCCTCGATGGACGGGCAGTAACGCGGTCCCGCGCCCTCGATGACGCCGCTGTACATCGGCGAGCGATCCAGGCCGGCGCGGATGAGGTCGTGGGTGCGCTCGTTGGTATAGGTGATATGGCAGACCACCTGGCGCGGGTGCTCGGCGGGCGAACCGAGATAGGAGAACACCGGCACCGGCTCGTCGCCGGGCTGCGCCTCGAGGTGCGAGTAGTCGATGGTCTTGCCGTCGATACGCGGCGGCGTGCCGGTCTTGAGGCGCTCGACCCGAAACGGCAGCTCGCGCAGGCGTCCGGCCAGGGCGTTGGCCGGCGGGTCGCCGGCGCGACCGCCGGCATAGTTGTCCAGGCCAATGTGGATGCGCCCGCCGAGGAAGGTGCCGACGGTCAGCACCACCGCCGGCGCGGCGAAACGCAGGCCCATTTGGGTGACCACGCCGGTGACGCGCTCGCCCTCGACGACGAGATCGTCGACGGCCTGCTGGAACAGGGTCAGGTTGCGCTCGGACTCCAGGGCCGCGCGGACCGCCTGGCGATAGAGCACGCGGTCGGCCTGGGCGCGGGTGGCGCGCACGGCGGGGCCCTTGCGGGCGTTGAGGGTGCGAAACTGGATCCCGGCACGGTCCGCGGCGCGCGCCATCAGCCCGCCGAGCGCGTCGATCTCCTTGACCAGATGGCCCTTGCCGATGCCGCCGATGGCTGGGTTGCAGCTCATCTGGCCCAGCGTCTCGATGTTGTGCGTGAGCAGCAGCGTGCGGGCACCGGTACGCGCGGCAGCCAGCGCCGCCTCGGTGCCGGCGTGACCGCCGCCGACGACGATCACATCGTAGCTGTCCTGATAGTGCATGGCTGAGCCGTTCGGTCCGCGGACCAAAAGTTAGGGAGAAAGCCTATTATTGTATGCCGCGGCGGGCGCGCGCGGAAGCACTGTCAGTCGGAATCGGCATCGTTGCCCTTGCGCCGGCCTATCTTATCAATTGGCACGACGACTGACGCCTTAGGCTCGTCGGTAAAGCGCGGGCGCATATTCAGCGGCTTGCCCGCCTCCTCGGCCAGCTCGAGCTCGCGGGCGCTGATAAGCGACAGGCAGTCGCGAATCCCCTGGATGGTAGTGTCGGACAGCGGGTGCTTGAGTCCGGGCGCAGTGGACGTGTCCTTGGCGATATCGGTCAGGACGCGCTTGACCATGCGCAGCACCTGCGCCTCTTTGGAGAGTGTCTCGTCGCTCACGGTGATTCTCCCCCTCTGCGGTGAACCGGGAACGCGGTACGCACCGGTCAGGAAGGTCAGTGTGACACAACGAGCCCGCGAAGGCGCCTGCCCATTTGGGAGATGGAGTTGAGAGGTAGTTCACAGCGGCGCAGGGTCGATGGAACCGGGCCGGGCCGTTTGTGGTCACCTGTAACACACCGGCCAACTCGCACGATGCGGTGTATTCGTCCCGAAGGGGAGATTGCCGGCGCTGCTACCGGCATCACAGTACGCCTGGCTCGCAGCGTTATCCTGCTGTCCACTCATCACCGCGGAATACCCCTTCGCGGAACAATGGCTTTTCGCCGAGGAGGACCCCGTCATGAGAAATTCAAGCATACCGTTATCGAATGTATTGGGCGTTCTTGCGCTGCTCGCCGTCGCGGCGACGCCCGCACTGGCGAGCACCAGCGGCGACAACACGAGCCTCGACACCCAGCGCGCGCAACTCGACGCGGCCGCGGACGGCCAGGGTGCCCAGCAGGTGAACTCGCAGATAGTCTCGACGTTCAGCGATCTGGCCGGCTCTGAGGAAAACGCCCAGGCCCTCGCCTCCGGACTGCGCACGGGTGAGCCGATTGTACTCAACGGAACGGGACCCGATGGCAGTCCGACCACCACGACCATTACGCCGTCCACCCGCGGTATGGGCTGGGGCAACGTGTATATCTCCCTGGCGCTGGCGCAAGCCTCGCTGAGCCAGCAAGGAATCACCAACCCCACCAACGCGCAGCTCAGCGATGCGTTGACGTCTATATTGAATCAACGGGCCGACCACACGGGTTGGGGCATGATCGCCCAAAACCTGGGCGTGAATCTGGGAACCGTCATTAGCTCCCTGCGTTCGGTGAACGGCCAGCTGCATTCCGCCCAGGGCGGCGTTTCGTCGAACGCTGCGCATCCGCAGCATTCGGGCCCGTCGGACCATCCGGGACAGGCGGCCATGGGCAACCACATGCAGCGGCCGGATCGTCCAATGCGGCCAACGCGTCCGGAGCGGCCCAGCCTGCCTGAGCGCCCGCCTCGCCCGGAACGCCCCGGACGTTGATCGATCCGTGAGGGGAAGGAGACACGTATGAGCGGTTTTATGCGCGCGCGCTCGGCCACGGCAACGGGGGCGGCCCTGGTGCTTGGTGTGACCGCCCTGTCGCTGCCCGCGGCCGGCGCGCGAGCCGCCGACGGCGCTTGGACCGTCTCGGCCGGGGGCGAGTACAGCAGCGGCGATTACGGCGCCTCGTCCTCGACCACGATTCTGTATCTGCCCTTCAGCGCCCAATACGAGACCGATCGTTACCGCTTCAAGGTGACGGTGCCGATCATTCGCGTCGAGGGCCCGCCGGGGGTGGTGCGCGATATCGGCAGTGTCCGTCCGAGGGGTACGCCCGCGTCAACCACCAGCACGACCAACACCGGGCTGGGCGACGTTATGCTCCAGGGCAGCATGAACGTGTATTCGGCCGATATGCGAAGGACGCTTGTCGATATTACCGGCAAGGTCAAGCTCGGCACCGCCGACGAGAACAAGAACCTGGGCACGGGCGAGAACGATTATTTCATGCAGGTCGACGGCTACAAGACCATTGAGCGCACGACTTGGCTCGGCACACTCGGTTATGCCCTGATGGGCGACCCGCCCGGGATCAATTTCAAGAACGTGCCGTATCTGAGCGTCGGCGCCAGCTATCGGGTGCAGCCCGACCTCAGCGTCGGTGGGATGTATTACACGCGCGATCCGGTGATAGCCGGCGGCTACCGCCAAGAAGAGCTGACGGGCTTTATGACGCGACGGCTCGACCGCCAGCGCAAGGTTCAGGTCTACGCGTTGCTTGGCCTCGCCAGCGGCAGCCCGGACTACGGAATGGGCGCGATCTTCAGTTACCGCTTCTAAGTAGTCCGCCGCACGGGCCGAGCCGGGCTATTGGAAATCGAGCGGATACCCTGCCGCATCCCAATCGGCGATGCGCATATCCACCGCCGTCACGCGCGTGAAGCCCAGCGTCTTCAGCGTCCGGGCGGCCAGCGCGGCGCGCGATCCGACACCGCAATAGACATAAAGTCGGCGTCGGTAGTCAGGATGCGCAGCACCCCCGACATGCGGCCAGAGCTTGAACTCCAGCAGACCGCGCGGCACATTGACCGCACCGGGCACGTGACCGGCGCGGTATTCGGCCGGCTCGCGCACGTCGACGATCAAGGCGTTGCCCGGATGCACGACGACGCCCCTGAAGGCACGCATATCGATGGTCGTCACGGCGCGCTTGGCCGCGGAGACCAGCGCATCGACCGACGCCGGATGCGCGGGCGAACCGGCGGGCTCAGCGGCCGCCGCCGCGCCCGCAAGGAGCAGGCTTGCCAGGGTGAGTATTGCAGTCCTCGCGGGGGGGGCGATCATAAACGACCGGGTTCGCTCAGCGCGGCTCGAAGCTGAAGCTCTGACCGCCGATCGTGGCCTCGTACATCAGACCACCCTTTTCCATGGTAAATACCGCGACACCCCGCTCGTAGGCGGCGTTGGCGGCGGCGCCCGCGGTCACGGCCACGGCCGATGCCTGCGCGGCGAACTTCAGGTTGCCCGATTTGAATCGGGCCAGCGCAGCCCGGTCCTTGAAGAAGATGATCTCGCTGTAGGCCTGACCGCCGAACTGAAAACCGACCGTTACCTGCGTCAGGCTCGCTCGCCCGATGAATCGGTCGCGCTCGAATACTCGCCCGTTGCCGTAGGCGCCGCCCACGCCGATCCCGCCCTTGCCGACGGTCGGAAAGACCGCATAACCGTAGGCGTGCTGGAAGAAGCTGCGCAGCCCGGGATCCTTGCGTTTGAATTTCGCGATGGTCTGAGCGACCTGGGCGCGCTCTTCCCGGGCCTGGTTGGGATTCCAGCCCGCGCAACCCGCCAAGGCGGCGGATGTCAGCGAAATGATGGCTAAGAGGAATAGACGCCGGGGCTGCATGGAATCCTCCACATCGATGGGCACCGCGGGACACTGGCGACAGGCGTTCAGAAAAGCATACGCCATGCAGCGGGTGCGCTCCAGGGCGCCGAGGTCTGGTGCCGAGACAAGCTGGGAAAATACAATCCATTGCCTAGTATATTACTGAGGCGACATCGGGCGAGCGCGCCGCCCAGCGGGAGGAGCACTATTGGATATCGACAATGTCACCCACCGTCTGCCGCCGTGGGTCGCCTGGCTTGCACAGGACGACGACGGCACCTGGTGGGGTTTCGAACATGAACCGAACCAGAGCGACAACGGTTGGTATGAAAACGAGGTCGGCCGCCACCTGCGCCTAGGGCGCACGAAACCCAATCCTGCCTGGCGCGACACACTGCGTCGCGTGTGAGTCCTCATCAGCGACGCGCCCCTGATAGCCCCTGCGCCCGTGTTTTTCGTATCGACGAGCGCGCCGCGCCCGCCGACGAAGTGTCGGCCAGCGCGGCCAGAGCCCGGCGGCGGTCTTCTTGCGGCAGGCTGCCAAGCCGTGCGGCGGCTCGATAAAACGCCGGGAAGCTATCATGGTCGCGTTCGAACAGTGTGCGGAACGCCGGGATCCAGTCCTCGTAGGTTGCGACCAGCGCGAGGTCGGCGTTGTTCAGATCCCGCGCCATGAAGGGGTCGTAGCCGGCGTAGCCGCCCCAGCTCTTTTTCAGGGCGCGGTAGCGGCGCTGGAGCTCGGCGAACGCCCGCGCCTTGGCGGTCCGCATCTGCTTTGGCGATCGGCCGGAGGCGTAAACCGCGGCAAGATGTCGGCGGGTGCCGATAAGAAGGCTGTCGAATTGCGCGTCACGCCGGCGGCTCTTCAGGTAACGCCGGTAGGCCGCAGGGTCGCCGCGAGTCATGAACCATCGATGTAGACCTTCGCGTTCGACGAAGCTTGCGAACGATTCGTTGAAGGCGGAGTCACCGTCGACGTAAAGACGCTGGTGAGCGAGCTCGTGGAAGATGACGCCGACCAGGCTCGCGCGCGATCGGCGCAACATGCTGTTGAAGATCGGATCGTCGAACCAGCCGAGGGTCGAGTACGCGGTCACGGGCACGACGGCGACGTCCATGCCCTTGGCGCGCAGCGCGCGGGCGTGATCCAGGGCTGCCTGCTTGTGGAAGTAGCCGCGGTAGCTCATGCAGCCAACGAGCAGGTAACACTGGGGCAGGGGTTTGATGGAAAAGGGCTTGGTCGCCACGACGTTCCACGCGGGATAGGGGCGTCCGAGGTCGGCGTAGCTGCGATAGCTGTCATTGTCGGGCAGGTCGAGGGCGTCGCTGGCGAAACGGCGTGCCCGTTGGGCCAGGCGAAGCCGGGCCTTGACCCGCCCGCTGACCGTCGGGTCGGCGAGGACCTCGGCGATGGGGCGGCGCTTGGACAGCACGCCGAGCTGGCCGTCCACGGCCTGGGCGTAATAGCCCAGCGAGGAACAAGCGCCCAGCAGCGCCGGCGCCAGCAACGCAAGAACCAGGCGCGCGGCGCGTGCGCCTCGGCGCGATCGCGAGCCGGTGGCCCGGACAATGGTGATCGGCATACGCATGGCCGTGGCCTTTGGAAGACACCGTTCAAGGACGCGGGTTTGCGAGGCGGGCACGGCGCCGCTCGCCGATTTGCGATACCCTTGGATCCCGGTACAAACGCTAGTAGTGAGCATACGATGTCCCATTCAGGCGGTCCCTCGCAAGCGGCAAATCCATCAGGCGCGGCCGACGTCGACAACGCAAAGGCGGTGTCCGGTCAACCGAACGGGCCCGACACCAGGACCGCAGATGTCGCCGTGATCAAGGAGGCGCTCGACCGGGTCGTCGAGCAGGCCGGGCAGGTGGTGTTGGGCAAGTCACATCAGATACGTCTTGCGCTGGCCTGCCTGCTGGCCGGCGGTCATTTGCTGATAGAGGACCTACCCGGCGTCGGCAAAACCACGCTGGCCCACGTACTGGCCACGACCCTGGGATTGCAGTTCAACCGCATCCAGTTCACGAGCGATCTGCTGCCCGCCGATATCCTCGGGGTCTCCATCTACGAACGCGACACCGGTGCGTTCAAGTTTCATCCCGGCCCCATCTTCGCGCAGGTAATCCTCGCCGACGAGGTCAACCGCGCCACCCCCAAGACCCAGAGCGCACTGCTCGAAGCCATGGAAGAGCAGCAGGTCACCGTCGAGGGCGAGACCCGCGCGCTGCCCGCGCCCTTCTTTGTGATCGCAACCCAGAATCCGACCTATCAGATCGGCACATTCCCACTGCCCGAATCCCAGCTCGATCGATTTCTCATACGCATTCGTCTGGGCTATCCCGACGCCCAATCCGAGCGGGCCCTGTTGAGCGGCCGGGACCGGCGAGCCGTGCTCCACACGCTGAGCCCGATCCTCGATGGGCGCCGGCTGCAGGCGATCCAGCGGCGGGTCGCGGCAGTCCACGTGGCCGACCCGCTGCTCGACTACCTCCAGGCGCTACTTGAATTCAGCCGGCGATCGCCCCGCTACGCGGCGGGGCTGTCGCCGCGGGCCGGCCTGGCCTTGCTGCACTGCGCGCAAGCGTGGGCGGCAATGGATGGGCGCGACCACGTCCTGCCGGAGGACGTTCAGGTCGTGCTGCCCCATGTGGTCGGCCACCGCCTGCGCGGCGCCGACGGCATGGACAACCCCGACGAGGAGCTCGCGGCCCAGCTCGCCGAGGTCCCCATTCCCTGAGCCGAGTGTGCCTTGTCCGCCCACGCCGCAAAGCGCCTGCGCCGATTCCGGGTGGCATCCGCTGGTGTGAGGCTCGGCGGGCTGCTTCGCGCCGCCGCGCAGCGCTGGAACCTGCAGCGGTTTTGGCGCGGGGAGGGCCCCGAGCCGCTGCCCGCCGCCCTCGGCCGGCGCCGCGTCTACATCCTGCCTACCCGTGCCGGCCTTGCCTTTGGTCTGGTACTGCTGGTCATGCTGGTCGGCGCCATCAATTACAACAACAGCCTTGGCTACCTGCTGACGTTCCTTCTCGGGTCGGTTGCCGTGGTGGGCATCCTCCACACCTACCGCAATTTACTCAACCTACGGGTCTCGCTCGGTCCGGTTGCGCCGGTTTTTGCAGGCGCGGCGCTGCGGGTGCCGCTCGTACTCGACAACCGCGGCGGTGCCGGGCGCCTGTCCCTTGAGCTCGGTTTCGCGGGTCGGGGAACGGACCGGGCCGCGAACGTCGAAACGGACGTGCCGCCGGACGCTTGGCACGAGACGGTGCTGCCGCTGGCGACCGGGCTGCGGGGACGCCACCGGATGGGGCGGATCACGCTCAGCACACGCTATCCGCTCGGACTGTTTCGTGCCTGGGCCTATGTGGTGCCGGATCAGGGCTATCTGGTCTACCCGCGCCCGCATCCGCAGGCGGGCCTGCCGGTAGGCCCAAGCTACGAGGCGACCCTGACCGGGGACCGGGGTCACGGCAGCGACGACTTCGCCGGGTTCCGCGGCTATCACCCCGGCGATTCTCTGCGCCACATCAACTGGAAGGCCCTGGCGCGCGAGCAGGGTCTGCTGACCAAGCAGTTCGGCGGCGATCGCGCCTCGGAGGTTTGGCTCGACTGGCGGGCGCTGGAGGGATTGGACCGCGAGACCCGGCTGTCGCGACTGACCCGCTGGGTGCTCGAGGCGGAGTCCGCGGGGCTGACCTACGGGCTGTGGCTGCCCGGTCGGCGGATCGATCCCGACCACGGCCCCGGCCATCGAAGCCGGTGCCTGGAGACACTGGCCCTGTTTGAGGCGCCGAATCCGTGAGCGGGCCGAGTCCGGTCGCGAGGCGCGCGTGGCGGGCGGACCCGGCGGAGGCCTGGCTGCTCGGCGGACTGCTACTGGTGGTCGCGCCGCACTTCGCCCGCATGTCAGGGGCCCTTTCGGCCCTGTGCCTGGGGCTGTTCGGCTGGCGCGTGCTGGCGGCCTTTTCGCGCGTCCGCCTGCCTGGGCGTTGGCTGCGCGTATTGCTGACGTTCGCGGCCGTCGCGGCGGTGTTCGCCAGTTATCACACCCTGGTGGGGCGACACGCGGGGGTGGCCCTGCTCGTAGTGATGCTCTGCCTGAAGCTGTTGGAGATGAAGGGCCCGCGTGACACCACGGTCGCGATCTTCCTCGGTTACTTCGTGGTGATCACCGGGTTTCTGTTTGGCCAGTCGGTATTCATCGGGGTCTATATGCTGGTGGTGGTCGTGGTCCTGACGACGGCTCTCATCGCCCATCAGCATCGGGCCCGCGAGTGGGGGGGGTGGTCGGGGCAGCGACAACACCTTCGCACGGCCGCCGTCCTGGTCGCTCAGGCAGCTCCCATGATGCTGGTGTTGTTCGTACTGTTCCCGCGAATTCCGGGGCCGCTGTGGGGCATGCCCAAGGACGCCTTCACCGCGCATACGGGGCTGTCGGATACGCTCTCGCCGGGCAACATCACGCGCCTGTCCGACGATGACGCCGCCGCCTTTCGGGTACGGTTCAAAGGCGGGCCGCCGCCGCCGGCGCAGCGCTATTGGCGCGGTCCCGTCCTTTGGGACTTCGACGGCTATACCTGGTCGGACCCGGATCAGCCCCGCGAGGTCCGCGCGCCGCCCCAGCCGATCGACTACCGTGCGCTGGGACCGGCACTGAACTATACCGTCACGGTGGAGCCGCACGGGCGTTTTTGGTTGTTTGCGCTGGATCTACCCGCCCGCGTGCCGGGCGATGCGACCCTGACCTCGGCCTACCAGCTGCTCAGCCGGCATCCCGTGCAGGGCGTGCGGCGCTACCGGATGCGGTCCTACCCGCAGTACCGGCTCGATCCCGATACCGCGCCGAGTCCGCAGCGCTACCTGGCCCTGCCCCGGGATACGGCACCACGGGCGCGGGCGCTGGCTGCACGCTGGCGAGCCCAAGCCGCTGATGCGGCGGGGGTGGTCCGCGAGGCACTCGCCTATTTTCGAAAGCAGCCTTTCTATTACACGCGTGAGCCGCCGGCGACACCCGGCGACCCAGTCGATGGATTCCTGTTCGAGACCCGGCGCGGCTACTGCGAACACTATGCATCGGCGTTTGCCGTTCTCATGCGGGCCGCCGGCATTCCGGCCCGGGTGGTCACCGGCTATCAGGGTGGGGAAATGAATCCGGTCGGCGACTACCTGATCGTGCGTCAATCCGATGCCCACGCATGGGCGGAGGTGTGGCTGCGGGGTACGGGCTGGGAGCGGGTCGATCCCACGGCCGTGATCCCACCGGGGCGGATAGACAGCAGCGAGGACCTGGCCAGGATCCGCCCCGACGAGCGGCAGAATGTGGAAAGGCAGCGGGGGGACTGGCTGACGCGCACGTGGCGCGGCCTGGGTTACCGCTGGGACAGCTTGAACTACTACTGGAATCAGTGGGTGGTGGGCTTCGATCGCCGGCGACAAAACACCCTGCTGGAACAGCTGGGGCTCGGCGGGATCTCCTGGCGGGGCACGGCCGGGCTGCTGTTCGCCAGCCTCGGTGTGATCGTGCTGGCGCTCGCTGCATTCGTGCTGCTCAGGCGCCGCGCAACGCCGTCCGATCCCGTCCAGCGGTGCTGGCGGCGCTTTTGCGCCAAGCTCGCCCGCCGGGGGCTGGTGCGAGGCCCGGCCGAGGGGGCGCAGGACTTTGCGCAGCGGGTGCGGCGCCAACGCCCGGAGCTGGCCGCGCAGGTTTCGGCCATCGCGGCGCTGTACAACCGGCTGCGTTATTCGAGCGCCGGCGCAAAGCGCGACGACCTTGAGCGGCTCGGGCGAGCGGTGCGTGCATTTCGCCCGTGACCGCAGCAACCGGCGGCCCGGCTATTTGCCGATACAAAAATCGGCAAAGATGCGCCCGAGCAGCTCGTCGGAGCTGAACTCGCCGGTGATTTCTCCGAGCGCGCGCTGGGCCTGTCGCAAGTCCTCGGCCAGCAGCTCGGCCGAAACGACGGGAGTCAGGTGGTCGGCGGCGGCATCGAGGTGGGTGGCCGCAGCCCGCAGGGCGTCCAGGTGGCGCCGCCGCGCGGTAAACGTGCCCGCCTCGCCTGAGTCATACCCGACGCTCGCCTTGAGGTGGTCGCACAGGGCGCCCAGCCCCTCGCCGCTGCGGGCCGAGACACCCAGCGCCGCCGGAGGTGCGTCAGGCGCCGCGGCGTGGAGCGGGCTCACGGGCCCGGGCGCGCGGCCTGAGAGGTCGACTTTGTTGTAGACGACGGTCAGCGGCACGCCCGCGGGCAGCCGCGCCTGCAATGCTTCCTCGTCGGGCCCGAAACCGCGGCTGTCGTCGACGACCAGGAGCAGGCGGTCGGCCTGTTCGATCTCGGCCCAGGCGCGGCGCACCCCCTCCTGCTCGATTGGGTCGGCGCTGTCGCGCAACCCGGCCGTGTCGATCACGTGCAGCGGCAGCCCGTCGATGACGAGATGCTCGCGCAGCACGTCGCGGGTCGTGCCCGGGATCTCGGTGACGATGGCCGATTCACGCCCGGCGAGGGCGTTGAGCAGGCTGGACTTGCCGGCATTGGGGCGCCCCGCGATGACGACGGTCATCCCCTCGCGCAATAGCTGTCCCTGGTGCGCGGCGGATTGGACCGCCTCCAGCTGGGCGCGAAGCGACGCCAGACGTTCACCGAGTTCGGCCGGGCGGAGAAAGTCGATCTCCTCGTCGGGAAAATCGATGGCGGCCTCGACCAGGGTGCGCAGGGCGACGATCGCCTCAACGAGCGCGTCGATGCGAGTCGAAAACTCTCCCTGCAGCGAGCGCGAGGCCGAGCGGGCGGCTTGCGCGGAACCGGCGTCGATCAGATCGGCGATGGCCTCGGCCTGAGCCAGGTCGAGCTTGTCGTTGAGAAAGGCCCGTTCGGAAAACTCGCCGGGGCGAGCGGGACGCGCCCCGAGCGCCAGCACGCGCGCCAGCAGCAGGTCGAGGATGACAGGGCCGCCGTGACCGTGCAGCTCCAGCACGTCCTCACCGGTGAACGAATGGGGCGCGGGAAAATACAGGGCAATGCCCTCGTCGATGATCTCGTCCGCGGCGTCGAGAAAGGGGAGGACGGTCGCGTGACGCGGGGCGGGGCAGCGCCCGAGCACGGCGCGGGCGATGGCGGCGCTGAGCGGACCCGACACACGGACGATGCCGACACCACCGCGGCCCGGCGGCGTGGCCTGTGCGGCGATGGTATCGACGGCCTCTACCATGGGCTCGGTCTTTGCCGGTGAGGCGCTACGTCTTGACCTTGAGCACGACCCGGGTGATGTACCACTGCTGCAGGATCGACAGGCTGTTGTTGACGATCCAGTAGATCACCAGCCCCGCCGGGAAGAAGGCGAAGAAGACGGTGAAGGCGATCGGCAGCACCATCATCACCTTGGCCTGGATCGGGTCCATGGGGGTGGGGTTGAGCCGCTGCTGCAAGAGCATGGTGATGCCCATTACGATCGGCAGCACGTAGTAAGGGTCCTTGGTGGACAGGTCGTGAATCCAGAAGATCCAGTCGGCTTGGCGCAGCTCCACGCTTTCGAGCAGGACCCAGTACAGGGCGATGAATACCGGGATCTGAATGGCGATCGGCAGACAGCCGCCGAGCGGATTGATCTTCTCTTTCTTGTACAACTCCATCATCGCCTGGTTCTGGCGTTGACGGTCGCCGGCAAAGCGCTCCTTGATCGCCTTCATGCGAGGTTGAACGCGGCGCATGTTGGCCATGGACTTGTAGCTGGTCTCGGACAGCTTGTAGAACACGGCCTTGATGAGGATCGTCAGGAGCACGATCGCCCAGCCCCAATTGCCGACGATGTTGTGAATCTTCTCGAGAAGCCAATACAGCGGCTTGGAAATGAAGGTCAGGTAACCGTAGTCGACGGTCAGATCCAGACCCGGCGCGATAGCCGCCAGCCGCTTTTGCACCTTCGGGCCGACGAACAGCGAGCTGGCGTCCAGCGTGCGGGTCTGGCCCGGGGCGACGCTCAGTTGGGGCGAATACATGCCGATGATGTAACGCCCGCCGTTTTCGGCCTGCGTGTAGTAATGGAAGGTCATATCCGGTGCCGGTATCCAGGCACCCAGGAAGTAGTGCTGGATCATGGCCGCCCAGCCACCCTTGAACTGCTTTTTCAGCGGCCCGTCTTCCATGTCGCCGAACGATACCTTTTGATAGTGCTCGTCCGGGCTCCAATACACCGCACCGGTGTAGGTATGTTCTCCGAAGTGCGACTTCTTGGGGGGCTTGGTGCGCTGCAGTTGCTCATAGGCGTTCGCCTCCCACGGCTGTGCGCCGCCGTTGTGGACGATGTAGGCCATCTTGACCACGTAGCGGTCGCGCATGAAGGTGTAACGCTTGGTGATGCTCACACCATCACGACCGGTCCAGTGCAGGTCTACGTTCAGCGTCTTTTGGCCGGGCGCCAATTCATAGTTGGTGCGTTCGGCGGTATAGGTGGCGGTGTGATTCGGGGCGTTGACCTTGACGCCCGCCTTCTGCGCAAAACCCGATTGGGCGACGAAGAGGTGCTCGCTCGTGTCACCCATGAGCACGAAGGGCTGGTTTGGTTTGTTCACCGAGACGGGGTACTTGGGCAACTCGACGCGGCGGATGTCGCCGCCGACCGTATCAATGGTGACGTCGAGCGTATCGGTGCGCACATGGATACGCTGGCCCTGCTTAAGGACCTCGGCGGGCTGGGCCGCCGGGGCGGTGCTCGGTGCACCGCTCCCGCTTGCGGTGGACTCGGGCGTCGAGGCGCTCGGCGCTACGGTGGGCACGTCGCTGGCGCGCGGGGCGGTGCCGGGCGCGGCGCCGTGTTGGCCGGGGGCGCTGGCCTGGGTCGGCACCGGGGCCTGGTGGCCGAAGTCCTTTTGCCAGGCGTCCCAAATCAGCAACAGGACGATGGACAGGGCAATAAACAGGAACAGTTTCTGGAGATCCATCAGCGCTCTTTCTTGGTAACGGCTGGGTCCGCAAGGCCTGAGTGTTCAGGGCAGGACGCGTCCTTGGGCCCGTTGTGGGGCGGCGCGACGTCGGGAACGGGGTCAAGGCCGCCTTCGTGCCAGGGGTGGCACCGGGAAATACGGCGCAGCCCCAACCACAGCCCGCGCAGTATACCGTGTCGCGCAATGGCGGTCTGGGTGTATTCCGAACAGCTGGGATAGAACCGGCAATGGCTCCCCAGCCAGGGGCTGATCAAATAACGGTAAGCGGCAATCAGCCAGATGAAGAGCTTTCGCATGCCTTGCTCATATGCTGCCAGGCGGCTGCAAGCGCCTTGGACAGTTCCGGGTTGGGCGCGGTCAGTGCCGCGGCTCGCGCCATAACGACGATGTCATTGGAGCCCAGGTCGCGGTTATGGAGGCGGAAACTCTCGCGGACCTGACGCTTGAAGCGGTTGCGCGCCACTGCGGTGCGCAGCTGGCGCTTGGAGACCGCCAGGCCCAGTCGGGCCCGGCCCAGGTCATTGGGCCGCCACAGCACGGTCAGGAGGGGATGGCTCCAGCGACGCGCGCGGGCGAAGACTCGCTGATACTCGGAGGGCTTGAGCAGCCGTTGCTGGCGTGCAAACGGCGCGGCAGTCACGATCCGCTTATCAGACGGACAGCCGAGCGCGGCCCTTGGCGCGGCGTGCCTTGAGGACGAGGCGACCGCCGCGGGTCTTCATCCGCGCACGGAAACCGTGATTGCGCTTGCGCTTGAGCACGCTGGGCTGAAAGGTTCTTTTCATGGCCGTAGTCCGTAATATCCGTAGTGTCGTGTCGCGCGTGTGGAAGCCGGGCGGGCGATTGGGACGCCCCTCTTGCCCCGGGCGCGGAAAAGTCCGGCAAGATACTGTCAGGAGAGGGCTTTTGTCAACCTTGAGGGGACATTCGACGCCCGTGGGGCGCGGGCTTAACGCTGGGGAATGGGGTGTGGATAACTTGCGCCCAGGGGTATAGACTTGCCGGTCTCCCGGGGTGAATTAGGCTCCGGCCCCTAGAAGAAATTCAACACAGAACACCCAGGCGTGACCCACTCTCTCTGGCAAAAGTGTCTCGATCGGCTGGAGGGGGAGCTCTCCCCCCAGCAGTTCAATACCTGGATCCGCCCGCTGCACGCGGTGGTCGAGGGCCAGACCCTGCGCTTGCTGGCGCCGAACCGGTTCGTGCTCGACTGGGTGAACAACCGGTTGATGGAACGCATCAGCACGATCGTCGACCAGGTTGAGCAAGAGGCCGCGTATCAGGTGCTGTTGGAGGTTGGCAGCCGGGCAACGGCCCCCGGACCGGGCGCACCCGCCGAGGCGGACAGGCCCGCCGCCCCGGGTCCTGCGGTTGCGCCGCGTAGCCACAACAGCAGCCTCAATCCCAACTTCACGTTCGACAGCTTTGTGGGCGGCAAGTCCAACCAGCTCGCGCGAGCCGCGTCGATGCAGGTGGCCGAAAACCCGGGGGCGGCGTACAACCCGCTCTTGATTTACGGCGGGGTCGGGTTGGGTAAGACCCACCTTATGCACGCTGTAGGCAATCTGATGCAGAAGCTGCGACCCGGGGCAAAGGTCGTGTACCTGCACTCGGAGCGCTTCGTCGGTGACATGGTCAAGGCGCTGCAGCACAATTCAATCAACGATTTCAAACGCTTCTACCGCTCGGTCGATGCGCTGCTGATCGACGACATCCAGTTCTTCGCCGGCAAGGAACGCTCCCAGGAGGAGTTCTTCCATACGTTCAACGCGCTGTTGGAGGGCCAGCAGCAGGTCATCATGACCTGCGACCGCTACCCGAAAGAAGTTGCCGGCCTGGAGGAGCGCCTGAAGTCGCGCTTCGGCTGGGGACTGACGGTGGCCATCGAACCACCGGAGCTCGAGACCCGCGTGGCCATTCTGATGAGTAAGGCGAGTCAGTCCGGCGTGGACCTGCCCAACGAAGTGGCGTTCTTTATCGCCAAACGTATCCGCTCCAACATTCGCGAGCTCGAGGGGGCGCTGCGTCGCGTGATGGCGAATGCTCACTTTACGGGACGGGCCATTACACTCGACTTTGCCAAGGAGGCCCTGCGCGACCTGCTCGCGCTGCAGGAGAAGCTGGTCACGATTGAGAACATCCAGAAGACGGTGGCCGAGTACTACAAGATCCGCGTGGCGGACCTGCTGTCCAAGCGCCGCTCGCGGTCCGTGGCCCGGCCGCGCCAGATGGCGATGGCCTTGTGCAAGGAGTTGACCAACCACAGCCTGCCGGAGATCGGGGACGCATTCGGCGGGCGCGATCACACCACGGTCCTGCACGGGTGTCGCAAGGTCGTCGAGCTCAAAGAGACCGACCAACGCATTAGCGAGGATTATGCGAACCTGTTGAGAACACTGAGCACATAAGCTGTATATATCGATGATAAACTGTGGATAAGATTGTCTGATGGGCGCAAGGGTAAACGACTCACATGTTGTCCACAGGCTACCCAACGATTTCCAGCGTCTTTTGGACAGGGTTGTTGTGTGTGTAGGTTACTGTATTGAAAGGTTTTAACGAGTTAACCACAGAAACGGGCGAGACTAATAACAGGTTCAATAAGGTTTAGATCTTTAAGATTTAAGATAATAGAAGAGCGAAGAGCCTGGTTGGACCTAGGACAAGAAGGAAGCACGGTCATATGAAGCTTACGATCCAGCGAGAGTCGCTGCTCAAGCCATTGCAGATGGTGAGCGGCGTGGTGGAACGGCGCCAGAGTCTGCCGGTGTTGTCCAACATCCTGTTGGTGGTCAACGACGGGACGCTGGCCATGACCGGTACCGACCTGGAAGTGGAAATGATCGCGCAGACGACGGTACCGGGGGCGGAGGACGGAGAGATTACCCTGCCGGCGCGTAAGTTCATGGACATCTGTCGCACACTCCCGGAACAAGCGACGCTGGAACTGAAGGTCGAAAAAGAGCGGGCGGTCATCCGATCGGGCAAGAGCCGGTTTGCGTTGGCAACCCTGCCGGCGAGTGAGTTTCCGAATATCGATCCCATCGAGGCCCCGTTCAGCTTCGCGGTGGCACAGCGCGACCTGAAGATGCTGATCGAGCAAACGCAGTTTGCGATGGCGCATCAGGACGTGCGGTATTATCTGAACGGGCTGATGCTCGAGCTCGGCAACAAAGTGCTTCGCGCCGTGGCAACGGACGGACATCGCCTGGCGCTGTGCCGGGTCGATACGGAGCTGTCGGTGGAGGAGTCGCGCCAGCTGATCGTACCTCGCAAGGGGGTGCTCGAGCTGGCTCGGCTGCTGGAGGACTCGGACGATGAGGTCGAGGTCCAGGTTGGTGCGAATCACATCAAACTGAACCTGCCTGAGGTGACGTTTACCTCGAAGTTGATCGAAGGGCGTTTCCCGGACTATGAGCGGGTGGTGCCGACCGGTGGCGATCGGGTGATGAAGAGCGACCGGGAGGCGCTGCGCCAGGCGTTCATCAGGGCGTCGGTGCTGTCGAACGAGAAATTCCGCGGTATTCGCCTGCAGTTGTCGGCGAACTTGCTGAAAGCGACGGTGCATAACCCGGAGCAGGAAGAGGCCGAGGAAGAGCTCGAGGTGCAATACCAGGGCGAGGAATTCGAGATCGGTTTCAATGTCAGCTACCTGCTGGATGCCTTGGCGGCGCTCAAGTCAGGGCAGGTGAGCGTGACCATGACCGACTCGAACAGCAGCTGTCTCATCGAGGGTGCCGAGGAGGCTAATTGCCAGTACGTGGTCATGCCGATGCGGCTGTGACGCCCGGGCCCAATGAGCCTCGTCCGGTTGGAGCTGCGCCATGTGCGCAACATTGCAGAAGCGACGCTGACGCCCAGTCCCTCGTGTAATGTGATCTTCGGGGCGAACGCCAGCGGAAAGACGAGTCTCCTCGAGGCGATCCACATTCTGGGATTGGCCCGTTCCTTTCGGACGCCTCATATCAAACAAGTGATCCAGCGAGGAAGCGAAGGCCTGACGGTCTTCGGCCGGCGCAGCCGGGCGGACGGGTCGGAGGTGGCGCTGGGGATCGAGCGGACGCTGCGGGAGACGCGCATTCGGGTGGCGGGGACGAACGTGGACCGCGCCGCCGAACTGGCGCGGTGGCTGCCGGTGCAGGTGATCAACCCGGAAAGCCATGAGGTGCTCGAGCAGGGACCCCGGTTCAGACGACAGTTCTTGGACTGGGGTGTGTTCCACGTGGAACATGGCTTCATCGAGGCGTGGCGGGGATACCATCGGGCGCTGCGGCAGCGAAATGCGGCGTTACGCCAAGGCGGGCCGGATGGCGCCATCACCCTGTGGAATGACTCGCTGATCAGTCATGCGGCTGCGCTCTCCAGGGCGCGAGAATCCTATCTGGATCGGTTGCGGCCCTGGTTGGACGACTATGTGGAAAGGCTTCTTGGGCTACCGGTCGAGTTCCAGCTCCTGCGGGGCTGGTCGAAGGACATGAGCTACGAGGGGGCGCTGGCTAGCGGACTCAAGGGCGATCGGGAGGCAGGGTTCACGCGGCAGGGTCCGCATCGGGCCGACATCACGATGCGGGTCGACGGAGTCCGGGTTCAGCAAAGCCTGTCTCGGGGCCAGCAGAAGCTGCTGGTGGCCGCCATGCGCCTGGCGCAGGTCCGGCTGCTGGGGACGTTGAGCCCGGATCGATGCCTGCTCCTGGTAGACGACCTTCCGGCCGAGCTGGACCGGGAACGTAGGGGGCGGCTGCTGGCGTTGCTGGGGGAGGTGGGGGCCCAGGTGTTCGTGACGAGCACCGAACGGGATCTCCTCGACCTGTCGGCATGGCCGGAATGCAAGCTGTTCCACGTGGAACACGGGGCGGTCCACGAAGTGGTATAATGGCGCGATTGCTCACGAGGAGGCCAACTCATGGCTGACGATAAGATCTACGACTCCACCAGCATCAAGGTCCTGAAGGGCCTGGATGCGGTGCGCAAGCGCCCGGGTATGTACATCGGCGATACGGATGACGGCACGGGGTTGCACCACATGGTGTTCGAGGTCGTGGACAATGCCATCGACGAGGCCCTGGCTGGCTACTGTTCGGAAATCGAGGTCGTTATCCACAGCGATGACGCCGTTTCCGTCAAGGACAATGGACGCGGTATCCCGGTAGACTTCCACGAGGAAGAGGGCCGGTCAGCCGCCGAGGTCATTATGACCGTCCTGCACGCCGGCGGTAAATTCGATCAAAACTCCTACAAGGTCTCCGGCGGCCTGCATGGTGTCGGTGTATCTGTGGTCAATGCCCTGTCCGAGCAGCTCAAGCTGACCATCCGGCGCGACG
Source organism: Gammaproteobacteria bacterium (assembly GCA_035267785.1). Taxonomy (GTDB): domain Bacteria; phylum Pseudomonadota; class Gammaproteobacteria; order DATFLL01; family DATFLL01; genus DATFLL01. The sequence goes on along the minus strand of DATFLL010000108.1, from coordinate 48,408 downwards.
GCAAGATCCACCAGCAGGAATATTCCCTGGGCGAGCCCTTGTATCCGCTCAAGGTAATCGGCGACGCCGAGGCCAGCGGTACCGAGATCCGCTTCAAGCCCAGCACGGAAATCTTCACCGACACTGAGTTCCATTACGATATCCTGTCCAAGCGCCTGCGCGAGCTGTCCTTCCTGAATTCCGGCGTGCGCATCGTTCTGACCGACGAACGCAGTCAGAAGCAGGATGTGTTCGAATACGAGGGCGGTATCCGGGCGTTTGTGGAGCACCTCAACCGAAACAAGACGCCCCTGCATCCCACGGCCTTCTATCTCAACGCCGACAAAGAGGGCGTCACGGTCGAGCTGGCCATGCAGTGGAATGACTCCTACCAGGAAAACATCTTCTGCTTTACCAACAACATCCCCCAGCGCGACGGTGGCACCCATTTGGCAGGATTTCGCAGTGCCCTGACCCGGACGCTCAACCACTACATCGAGGCAGAAGGTCTGTCCAAGAAGGCCAAGGTCAGTCCGACTGGCGACGACGCCCGCGAGGGGCTCACGGCGGTCCTCTCGGTGAAGGTTCCCGATCCCAAGTTCTCGTCGCAGACCAAGGATAAGCTGGTCTCCTCAGAGGTCAAAGGCGCGGTCGAATCGCTAATGTCGGAGCGTCTGCAGGACTACCTGCTGGAGAATCCACTCGACGCCAAGTCCATCGCCGGCAAGGTGGTCGAGGCCGCGCGCGCCCGCGAAGCGGCCCGCAAGGCCCGGGAGATGACCCGACGCAAAGGTGTGCTGGACGTCGCCGGCCTGCCCGGAAAGCTGGCCGACTGCCAGGAAAAGGACCCGTCCCTGTCCGAGCTGTTCCTCGTCGAGGGCGACTCGGCCGGCGGCTCCGCCAAGCAGGGCCGTGACCGGCGCTACCAGGCCATCCTGCCGCTCAAGGGCAAGATCCTGAACGTCGAGAAGGCCCGCTTCGACAAGATGCTGTCCTCGGCCGAGGTGGGCACGTTGATCACCGCGCTGGGCTGCGGCATCGGGCGCGACGAATTCGATCCAGACAAGCTGCGCTACCACCGCATCATCATCATGACCGATGCGGACGTGGACGGATCCCATATCCGCACGCTGCTGCTGACGTTCTTCTACCGGCAGATGCCCGAGATCGTCGAGCGGGGTCATGTGTATATCGCCCAGCCGCCTCTGTACAAGATCAAGCGAGGCAAGCAGGAGCGCTACGTCAAAGACGATCTGGAGCTGAACGACTACCTGCTGCAAACCGCCCTGGACAACGCCGCTCTGCACGTCAGCGCCGACGCACCGCCCCTGTCGGGTGCCTCGCTCGAGACGCTGGCCAAGGAGTATATGACCGTGATGGCCGGGATTCATCGCCTGTCGAGGCGCTACCCGGCCGCCGTGCTCGAGAAGATGATCACCATGGCGCCGCTGCCCGAGGCCGCCTTGCTGGATATCGAACAGGCGCGCGGATGGTTCGCCGAGCTCGAGCAGCGCCTGAACAGCGACGAGCAGGGTCCTGAGCGTTACAGTGTCACGCTCGAGGCCGAGGGCGGCGAGGGCGCCTGGCGTGCCCGGATCACCATCATCCGCCATGGCGTAACGTCTTCATATCCGATCGGCGGCGAGTTTTTCGAGACGGGCGAATACCGGGCCATCCGCGACCTCGGCGCCCAGCTGGCCGATCTGTTGGGGGAAGGCGCCTATATGCAGCGCGGTGAGCGGCGCCAGGAAGTCGCCAGCTTCAAGCAGGCACTGGACTGGCTGCTCGAGGAGGCCAAGCGCGGTCAGACTATCCAGCGCTACAAGGGGCTGGGCGAAATGAACCCCGAGCAGCTGTGGGAGACCACCCTTAACTCGGAGACCCGGCGTCTACTGCAGGTCCAGATCGAGGACGTCATCGCCGCCGATGAGATCTTTACTACGCTGATGGGCGATCACGTCGAGCCGCGCCGCGAGTTTATCGAGCAGAACGCCCTGGCAGCTGCCAATCTCGATATATGACGACTTGAAGTAAGCGCTCGCTTACACGATAGCCAAACAAAAACCCCGACCCGCATGACGGATCGGGGTTTCTTTCTGGCCGGTGACCGCCTCAGGCGGCGCTCTGGGCCTTGCCGTCGCGGTGGTAGTCCTCGATGCGAGCCACCTCGTTCTTGGACCCGAGGATCACGGGTACGCGCTGGTGCAGGTCGCTCGGGCGCAGATCCAGGATACGCTCGCGCCCGGTGCTCGCCTGGCCACCGGCCTGCTCGACGATAAAGGCCATCGGGTTGGCCTCGTACATCAGTCGCAACTTGCCGCCCTGGCCCTTGGCCTTCATCTTCTCGTCCAGCGGGTACAGGAACACGCCCCCCCGGGTCAGGATGCGGTGCACCTCGGCCACCATCGAGGCAATCCAACGCATGTTGAAGTCCCGTCCGCGGCTGCCTTCCTTTCCGGCCAGGCACTCGTCGATGTAACGCTTAACCGGGGTCTCCCAGAAGCGCATATTGGAGGCATTGATCGCAAACTCACTCGTATCCTGGGGGATCGTCATATTCGGGTGAGTGAGCAGGAACTCGCCGATGTTCTGGTCCAGGGTGAAGCCGTTCACGCCGTTGCCCGTCGTCAGGACCATCATGGTCGACGGCCCGTACAGCGCGTACCCGGCGCAGACCTGCTCGGTGCCGGGCTGAAGGAACGCCTCGGACGCCGGCTTGTCCTTGCATTCGCCCGGGCAGCGCAGGATCGAAAAGATCGTGCCCACCGACACATTCACATCGATGTTCGAGGAGCCGTCCAGCGGATCGAAAACCAGCAGGTACTTGCCGCGAGGATATTCCTTCGGAATGGCGTATACGTCTTCCATCTCCTCGGAGGCCATCGCCGCCAGGTGTCCCGCCCACTCGTTCTGGCGCAGGAATACCTCGTTGGAGATGATATCGAGCTTCTTTTGCGTCTCGCCCTGAACGTTCTCCGTCCCGGCGCTGCCCAGAACGCCGGCCAGCGTGCCGTGATTCACCATGTTCGAGATGATTTTGCAGGCGGTGACGACATCGTTGAGCAACGACGTGAAATCGCCCGTCGCCCCCTCGATGCGGCGCTGTTCCTCGATGATAAATTGCGTAATCGTGCTACGATTGTGCATGTTATTGCCTCTAAATTTACGGAATCAAATTCGTATCGCCGTGTAACGAGACGCCGGGCCACAAAAAAACGGCCCGGCCGGCCCTCGTTGGCCCAGCTCCGGGCGGCAAATCCTATCAGTATATCATGATTTAACGATATTTTGAGCAGGGCCCCCGCCGGGCGCCACCTCGCGCCGTTTGCCGGGCGTTTCAGTCGACGTCGGGTTCGGGATACGGAACGGCGCTGATACGCGCCATGGTCGATTCGATCCAGGTCCGGGTCTCGGCCAGAAGCTCCTCATGGGAGCGACCGCTCGCGGCGATGGTCGGGCCGATGACGACCTTGATCACGCCCGGGCGAATCAGAAATCCGCCTTTGGGCCAGAATTCGCCGGCATTGTGCGCCACGGGGACGATGGGAAAACCGCTCTGCTCGGCCAACATGGCGCCGCCCGCGCGATACCGCCCGCGGGTTCCGGGGGCCACGCGGGTGCCCTCGGGGAAGATCACCACCCAGCGCCCCGCCCGCAGGCGCGCCGTGCCCTGCTGGACCACCTGGTGCATCGCGTGGCGCCCCGCCTTGCGATTGATGGCAATGGGCCGCATGAGCGCCAGCCCCCAGCCGAAGAACGGAATCCACAGCAGCTCGCGCTTGAGCACCCACACCAGCGGGGGAAAGACGCGCTGCAGCATGAGCGTCTCCCAGGTTGACTGGTGTTTGGAAAAGATAATCGCGGGGCCGGCGGGAATCCGTTCGATACCTTCGACCTCGAATCGCAGTCGGCACACTTGCTCGAGCATCCAAAGGTTGAACAGCGCGAACAGACGCACATAGTGCCACCGCCACTCGAACGGCAGCGGTGCGGTGAGCAGCGTCGTCAGCCCGAAGAAGATGGTACTGATCACCCAGCCGAGCTGGAATACGAGCGACCGCAGCAACATCACGTCTCAGCTGTCCCCCGACTCGGCAAGCAGGGCCTCGACCGCGCTGGCGAGATCGGCGTATACGGGAACGCCCTCAAGGCCCTCACCCTGGGCCAGCGTGCGTTCACCCTTGCCGGTCCGTACGAGCAGGGGCCGCGCGCCGACGGCCTGAGCCGCTTGCAAGTCGCGCAACGAGTCACCCACAGCGGGCACCTCCTCGAGCGAAAACTGCAGGCGATCGGCGATGTCGCGCAGCAATCCCGGCTTGGGTTTGCGGCAGGTGCAGTTGTCATCGGGACCATGCGGACAAAAGAGAATGGCCTCGATCTCCCCGCCGAGCGCCGCGAGCTGGCGGCGCAGCTTTTCGTGGATTCGGTGCAGCGTGTCCAGGTCGAACAGGCCGCGGGCGATCCCCGACTGATTGGTTGCCACCAAGACGCGAAAGCCGGCGTGGTTGAGCCGCGCGATGGCCTCCAGGCTGCCCGGCAGCGGTATGAACTCCTCGGGCGACTTGATGTAATCGTCCGAGTCTTCATTGATCACGCCGTCTCGATCGAGAATGATGAGTTTCATCGTTTACGCTCTTCCAATGTGCGCACCGCAGGCGCCCCTATCCACCGCACTTCAATCCCTGAATTCCGATACCCGGACACGCCCGTCCACCATACGGGATTCGCGCTGCATTATCTTTTGCATCTTCTCCCAGAAGGCCTGCTTCAGATCGAAGTCCGCCGCGATTGCGGTGCCGATGAGCAGGATAAGCAGGTCGGCGACCTCCTCGGCCAGTGCCTCCTTCGGCTTGCCTTTGGTTACGCAGGCGGCGATCTCACCGAGCTCCTCGGCCATCAACGCGAGGCGATAGGTCATCTCCTCGCCGCCGCGGTTGGGGAAATCGTGCTTGTCGTGGAAGGCCTGTACCGCAGCAAGCATGGCGTCGTATGAATCGTTGTCGATTGGCGTGGACATGGCCCTATCCTCGGATGTTCAGTGCTGCAGCTGCGACAGGTCGGCGACCTCAAGGAACAGATTGCGCATCCGGTTCAGCAGCGCGAGGCGATTTGCGCGCAGAGCGGGATCCTCGGCCATCACCATCACATCATCGAAGAACGTGTCCACGGGCTCCCGCAGGGTGGCCAGGCGTTTGAGCGCCCCCGTGTACTCGGCGGCTGCGATCAGCGGCGCCACCTCGTCGGCCAGGGCGTGCACGCGCTCGTCCAGCGCCCGTTCGGCAGGTTCCACCAGACGCTCGCTCGCGACCGTACCTTCCACCTCGCCGCCGGCCTGGCGCAGTATATTTGATATCCGCTTGTTCGCCGCGGCCAGGCTCTCGGCCTCGGGCAGCTCTCGGAACGTGCCGACGGCCGCCACCCGCGCGGCGAAGTCCGCGGGGCGCGTCGGCCGCTGGGCCAGCACGGCTTCGAACGTGTCGTGCGCGTGGCCGCGTTCGATGAAGTAGCCGCGCAGGCGCTCCATCATGAAGTCGAAGACCTCCGCCACGACCTGACCCGACAGCGTCCCCTTCGCAAAACCCCCTGCCGCTGCGCGCAGCGCCGCCTCCAGGTCGAGCGGCAATTCGCACTCGATAATCGTACGCAACACGCCCAGGGCGGCCCGGCGCAGAGCGAAGGGGTCCTTGTCTCCCGTCGGGCTCTGACCGATGCCGAAGATCCCGACCAGGGTGTCGAGCCGATCGGCGATGGCCAAGGCCTGACCGATCGCGCTAGCCGGCAGCGCATCGCCTGCAAAGCGCGGCATATACAGCTCGTCGAGGGCGACGGCCACCGTCTCGGGCTCGCCGTCGTGACGGGCATAGTAGCGTCCCATGATGCCCTGCAGCTCGGGGAACTCGCCGACCATGTCTGTCATGAGATCGCATTTGCTGAGTATGCCGGCGCGCTCGGCCTCTAACGGCTCGGCCCCTATCGCCTCCGCCACCGATTTGGCCAGCGCGGCCACGCGTTCGGCCTTGTCGAACAGGGTGCCGAGCTTCTTCTGGAACACCACCTGCTTGAGCGACTCGAGTCGGCTGTGCAGGCTTTGCTTGCGATCCTGATTCCAGAAGAACTCCGCATCGGCCAGCCGTGGAGCGATGACGCGCTCGTTGCCCTCGCGCACCTTTTCGGGCTCGCGACTTTCAATATTGCTGATCGCGATGAAGCAGGGCATGAGGGCCCCGTCGGCGTCCAGTACGTGGAAGTACTTCTGATTGGACTTCATGGTCGAGATGAGCGCCTCGGCGGGAACCTCCAGGAAACGCGCATCGAAACGGCCCACCACCGGCACCGGCCACTCGACCATTGCGGTCACCTCGTCGAGCAAGTCCTCGTCGATGACGGCGCCGCCCTCCAGCTGTGCGGCTGCCTCCAGAACCTGCGCGCGCACGGCCTCGCGCCTGGCCTCGAAATCCGCCAGCACATGGCCCTCGGTCTCCAGCAGCGGCGCATAGGCCGCCGGCTCGCCGATATACAGCGTGCCTGGATGATGGAAGCGATGGCCGTGCGTCTGCCGTCCGCTGCGCACCCCCAGCAGCTCGGCGTCAATCACCTCGTCGCCGTGGAGCAGGACCAACCAGTGAACCGGACGCACGAACTGCTCCTCGAGCGCGCCCCAACGCATGCGCCGGGGAATGGGCAGGCGATCCAGCGCCTCTTGCACGATCTTCGGGACAAGCTCTGACGCCGGCGATCCGACCTGGTGACTGTTGAAGACCAGCCAGGCACCCTTATCGGTCTCGAGCTTGTCCAGGTCCTCGACCGCAACGCCGCAGGAGCGCGCAAAGCCCTCGGCCGCCTTCGTGGGGCAGCCATCCTCGCCGAATGCCGCCTGCAGCGCCGGGCCGCGGCGCTGCTGGGTCTGGTCCGGCTGGCGAACGGCCAGGGATCGGACCAGGACCGCGAGGCGGCGCGGACTGGCGTAGGCGGTGATGCCGCTGTGGTTTAGCTCGGCGCGCGCCAAGCCATCGGCGACACCCTTTTCGAAGGCCTCGGACAGGCGGCGCAGCGCCTTGGGCGGCAGCTCCTCGGTGCCGATCTCGATCAGCAGGTCGCGCGCCCCGCTCATGCCCGGCCCTCCGCCCGGCCGCCATCGCGCAGCATGGGGAAGCCCAGCGCCTCGCGTGCGGCATAGTAGGCCTCGGCCACGGCGCGGGCGAGATTGCGCACGCGCAGAATATAGCGCTGGCGCTCGGTCACCGAGATCGCGTGGCGCGCATCCAGCAGATTGAACGTGTGTGACGCCTTGAGCGCCATCTCGTAGGCCGGCAGGGGCAGGCCCGCCTCGATGAGCTTCTGGCTCTCCCGTTCGCAGGTATCGAACCAGCCGAACAGGCTTTGGACGTCGGCGTATTCGAAGTTGTACGTCGACATCTCTACCTCGTTCTGGTGGAACACGTCGCGGTAGGTGACCTTGCCGAGCGGACCGTCGGTCCAGACCAGATCGAACAGGTTGTCCACGCCCTGCAGGTACATCGCGATGCGCTCCAGGCCGTAAGTCAGCTCACCGGTCACCGGCCGGCAGTCCAGGCCGCCGACCTGCTGGAAATATGTGAACTGCGAGACCTCCATCCCGTTCAGCCACACCTCCCAGCCCAAACCCCAGGCGCCGAGCGTGGGCGACTCCCAGTTGTCTTCGACGAAGCGAATATCGTGGACGAGGGGATCGATGCCCAGCATCTCCAGCGAGCCTATATAAAGGTTCTGGATCTCCAACGGCGAAGGCTTGAGCACGACCTGAAACTGATAATAATGCTGCAGTCGGTTCGGGTTTTCCCCGTAGCGCCCGTCGGTGGGACGCCGGGAGGGCTGGACATAGGCCGCGTTCCAGGGTTCGGGGCCGATCGAGCGCAGAAAGGTCGCCGGATGGAACGTGCCCGCCCCGACCTCCATATCGTAGGGTTGCAGCACGACGCAGCCGCGCTCGGCCCAGTACTGCTGCAGCGCGAGAATAAGCCCCTGAAACGTGGCCGCCGGCGATGCGTCGGCCGTGGAGCCCGACCGGGCGCCGGCCGTGGACTTGGCGCGTGGCTTGGTTTGCCGGCTGGGGCGGGTTTTCTTGTTCAAGCGCGGACCTCTGTCGTGGACTGGCGATAAGAGCGCGCCATTATAGCGGTCCGGCGCCCGGCGCGTCAGGTCCGGGCGCGCGGAGCGCCGCCCCCGCCCGGCGCCCGCGGTGAAACAGGCCTGCAAACGTGGGCGAAACGGCTACATTTTACGGACGGGACGCCGTGTCGCGGTCGCCGCCATCTGGTATCCTACGCGCCCGAGTTTTCCGACCCCTTACCTTCATTTCGACGCCGCTGGCCTATGAACAGACAACCCAAGGCCGTTGCCCTCATTTCGGGAGGGCTCGACTCCATGCTCGCCGCCAAGGTCATGCAGGACCAGGGCGTGCACGTCGAGGGCATCAACTTCTTTACCGGATTCTGCGTGGAGGGACACACCCACGCCATCCGAAAGAAAGACCGTGCACAGCCCAAGCGCAACAACGCCTTGTGGGTGGCCGAGCAGCTGGGCATCAAGCTGCATATCATCGACGTCTCCCAGCCCTACAAGGACGTCGTGATCAATCCCAAGCACGGCTACGGCGCGAACCTCAATCCGTGCCTGGACTGCAAGGGCTTCATGGTCAAGAACGCCCTGGACTGGGCCGAGGCCAACGGATTCGATTTCATCATTACCGGCGAGGTCGTGGGCCAGCGCCCCATGTCCCAGCGCCGCGACACCATGCCGGTGGTTCAACGAGAATCCGGCGCCGGCGACCGCCTCGTGCGCCCGCTTTGCGCCAAGCTTCTGCCGCCGACCCTTCCGGAACGCGAGGGCTGGATCGACCGCGAGCGCCTCCACGATTTCAGCGGCCGCTCGCGTAAGCCGCAAATGCAGCTGGCCGAGCGGTTCGGCTTCAAGGATTATGCCCAGCCGGCGGGCGGCTGTTGCTTTCTCACCGATCAGGCCTACTCGGTCAAGCTCGCCGACCTTTGGAAGTCCCGCGGCGAGCGCGACTACGAGCTCGATGACATCATGCTGCTCAAGGTCGGGCGCCATTTGCGCCCCCGACCGGACTTCAAGCTCATCATCGGCCGCGAGGAAGGCGAAAACAATTTTCTGGAGGGCTACCGCCGCCAGTTCGTGCATCTGCGACCGACCAGCCACGTCGGCCCGTTGGTGCTGGTCGACGGCACGGTCGACGAGTCGGACCTCGAGCTGGCGGCGCGCTTGACGGCCCGTTACAGTAAGGGCCGTGATGCAGAAACGGTGAGTGTCGAGGTCACTGACCTGGACGGGGAGCGACGCACGCTCGAGGTGGCGCCGATGCCGGCCGACGAGATCCCCCAGGACTGGATATTGTGAGTCGGCGCTACCTGGACGCGCGCCGACTGCTGTGCCCCATGCCCGTGATTCGGGTCCAGGACGAGGTCGGCAAATGGGCGCCCGGCGACGAGCTCGAGGTGACCTGCACCGACCCCGGGGTGGTCAACGATGTGCCCGCCTGGTGCCGCCTGAACGGCCATCGTGTGCTCGACATCGCGCATAACGAAAACAACGAAATCGTGATTACCATCGAGATCGGACCCCATGGGTGATGCCCGCCAGCATACGCAGCATTACCACCCGCCTGTGCACAAGCCCGGCGAGCGCACACGCTATCAGGAAACCCGGCGCATTACGCTGATTGGTGCATTGGTCAATGTCCTGCTGGCGGCCGCCAAGATATTGTTCGGTATCATCGGCAGCTCCCAATCCCTGATTGCCGACGGTGTGCACTCGCTGTCCGATTTGGCCAGCGACGGTCTGGTGATCTTCGCGGCCAAGCACGGCAGCCAGGACGCCGACGAGGACCACCCGTACGGCCACGCACGTATCGAGACGGCATTCACCGTGGGCTTGGGAATCCTGCTCATGCTGGTGGCCGCCGGTATCCTGGTCGATGCGGTGGACCGACTGTTCCAGACCCAGCGCCTGCTTCACCCCGGTGTTCTCGCGCTTGTGGTCGCGGCCATCTCGGTCCTGTCCAAAGAGCTGCTGTACCGCTACACACTGCATGTAGCCAAGAAGGTCCGCTCCAACCTGCTGCGCGCCAATGCCTGGCATCACCGCTCCGATGCCATCTCCTCGATCGTCGTCATCATCGGCGTCGCCGGGAGTATGGCCGGCCTGCACTACCTGGACGCCATCGCTGCGGCCGGCGTGGCTCTGATGATCGCCAAGATCGGCTGGGACCTGAGCTGGCATAGTCTCAAGGAGCTGGTCGATACTGGCCTGGACCCCGAGCGTGTCGAGGCCATCCGAAACTGCATCCTCAACGTCGACGGCGTGCGGACGCTGCACATGCTGCGCACCCGCCGCATGGGCCAGGATGCCCTGGTCGATGTCCATATCATGGTTCCGCCCAAGCTCAGTGTCTCCGAGGGGCATCATATCGGCGAGACCGTGCGCAGCCGCGTCATTCGCGAGGTCGACGAGGTTACCGACGTTATGGTCCACATCGACCCCGAGGACGACGAGACCAGCCCCCCGAGCCTGAAGCTGCCGCTGCGCGGCGAGCTCATGGACCGCCTAGCCCCGGCTTGGGCCGATATCCCCGCAGCCCAGCACATCGAAAAGGTGACCTTGCATTATTTGGATGGCAAAATCGCGGTCGACCTGCTACTCCCGTTCAGCGTCCTGGACCAAGGCAGCACCCGGGAGCAGCTGAACCAGCGCTTTGCCGCGGTGGCTGACGAGGTCGAAGCGGTGGCCTCGATTGGCCTGTACTTTCATTGATCAGGCTTTGTTCGAGCAGTCAGGCTTTCGAATGCCGCGGCGTCTGGGTTGCACCATGCCGGTGCATCCAGCAAATCACGCGCACCGTGCTGGTGCGCGCCGGCGCCCGCAGTCCCGAGACCAGTAGTTAAAGTCATTACCGTTCAATGAGTTACTAAGTGGCACGGTTCGTGCACAACGAACGCACAAATTTGGTCGCTGCGGTGCAGCGCGAATTCACATCAGAAATAACAGTCTCCCTGGAGGAAACCCGATGGCCGATTCAGTGCTCAAGATGATCAAGGACAACGGCGTGAAGTTCGTCGACTTCCGCTTCACCGACACCCGCGGTAAGGAGCAGCATGTCTCCGTGCCGGCCCACACCCTCGATGAGGACGAGCTCAAGGACGGCAAGATGTTCGACGGCTCCTCCATCGCCGGTTGGAAGGGTATCGGGCCTCCGACATGATCCTCATGCCGGACGCCGACACGGCGGTGCTGGACCCCTTCACCGACGAGCCGACGCTGAACCTGCGCTGCGACATCATCGAGCCCTCGACCGGCCAGGGCTACGAGCGCGACCCGCGCACCGTGGCCAAGCGCGCCGAGGCCTACCTGAAGTCGACCGGCATCGCCGATACCGCCTTCTTCGGCCCCGAGCCCGAGTTCTTTGTCCTGGACGACGTGCGCTGGGGTGCCGAGATGCACGGCGCCTTCTACAAGATCGATTCCGAAGAGGCCGGCTGGAATTCCGAGCGCGTCTTCGAGGACGGCAACATCGGTCACCGTCCCGGCATCAAGGGCGGCTATTTCCCGGTCCCGCCGGTCGACTCCCTGCAGGACCTGCGTTCGGCCATGTGTCTGGCGCTCGAGGAGATGGGCGTTGCGGTCGAGGTGCACCACCACGAGGTGGCCACGGCCGGTCAGTGCGAGATCGGCACCCAGTTCAACACCCTGGTCAAGCGCGCCGACTGGAACCAGATCCTCAAGTACGTGGTGATGAACGTCGCCCACGCCTACGGCAAGACCGCGACCTTCATGCCCAAGCCGCTGGTCGGCGACAACGGCAGCGGCATGCACTGCCACCAGTCGCTGGCCAAGGACGGCAAGAACCTGTTCGCCGGCGACCTGTACGGCGGTCTGTCGGAGACGGCCTTGTTCTATATCGGCGGCATTATCAAGCACGCCCGCGCCCTGAACGCGCTGACCAATGCCTCGACCAACAGCTACAAGCGACTGGTCCCCGGCTTTGAGGCGCCGGTGCTGCTGGCCTATTCCGCCCGCAACCGCTCGGCCTCGATCCGTATTCCGTACGTCAGCAACCCGAAGGGACGCCGCATCGAGGTGCGTTTCCCGGACCCGACCGCCAATCCCTACTTCGCCTTCTCGGCCATGCTGATGGCCGGTCTGGACGGCATCCAGAACAAGATCCACCCGGGTGACGCCATGGACAAGAACCTGTACGACCTGCCGCCCGAGGAGCTGAAGGACATCCCCACGGTCTGCCACAGCCTGGACCAGGCGCTGGAAGAGCTGGACCGCGATCGGGCCTTCCTGACCGCCGGCGATGTGTTCACCGACGACACCATCGACGCCTACATCGGGCTGAAGATGGAGGAGATCACCCGTCTGCGCATGACCACCCATCCGGTGGAGTTCGATATGTACTACAGCCTGTAATCGCCGCTTCTACGGCATCAGAGAGCGCCCCCATTCGGGGGCGCTTTTTTTTGCATTGAGGTAGGCTCGCCCGTTGGATATGCTATCCGTATGCGCGCGTTCACCATCCTCCTCATCCTCTGCCTGTGTGCCCCGGCCCTCGCCGACCAGAAGGTCTACAAGACGGTCGGGCCCAACGGCGAGGTCACTTTCTCGGATAAGCCGAGCCCCGGCGCCAAGGAGATGGACGTGCCGCCTGCACCGTCTTATAAGGCGCCGCCTTTGCCGGTGTTACCTCAGAGTCCGTCCGATACGCTGCAAAACCAGACGCAGCAGACCACCAGCCGCTACCAGCTGGTCAGCATCGTCGCCCCGGCCAATGACCAGACCGTGGTCAATACCGCCGGTAAGGTGCAGGTGACGGTTCTCATCCAGCCCCCTCTCAAGGCGGGCCGCGGCGACGAGGTTCGGATCCGGCTCGACGGAAAGGTCGTCAAGACAGGGAACAGTCCCAACGTGACTCTGGACAACGTCAACCGGGGCACCCACACGGTGAGCGCGGCAGTCGTCGACCGGGACGGCAACACCTTGATCGAATCCAGCTCCAATACCTTCCACCTCCACCGCCCCTCGATTCATCTGCCGGGACGCAAGAAGCCCAACCCCTGACAATACGCACCATTTTGGTGCGCACTCGCTTCCCTTGCGCTACCATTTAAGGCATAGCCGCCCTGTTGCGGTGCAAGCCCCGGCCGTCTGTTGCCTCGACATTGCGGCGATACACCTGTATCTATCGGTTTTTATTGCTGTTTTCCATAGACCGGTGAAGTTCAGTTGTACCGACTGAAAACGAGCCGCGTTGGTTCGTTTCTTGCTACACATGAAGCCATATGGAACTTGCACGCATCGAATCCGGCGTCGCGCTCGACGAGCGCATCCTCGACAACCTGACCACGGCGGTCCTGATGTTCGACGCCGGGCTGCGCCTTTGTTTCGTGAACCCGGCCGGCGAGATGCTGCTGGCCGCCAGCGCTCGGCATCTGTTCGGGGTGGGGGTGGCCGAGCTCCTGCCCAACGCGGCGTTGGTCAACGATATCCGCTCGGCGATGGATACCGGACACCCGTTTACCGAGCGGGAGGTCGTCCTTCAGCTCAACGGCACTCGCCGGCTGACCGTCGACGTCACCGTGATGCCATTGCCCGAATCCACTCACGGCCCCGAGTTATTGGTCGAGCTGGTGCAGGTGGACCGCCAGCTGAGGATCAGCCGCGATGAGACGCTGCTCGCCCAGCAGCAGACCACCCGTGAGCTGCTGAGGGGCCTGTCCCACGAAATCAAGAATCCCCTGGGCGGCCTGCGCGGTGCGGCGCAGCTGCTCGAGCGCGAGCTCGGCGACGAGCGCCTCAAGGAATACACCCAGGTCATCATCAGCGAGGCCGACCGGCTGCAGGCCCTGGTCGATCGCATGTTGGGACCCAACACGGTCCCGCGCAGGGCGAAGATCAACATTCACGAGCTTCTCGAGCACGTGCGCAGTCTCGTGCTCGCCGAGGCCGAGCACGGCGTATCCATTCATCGCGACTACGACCCGAGTATCCCGGACATAACCGCCGACCGTGACCAGATCGTCCAGGCTGTCCTGAATATCACGCGCAATGCCGCTCAAGCACTCGGTGAGCGCGGCAACATCACCTTTCGTACCCGCGTGATACGACAGTTCACTATCGGTCATACCCGGCATCGGCTCGTTGCCTGTATCGAAATCATCGACAACGGCCCCGGCATCCCACCCGACATCCGCGAACGCGTGTTCTATCCGCTGGTCACGGGGCGTGCCGAAGGCACGGGGCTCGGGCTCGCGATCGCACAGTCCCTAATTCAACAGCACGGGGGGCTCATCGAATGCACCAGCCGGCCCGGGCGCACCGTTTTCTCAATTCTGTTGCCCGTCGAAAACGACGTGGCATGAGGTAAGCCATGAACAGCAACGGAACCATTTGGGTCATTGACGACGATCGCTCTATCCGCTGGGTATTGGAAAAGGCGCTTGCACAGAACGGCATGCAGGTGCGTTTGTTCGAGGACGCCGCCGGTGCGCTGCGCGCGCTGGATCACGAACAGCCCGACGCGATAATCACCGACATCCGCATGCCCGGGATCGACGGACTGGAGTTTCTGCAGCGCATCCATACGCGCCAACCCGAGCTGCCCGTCATCATCATGACTGCACATTCGGATCTGGACAGCGCTGTCTCCGCCTACCAAGGCGGGGCATTCGAGTATCTGCCAAAGCCCTTTGATGTCGACGAGGCGGTAACCCTGGCACAGCGTGCCTTGAACCACCGGCGTCGACCGGACAAGGCAGGCCCCGCGGCCGGGACTGAGGAAATGCCGGAAATCATCGGTGCAGCGCCCTCGATGCAGGAGGTGTTTAGGGCGATCGGACGCCTGTCCCGCTCGAACATCACCGTGCTCATCAACGGCGAATCCGGTACCGGCAAGGAACTGGTCGCTCACGCATTGCACCGCCACAGTCCACGCGCGGACAAACCGTTTATCGCCTTGAACATGGCCGCCATCCCCCGCGACCTGCTCGAATCCGAGCTGTTCGGCCACGAACGCGGTGCATTCACCGGCGCCCAGGCCATGCGCCGCGGCCGGTTCGAGCAGGCCGACGGAGGGACTTTGTTTCTCGATGAAATCGGCGACATGCCGCCCGAGCTGCAGACACGTCTGCTGCGCGTGCTCGCCGACGGCGAGTTTTATCGCGTTGGTGGCCACGACCCCGTGAAGGTCGACGTGCGAATCATTGCCGCCACGCACCAGGACCTCGAAAAGCGCGTTGCCGAAGGACTGTTCCGCGAGGACCTGTTCCACCGTCTCAACGTCATTCGCATCCACATTCCGCCGATGCGCGAACGACGCGAGGACATTCCCCTGCTCGCGCGCTACTTCCTGACCACGGCCGCCACCGAACTCAACGTCGAGCCCAAGGTGCTCGAGGCCGAGGCCGAGGCCTTTCTCTCGCGCCTGGACTGGCCGGGCAACGTACGCCAGCTTGAAAATACCTGTCGTTGGCTGACGGTCATGTCACCCGGAAAAGTGATCAAGATGGACGACCTGCCGCCCGAACTCACCGGCGCCATGGGCGAAGGCGGCACCAGCGACGACTGGGAGGCGGCGCTGCGTCGTTGGGCCGACCGACACATCACACGCGGCGACACCGCCCTTCTGGACACCGCGATGCCGCAGTTCGAGCGCATCATGATCGAAATGGCCCTGCGCCACACCGGCGGACGGCGCCAGGACGCCGCCCGCCTGCTCGGCTGGGGACGCAACACCCTAACCCGCAAGATCAAAGAGCTCGGAATGGAAGAAGCGGTCTAGTCCCTGTCGAGACGCACGAATTAACACAGAGGACGCAGAGACACAGAGAAAACACAGAGGAAAATAATTGAGCTGCCCGTGCAGGGAAGCCCGCAACCGAGCCAGACCCGGCCTCGGAGCCTACCTAGACTTCCCACACATGCTTGTGCGCCTTGGGTAGAAATGAGCTACGGGCGGCATCAGGGCCCGAGCAGACCATCCGGATAGTAAGCCTGATCAGTTCAAAGCGCAGCGTTGTCTGTGCATCGGCGTTCCTTACGGTTCCTTTTTAACTGCGGCACCTTCGCCCCGCGACCGAAGTGCGCCGGTGCCGTGCTCCGCTCGGGGTTGTTGGCAGCGACTGTGGGTACTGACCGACCAGGCCCACATAGAAATCTCTTCTCTGTGTTTTCCCTGTGTCTCTGCGTCCTCTGTGTTCCTTACGGCTGTTTATAACCCCGGCACTTACTGGTTCACTTCGCGCCAGTAGATGATCCGGTCGTCGCCGCGGTAGCTGCCGAAGGTGGCGCGCGCGGTCGGCGGGTTGTTGTCGTGTACGCCGTTGCCGTCCCAGTCGTATTGCAGCCAGGGCAGCGTCGAGAGATCGAGGTCGATGTCCACGTACCCGCTGTCGTTGGGCCTGCTCAGGCTAAGCCCCGACCGCCCGGAAGCCATCGGGTTGTTGGCAATTGTTGCGGTCGTGCTTCCGCTTCCTACCTGTATGGTCGCGACGCCAGGCGCCGGATTTTGCAGGTTGTTGCTCAGGTCGAGCAGCCCCGTGCCGATGGCGGTGCAGTTGTCACTGCCATTGGCCACGAAACCCGCGCCGGCGCCGGCGTAGTATTCCGTGTACAAGGGCACGGTGAGATCGAGATACTGCGATCCGAAGGCGTTTTCGAACACGACCCGTCCCTGCCGTACGTCGGTGGACCCGACCTGCTCGTGCGTGTTGCCGCCGCTGAGTGTGGGGTCCAGGTCCAGTGCGCCCGGCGCAAGGCTGACGCCGTCCTTGTCGACCGGCTTGATGCCGACGGCAAGGTTCGCGAACGGCCCGTCCGTCCCGCTGCTGCGCAGAATACGCAGTGATGCATCGAGGCTTGCCACACCGTTGCTGAACGTACCCGCAATACTGTCTTCGCGCAGGCGCGAGGTCAGCGCCGTGGGCGTGCCTGCCGGGTCATCGACCGCCGCAAATCCGAGCTGGCCGGCGCCGGCCGGCGGGTTTGCGGCGAGCTTCAAGTAGGCGTAATCGTATACCCCGGGGAGCGTCTCGTAGTTCTGTGTTGGGTTTCCATCGGCATTGACCGCTTGAAGTGTAAATTGCGTGCGGAAATCCTCGTCCATGTACGTGAACGAATCCGTACAACCGGGGACATCGCTGCGGTTGACCAAAACGGGCGTGCCGGCGACGACGAAGTGATCGGGAAAGAAACGCCCAATCGGACCGGAACCGCCTTGCACGCTGGTGCCGCCGAGGTAGTTGTTCGCTGCCGCATCGAGCTCGATGACGCCCACCTCCGAGTAGCGAAGCACACTGCCGGTCGCGGCCGTCCCGCCGCTTGCCGTCAGCGGCGCGGCGCCGTTCAACACGCCGGCGGTGCCCCCGTCGGCCACGCGCGGGTTCAGGTGCAAGGCCGACAGGCTGATGCTGGCGGGCGTCGTCTCCTCGCCGAAGTTTGGCGTCAGCGGATTGTCCGACAGATTCGCATTGTTCGTCGGATCGGCATCGCCGATACCGTCGGGGACCCCGTCGTTGTTGACGTCGTCGGCCGCCTGCCACGCCACGGCGCGAAGATTCGCGTCGAAGGTGTCGCCCGCCGCCTGCCCCGCGCGAATGAAAGCCGGACCGGTATCGTCGACCGCCCCCGGGTTGCCCGGCACCGTGACATCGAAGCCGAACGGTCGGACCACGAACGCCGCCCCGCCGATAACGACCTCCGAGCCCGTTCCGGCCGGCGGCGCGCCGACATTGATGTCGTCTTTCATCTGCACCTGAATGCTGCCGGCATCCGGATACACGAGCGTCACCGGATTGCTGACGCCGTTGTTGAACGTCACCGGGACCGTGGTTGCCGCCACTTCGCTCGTTCCGATGGCGGTAGCGTTCACGCTCACAAGATTGCCGAACGGGTTGCTCGCCGGATCCACATACGTCGCCCAGAAACGTACATTCTGGACCCCCGAATACTCGGTAATCGGGCTGCAGCCGGTGCCCGAAGGCGGGCTGCCGACCGCAGTCAGAGTCAGGTTGAAGGGCCGGCCGGACACTTGCGTGCCAATTGGATTCGGCGTCACCTGAAAGCCGTACGGCCGGAAGGTCAGGACCGCGCTGGTGCTCAGGACGCCCGGCCAGGTCGCGCTGATCGTCAGCGCCTCGGCATGCGTGTCACGCAAACCCAACACGACCTGGCCGTTGTCCGCGCTGGCGAACTGGTAGATTGCCTGACCGCTGTCTGGCCCGCCGGGCGTCAATGTGCCTGCGCCGCTCAACACGGTCCAGTCGCCGTGGTTCGTGGATGTGCTCAGTGTCGCCGTGCCGGTGAAGCTGCTGAGAACCGCCCCGCCGCCATTCAATGCGGTGACCGTGACCGGTTCGGCCTGACATTTGATCCCGTTGCCGTCGTGTTGAATCGCGAAGGCGGCAAGCCCGCCGCCCGCGGACCCCTTCTTGACGCTGATGTGAACGACCCCGGTGTCCGTCCACGGCGGCGGGCTTGGGCACGTGAATGGAGCCCATTGGCACGCCTGATAACGAAGCCAGATTATACGTACATAGCCGAAGGTCACCGTCACGTTGCCCGTGACGGTCGTGTAGGTGTGCGCTGCTGTCACCGGACCGTTGCACGGAGACACGTCGGTCGGGGTCCCGCTGTTGGTTCCATCCCCGAAATCCCAGACCTCGTAAAAGTAACTGCCGCTGCACCCGGTGACCGTCGCCGCGAAGCTCACCGGCAGGCCCTGCGTTACCTTTACCGGCGGCGGATCGGTCTGTCCGTCAGCTGTAACCGTCACCGCAGCACGCGCTGTGCAGCCTACTACCAACAACAGGACAAGAAGGGCCAGGCGTGTAGGCCCGAACGCGGAATGGCTTGCCCGTCTCACCGCTCGTGGCCTGTAGGTGCGTGGTTCTTTGTCGGTTCGCCGGCCGAGCCGTTCGACGACGCAGGGCGCCCGGCGTAACTGAGCCAACCGCCGTAGCGTCGAAGGATCTCGGAGCGGGTCTTCATATCGCCCGCCGCACTCAGCGTCTGCGCGGTCTGTTTTATATAATGTACGATTTTACGGGAATAGGGTTGCCAGTAGTCCAGCCCGCGCACCAGGACCGAGCCGGCCTCTTTTGCCCGCCCGTGCTCGGCAAGCAGCCGTGCCAGCGCCGAGCGCGCGGGCAGATAGCGCGGGTCGTGTTTCAGTGCCTCGCGGTACTGAGATTCCGCCAGAGCTACGGCGTCACTGCCTGCCAGGTCGGCGTTCTCGGCGTAAAGGTCACCGCGTTCCTTGTAGATCTGAGGCCGCAGCGGATTCAACGCCTCGGCCCGCGCAAGCTTCTCGAGCGCCAGGTCGTAGAGGGTGCGGCGTTGCTCGGTCTTTCCCGCGCGCGCCAGCAGGCGCATCGACTGTACCAGCATGCGCGCGTGCACGTACCAGGTCGTATCGAGCGCGGGTGCCAGGATTTCGGCCCGGTTCAGCGCACGGTCCGCCATCACCAGGTGCCCGGCGTCGAGATCCGCGCGCGCTTGATCGACTGCGCGCAGGCCCGCAGTCAGACTGGCGAAGTGGAGTATCGGGATCGCCGCAATAAGAATCACGAGCGTACGAAACCCCCGGCGGGTCATGCGCCGGGCAGGCGTCCATTCGAACGTTTTGGTCATTCCGCTCCGCACGGCCAGCGCCTGGACTCTGGCGAGCATCACGCCGGCCACAAGGTCGATCGGCAGCAGGTACAGATTGAACGTAAACAGACTGTGGACACCGACCGCCAGCAGGCCTCCGAAGGCACCGGTAGCCAGGACGCGGTCTCGCGGCTCAACCTGCGCCCGGAGCAGCCGTACGAACTGCTGCGTCGCGGCCGCGAGCACGCCCAGCCAGAGCAACAAGCCGGGCAGGCCGGTCTCGATCCACAGCTGCAGATAATCGTTGTGCACATAAAAGCCGGCACTGGTGTCGCCGACGCTACGAAACGGCGGAAAAGCGAGCCAGAACGTACCGAGCCCGATTCCCCGCAGCGGATGCTGCAGGAGCAGATCCCACGCCGGTTTCCAGATCACGAACCGCGTCGCACCGGCGTTAGCGGGGTTATCCAGTCCGGCCAGGCGTTCCAGTACGATCCCATGCCACTGCAGATTTGCCGCGATCAGCGCTGCACCGAATACTCCCAGCAGTACCGCCACGCGCCGCCAACCATGGGCTCGGCCGACGACCACGCACAACAGCGTCAAGCCCAAGACCAGGCTGAGGATCGCGCCCCGGCTTTTGGTCAGCGCCACGATCAGCATCGCCGTAAGCACGAACGCCCAGCCCGCCCAGCGGCCGCCCGTCTGCAGCCAGCGTCTCGCGTCCAGCTTGTCAGGCGGCGCCAACAACGCGGCCGCCAACGGCAGGCTGACCAGATTGAGCAAAGCCGCAAAGGAGTTGCGATTCAGGAACGTCGCGTGCGCGTCCTCGCCCCACGCGAGGAACTGAACCAGTGCGTAGACCATCAGGCAGGACGTAATGCCCACGACGGCCCCGAACAGCCAACGCCACCAGCGTTCGGCATCGGGTGCAAGCAACGCCATCCAGAAGACCAGCACAATGCTTCCGACCCACCAGAGATTGAGAAAGCTCAGGTACCAGGCCGCCGACCAGGCAATGGAAACCGCGAGCCAGACCACGAACAGGGTCAGCATGAACGGAAGCGGCCCGCGGGGCACGGCGATACCCGCCGCGTAGCTTTGCAGCACCAGCCAAGCGGCCGCCGTCAGAAGGATAATCTGGGCGAGCGCGAGGTATTGCAGGAACACCCCGTTGAAGAACAATGCAGCGATCAGTGCGCACGCGACCAGCAGCGCCGGTCCGGCTGAGCGCGCCGGCGCCAAACCGAACCTTGTGCCGGCGGCGGCCGGGGTGCTCGTCATACCCGTCACGGCGTGCGTGCTCCGACCTGCACCACGCGGGTGGCCCGGTCCCCCCCCGCGGCGCACTGCCCAGTGCTGGTCAGGCGAAAGAAGCTGTGCCCGTTCAATACCGTAGGACCGGTGCATGTCACGTGGGCCTTGCACCCGGCCAGACCCGGTACGCCCAAGCTGACCGTCGCCGCCGCACAGTTCGGTGCGCCACCACTCAGAGGAAACAGGCGGCCCAGTCCGTATTGGGCGCCGCTCTCGGCCGCATAGAAGGCGCGGGTGCCGATCACGTCGGCGGAAACCGAACGTTGACCGGTCGCCGTCAATTCGATCATCGCGGCCCCGAGGATCGACAGCAGCACGACCACCAAGATGGCGACCGGCAGGCTGAAGCCTTGTTGCCTGCGATTTGGAATCGGCGCGGCGGCCGCATTACGTCGCTCACGGGACATTGCGTATTTGCACCTCCTGGCTCAGGCGCGCCCATTCCTCGCCGCCCTGCACCTGGCGCATGAAGCGCAGATCCAGGCGAACCACCGCCGTGCGGTACAGGGTTCCCGGCGAATATTCGAACGGCGTTACCGGCGCGCCATTATCGGTCAGCTGTATGTGCTGTGCCAGCAATGCCTGTTTGCCCGCCAGCGCCCCGCTTGCGGTTGTCGGTTGACTCGACAGCACCCCGTAGCCCGTGTAGCGATACAGATTCGTGCCGGAGACACAAAAGCTCACCGGTTCTCCCACGACGAACAGCCGCCGCATCGGCGCACCGCGTGAGAAGCGGTGCGCTGCATCCATTGTCAGGCGAACCACGTTCGACGGCAGCCCGGCAGTGGATTGACCGGCATAGGGGAAGAGGGCGCCGGGGTCAGACCCCGAATAGGGATCGCCGTTGCCCGCGCCGGGTCCGAGCGGGTAGACGGCCACGTAATAGTTCTGTCCGGGCTGCGGTGCAAGCAAGAACGCCAGGGCGTCGAAGCTTACTGCCGCCCCGCCGGCGCCCGCGACGGGCAGCGGCGCCGATGTCGTACCGGTGCTGTAAGTGACGCGCCGATCCTGATAGTTGCCCGAGGCGATCACGGGCATGAATTCGATACAGCTCGCGTTGGTACGAACGCTGTTGGGCAGCGCGTTGCGCAGCTCGCGGGTAATACGCTCCAGGGCCAGGCGACCGGTCGAGGCCAGATCCGCGCGCGCGGCCGTGCTCACGTAGCTCTGGGTGCTGCGCGTGAGGAAGGCCAGACTGCCCGCGGCGATGATACCCAACAGCACGATGACCACGACGAGCTCGAGTAACGTCACGCCCCTACTGCGCGTTATCCGTGCCATCGTCTGGTGCTTTCGTTGGCACACGTCAGTAATTCACCCGGTAGCCGCTGAACACCATGTTGTCGCCCAGGGGGCTCGTTACGGTCACCGTCACCAGTTTGGCGTCCTGTACGTTGGCCAAGCCGAGGCCATTCGCACCGGTGCCGGCGTAGACGACGGTCACGCGCACGCGATAGTTGGTGTAGCCGGTGCGCACGTTGCCGAGCGCGTCGATCGGTGGGCGCTCATCCAGCCCGTTGTAGTCGTCGACGTCATCGTACTCGGCCCGGCTCTCGAGCGCGGGCGCATTGGTCGGGCTGACATCCGGTCCCAGGCTCGCCGAGCACGGCTGAGATCCGGGGTCGGTGGAGTTGCAGCGCGGGATGCCGCCCTGGCCGGAATTCTCGTCATAGCGCTTGGTGAGTATCTCGTCGAGGTAGGCCTGACCCAGCGCCGCGGCGCGCATGTTCAGCACGGGCTCAGGGCTGCGGCGCACGGTGTTGTAAAACACCAGCGCAACGCCGGCGAAGACCACGGCCATGACCACGAGCGTCACGACCATCTCGACGAGCGAAAAGCCGCCCATTTTCCGGAGTGGCCGCTCAACAGCCATGCGCGTAGCCCGTTGCCTCGATGCACACGCGACGGCTGCCCTCTGTACCGCTAATCGTAATCGTGGCCGCGCTCGTGCCGCCCAGCGGCGTATAGGTTACCGTCACGTTATTGGTCGTAACCCCTGAGAGTGTTCCCTGCGTCCCGCCCATAGGCAGCGCTAACGCCGCCCCGTCGACGTCGATGCGAAAGTGCGGGCTGTTGAGCACCAATTGGACGGTGCTGCCGGGGCCCTTGTTCATCGCCACCTGTTGGGCATAGCGGGCGGCCGCGATGAGCCGGTCCTGGGCGGCGCGCTCGGCAAAGCTGCCGGTACCGACAAAACGCGGGATGACGAAGGCGGCGAGAATACCGGTCAACACCAGCACGACCACCAGCTCGACCACGGTCATGCCGTGCTGGGCCGAGCGAGACTGGTGAAGACGACGAGGCATGTATTGACGGGGCCAAAACGAAACGGGGGCTGGAGTTACCCCCAATCCCCGCTCCGCGCCACAGGCCGTTAGGCCGATGGCATCAGCAGCCCGAATAAGTTCCGGCAATCGTCGGTTGGGCGCCAACGGCACCGGGCGGGGTATAGCTGACCTGGCAGTTGGCCGAGACGGCGGCCGCCGTGTTCCAGACAATGCCGTTCGTCGTGTCGGTCCCGAATTGGTTGCTGCTGCCACCCTGGAGATCGAGCAGACCGACAATCTGGTTCTGCGCGGGATAGCCATAGACAACCGCCACGTTGGCGCCGTTGACCGAGACGTTTGCGGCTGCCTGTTTTTCGACGCCGGCGATCAGCGACTTGGCATAAATCAACGCCGACTCACCGCGCATTGACGACTCCACACCCTGCATGACCGACTTGCGGGCATCGGACTGAATGTCGACGAACTTCGGCAGCGCGACCGCGGCCAAAATACCGATGAGGGTGATCACCACCACCAGCTCGATTAACGTAAAACCTTCTTCTTGCCTTTGCATGTGTCAGCTCCCGTTCAAATCATCGAATCGTCGCGACCACTGCCGCTACGTTTATCATCCCTTCCTCAGTTGACCCTGGCCGATCCGTTCGGCCAGGCCACGTGTTCGAGCGGTACCAGGTCCAGGCCCTCGAAGCCGTCGACCCGCGGGTCGAACCGGCCGTTGCCGTTGCGATCGCGGTACTGTGCCTCGATGCGAAAGCGCAGTCGGGCCGGCCCGGGCAGCGGGCTGCGAAAACTCTCCGCATAGCGAATCCGATAGACCAGAGCGCCTGCGCCGGCATCGAAGTACCATTGCATGCCGGCGATCTTCGCCGGTTCCGGGTCCTGTATTACCCCCAAGTAGTTGCCCGGTATGCGCGTCATCAGCGTCATCGGGTTGCTGCCCGCCAGTTTGCCGATCGCCGGCCAGTTGTCGTCTGCTATGTCTTTAGCAAGCCTCATGCCAAGCGCGCTGCGCATATTGCCGACGGCGCGGGCCACAGCGGCCCGTTCGGCCTGGGCCCTGATTTTCAGCAGACGTTCGGCCGCGATGGCCAATAAGATACTGATAATTATGATAACGACGACGAGCTCCAATAGCGTGAAGCCCGTAACCCAGCGCCGAGCGCCTGACATCGAATTTGTATAAATACTTATCACACAGTTAGTTAAGCAGCAAGTCTATATTGTCGTGCCAGATATCGCCATTAACTGATTGTTTTATCGTTCACCTGCCTATGGACCGGCCGAAGATGTCTCTGCACCCCCGGCGCGTCAAAAATCCATCACATCCCACCCCGCGCGGCGGCTGCCATGTCCCACATCGGCAGAAAGACCCCCAATGCCAACAGCAGCACGACACCGCCGATGAACACGATCAGTACCGGTTCGATAGCGCTGGACAGGCGTTTGAGGTCGTATTCGACCTCCCGCTCGTAGAAGCCGGCGACCTCGTCGAGCAGATTGTCCACAGCTCCGGTTTCCTCGCCCACCGAGAGCATCTGGATGACCAACGGCGTGAACAGATCGGTCGCCGCCGCGGTGCGGGTCAGCGAATCGCCCCGCTCGACGCCGTTTCGCATGTGCAGGACGCGGTCCCCGACATACGCATTGTCGACGGCACGGGCGACCACGGTAAGGGCCTGGACCAGGGGCACGCCGGCCCGCAGCGTCATGGCGAAGGCGCGGGCGAAGCGCCCGAGGGTGGCGCGCAGCAGGATGTCGCCCAGAATCGGCAGGCGCAGCTTGGCGCGGTCCCAACGGTAGCGGCCGTGTTCGCTGCGCAGATACAGCACACTCGCGCCGACCCCAGCGATCGCGGCGGTGAGCAAGAGATACCAGTAATCCACGGTAAACTGGGAGGTGGCCATCAGGATGCGGGTGGGCAGCGGCAGCTGCGCATGGAAGCTCCTGAACAGGCTGACGAACTGCGGCACCACGTACACGTTGATGATACCCACGGCGATGATGATCGCCACGAGTACGGTCACGGGGTAGCGCATGGCGGCCTTGACCTGATCGCGCACATCCTTTTCCTGGTCGAGGTATCGGCCAATCTGGTCGAAGGCCTCGTCCAGGCGGCCCGTGTTTTCGCCGACCTGTACTAGGCTGACAACCAGGCTGTTGAAGACATCCGGGTGGCGGCTCATTGCGCTGGTGAGATCCCGTCCGGACTCCAGGCTCGCGACCACGTCGTGCAGGGTGTCGGCGAATTTGGGATTGCGCGAGTGGTCCGCCAGGCCGGTCAGTGCGCGGATGATGGGGACACCGGCGCGCATCAGGCTGTACATCTGCCGGCTGAAGAGGATCAGATCCTCGAGCGTCGGACGCCGGCTGGCCAGGCGCCGACGCAGGTCCGCCACGAAGTCCCCGCGCGGCCCGGCCTCGCCGATGTCGATGGGGGTGATGCCGCTGTTGATGAGCTGGGTGGCGACCGCATCGGCCGAGGCGGCCTCGATACGCCCTTCCACCGCGTCGCCGCGGGGGTTGCGCGCCTTGTAGTAGAACTCGGGCATCAGCTTCGGTGCGCCTCGACATCCTCGCCGGCCGCCACGGCTGCCGATGTCTGCACAGCGTCCGACAACGCTCCGGGAATGGCCGACTCCTCCAGGCTGCCGGCAACGCGCAGGACCTCCTCGATCGTAGTGACGCCCGCCATGGCGTAGTCCAGCGCATGCAGCGCAAAGGGACGAAAGCCCTTACCGCGCCGAGCGGCCTGGGCAAACCCTATGCTGTCCTCACGGCGTAGGGCGTCGGCCATTTGCTCGTTAAGCTCCAGCAGCTCGAAAACGCCGATACGTCCTCGGTAGCCCGTGTTGTTGCAGTGCGGGCAGCCGACCCCGCGCTGGAACGTGGCCGTTTCCGCCTGCTGGCCCAGCGCGTTGTACAGCCAGGCCATTTCGTTGACGTCGGGTTGATAGGCCTCGGCACAGCCCTCGCAAATGCGTCGAACCAGGCGCTGGGCCAGCACCGCGGCCAGTGCGGTCGCAACGAGATAGCCCTCGGCGCCCATGTCGATGAGCCGGTTGGCCGTGGAGATCGCGTCGTTCGTGTGCAGTGTCGAGAGGACCAGGTGGCCCGTCATGGCGGCGCGCAGTCCGATGTCCACCGTATCGCGGTCCCGGATCTCACCGACCAGTACCACGTCGGGGTCCTGGCGCAGCGCGGCGCGCAGCACGCTCGCGAAGGTCAGGCCGATGTTCGGGCGGACCTGGACCTGATTGATGCGCCCCAGGCGGTATTCGACCGGATCCTCGACCGTGATGATCTTCTTGGTGGGCTCATTGAGCTCGGCAAGCGCCCCATACAAGGTCGTAGTCTTGCCGCTGCCTGTCGGGCCGGTCACCAAGACGAGCCCGTACGGGCGGTGAATATTGCGGCGAAAACGCGCGAGTACCTCGGGCGGCATGCCCAATTGCTCCAGGTCGAGCAGCCCGCCGCTCTGATCGAGCAGCCGCATCACGACCGATTCGCCATACTGAATGGGCATGGTCGACAAACGCACGTCGACGCTGTGGTCTCGTACCCGGATATTGAAGCGCCCGTCCTGAGGCGCGCGTCGCTCCGAGATGTTCAGCCCGCCCATGAGCTTGAGGCGTGAGACCAGTGCGCTGGCAATGTGCTTTTCCTTCATCACCTGCTCGTGCAGCACCCCGTCGATGCGCTGCCTGATGCGCAGTACCGTCTCGTCGGGCTCGATGTGAATATCCGAGGCACCGATCTGCACGGCATCCTCGAAGATGGTCTGCAGGAGCTTGACCACGGGCGCATCGCCCGCCCCGCCGCTTTGCGCGAGCTGGTTGAGATCGAAGTCGCTCTCGCCGACCTCCTCGCCGAGCTCCTCGGCGAGATTGCTGATTTCCTCGGTGCGCCGGTACACCATGTCGATCGTCGACAACAGGTCGCTCTCGCGAACCACTGCGAGCTCGATGTTGCGCTTGAGGAGGCGGGAAAGCTCGTCGTAGCCGAAGATATCGGTCGGGTCGGCCATACCGACCATGAGGCTGTCGCGTCCCTCCTTCAGCGCGATGGCCCGGTAGCGCCGCGCAAAGGTCTCGGGGATCAGACGGACCGTGTCGGGACTGAATTTGTAGTGTTTGAGGTCGATGAACGGCACCTGCAGCTGGCGCGACAAAAACTCCAGCAGCTGCTCTTCGGTGATATACCCGTTTTCGATCAACACACGCCCGAGCTTGCGGCCGCTCTTTTTCTGATCGGCGAGCGCCGTGGATAGCTGTTGCTCGGAGATGACCTTGTGCTGGACCAGCAGGTCGCCGATGCGAACTTTTTTGCGCGGGATCATGCGCCCCCCGGTAATGGCCGTCGGCCGCTCCTTTTCCTTGGCGCAGGTCGGCCGTGACAGGCCTGGAAATTCACACGCTTATATCGGCCAGTCGCCTCATTCTATTAGCTTGGCGCGCCAAAACCAGCCCTGAGGGGGTGAATCAGCCGGCGCAGGGGGCGGGCGGTGGCTCGTTCAGACGCAGCGTTCCGGTCAGCTGGGCCACCTCGGTGTAGCCGTGGCGCTTGAGATAGTCGACGATGCCGGCGTTGATACGCGGGCAGATCAGCGGGTCATAGAAAAGGGCCGTGCCGATGCCCACGGCGCTCGCCCCGGCGATCAGAAACTCCAGCGCGTCCTCGGCACTGGCGATACCGCCCTGGCCGATGATCGGGATACCGTGCTCCCGGCAGACCTGGTACACCTGATGGACCTTGAGCACCGCGATGGGCTTGATGGCGGGACCGGACAGCCCGCCCTGATTGTTTCCGATGAGCGGGGCGCGTGCTTCGACGTCGATGGCCATGCCCATGAGGGTGTTGATGACCGCAAATGCGTCAGTGCCGGCCTCGATACAGCGCCGTGCATTCTCGGCGATATCGGTCTGGTTGGGCGAGAGCTTGGTGATCAGAGGCTTGTCGGTGACCGCCCGGCAGGCCTCGACGACCCGCGCCGACATGTCCGGATCGTTGCCGAACGCCACGCCGCCTTCCTTGACGTTCGGGCAGGAGATATTGATCTCCATGGCGTCGATGGGCGAGTCGTCGAACAGACGGGCGATGGCCTGATATTCCTCCACGGTCGAGCCCGACAGGTTCGCGATGAAGCGGGTCTCATCGAAATCGAGCGCGGGGAGAATCGTCTCGATGACATGGGCCGAGCCCGGATTCTGCAGCCCGATCGCGTTGAGCATACCCGCGGGCGTTTCGAATACCCGGTGCGGTGCGTTGCCCAGGCGCGGCTCCAGGGTGGTGCCCTTCAGGCACACGGCCCCGACGTCGCGATTGGAGAATCCCTCGACCCGCGTGTATTCCTCGCCGAAGCCGACGCAGCCCGACAGCAGTACCAGCGGTGTTTCAAAGTTCAGGCCGCAGAAGTCCACGGCGAGCATTGCTTTGTCGTCGGCGTTCACGGTCGGGATTTTTTCCGGGTTTGCACCTGTCAATGGTTGTGCCCCGCGTCCCGCCCCCTGGTATGGACGGCGAGTCGGCGGTTACCATAGTGGAGCGCCGGTGTGCGGCGCTTGCGAGCCAGCCGATGTTTCATGTCGTTCTCTATCAGCCGGAGATCCCGCCCAATACCGGTAATGTGATCCGCCTGTGTGCCAATACCGGCACTGCGCTGCACCTGATACGCCCGCTGGGTTTCGAGCTCGAGGACAGTAAGCTGCGCCGGGCGGGGCTGGATTATCATGAGCTGGCCACCGTGCGTGAGTATGACAACCTGGCCGCGTTTTATAAAGCCGTCGCCCCGGCCCGGACGTTCGCCCTGAGCACGCGCGGCACGAACGGTTACGCCGATGTTGCCTACAATCCGGGCGACGCCTTTTTATTCGGACCCGAGACCCGGGGACTGCCCGAAGATCTTCTGCGGACACTGCCGCGCGAGCATCGGCTGCGCCTGCCCATGCGCGCCGGCAGCCGCAGTCTTAATCTGTCCAACGCCGTGGCGGTGACCGTCTACGAGGCGTGGCGCCAGCAGGGCTTTGCCGGCGCCGGGTGAGCGACGAGTTCAGGCCGATTCCGGCTTCTGCTCGCGCTCGAGCAGCGCATGGACGGCGTGATGCGGGTCGTGGCCCTCGTAGAGTACCTGATAGACCTGCTCGGTGATGGGCATTTCCACGCCGGTCTCCACTGACAGCGCGCGTACCTCGCGGGCCGTGCGCACGCCCTCGACCACCTGGCCGATTTCCGCGAGCGCGGCCTCCAGCGTCTGGCCCCGTCCCAGCGCCAGGCCCGCCCGGCGGTTGCGCGACTGATCGTCGGTGCAGGTCAGCACCAGATCGCCCATGCCGGCCAACCCCATGAACGTCTCCGGGTGTCCGCCGAGCGCGCTTCCCAGGCGCATCAGCTCGGCCAGACCGCGGGTGATGAGGGCGGCGCGCGTGTTGGCGCCGAAACCCAGCCCGTCGGCGATGCCCGCGGCGATGGCCAGCACGTTCTTGGTCGCCCCGCCGAGCTCGACCCCGACGACGTCGGTGCTGGTATAGGCCCGGAAATACTCCCCGTGCAGCAGCGTCGCAATCTCGCGGGCGTATGCCTCCTCCCGCGAGGCGACCGTGATCGCCGTGGGCAGGCCCCGCGCGACCTCGCGTGCGAAGGTCGGGCCGGATAACACCGCCAGGGGCCAACCGAAGTCGACCACCTCGGCAGCCACCTGGTGAAGCAGCTTGCGGCTGTCGGGCTCCAACCCCTTGGTGCCCCACATCAGCCGGTGGTACGGCTGGAGCAGCGGCGCGATTTCGGTAAGGACCTGGCGGAAGGCGCTGCTGGGTACGACGATGAGGATGTGACAGGAGGCGGCCACGGCGCGGGCGAGGTCTGCCTCGGCGTTCAGGCCCGGCGGGAAGGCATCGTCGGGCAGGTAAGCCGCGTTGCGCCCGCTCTGGCGCATGGTCTCCACCTGAGCCGGGTCATGGCTCCACAGCGTAGTGGGGCGACCGTTGCGGGCCAGCAGGATCGCCAGTGCCGTGCCCCACGAGCCCGCACCCAGGACGGTGGTCGAATCGGCCGCGGGTGCCTTCGTTGCAGGCATGGTCAGGGGCCTCGGGTGCGCAACCGGCGGGACCGGCTCAGTTGACCGCGGTGCTTCCGCCCGATTTGGCCTGCTCTTCGAGGTGCTGGGCGTAGAGGGCGTCGAAGTTGACCGGCGCGAGCGCGAGCTGCGGAAAGCCACCGCGGGTAACCATGTCGGAGACCGCCTCGCGCGCATACGGGAACAGGATATTCGGACAGAAGCTGCCGAGCATGCCGGCGAGGTCTTCCTCGTTGAACCCGCTCATGTGGAAGATTCCGGCCTGCTGCACTTCGACCAGGAAGGCGGTTTTTTCGGCGTTCTTCACCGTCACCGTCAGGCTCAGTACCACCTCGTAGGTGTCCTCGGCGATGCCGGTCCCGTTCGTATTGAGCTCGAGGCTGACGTCCGGCTCCCAGGCCTCGGTAAAGCTCTGCGGGGCGTTTGGGGACTCGAACGACACGTCCTTGACGTAGATCTTCTGGATACCGAATTGCTGCTCGCCTTGCGCGGCGTCGGCTTGAGAGTTGCCTTGAGTGTCGGCCATGTCAGGATCCTGGGTTTGGGGTCAGTTTCTCGGCGACCGGCACACCGGGCCGCATACGATGCCGCGCATGTTAGCAGAAAGACGGGTCCGACGCGCCGGCCCGCCCGGCGCTCAGGCCGTTTGCAGCAGCGCGTCGAGCTTCCCCGCGCGCTCCAACGCATAGATTTCGTCGCAGCCGCCGACGTGCATGTCCTCGATGAAGATCTGCGGCACGCTGGTGCGACCTCCGGCACGCTGGACCATCTCGGCGCGGCGATCGGGCTCCAGATCCACACGGATTTGTTCGAAGGCCACGCCTTTGTCTTCCAGCAGCCGCTGCGCCCGAATGCAATACGGACAGGTCGCTGTGCAGTACATCACTACATTCGCCATCGTATTCAGCCCTACTTCTTGCTCAAGGGAAGATTCGCGTTCTGCCAGGCCATCACGCCGCCGGCAAGATTATAGACCCGCTCGAAGCCCTGTTTGCGCAGCGTACTGCAGGCGCGCGCCGAGCGCTGACCCGAACGGCAGCCGACAATGATGGGCTTGTCCTTGTGCTTTTCCAGCTCGCCGAGGCGATCGGACAGGCCGGTCAGCGGGATGTGCACGGAATTGATGATGTGCCCGCCCTGGTACTCGCCGTCGTCGCGAACGTCGAGCACGAGTGCGTCCTCGCGATTGATAAGCTGGGTTGCCTCCGTGGGCGAGACGGCGCGAAAGCCGCGCAGGCGATCGGTGTACTGGCCGCCGGCCAGCAGGGCGAGGATAACCACCAGGGCCGCGAACAGCTCCCAGTGGTTCAGGACGAAGGTAACGTATTGGTGCATGGGTCTCTCAGTTGCGATGGACTGGCGTATACCGGACGGTCACAGGCCCGAGCCGACCGGGACGCCCAGTCGCTTGAGGATGATATCCAGGGGACAAAACCGGGTGAAGCCGCTCTGCATGAGGTTGAAGCCGACGAAGGCGGTGAACCACAGCCAATAGCTGCTCTGATAGATAGGGCTTGCCTGCACGCCCAGGGCCAGCGAGATCAATACGAAAAAGCCAGCGAAGATACGTACCAGTCGCTCAACGTTCATGTCCGGGCTACCTCCGGTCGGTTGGGTTCCGTAGATGCCGCTGCGCTGGGCCGGCGCCAAAGCGCGCGCCCTCAGCGGACACCGGGCGGCGTACGCCGCGTACGATAGCGGATATGGCGGGGAATAGGAACGCCCGGCCCCGCGAGCGTTTGACTCCGGCCCGGGAGCCCGGGCCGGAGTGGTGTTGCGTGGTGGGCCGCGGCCCGGCGAACTTAGCCGTTCATGCTGCAGAAGACTTCGCGCATCATACTGATGAGGCGCAGAGTGCGCGCATCACCGACCCGGTAGTACACCCGGTTGGCGTCCTTGCGGGAGGCGAGGATGCCCTTGTCGCGCAGGATGGCCAGGTGCTGGGAGATGTTGCTCTGCGAAGTGCCCACCTGCTCGACGATGTCCTGCACACTGATCTCCTGGTCTCCCAGGGTGCACAGGATCTTCAGCCGGAGTGGGTGGGACATGGCCTTCAGCGAACGCGAGGCACGGTCGATATCCTCGTCCCGGGTGATAAGGCCTACGCTTTCCGATTCCATCGTTGCTTCCATAAGAGTCAGGACCTGTATTGATATACACGTTGAGCCGCGATTTCTTGTTCGTCGATCAGCCGCTTACGGCTTACTTTATCATCAAAACATTATACAATAATCTTCCGTTTGAGAAGGGCTTAGGCCCATTCTTTGTGATGTTTTCAACCGGACGTACCGGCCAACCCCATAGAGTCCCGGCGGGAAATAGGTTAGAATGAGTCTAAGTGATTGATGCATCGCAAGATGTAACGTACGCCGCGCCCGTTTGCAAGCCATAACAATATCGCCTATGTCCGCCAAACACCGCCCTATGGTCCTCATCGTGCTCGACGGCTGGGGATATGCCGAGACGACCGACGGTAATGCCATCCGTGCGGCCGATACGCCGTTCTGGGACCAGCTCTGGGAGCAGTGTCCCCACACCCTGATTCGCGGCTCGGGCGCGGAGGTCGGGCTGCCCGCCGGCCAGATGGGCAATTCGGAGGTCGGGCACCTCAACCTGGGCGCGGGCCGGGTTGTCTACCAGGAATACACGCGCGTCAGCCGGGCCATCAAGACCGGCTCGTTCTTCACGAACCAGACCCTGGTCGACGCCGTCCAGCTCGCCAAGCAGACCGACAAGGCAGTCCATATCCTCGGTCTGCTCTCCCCGGGCGGGGTGCACAGCCACGAGGAGCACATCCATGCCATGGCCGAGCTGGCCGTGCGTGAGCAGGCGCCCAGGGTCTATCTGCACGCCTTCCTGGACGGGCGCGACACCGCCCCCAAGAGCGCCGGCGACTCCATCAAGGCGATGGAGGCCAAGTTCGCCGAGCTCGGCCGAGGTCGCTTCGCGTCCATCATCGGCCGTTATTACGCCATGGATCGTGACCACCGCTGGCCGCGCATCCAGGCCGCCTACGACCTCATCACCCGGGGCAAGGCCGACTATCAGGCCCCCGATGCCATGAGCGGCCTGGGCATGGCCTACAGCCGCGGCGAGACCGACGAGTTCGTCAAGGCCACGGCCGTCGTGCCCGTCGGCGAGGAGCCCGTCCGGGTCGAAGACGGCGACGTACTCATCTTCATGAATTACCGCTCCGACCGTGCCCGCCAGATCACGCGTCCCTTCATCGAGCCCGATTTCGACGCCTTCGAGCGCCAGGCGGTGCCCAAGCTGGGGCGTTTTGTCAGCCTCACCGAGTACAGCGCCGATTTCGAAGTGCCGGTCGCCTATCCGCCCGAGCGCCTGACCAACGTCTTCGGGGCCTATATCTCCGGGCTCGGTCTGCATCAACTGCGCATCGCCGAGACCGAGAAATATGCGCATGTGACGTTCTTTTTCAACGGCGGGCGCGAAGAACCCTTCGAATTCGAGGACCGGATCTTGGTGCCTTCGCCGAATGTGGCCACTTACGACCAGCAGCCGCAGATGAGCGCCGAGGAGGTCACCGACAAGCTGGTTGGCGCCATCGACAGCGGCAAGTACGACGTGATTATCTGCAACTACGCCAATCCCGACATGGTGGGCCACAGCGGCAATCTGCCCGCCACGGTTAAGGCCATCGAGACCATCGACGGCTGCCTGGTGCGAGTGGTCGAGGCCGTGCGCCGTGCGGGCGGCGAGGCCCTGATCACCGCCGACCACGGCAACGCGGAGCAGATGAGCAATGCCGACACCGGCCAGGCCCACACCGCGCACACAAGCAATCCCGTGCCGTTTATTTATGTCGGCCGCCCTGCCAAAATGGCCGACAAGGGGGCGCTGTCCGACGTCGCTCCCACCATGCTCTACCTCATGGGACTGGACAAGCCGCCCGAAATGAACGGCCGCTCCCTGGTAGAGCTCGAGGAAAAGGTCTCCGAGGAGGCCTGCGCCTGACGGCCACGCCTCCGCGGGCGTGCCGTCCCAACGACCGGGAAGCCGTCCCCTGCGCCGCTCGACCCTCACACCGCTGATTGCCTCCCTGGTACTGGTGGCGCTCGCCGCTGTTCCGTGGCCCGTTGGGCTGGCCGCCACCCATACCCTCACCGAGGCGCAGCGTGAGGCGAAGGCCGCCGAGCTGGAGCGCCTGCGCGAGCGCATCGATCAGACGCGAAAGCAGCTCGAGACCATCCGCGGGCGCCACGACAAAGCCCAGGCCGAGCTGCGGCGAACCGAGCGGCGCATCGGCAAATTGGTGCGCGGTCTGAAGCACATCGCCGGCGCGCTCGACGCCAAAGGGCGCCGGCTCGCCGAGCTCCACCACGATCAGAAACGCCTGCAGGGCCGTTTGGCCGAACAGCGCAAGCTGCTCGCCGAGCAGGTGCGGGCGGCCTATGCCATCGGCCGCCAGGAGTACGTCAAGATGCTCCTGAACCAGCAGGACCCCGCCGCGCTCGGGCGGGTGACAACCTATTACGATTATTTCAACCGTGCCCGCGCCAAACGCATCCGGGCCGCCCTTGCCACGCTCGACAAGCTGAACGACGTCAAGCAGTCCATCGTCGAAGAACAGCAAAAGCTTCAGGCGCTGCAGGACAAACGCCGCCGGGACAAGCGCGAGCTGGAGGCCAGCTATCACCAGCGCGAGGCGGTCGTGGTCAAGCTCAACGCCCAGATACACTCCAAATCGGGGCAGCTCTCGCGCATGGAGGCCAACGAGAAGGCCCTCAAGCAGCTCCTCGACGCCCTGCGCGACGTGCTGGCCGATATCCCGGCCGAGCCGGGCAACCGCAAACCTTTCCCGGACCTCAAGGGCAAGCTCACCTGGCCGGTTCGTGGTCGGGTCGAGGACCTGTTCGGCCACCGCCAACTGGCACAGCTGAAGTGGAACGGGGTCGTTATCCGTGCCCCGCAGGGTCGGAAGGTCCGCGCCATTTCCCATGGCCGCGTGGCCTTCGCCGACTGGCTGCGGGGTTACGGTCTGCTGATTATCATCGATCACGGCCACGGTTATATGAGCCTGTACGGGCACAATCAGAGCCTTTACAAGGAGACCGGCGACTGGGTCGAGCCCGGGGAGGTCATCGCGACCGTCGGGGCCAGCGGGGGACAGGCGCGGGCGGGGCTTTATTTTGAAATCCGTCACAACGGCCGGCCCGTTGACCCCGCGCGCTGGTGCGGGGCGACACGCTCGGCTGAACTTTCCTCCGCGCGAGCACCTAACTGAGGTGGTGTGGCCGCAGGGGTTTACGGTAATATCAAGCCAAGACGCAGGCGGACGTGTCGTTCGTTTTCCATAAGGACCAGAGCTGGGCGCTCGCGACCCAGGGGACAAGCTGAATGAAAGTTTTCTCTCGTTATACCCTCATCCTCCTGGCTGGGGTCGCGATCGGCATCTCGTTGGCGATCGGACAAGGCGCCTTCGCCGATCGTGCCCAGTCGCAGGGCGTCACGACGACGCTGCCTCTCAATGAGCTGCGCACCTTTACCGAGGTGTTTGCGCGCATCAAGAACGACTACGTCGAGCCGGTCGACGACAAGACGCTGCTGGAAAATGCCATCCGCGGGATGATCTCCGGGCTCGACCCGCACTCGGCCTATTTGGATAAGTCCGAGTTCCAGGAGCTTCGCATCGGTACCTCCGGCGAGTTCGGCGGCCTGGGCATCGAGGTCGGCATGGAAGACGGATTCGTCAAGGTCATCGCCCCCATCGACGGCACGCCGGCCCAGAAGGCGGGCATCAAATCCGGCGACCTCATCATCCGCCTCGATGACACCCCCGTTAAGGGGATGAGCCTCAATGACGCCGTCAGCAAGATGCGCGGCAAGGAAGGTACCAAGATTACCTTGACCATCGTGCGCGAAGGCGTCGACAAACCCTTCACCGTCACGCTGACCCGGGCGCGCATCAAGGTCCATAGCGTGCGCAGCCACATGCTCGAACCGGGCTTCGGCTACGTGCGTATCTCGCATTTCCAGCAGCACACGGGTGACGACCTGCTCAAGGCGGTCGCCAAGCTCAAGAAGGAGAACAAGGGCGACCTGAAGGGCCTGGTCCTGGACCTGCGCAATAATCCGGGCGGGCTGCTCGATGCGGCCGTCGAGGTCGCCAACGCCTTCGTCCAGCACGGCACGATCGTCAGCGTGCGTGGGCGTACACCCGACTCCAACCTCGAACGCCATGCCTCCTCCGGCGATGTCCTGCACGGTGCACCGATGGTGGTTCTGGTCAACGGCGGTTCGGCCTCGGCCTCGGAGATCGTCGCCGGCGCCCTGCAGGACGACAAGCGCGCCGTGATCATGGGCCAGCGCACCTTCGGCAAGGGCTCGGTGCAGACCATCCTGCCGCTCGGCGGGGATACCGCGGTCAAGCTCACCACGGCGCGTTATTACACGCCGAGCGGGCGCTCCATCCAGGCCGAAGGCATTACCCCCGATATTCCACTCAGCGACGTCAAGGTCGCCGCGGCCCAGGGGTCGGGCATCGCGCCGCTCAAGGAAAAGGATCTGACAGGCCACCTCATCAACGGCAACGGCAAGGACCAATCGAACGCCATCGAAAAGGCCGACGCCAAGAAGGCCAAGGAGCGACTGTCGCTTGCCGAGAAGGACTACCCGGCCTTCGAGGCCCTGAACCTGCTCAAGGGTCTGTATCTGTTGAAGACTCAGTGATGCGCCCCCGCGCGCGGGGTGCGTGATGCCTCGGTGCCGGCCCCCGGGCCGGCACCGAACGTTGGCTCAACCACCGGCGGTCCCGAATGCCAACAGCGCTCGCTACAGTCGCCGTCCTTCTGGCATGCCTGAGCGGTCTCGCTGTGTCCGCGTCATCGGTTGCCGCCCCCGGGGCAGCGACCGATTCCCGGACCGCCCCGGCCCGCGGAACCGTCGTACGCAACCGACTCGCGGCGGAACCGGCCTCGCTAGCACTGACGCCGGCCATCAGCATCGTTATCGACGACATCGGCAACGACTGGCCGGAGGGGCGCGCCGCCGTCGACCTGCCGGGGCCGGTGACCTGCGCCTTCCTGCCGCACACGCCGTATGCCGCGCGGCTGGCGCGCCGGGCCCACGCCCGGGCCAAGCAGGTCATGCTGCACCTGCCCATGGAATCCATCGACGACCGGCCCCTCGGGCCGGGTGGGCTCACGGTAACGATGGGTAAGCCGCAGTTTCTGCGCACCCTGCGCGCCGATATCGACTCGATCCCCTACGTGAGTGGTGTCAATAATCACATGGGCAGCCTGCTCACCCAGCAGCCGACCCAGATGCGCTGGCTAATGCATGACCTGCTCTACCACGGTCGACTGTTCTTTCTCGACAGTCGGACCACGGCTCAGACCGTTGCCCAAAGGGCGGCGATGAACAACGGGCTGGCCACGACGCGTCGCAACGTCTTTTTGGATAACGTGCAGCAGCCCCAGGCGGTGCGCCGCCGGGTCGAGCAGCTGATCGAGCTCGCGCGCCGTCACGGCACGGCGCTTGGCATCGGACATCCCCATCCCGTCACCCTCGCCGTGCTGGCCGAGATGCTGCCCACGCTCGAGCAGCGCGGCATTCGGCTCGTCCCCGTGTCGAAACTGATTCAGCTGAAACACGAACGGAGGATCCGGCTATGGCAAGCGTCCTTGTCCCCCTAGCACCCGGCTGCGAAGAGCTCGAGGCCGTCACCGTCATTGACCTGCTGCGCCGCGCCGGCGTGGAGGTCACGACCGCAGGCCTGGACGAGGCCCCCGTGCACGCCAGCCGCGGCACCGTGCTGCTGCCCGATGTCGCGCTCGATGCGGTCAAGGACCGGGAGTTCGATATGATCGTCCTGCCCGGCGGTCAGCCCGGCGCCAATAATCTCCAGGCCGACGCGCGCGTCGCAGCCCTGCTAAAACGCACGGCCGAGGCCGGGCGCTACACGGCCGCCATCTGCGCAGCGCCGAAGGTCCTGGCCAGCGCCGGATTGCTCGACAAGCGCCGCGCCACCAGCTTCCCCGGCGCCCTGGACGGGATGGATGTTCCCGGCCTCGACTACCGTACCGAGGCGGTGGTCACCGACGGCACCGTCGTCACCTCCCGCGGGCCCGGCACCGCCATGGACTTTGCCCTGCACCTCATTGAGATACTGGTCGACAAGGCCAAGCGCGATGAGGTGGAATCCGCACTCCAGCGGCCTTAGCAGGCGAGGCGTAATAAACACGGAGGACACCGAGGCACGGAGAGACAGAGAATTATTTGTCTTTTCGCGGCGGCATCGCTCCGTGCATCCGAATTCGATAGGGAGTCGCGCCCTCATTGAACACACAATCGGATCTTGTTTCCAATCTCCGTGTCTCTGTGCCCTCTGTGATCAATAACCACGCCTGATGGGAGCACCGGCGCAGGAGCAGGCCGACGACCAGCCCGGCGCCGGTCCACGTACCGAGCGCAGATCCTGCCTCTCTCCAGTCTCCGTGCCTCTGTGTCCTCTGTGGTTAGATCCCACGCCCCCACTGGATCAGCGGCGCAGGAGGACGCCGAGGAGTAGGCCGGCGCCGGCGGCGGCGACCAGGCCGCTGGCGAGGTAGGGCGGCCCGAGGAGGGTGGGGTTGAGGCCGGCGACGATCGCCCCGCTGATGAGCAGCGCCGCGCCGGCTATGGCGGTGACGGTGCGGCGGTTGGCGGCGCGCAGCTCGGCGCGCAGCGCCTCCAGCTCGGGCGCCTTCCACTGCACCTCGAGCTTGCCGTCGCGCGCCCGGGTGAGCACGTCGTGCGCCAGGGAGGGCAGCCGCGGTAACTGTTCCAGCCACAGCGGCGCGTTTTCCTTCAAGTTGCGCAGCAGCGCGCGGGGGCCGATCTGATCGGCCATCCAACGCTCGAGAAAGGGCTTGGCCGTCTTCCACAGGTCGAGCTCGGGGTAGAGCTCGCGGCCCAGACCCTCGATATTGAGCAGGGTCTTTTGCAGCAGCACCAGCTGCGGCTGGACCTGCATGTTGAAACGACGCGCGGTTTGGAAGAGCCGCAGCAGCAGCTGGCCGAAGGAAATGTCCTTGAGCGGCTTGTCGAAGATCGGCTCGCACACTGTGCGAATGGCCGATTCGAATTCGTCGATGCGCGTGTCCTCGGCGACCCATCCCGACTCGACGTGCAGCTGTGCCACCCTGCGGTAGTCGCGATTGAAAAAGGCGAGGAAGTTCTCCGCGAGGTAGCGCTGGTCCGTGGCGCTGAGCGTGCCCATGATGCCGAAATCGACGGCAATATAACGCCCCTCGGGCGAGACGAAGATATTGCCCGGGTGCATGTCGGCGTGAAAGAAGCTGTCGCGAAAGACCTGTGTGAAGAAGATCTCCACGCCCATAGCCGCCAGCGCCTTCAGGTCGATACCCGCTCTTCGCAGCTCTTGGGTATTGCTGATCGGAATGCCGTGGATGCGCTCCATGACCATGACATCGCGGCGGGTGTGGTCCCAATCGACCTCTGGTACGTAGAGCAGCTCGGACCCGATGAAATTGCGCCGCAGTTGGGTGGCATTGGCCGCCTCGCGCATCAGATCCAGCTCGTCGAGGATCGTCTTTTCGAATTCAGCCACGACCTCCCGGGGACGCAGGCGCCGACCGTCCGCCCAGTAGCGCGCCATGTTCTCGGCGACTATGTACATGAGCTGGAGATCCCGCCGAA
Source organism: Gammaproteobacteria bacterium (assembly GCA_035267785.1). GTDB lineage: Bacteria > Pseudomonadota > Gammaproteobacteria > DATFLL01 > DATFLL01 > DATFLL01. Next base: position 8,451 of record DATFLL010000108.1, on the reverse strand, counting down.
TCACGCGCAGGATGTTCGGGCGCAGGACCTTGACCACGACCTCGCGCCCGCTGTGCAGCCGGGCCGCGTGAACCTGGGCGATCGACGCCGAGGCCAGCGGGGTATCCTCGAACTCGGCGAACACCTCAGCGAGCGGACAACCGTACGCGCGTTCGATGATTGCGCGGGCCTCACGGCTCGAAAACGGCGGCACCCGATCCTGCAGCCGCGCCAGTTCTTCGGCGATGTCATCGGGCAGCAGGTCGCGGCGGGTCGAGAGGATCTGACCAAACTTCACGAAAATCGGCCCCAGGTCCTCGAGCGCGGAGCGAATGCGGCGCCCGCGGCTGCCCTCGGCCCGCGGAATCCAGTGCCAGGGAGCGAAAAAGCGCAGGAAGCGTACCGGGCGGAACAGATGCGTCGCCAGGATCAGCTCGTCCAGGCCGTGGCGCACCAGTACCCAGCTGATGTACATCAAACGCAGGACATGACTCGGGCGCAGCATGTTTGACTCTCGCTCAGTCGCGCGCCGATGGCGGACGCCGGGCCCCGGCGTATCGTCGCCCCAGGCAACCGGCGCCGCTCATTGGCCCTTGCTCTCCAGGCGGCGGCGCAGGCGCTGCACCCGTGCATCGAGGCGTTCGGTGTCGTCGCGCAGAGTATCCACATCGGCGACAAAGTCCTTGACCTCGCGCCGGTCGATCAAATCGGCCGACTCGTACTGCAGGTATTCGGCGAGATCGCGCCCCAGATGTTCGCTGGCCTGTCCGCCCCACGTCTGGAGCTCGCGGGCGAGACGCCCGAGGCGGTGGGCCAGGGCGTCGCCGCTGACCCGCGCGACCAGCTCCTCCCAGTCGACATCGACCGCATCGAGGATCCGTTTAAAGCGCTGGCCGAGCTCGACGTCACCTTCGATGACCACGTCGCCCGAGAACAGCACCCGGGCCGATGCGTCGGCGCTGTCTCCCTTGGACAGCGACAGCCTGGCCAGCGCCAGGGGTGTGCCGCGCAGCACCGTATCGGGTGTGCCTGCGTAGTGAGTCATTACCTGCACGCCCTCGCCGTGCGGTATGACGAACAAACGCTGAGAAAGCCCGACCGGCTCGATCGCGATGACGCGGCCGGTCAGGCCGTCGAGGCGTTCCAGTGTCACCGGGTCCAGCGCCAGATAGCCGTTGACCGCCCGTTCGAGCAGCTCGGCCAGGGCAAGCTCGATTTCCCCCGCGGCACTCACAGCGTTCGCGCCCTCAGCGCTTCCAGGCTCTCGACCGCGTAATCGTCCTCGTGTCGGACCACCACCGTACCGGCAATCTTGTCGTGGAAGCCCTGCTTGCGCCGATCCCAGCCGATCCAGAAAAAACCCAGGTACAGGGGCAGCCCCGAGACCAGATAGCACAGCGCTCGCACCAGCGCCTGGCGCGGCGTTATCGGCGAGCCGTCGGTGGCGCTGACCACGCGGCAGCCCATCAACAACTTGCCGGGTGTCGCGCCCATCGCCGACCAGAGCGCCACCAGCAGCGCGAGCGGCAGTGCCTTCGTGAGCAGGGCATCGGCGATGCCGAAGTTGCCCAGCCAGCCGGGCCCGCTCAGGCGCCAGGCAAAATATTCCGGACCGTAGACGAGATACAGCAGCGGCGAAAGCAGGCTGGCCAGCAGCAGGAGGTCGAGCAGCGCCGCGGTCAGACGCCGCCAGAACCCGGCGTAGTGCTGTTCCACCGTATCGATCAAAGCTTGTACCCGCGGTGCAGTGCCACGATGCCCCCGGTCAGATTGAAATATTCGCATCGCTCGAAGCCCGCGTCCTCCATCATTCCCTTGAGGGTCTCCTGGTCCGGATGCATGCGGATGGACTCGGCCAGATAGCGGTAACTGTCGGGGTCGTCGGCCACCAGCTTGCCCAGGACCGGGAGGATCTTGAACGAGTAGGCGTCATACACCGGAGAAAGGCCGGGTGCGACCGGCTTGGAGAACTCGAGAATCAACAGCGGCGAGCCCGGTTTGAGCACGCGAAACATAGAGCGCAGGGCAGCATCCTTGTCGGTGACGTTGCGCAGACCGAACGCGATCGTTATACAGTCGAAGTGGTTGTCCGGAAACGGAAGGCATTCGGCGTTCGCGAGGACGTAACGCAGGTTGCCAACGATTCCATGGTCGACCATTCGCTCGCGCCCCACGCGCAGCATGGACTCGTTGATATCGGCGAGGACCACTTCGCCTTCCGGGCCCACCATGCGCGAAAACTTCTCGGCCAGATCACCGGTGCCGCCGGCCAGATCCAGCACGCGGTGGCCCCGGCGCACGCCGCTTTGCTCGATGGTAAAGCGCTTCCAGACGCGGTGAATGCCGAGCGACATCAGGTCGTTCATGATGTCGTATTTACCCGCCACCGAGTGGAACACCCCCGCCACTTTGCGCGCCTTCTCACCGAAGGGTACCCGCTCGAAACCGAAATGCGTGGTCTTGTCGTCGTTCATGTCCGGTTCCTTGGTCTTACTCAGTGCGTGGTCTGCTTGCGCTCGTAGCCCGCTTCCTTGAGGCGCTCGAGGTATTCGGCCCACATGCGGTCCTTGTCCACGCCCAACTGATAGAGCGTCTCCCAGGAGTAGATCCCCGTGTCGTGCCCATCGTCGAAATGCAGCTGTACCGCGTACACGCCCACCGGTTCGATCTTGGTGATGTTCACGTCTTCCTTGCCCAGCTGCAGGACTTCTTGTCCGGGGCCGTGGCCGCGGACCTCCGCCGACGGCGAGTAGACCCGCAGGTACTCACAGGGCAACTCGAAGCGACGGCCGTCGTCGAAGGCGATTTCCAGCACGCGGGATTTCTGGTGCAGATTGATCTCGGTCGGTCTGGGTTTGTCTGCCATGGGTATCCTCGATAAATTTCGTATCTGCATGGGTCCAGACCTTTGCGCACGACCGGTCGCAGCGGGCCTGGTTATTTCGCTATAGAATATACCGGCTCAAGTCTTCGTCCTGCGCCAAATCGCCCAAGTGCTCGTCGACGTAAGCCGCATCGACGGTGAACTGCTGCCCGGAGCGATCGGCGGCCTGGAACGACACCTCCTCGAGCAGGCGTTCCATCACCGTATGCAGGCGCCGGGCGCCGATGTTCTCGGTACGTTCGTTGACCTGCCAGGCGATCTCCGCGATGCGCTTGATACCATCGTCGGTGAAGCCCAGTTCCACGCCCTCGGTGGCGAGCAGCGCCGAATATTGCTCGGTCAGCGAGGCATCGGGTTCGGTGAGAATGCAGACAAAATCGTCGCTGGTCAGGGCATCTAGCTCGACCCGAATGGGCAGGCGCCCCTGCAGCTCGGGTATCAGGTCCGAGGGCTTGGACAGGTGAAACGCACCCGAGGCGATGAACAGAATGTGGTCGGTGCGTATCATTCCGTACTTGGTGGACACCGTGCTGCCCTCGACCAGGGGCAGCAGGTCGCGCTGCACACCCTCGCGTGAGACATCGGCGCCGCCGCCGGTCGACTCGCCGCGCCGGGCGATCTTGTCCATCTCGTCGAGGAACACGATGCCGTTTTGCTCGACGTTGTCCACGGCGCGCACCTTGATGTCGTCCTCATTGACCAGCTTGGCGGCCTCTTCCTCCGTGAGCAGCTGCAGGGCCTGTTTGACGGGCAGGCGGCGGGTGTTCGTGCGCCCGCCCCCCAGGTTTTGAAACATGCTCTGCAGCTGACTGGTCATTTCCTCCATTCCGGGCGGCGCCATGATTTCCACACCGACCGGGGCCGCCGACAGTTCCACGTCGATCTCCTTGTCGTCGAGCTCGCCCTCGCGCAGCTTCTTGCGAAACTTCTGCCGCGTCCCGGAATCCTCCTCCGCTTCGGCCGGCTCGTTGGCAAAGCCGAAGCCGCGCGCCTTGGGCAGCAGGATGTCCAGTACCCGTTCCTCGGCGGCCTCGTGGGCCCGGTGGCGTACCTTGTCCATTTCCTGCTCGCGGGTCATCTTGACCGCGAGGTCGGCCAGGTCGCGGACAATCGATTCCACATCGCGCCCCACATAACCCACCTCGGTGAATTTGGTGGCCTCGACCTTGATGAAGGGTGCCCGCGCGAGCTTGGCCAGGCGCCGGGCGATCTCGGTCTTACCGACGCCGGTCGGCCCGATCATCAGAATGTTTTTGGGGGTGATCTCGTTGCGCAGCGCCTCGTCGACCTGGCTCCGGCGCCAGCGATTGCGCAGCGCGATCGCCACCGCCCGTTTGGCGGCGGCCTGGCCGATAATGTGTTTGTCCAGTTCCTGGACGATCTCTCTGGGGGTCATCTCAGACATCGGGTAACAGCCTCAGGCGATCGTCAGCGCCTCAATGGTCAGGTTGCGGTTGGTGTAGATGCAGATATCGGCGGCGATGCCCAGCGCCTGCTCGGCAATGGTGCGGGCGTCGAGCTCGGTGTTTTCCAACAGCGCCCGCGCGGCGGCCTGTGCATAGGGACCGCCCGAACCGATGGCGATCAGACCTTGCTCGGGCTCGATGACATCGCCGTTGCCGGAGATGATGAGCGAGGCGCTCTTATCCGCGACTGCCAGCAGGGCCTCCAGGCGGCGCAGCATGCGATCGGTGCGCCAGTCCTTGGCCAGCTCCACCGCGGCGCGCGTGAGGTTGCCTTGATGGCGCTCGACCTTGGCCTCGAAGCGTTCGAACAGGGTGAATGCGTCCGCCGTACCGCCCGCAAAACCCGCCACCACGCGGTCCTGGTAGAGGCGGCGGACCTTGCGGGCGTTGCCCTTCATAATGGTGTCGCCCAGGGTGACCTGGCCGTCGCCGCCGATGACGACCTGGTCGCCCCGGCGAACGGAGAGGATCGTGGTGCCGTGATATTGTTCCAAGGAGGCTCCCGCGGGTTCCGGTGGCTTGAAGGGCCCTAGATTGTACACCAAGGCACTCGATTATAAAGGAAGGGCGGCCGCGTCCATCCGGTCCGGGCGCCGTTCTGGCGCGCGGGGGGCGATGCGGACAAATCAGTCGGAACGGGCGAAGTGGGCCGCCAGTGCCTCCCAGTCTGCCACATCACCGGGGCCGATTTCGAAGTGGTCACGTCTTTCGGCGAGTGCGCGCTCCAGCCACGGGCGGCAGGTCCCGCAGTCGATGCTGGCGCCCGTGGACAGTGCGATGAGGTCGATATCGGGTCCCAGGACCTGGGCCATTTCCAGCAGCTCGGCAAAGCTGATGTCTTTGCACACGCAGCGATCGACGCGTACGTGCGCCCCGGCATTCGCGCCGGGTGTGCTGGGGGAGGTCTCTGACATCGTGGGCCTCAAGTGAGCGGCGGTGCGTGCAACACGCGGGCGCCCCTTCCAGGGCGCGCCACGGTATCAGGTGCTCGGTGCGCCCCGGGCCAGCAGCTTGCGGTTGCGCTCGGACAGGGTGTGAATCAGGCCGTCGATCCCGCCCTTGCGGATTTCCTCGGCAAAGCTCGAACGGTAGGTGGTCACCATGCTGATGCCCTCGACGGTGACGTCATAGACCTTCCAGCCCGCGGCATCGCGGTGAAGCTCGTAATTGACGGCGACCGACGAGCCGTTCGGTTGATGCACCAGGGATCGCACTGTCACGTCGCGCGCCTGGTCATCGGCGCGGAACGGCAGAAAGGTGATCATGTTGTGATCGATCTCATGCCCCTGGGCGTACTCGGCAAGGGCATTGGAGTAGAAGCGAACGAGCAGTGTCTTGAATTCCTTGATGAAGCGCTGGCGCTGTTCGGGCGTGGCCTTGCGCCAGTAGCGGCCGAGCACCCAATGCGAGGCCCTGTTGAAATCGACATGCGGTACCAGAACCTCATTGACCAGCGTATAGACGTAGGTCGGATCACTTTTCAGTTGGCCCCGGTGTTCCTGCAGCGCCGAGAACATCTGCTCCGATGTCTGACGCATAAGGCTATCCGGCGCGGACGGCGTCTGTTCAGCGGCCTGCGCGCCGACCGCGCCGACGAGCGTGAGCAGCAAGGCGGTCAGGGCGGCCCCGAGGCGTCGGCGGCGGTTCCGGACAGGCTGCGGGGCGACGTTCTCAGACATCATACCGTTTTCCCTTTCCTCGATGGCTGGCAGGCCGATACCCCCGATATGAGGGCGGCGCGGAACGACCTCAAGCCCCGGAGGGAGCTCGGTGGACGAAACGCAGTATATCGCAGCCCGGCGGGGACCGGGAGCCTGCGGGGAGATGGCGGCGTGGCGGGTTCGTTGTGCGGCGCCCGGTCCGGCGCTGCAGGGGCTCGGCTCAGTCTCTGGCAGCGTAGCGCCGGTTGAATGACGCCAGCGTATCGATCAGGCCGTCAATGCCGTGTTTGCGAATCTCAGTCCTGAAGACCGATCGATAGGCGGTGATGATGCTGACGCCGTCCACCGTGACATCACACACCTTCCAGCCCTCGGGGCTGCGGTGCATCTCGTAGTTCACCGGGACGGCCCGGCCGTTTGCAGGCCGGACGACGGTGCGGACCGTGACCTCGCCGCCGACACGGGTGGCCGCTTCGTCGCCCCGCTGGGGAAGAAAGGCGATCACACCGTCGGGGATCTCGTGGCCGGCGTTGAGGTACTCGACCAGGGCCGTGGAGTAAAATCGCACTAACAGGGTGTGGAATTCCTGTTGGAACCGGGCCCGCTGCTCGGCGCTCGCCTCGCGCCAGTGACGCCCGAGCGCCCAGCGCGAGGCGCGATTCATATCCACGTGCGGGACCAACACATCCTCGACGATGGCGTAGATCCGGGTCGGCTTGCGCGCCAACAGGGCGCGGTTGGCGTCCAGGGCGGCCACCATACGGTGGGACGTTTGCTCCAGCAGGGCGCGGGGCGAGGGCTGGAGGCCCGCCTGGGCGCCGGCCTGCCCGGCGGCCCACAGCATGACCGTGAGTCCTAGGGCCGCGGCGCGCGCTGCGAGATTGAGGGGCCGCCTGGTCATCGTTGAAATCCTCTGGTTCGGTGGGTGCGGGCTGGCCGGAACAGCCTCGGGCCGGAGCCCTAGCTTTTGTTCTTACGGTATCTAGGTTTCGGTCATTTCGCCCCGGATTGCAGCCCGTACGTGTCGATTTGCGACGCGGGTCGCACACTTTCCGCCCTGTCCAGGACGCGCGGTCCGCCGCCGGTGAAAAGGGCCGCGCTCACCGCGGCGCTAAGCCCTTGATCGTCGCAGACGGCGTTATCCCCTTCGTTTCGCCAACCCTCCACGCCGGCCGCCCTGGTCAAAAAAACCAGTTGCAGTCTGCATCGACCCCGCGTTCGGGACGCGCCGCTTTTCTGCGCGCCGCACGCGGCCAGGACGGTCCCGCGGGTGAGCGCTTACTGAGACGATGTCGTGTCGTGGAATCAGGAGAGGCCTTTCAAGGACGTGATGCACAGCGCACGGACCGCCTGAATCACGAACTACGTCGAAATTTCCGGTCTGGCCCGAGTATTGCTTCAGGCGAGTCGTACCACCGCCGCGGCATTGCCGATACGCTACCGCCAACCGAAACGCGATGCCTTGGATAGCCGTGGGTACGGCACTTTCGCGCTATGCATGCGTGCTGCACGATCATGACGGTTCACGGCGGAATATTCGCTTTTTACCGCGAATTTTCGCCTGTTTTGCGACCCTCGGACCTTTTCGCAGCTACCCCCTCGCCTTGCCTCTGCAACGCCAGCGTGTTAGGGTGTTGCAACTGTTGCGTTGGCGACAGTGTGAAAAACGCCTATTAGTACTGTCCCGAACGGCTTACGAAACTAAACAATCAGCGAGGAAGCGCCGAGACAGCAAATCCCCCCGTTTGATACAAGCGGTGGTTTTTTTACAAATACTGGCTACACGCGAAGCAACACCCGGCTGTAACCGATTAATCGCGGTCGGCGTTGTCAACTATAAAGACCTGCGGTTCACAGGACCGTCGATGCCCGAATAGACACGACGTGTCCGGACAGCTTGCCCCGGACCGGCTGTCGTACCATTTCCCGGCATTTCCGACTGGGCATCCGCATAAGCGGTACCCGACCTCGAGTCGTTAACCGCGCACCAGAGTCCATAGTCACGCAGCAGGCTATTGCGGTAGAGACCGGCTGAAGGGCGATTTGTGCCTTTTCGGCCTAGCTGCCGCCTCATCATGACGCCGGGTCAGCGCCAAGGCGCGGCATCGGTGACATCGCGTCGCGGCGGTCCACGGGCCGGCCGGCGACATCAATACAGGTCGCTGCCCCAGCGCGGGCGCACCGTTCACCTGTGTGGCGCGGGCCGCACAGACAATGCGAGGACATTTTGGCCGACGTCATGCGTTAACGCGACGTCTGCCGTGTCATCCCAATCAATTACGCGAGCGGGAGGTAACAACCAATGAGCTCAGCCACCAAACAATGGTTCGGCGACAACCCCATCGAGGTTCGTGAGACCGACCATTACAAGGACGAATACAACGAAGGGTTTGTCGACAAATGGGACGAACTCATCGATTGGAAGCAGCGCGCCAAGAGCGAGGGCGATTTCTTCATCAAC
>DATFLL010000107.1:0-4829 GCA_035267785.1 Gammaproteobacteria bacterium | reverse complement strand
TCTGCATGGGCAACAGACACGCAGTCATATGATTCAAGCGCCTGGGCCCATTTCCGAAATATTTCCAAAACTACTCCAAAACGATCCAGCGTCACGGGAAATTAGATGGTGATCCATTCGGCCTGGCGCGGGTCGTGGTAGGTCTCGGTCATGCGCGCATGGCGGTGGCCGAGCAGGGCCTGTGTGTCGATGCCCTGGGCTTTGTAGAGGCGCTCGGAGAGCGAACGGATCTCGTGGTAGGTCGGTGGCGTCTTGCCGGGCCAGGTCAGCTCGGTCGCGCTGCGGGCGTCGGCGAAGGCGCGGGAAATGGTGTCTGCGTGGACGCTGGCGCCGCGTGGGGCGTTGCCGAATGGGGCGGTATGGTGGATGAGGTAGCGGCTGGCGACGCCGCTGGCGCGGCAGCGTTCGATGATGTCGCCGAGACTGAGATCGAGCGCCTCGAGGCGCAGTGAGAGCGGGATCCGCACGAGGGCGCCGGTTTTTTGCTGTACGAGCCAGAGATGGTCATCGTGGATGTGTGGGTAGGGGTGGATCGGGTGCTCGCGCCGTTCCTGCCAGGCGTCCCAGGCGGCTGGCCAGTCGCGGCCGCGGCGGAATTGGGCGATGGCCAGGTCCTCGCGGCGTTGGCCGGTGACCAGGGCGAGTAGATGGCTGTTGGCGATCCAGGCGCCGCGATGCTCGGCCAGGGCGTTGGCGGCCTGCAGGATGGTCGCGAATGCCTCGAGCGTGAGGCGGGCGCGCTGGACGGTCGCCTTGGGGCGGCGGGTCAGTTTCGCGGGGTTCGGGTGCTGCGGGGGCAGGGCGCCCTCGCCGTGGGCCTCGGCCCATAGGTCGATCAGGGTCGAGCGCAGCGACTGGGCGGTTCGGTGCTTGCCCTGGTCGGTGTAGCGCTTGAGCAGCCGCGCGAGCTCGCGGACGCCGATCGCCGGCAGGGGCTGATCGCCCAGGGCGCGGATGGCCGCGTTGATGAGGCTGCGCCTGCTGCGCAGGGTGTTGTCGGCCAGGCCGCGGCCTGCCCAGAGCGTCAGGCAGTGCAGGGCGTAGGCGCTGAACGCAACGCCTTGGAGGGCGTGATGGGCTGGCGCGGCTGCCAGGTTGGCGACGACGCGATCGGCCATTTCCCGGCTGACGATGGCATTGAGTTCCCGGGCGCGCTTGATGGCGGTGGCGCGGTCATTCGGGCATTTGAGAGTTTTCTCTTTGCCGTCGCGCGGGTCGCGCCAATACCAATAGATGACCGCACCCGCGCCGGTCGTGCGCTGATGCGGTATGAGGTTGTCGGGCAGGTCACGCCTGCCGGCGCTCCTTGGTCTTCCCACTGGCGATAATGTCATTGACTACAGGGTCCTCGGACTCTAGCACAACCACCGGTTGCACACGTAGCGGCCGCTGCGGTGGTACATAGGCGGCGTCCTCGCGGACGCGGTACTCTCGGCCGACCAGCTCCGGCGCCGGCGCGATGCGGCCCTGGCGGGCCCAGCGGCGCAGCGTGCGGATGGACGGCGGCGGGTCGAAGTGGCGCTCGGCCCAGTCTTGCAGCGGTATTTGTTTCGCGGCCATCAGCTGTTGTCGGGTTCTCCGCCCGTGCTGAGAGCGGCGTCCATTATGCCCTGCAGATATGCCGCCGCGAATAAATCGGAAAGCGAGGCGTTCACGACCGGCGCCGCGCGGGCGATAGCCCGCGTCCGCTTTTCGGCAATGGATATGGCCCGCTTGATTTGAGCGGCGTCCATTGTCACACAGCGCCCGTTTTCGTCTCGCGGCATTAAGATGCTCGGCAGCTTTGCCATCAGTCACGCCTCGGTTCGTTTGCTGTTGGGCCCTCGGAACCGTTCTTGAGCTCCTCGCGGCACGTGCAGCCGTCCGCCTCGAATCCGTCTAGATTAATTTCTCCAGCATGCATCAAGACGGTGCCCGCCCTCGTTAATTCGGAATCGAGCATCAGGCTGCTCCGCTGGGCGCCCAGGTGCGCCACCCGCACTTCTGCTCGTCTTCGCAATACCAGAGCTTTACCGAGGTAATGCCAAGACAGCGCAGCGAGCCACCACATTCAGGGCAAATGTGGTGGCTCGTGGCCGGTTTCCCGGGAACGCGACGCAACAGCGCCTCATGCACAGCGGCGACCAGGTGGGCGTCTATCAGCGCGGTAGGGAACATGATCGGGATGCCGAAATAGGCGCAGAGATTGCCCAGGCTCGTTTTCACGCCGGGCAGGCGCTGGCGGGCCAGCGCGGTGAGGCAGGTGACGTGGCAGTGGTCGGCCACGGTTCCCCAGGCCGGGCCTAGGCGGCGCAGCTCGGCGTCGAGGAAGCCGACGCGAAAGGCGGCGTTGCGCATGACCAGGTCGGCGCCGCGGATGCGCTCGAGCAGCTCGCCGGCGATTTCGGCGAAGCCGGGCTGGCCCTGGAGCGTCCACGATTCAATGCCGTGCACCGCCGCGGCGCCGGGATCGATCGGGCGGCCCGGGTTGAGGCGGCCATGCATAAACCGCCAGCCATCAGCATCGATGCGTTCGGCCGTGCCGATCTCGATGATGCGATGGCCCTGGTCGACCTCGAGGCCGGTGGTGTTGAGGTCCAGATAGACGGTGCGACTGGCTGTGATGGAGGCTTCGCGGCGGTTCATCGATCGTTGCCCTGGTCGGTCGACATTAATCATCATTGCGCACTGTCTGCACCGGCAAGGCCGGCCAACCCAGTCAGCCCCATGCACTCCAGCTCCTCCGCGCTGTATGCGGCCATATCTTGGGTTGCCACTATGCTGTAAGGGGAAAAGCGTTGCTGTTTACCTGTATGCAGGTTAACTCCGACCATCTGCCTGGGTTGACCCACCAAGACTCTTCGCGCCTTTCGATGCACGCCAGGAAGGTGCTCCGGCCAATACTCACCTCCACAACGGTTCCCACCGGGTAGGCGGCTTTCACGGCTTCAATAGCTGCACACGCCGCCTGCTTATACGCTGCCATCGCAGCTGCAATTCGTTCACTCATCCTCTTAAACCTCCCGCGCCGAACAAGGCGCTCCAGCGGGACGCGCTACGCGCGCCCCTGATCTGGTTCGTTATCCGGTCAGTAAGTCGCCCTGTGCCAACCGTTGCACAATCGCGCGGCATTGTGCCTCACGTTTTTCTATGCCGATCGCTCCATTCTCCCCGATAGAAGTGCAGCGCCAGCTCGTGCAGTCTGCGAAATCTGTCATTCGCGCTGTTGCTGCCATTGTGTTTTTCCCACACGATGTCTTGCGCAAGCTTCCACCCATAGAATTCGGCTCCCTTATCAAAAAACATCCGCATTGACCCGAAGCACCAGAGCTGATATGTAATCCGCGCGGCCAGTTCGGGCCAGCCATCCGGCCAGCGGTCCCAGTCCAAGTTTGTCTCGCCATATGGCGGGTCCGTTATAATCGCGTCCGCCTCCGGCATCTCCTGCAGCAACTGCACGGCGTCGCCATGGTAGAGCGTGATTAGGTTGTCTTGGTAATATGGGCTCGCCATGAGCTTTAATACCCAGCCCACAGATACTGGAAATTCATCGCCGAATTTCGCGTGTTCCAGAACAGCGTCGTGACGACGTTGAAGTAGGGGCTTTTTGCGCGGGCGTCGCCCAGGTCGAACGCATTGCCAGACGGGACGCGCTTCAACTTGGCGCGTTTCAGCAGCGGACGAAACAGCCGGGCCATGAGGCTATCTTTACGCGAGCCGGTAAGCAGCGTTTCGATGTAGTCGCGGGAGGTGGTGTCCTCCATGGAATCGTCATCCAGCCAGCCCCAGATGAAGAATACGACCAGGTAGAATTCCAGGGCAGAGACCCGACGCAGCCTCACGAACCCAGTCTCGTCCGGCCTTAAGTGGCCGAAGACATGCCCGGTCATAACCCAGCCATTGATGTAGAAAGACCAGTTTGGCTGGCGCTGCCACAATCGACTCAGCCATTGGCGCTTTTCGCGCTGCAGTACGTAGTTGTAGACGACGCTGCGGGCGTAGGCCCTGAATGGCGTGGCGACGAACACCCACCACAGTCCCCACACTTTTGCGGCGAATATGAGCAGATTTTCCGTGAGCCATTTCATATCGTGCTCCCTGTCATGAGCTCCTGGTTCAGTTCGCGGAAGGCGGCGTAGTTGGTCAAGTACGGCTTGAGCGGGCGGGTGATGTCGGCGACGTAGGCCTCGGCGGCGTCGTGCATCAGGCCCTGGAGGGCGTTTTCCCGGGAAACGAGCAGGGCGACGTGCCAGGAATGTTCGGCGACCGAGTAGAAATGCCGGCAGTGGCCGTTGAAGCGGCACATGTTGCTGAGGGCGTGGGCGATGTCCTCGGGCTCGATGGTGGCCGGGTCCGGGTCGAGCAGGTCGACGCGGCGGCCGGTGTAGGTCAGGATCCAGCTCATGATGGGTTGTCCTCGGGGGCGGTGGGTTGGTGTTCGGCTTCCTGGTGCGCGCAGTGCCCGCATTGCCATCGGCGCGCCTTGCCCTGGCCCCACAGGACGATCTGTCCCTGGGTGCCGCATTTCGGGCAGACGGCCTGCGGCCGTGATGCCACGGCGCCGGCGGGCGAGTCGGGCAACAGCTCGCGCAGCAGGTGGGCGACGCGGTTGCAGCGCTCGAGCAGGGCGTCGCGCGCCTCGCCGGCGAAGCCGGGCGCGTCCAGTATGGTGCGACAATGTTCCGGGCCGAAGGGACTGAACGCCCGGTGATAGGCGAACCCGTCGCCGACCAGGCTGACGGTGTCGTCGGCCAGGTCGACCGCGGCCTGGATGTCGCCGGGGAGCTGGTCCGGATGCCGCGCGAGCCAGCCGTGCAGGTGCGTCGGGCATTGGCTGCATACGCCGGTGG
>DATFLL010000106.1:0-11537 GCA_035267785.1 Gammaproteobacteria bacterium | reverse complement strand
GATGAGAGCAGAGCGCACCTCGTCGTTGAGGTGAAGCAGGACCTCGCCGTCGATCTCGGGATCGACCAGTTCCCAGATGGACTCGCGCTCGTCGGCGGGGAGCGACTCGAGCAGGTGCGCGATTTCGGCCGGGTGCAGCTTGTTGACCTGCCGGTGGACCTCCTGCAGCGATTCCCCCTGGAAGGCCTCGATCACGTCATCAAGACGATCGCCGGTCTTTTCTTCGAGCTCTTCGGCCATGGGGAACCCTTTCCTGCTGACGCGGCAAGTTTAACAAGCGGCGCACACAAAGGGAAAAGCCGCAGGGGCTCAGTCCAGTTGGTTGACCTGCTCGACGAAATCGGCGATGGCGGTGTCGTTGATTTCGGCCATGAAGCGCGCGACCCGTTCGCGCAGGCGGCCGAGGTGGCTGCGCGAAATGATGTATTTGACCTCGGGCAGCATGCTGGGGTGCATGCTGAACTCGGTCAGACCCAGCCCCAGCAGCAGCCGCGTGAAGCGTGGATCGCCGGCCATCTCGCCGCACATCGCAACGGGAATACCGGCGCGCTCGCCGGCGGCAATGGTCATGTGTATGAGCGCCAGGACACCCGGATTGAGCGGGTCGTAGAGATAGCTTACCTCATCGTCGACGCGGTCGATGGCCAGCGTGTACTGGATCAGGTCATTGGTGCCGATGGAGAGGAAATCCAGATTACGGGCAAGGATATCGGCGCCCAGCGCAGCGGCCGGGACCTCGATCATGCCGCCTATGGGCATATCGGGGTCGAAGCGCTGGCCGACCGCGCTCAGCTCGCGGCGGGTCTGATCCACGAGCATCACGACCTGCGCCAGCTCCTGAGCATTGGATAGCATGGGGATCATCATGCGCACCGGACCGTGCGCCGAGGCGCGCAGAATCGCCCGCAGCTGGGGCAGAAAGACGCCGGGTTCGCGCAGACACAGGCGAATGGCGCGCAGGCCGAGCGCCGGGTTGGTCGTCACGGGCGTGTCCTGGCGGCCGCCGTCGACCTGTTTGTCGGCGCCGAGATCGAGTGTGCGGATGGTCAGGGGCTGGCCGCGCAGGCGGCGCACGATGCGCGCATAGACCTCGAATTGCTCCTGTTCGTCGGGAGGCTGTGCGCGGTTCATGAACAGATATTCGGTGCGGAACAAGCCGACCCCTTCGGCGCCCGCTTGGCGCAGGGCGTCGATGTCGTCGGGCAGCTCGACGTTGCCCTGCAGTTTGATCGATACCCCGTCGCGGGTGATGGCCGGCAGATTGCGCAGCTTGTTGAGCTGGGCGTGGCGGCGCTTTTCCTCACGCTGGCGTGCGCGATAGTAGTCGAGGGAGTAGTCGTCGGGTGAGGCCAGCACGACGCCGCGCTGGCCGTCGATGATGATCAGATCACCGTCGCGCAGATAGCGCCGGGCGTGGTGGATGCTGACGATGGCCGGGATGCGCAGGCTGCGCGCCAGGATGGCGGTGTGCGAGGTGGGGCCGCCCGATTCGGTCACGAATGCGGCAAAGCCCTGGTGCTGCATCAGGACGGTGTCGGCCGGGGTCAGGTCGTCGGCGACCAGGATCTGCCCCTGCATCGGCCGCTCGGGGGCCATGTCATGGCGACTGGGCGCGGTCAGCAGCAGGCGCTGTATGCTGGTGACCACGTGGTCGACATCGTCCCGGCGGGTGCGCAAGTACGGGTCGTTCATGTCCTCGAAGACCGTGACCAGGGTGTCGCGCTGCAGCTTCAGGGCCCATTCGGCGTTGCAGCCGCGCCGGCGAATGATCTCTTCGGGCGCCTGCGCGAGGGTGGAGTCCTCGAGCATCAACAAATGCGTCTCGATGAACGAGGCGATTTCGGGCGGGGCATAGCTGGGGATATGATGGCGCACCTCTTCCAGGCGCTGCTTGGCGGCGGCCAATGCGGCCCGAAAGCGCGCCACCTCCTCTTCGATGAGGTGACTCGGCAGGGCATATTCGCTGATTTCGAGCTGATCGCGCTGCAGGACGTGGGCTTCGCCGATCGCGATGCCGTTGGATACGCCACTGCCGGTGAGCACCAAAGCCATGCGCAAAGCCCCCTCTGGCCGGTCGCGGGCCGTCGTCCGGCAGCCGCTTCGCGGTGGTGCGGCCCGAACGCTCGGTGTGTCCCAGTATCCGGCGTGTCGGCCAATTCGGCAAGCCGCACGGTCGGGATGAGGCGCTATTCGTTCTCGCCGAAGCGCTGGTTGATGAGGTCGACGAGCTGCTCGATGGCGTCCTGTTCGTCCTCGCCCTCGGCCTGTATCTCGATGCGCGTTCCCTTGGCCGCGGCCAGCATCATGACCCCCATGATGCTCTTGCCGTTGACCTCACGGCCATTTCGGCGCACCTGGATATCCGCGCTGAAGCGCGAGGCGAGGGTGACGAACTTGGCGGCGGCGCGGGCGTGCAATCCCAGCTTGTTGATGATCACGGCCTCGCGGCACACCATATCAATTCCCCCTGGGGCTGTACGGCATGACGCCGTCGCGTCCGCCCGTCACGGCCTTGGTGACCAACTCCTCGAGGCCCATCTGCGGGTAGTTCAGCAGCCTGACCAGCATCGGCAGGTTGACCCCGGCGACGACGGCGATGTGCTCGCCGACCATCTGTCCGGCGATATTGCCCGGCGTCGAGCCGTACATGTCGGTCAGCACGAGTACGCCGTCGCCGTGGTCCAGTGAGGCGATGCGCCGCCGTGCCTCGGCTATCTGGACGTCGGGCTCGCAGTCCTGCCCGATGCTCATGACCTCCACCTGCAAAGGGCAGATGCCCAGGACGCTGATCGCCGTGTCCAGCAGCGCCTCGCCGACGCGCCCGTGGCTGATGATGAGCAGCCCGACGCTCACTGCAGTTCCCTGTGGCGGGTGAGGACCTGGCGGCCCATAGCCTCGAGACTGCCCGCCAGGCGTTCGACCAGGTAGACCGAGCGGTGCTGCCCGCCGGTGCAGCCGATGGCGATGGTCATGTAGCTGCGGTTGTCCGCCTCGAACTCCGGCAGCCACCGCTCGAGAAATTGCTCGAGATCGCTGTAGAGCTGTTCGACCTGCGGCTGGCGTGCCAGATAGTCGGCCACCGGCTGGTCGCGTCCGGTCAATGCCCGCAGCTCGGGCTCCCAGTGCGGATTGGGAATGCAGCGCACATCGAATACGAAATCGGCATCGGCCGGTACGCCGTGTTTGTAGCCGAAGGACTCGAGCAGGACCGACAGGCTGCGCTGTGCCTTGGAGCTGACGCGCTCGCGGATGAGATCACGCAGCTGGTGCACGTTGGTCAGGCTGGTATCGACGATGAGGTCCGCGCGCGCCGACAGGGGCTCGAGCAGGCGGCGCTCCATTTCGATGGCTTCGTTGAGCGGCACCTTGTCGTTGGACAGCGGGTGGCGGCGGCGCGTTTCGCTGAAGCGCTGCAGCAGCGTGGCGTCGTTGGCCTCCAGGAAGAAGATGTCGCAGTCCAGGCCCTTGGACTCGAGGTCCTCGACCATGGCCGGGAATCCCTCCAGGTCGCCGCCCAGGGTGCGCGCGTCGATGCCCACGGCGAACTGACCGCGGTGCGGCCCCGATTCGCCGACGACCTGCTCGGCCAGCGCGGGCAGCAGCCCGATCGGCAGGTTGTCGATGCAGTAATAGCCCAGGTCCTCAAGCACGTGCAGCGCGATACTCTTGCCCGAGCCGGACAGACCACTGACGATGATCAGCCTCATGACGATTGGTCGTGGATGTGGCGTTGCTGTCGTTCCATGAAATCCTGGGCGGCATTATACCCGCTGACGTAAAGGATATGGTTTCGCACGGCGGCCTCGATAATCACCGCCATATTGCGACCCGGGGCGATGGGAATCAGCAGCTCCGGTACGTTGACCCCGAGCACCGTGCGGTTGTGGCGCGTACCCTGCAGACGATCGAGCGTGCCGATATCCAGCTCAGAGAGGTACTCGAGGCGCACGATGAGGCGCAGGTATTTGGTCGCCTTGAGCGCATTGTCGCCGTACATCGCGCGAATGTTCAACACGCCCAAGCCGCGTACCTCGAGAAACCCCTGCAGCGGCTCGGGGCAGGTGCCGGCCAGTATATCGGTCGCGGCGCGATGGAATTCGGGCGCATCGTCGGCGATGAGGCGATGGCCTCGCGAGAGCAGCTCGAGCGCCAGCTCGCTCTTGCCGATTCCGCTCGGCCCGGACAGCAGCACGCCGATGCCCATGACCTCCATGAAGACGCCGTGGAGAGTGACCTTCTCGGCGAAGCGCTCGGCGAGGTAATACTGCAGCTGGGCGATCAGGGTGTGGCCGCTCATGGGCGAGGAGAAGAGGGCGATGCCGGCCGCTTCGGCGCCTTCGAGCACCGCGCTCGGTACCGCCCGGCCGTCGGCAACGATCAGCAAAGCGGGTTGGCTGTCGAACAGACGGGCCAGTGCGTCCTGGCCGGAGTTCTTGCCCAGGCCCGCCAGGTAGTCCAGTTCGGCGGCGCCGAGGAGCTGAATGCGGTAGGGCCGGATGAGATTCAGGTGGCCGACCAAACTGGCGTTTGGCGCGTGCTCGCCCGCCGGTCCCAGGGGGCGTTCGCCGCCCGTGGGCTCGTTGTTCCACGCCAGCTGCAAGGGGTCGCGGTGTACCGAAAACAGCGTGCTGACGGTGGTCGGTTCGGACATGGCCGTCAGTGTTTGGCCTGCCAGTTGGTCAACAAGTCGTACAGATGGCGGTCCGAGTCGGCGGCCCGGGCCTGGCGGCGCAGGGCCTCGTCGCTGAACATCGTGGCCAGCAGCGCCAGGACCTGCAGGTGCTCTTCGGTCGACTCCGCGGGTACGATGAGCGCGAAGAGCAAATCGACCGGTTCGTTGTCGCTGGCGTCGAAATCGACGCCGTGCGTCAGCTTGACGAAGGCGCCGATCGCATGCTGCCCATGACTCAGACGTCCGTGCGGGATTGCCACGCCGTGGCCGACGCCCGTGCCGCCGAGGCGTTCGCGGGCAAGCAGGCTCTCGAATACCTCGGCCTCGCTGATGTCGGCGCGCCCTTCAGCGATGAGCTCGCTGAGTTTCTCGAGCGCGCGCTTTTTGCTGTTCGCCGTCAGGCCGCAGGTGACCCGTTCGGGTGTGATGATGTCGGTAAGCTGCATGGTAGAAACGCCGATTGCGCTGCCCCCGCCCCCGTCACTCCGGGGCCTGATTCTTGACCGACTCGTCGGTGCGCCGGTGTTCGGTCATTTTTTCCTTGTGTTTCTTGATTTGACGGTCGAGTTTGTCGGCGAGCGCGTCGATTGCCGCGTACATATCCTGCTCATCGGCTTCGGCGTAAAGACTGCCGCCGCTGATGTGGACCGTTGCCTCGGCCTTGTTGCGCAGCTTTTCGACGCACAGCACGACGTGGACGTTGGTGACGTGATCGAAGTGGCGCTCCAGCCGCTCGAGCTTTTCGCTGACGTAATCGCGCAGCGCCGGGGTGATGTCGATATGGTGGCCGGTCAGGTTGAGTTGCATCGATAGCTCCTTGGAAATCAAAAGAACGTGTTATTCGGTGTGCTCAAGCGAGGCGCTTGCGCTCGTTAGACGGAGGTATCGCCAGTCCTTCGCGATATTTGGCGACCGTGCGCCGCGCGACGTTGATGCCCTGTTCGGACAGGATGGAGGCGATCTTGCTGTCACTCAGCGGTTTGGAGGGCTCTTCGGCGGCGATGAGCTTCTTGATGAAGGCGCGTATGGCGGTGGCCGAACATTCGCCGCCGCTGGCCGTGCTGACGTGACTGGAGAAGAAGTATTTCAGCTCGAAGATACCGCGCGGCGTGTGCATGTACTTGTTGGTGGTCACGCGCGATATGGTCGACTCGTGCATGCCGACTTCTTCGGCGATGTCGTGCAGGACCAGGGCCTTCATCGCCTCTTCGCCGTGCTCGAGGAAATCACGCTGATGCTTGACGATGCTGGTGGCCACCTTGAGCAGCGTTTCGTTGCGGCTCTGCAGGCTTTTGATGAACCAGCGCGCCTCCTGCAGATGGTTTTTCAAATAGGTCGTATCTGAATTGTTGTGAGCCTGTTTGATGAGGCTCGCATAATGCGAATTGATGCGCAGGCGCGGCGCGGCGTCGGGATTGAGCTCGACGCGCCAAGTGCCCTTGACCTTGCGCACGATGATGTCGGGCACGACGTACTCGGTGGTCGCCTCGGCAATCTGATTACCCGGGCGGGGATTGAGCGACTGGACGATCTTGATGGCTTGCTTGAGCGTCTCTTCGTCGATCTTCATGCGCCGCATGATCTGGGCATAGTCGCGGCCGGCAAGCAGGTCGAAATGGTCGGCAATGAGCTCGCGTGCGGTGTTCAGGAGCGCTACGTCCTCGGGCAGCTGGCGCAGCTGCAGCTGAAGGCACTCGCGCAGGCCGCGGGCGCCGACGCCGGGCGGATCGAAATTCTGAATGCGATGCAGGACCGCTTCGACCTCATCGAGCTCGATGTCGCTGTCCTCGCCCTGGGCCAGCGAGCGTTGAATGTCCTCCACCGAGGTCGTCAGGTAGCCGTCTTCGTCGATCGAGTCGATGATCGCGTCGGCGATGGTCAGGTCCGTATCGCTGAAGTGCGACATCTGCATCTGCCAGTGCAGGTGGTCCTGGAGCGTCTCACTGCTGTCGCTTTGTGTCTCGTAGTCCGAGGAGGCGCCCTCGTCGGGACCGGAGTAGCTCGCGGGAGCGACGTTGTCGTAGATGTCGTCCCAGGCGGTGTCGACGGGCAGGTCGTCGGGGATGTCGGATTGCTGCAGGTCCAGGTCGTTGTCGCCGGTCTCCGGGCTCGTCGAGTCGGCCCCGGTTTCACCGGCTTCCGCCCCGGCCTCGGATTCGGCTTCCTCGGCGACTTCGAGCATGAGGTTGGAGTCCAGGGCCTCCTGGATTTCGGTGCGCAGCTCGAGCGTCGACAATTGCAGCAGGCGAATCGCCTGCTGCAATTGTGGGGTCATGGTGAGGTGCTGGCCGAGACGGAGTTGTAGTGTTTGTTTCATGGCATGGACGACAAGCCGGCTGTGGACCCTCTGCCGACACGGTTCAATTTTAGCGCATTTACCCGTACGGTACAGGGTATCTCTTTGGTCACAGGCGGAAATTTTCCCCCAGGTATACCTTGCGTACGTCCTGGTTATCGAGTAGGGCCTCGGGCGGACCCTGGGCGATGACCTCGCCGCTGTTGATGATGTAGGCCCTTTCGCAGATGCCGAGCGTCTCGCGTACGTTGTGATCGGTGATGAGCACACCGATGCCGCGTTCGCGCAGGTGTCTGATGATCGCCTGGATGTCCAGGACGGAGATGGGGTCGACGCCTGCGAACGGTTCATCGAGCAGGATAAATCGCGGTTCGGTTGCCAGCGCACGGGCAATTTCCACACGTCGGCGCTCTCCGCCCGACAGACTCATGCCGAGGTTGGTGCGAATGTGGGTTATGTGCAGCTCCTCGAGCAGCTCGTCGAGCAGCTGTTGGCGCTGACCGGGGGTGAGCTCCTTGCGGGTCTGGAGGATGGCGAGAATGTTGTCGGCCACGCTGAGTTTGCGAAAGACCGAGGCCTCCTGCGGCAGATAGCCGATGCCCTGGCGGGCTCTGAGGTGCATGGGCAGTGCGGTGAGGTCCCGCTCGTCGATTCCGATGGTGCCGCCGCCGGCGGGAATGAGCCCCACGATCATGTAGAACGTGGTCGTTTTGCCTGCACCGTTCGGGCCCAGCAGCCCGACGATCTCGCCGCTGTCGATGGACAGGGAGACATCCTTGACCACGTCGCGGGACTTGAAACGCTTGGCCAGATGCTCGGCCCTGAGGACACTCATGGGGATTTGTCTTGTTGGGGGCTCGGCGCCTTGTCCGGTCCGGCCTTGGGGGAGGCCTCCGCCGGACCCGGGGTAGAGTCGGTGTCCGCACCGGGGGGCTCGATGATGGCATGCACGCGGCCTTGGCCGCCTGCGCCCTTGCTGGCGCTGACCGTGGCGTTGCGGGTGTCGTAGTCGATGCGTTCGCCGGCAAAGGAGTTGGCCCCGTCGAGGACGCGCGCCTGGCCGGTGAGTACGAGCTTGCCGGTGGTGGCGTCGTATTCCATCTCGTGCGCCTCGGCCTGAACCCGTGTCGTGCGCCCGTCGGGCAGCTGGCTGAAGTGAGCCGGTTCGCCGCTCGCCTGGACCTTCTGCAGTCGTCCGTCGCGCTGGTAGATGAGCACGCGGTCGGCCGTGAGCTTCATGCTGCCCTGGGTCATCTCGACGTGACCCCGATAGTCACTGTAGCCGCTCTTTTCCTGGATCGTGACGCGGTCGGCGTGGATATCGATGGGGTGAGTGCGGTCCGAGCTCAGTGCCTGTGCCGCGGCGGGCGTGAGCAGGCACAGGGCGGTGAGCACCAGGTTGTTAAGGCTGCGGCGTCGCATAATGTCCCCGGACATTGGCCAGCAGATCCACCCGCCCCGCCTCGAGGTCGACGTGCATGCCGACGGCGTCGATACGATTGGGTCCGCTGCGGATGGTCACGGCGGTTTCGGTCTCCGCGTATTTTTCATCAGGACGCAGGGTCAAGTCACGGGTTTCCAGGCGGATAGGGGCCTGGTCGGCGCTCGCCGCCCGCACCATGACCACCCGCCCCTGGAGCAGCACCAGGCGGTTGTGATTGAGAATGCGTCCTTCGTCGGCGTCCACCGTCCAGTCCGCCAGACCGGGGCGGAACCACTGCAGGTGCAGGTGGGTGATTACCTTGAGGTCGTTGTCCTGATAGTGATCCAGATGGTCCGCCTTCAGTCTGTACAGCGGCTTGCCATCCGTTCCCATGGCAGTGGCCGTGAAATCGTCGAGATAATAGTCCGGGATGTGCCGCGGACCCGGCGGCGCGCCCGGTTTGGGCACGTTGACGACGTTGAGCATCCAGACGCTGAAGCCCGCCAGCGCGAGCACCACCGCCAACAGGATGTACTGGGTGCGGCCCATCAGAGGTAGTGCTGGAGTTGGCCCTGCAGCGTGCCCTGCGCCTCCATGATGAGCTCACACACCTCGCGCGCCGCCCCGCGCCCGCCGCCGCTGGGTGTCTGCCAGTGGGCGTGCTGCTTGACCAGCGGGTGGGCGTCCTGTACCGCCACCGCCAGTCCGGCCAGGCGCATCACGGGCAGGTCCACCACGTCGTCGCCGACATAGGCCGTTTGCGCCGGGTCCATGGACAGTTTGGCGAGCAGGTCCTCGAAGGCGGGTCGTTTTTCCAGGCGGCCCTGATAGACGTGGCGTACGCCCAGATTGTGCATTCGATGGTTCACCACCTGCGAGGAACGTCCCGTAATGACCGCGATTTCCACGCCGCTCTGCTGCAGCATCTTCATGCCGTGACCGTCGCGCGAATGGAAGGCCTTGTATTCCTGGCCGTCGTCGCCCAGGAACAGGCTCCCGTCGGTCAGTACGCCATCCACGTCGAAGACGACCAGCTTGATCTGCGCGGCCCGCGCCAGGATGTCCTGCATGGTTCGTATGATTCCTTTGCCAGAGTGCCGCCATGATACCCCGGTGGGCCACCCGACGCGACGGCTCGGGCAGTCTCAGACCACGCCGGCGCGAAGCAGGTCGTGCATGTTGAGCGCGCCGACTAGCCGCTGCTCGGTGTCGACGACCGGCAGGGCGTTGATGCGGTGCGCATCCATCATCTGCAGCGCCTCGGCCGCGAGCTTTTCGGGGCCGATGGTACGACAGCCCCGGGTGGCGTACTCGCCGATGAGCGCCCGCTGCACGTCGATGGAGCCGTGGTCCAGCACGCGCCGCAGATCGCCGTCGGTGAACACGCCGACCAGGCGCCCAGTCGCGTCGGTCACGGTCGTCATCCCCAGACCCTTGCGGCTCATCTCCACGAGGGCCTCGCTCAGCGGGGCGTCCTGTGCGACCCGCGGGATGGTCTCTCCGGTGTGCATGACGTCGCTCACGTGCAACAGCAGGCGCTTACCCAGCCGGCCGCCGGGGTGGGACAGGGCAAAATCATCGGCGGTAAAGCCCCGCTCCTCGAGCAGGGCGATGGCCATCGCATCGCCCATCGCCAGGGCCGCGGTCGTGCTGGACGTGGGCGCCAGTCCGAGCGGACAGGCCTCCTTGGCCACCCGCACGTCGATGTGAACGGTCGATTCCTTTGCCAGGCGCGAGGCGGGATTGCCGGTCAGGCTGATAAGCGGCACGTCCAGGCGTTTGATCAGCGGGACAATGGTCAGGATCTCGTCGGTCTCGCCCGAGTTGGATAGTGCCAGCACCACGTCCTTGGCCGTGATCATGCCCAGGTCGCCGTGGCTGGCCTCGCCCGGGTGGACGAAAAAGGCCGGCGAGCCGGTGCTTGCCAGGGTGGCCGCGATCTTGTTGCCGATATGTCCCGATTTGCCCATGCCGATGACCACGATGCGTCCCTCGCAGGCCAGCATGTAGCCGCAGGCGCGCACGAAGTCATCGTCGATGCGCGCGGCCAGGTCGCGCACGGCCTCGGCCTCGGTTTCCAGCACGGCCAGGGCCATGCGCTTGAGCTTGTCTTTGTCCATCGTCATTGGGAGCTTGAGCGATCCGCGTTTCTAGCGACGGCGTTGTCCTCACCGTTGCGGGCCAGCCCCCGCTTGCCGCCTTCTGCGGCGAGCCGAATGTTGTATCGCTTGGCCACCAATCCTCTCCTTAGTGAGGCACGCTGTCGTAGTAGAGCAGAGCCAGATAAGCCATGTATCCGAGCACCAGCAGCGCGCCCTCGATGCGGTTGATACAGCCCTGACCGCGAAAGCCGTATGCCATGGCGAACAGGGCAATGCTGACGCCGATCATCACGGGCATGTCCCGACTCAGCACGGCCGGGTCGAGCGCATGCGGTGCCAGGACGGTGGGCAGGCCTATCACCGCGAGCAGGTTGAATATATTGGAACCGATGATATTGCCGATCGCAATGTCAGGTTCCTTCCTGAGGGCGCTGGCGACGGAAGCGGCGAGCTCCGGCAGACTGGTACCGATGGCCACCACGGTCAGTCCGATCACCAGATCGCTCACGCCGTACGCATGGGCCACGTCAACGGCTGCCCAGACGAGCAAGCGCGAGGCGCCGAGCAGGACCACCAGGCCGAGGAGCGTCCACAGCAGCGCCGTCGACGTGGGCATGCCCACGGGGATTTCCTTTTCGTATTCCGCTTCCATGGGGTCGCGACGATGCTTGCGAAGGCCGAGGCTGATCATCCAATACACCATCACGGCGAGCGCACCCAACAATATCACTCCGTCGAGCCGACTGAGATCATCGTCGAGCATCAATACCAGCGTGAGCAGCATCACCGCGAACATCATCGGATATTCGCGGCTGAGGGTCTCGGAGCGCACGCGCAGCGGGGTGATGAGGGCGGTGGCACCGAGCACCAGTGCGATGTTGGCGATGTTGGAGCCGACGGCGTTGCCCACCGCCAGCGAGGGGTTGCCCTGCAGCGCCGCCATGGTTGAGACGAGTATCTCGGGGGCGGAGGTGCCGATGCCGACAATGGTCAGGCCGATGATCAGCGGCGCCACGCCCAGATTGCGCGCAGTGGCGGCGGCGC
>DATFLL010000105.1:0-9708 GCA_035267785.1 Gammaproteobacteria bacterium | reverse complement strand
CGCGGCACTGGAGAACAAAACCGTATTGCTGGTAACGCACCGCGCTTCGCTGCTGTCGCTGGTCGATCGCCTGCTCGTTCTCGATGGGGGCAGGCTGATCGCTGACGGGCCGAAGGAAGTCGTGCTCGAGGCGCTGCGCGCGGGCAAGCTGCGAGGCCAGGCCGCTACGCCGGCCACTCAGGACGGATGACGATCATGGCGGACGTGGAACGACAAAACGAAAGACCGGATTCGGGTACGGAGGACACCGCCGATCGCGCGGCGCAGCGTGGTCAGGCGTCCGGTACCATCCCCGACGCGTGGGTCCTGGGCGGCGGGCGCGGCGAGGACGACCTCGGGTTCATGCCCGAGACCAGCGCGGCGCTACTGCAGGACTCCCCGCGCGGCGGACGGCTGATCCTTTGGGTGGCCGTCGCGTTCTTCGCGGCTGCGTTCACCTGGGCGGCGTTTGCCAAGCTCGATGAGGTCACGCGCGGGGTCGGTCGGGTGATTCCCTCGCGCCAGGTGCAGGTGGTTCAGTCGCTCGACGGCGGCATCGTCTCCGACATCGACGTCAAGGAAGGGCAGATCGTCGACGAGGGCCAGGTCCTGCTGCGCATCGACAGCACCCGCTTTTCCTCGTCGTTTCGCGAGAGCCGGATCAATTACCTCGAGCACCTGGCCCGCGCGGCGCGCCTGCGCGCCGAGGCCGAAGGCACACCGTTTGTGGCACCGCCGGAAGTCGAGAAGGAATACCCCGAACTGGTGGAGCAGGAACACCAGCTGTTCCATGCGCGCGAGGCGGAGCTGAAGAACAGCCTCGCGATCGTTCGCCAGCAGGTCACACAGCGCAAACAGGAGCTCGCCGAGCTCAAGGTCAAAAAGGATCAGCTCGAGCGCAGTTATCGGCTCGCTCGCAAAGAACTGGATATCACCAAGCCGCTGGTCAAGGAGGGGGCCGTCTCCCAGGTCGAGGTGCTGCGCCTGGAGCGTCAGGTCAACGAGATAAAGGGCGAGCTGGACGCCACCGAGCTGGCCATTCCGAAGGCCGAGTCCAAGTATGAGGAAAGCAAGCGCAAGGCCGAGGAGACGGAGATGAGCTTTCGCAATCAGGCCCGCGCCGAGCTGAATCAGACCGTGGCCGAGCTCTCGCGGCTGAGCGAGACCAATCGCGCCCTGGAGGACCGCGTGAGTCGCACGTCGGTGCGTTCGCCGGTCCACGGAACGGTCAAGAGGCTTTCGGTCAACACCGTGGGCGGTGTCGTACAGCCGGGCGCCGATCTGGTGGAGATCGTGCCGCTGGAGGACAGTCTCGTTATCGAGGCCAAGGTCAGCCCACGGGATATCGCGTTCCTGCACCCGCAGCAGCGGGTGATCGTCAAGTTCACCGCGTACGATTACGCGATCTACGGAGGCCTCCACGGCAGCTTGGAGCACATCAGCGCCGACACCATTACCGACGACGACGGCCAGAGCTATTACCTGGTCAGGGTCCGCACGGACAAGAATCACCTTGGCCCGGACGCCGAACCCCTGCCCATCATCCCGGGCATGCGTGCCAACATCGATATCGTGACGGGCAAAAAGACCGTGCTGGATTATCTGCTCAAGCCCGTGCTGCGCGCCACGCATAACGCCATGCGGGAACGTTAACGGACATTGCTAAAGGAGACAGCGCCATGATCGTCCTGTGCAGTGCCATCGATAACATCCGCCGCCGATGGGGCGAGGCCCTGACCGGCTTTCCCGAACTCGTCGATTCGGACAGCCTGGAGGCGCTGGAGAAGCTGTTGGAAGACGACCCGCCACAGTTGGTCGTTTTGCACCTGGCCTTGCCGGGGTTGAACGGTGTGGCCGGTATTACCCGCTTGCGCGAGCGTTACCCCGAAATCAAGTTTCTGGTCCTCGCCGATATGCCCGGGCACCAGGAGGGTTTTGCGCTGCTTCGCAACGGCATCCGCGGCTACGCCAACACTTACACCTCGCGCAGATATCTCGCCGAGGCCGTCAAAGTGATTCTGGTTGGAGATATATGGCTGGGCAGCCAGCTGCTGCGCGGGCTGGTTTCCGAGCTCGCCCAGGTGGTTCCGGCATCGGGCGCGGCGGCGTCCCGGGCCTTCGAGGCACTCACCGCACGCGAGCGTGAGATTGTGGCTTCTTTGTCAGATGGACAGAGCAACAAGGCCATCGCGGCCGGGCTTGGTATCACGGAGCGCACGGTTAAGGCGCACCTGAGTTCGATCTTTCAGAAGACCGGTTTGAAGGATCGACTCCATCTGGCCCTGGCCGCGCAAGCCCTGCGTCACGACGACGGCGCACAGCCGGATCCGGCGCGGGCGGCGGACCACGCCAAAGGTGGTGAGTGAGCCATCCTCGATCGCGATAGCCACTGATGCTTTTGGTCTAGTACTTAAGTACTAACCATCGCGCACAACGTTTGCCTCCTTGGCGCACGTCTGCCGCATTGTCCTTCGGTACGATTCGCACGCGACCCTTTTCCCCGCATTCTAACCACAGTTGTGTGACTCACCGGCATCATGTCCGCCTGCAGTGGCGCAAATGATCCTTTCGAACGTTCTCTTGATCCTCGTCAACACGTTTTGGCATGAGGTTTCTACACTAATGTTGAAAGCAAAAGCGAACGAATGTCGACAGTTCACGGCGCGTTCGCTAACAGTCAAATGAGGAAGCGGGTATGAGTACCAGCAGCAAAATCAAAAAGGCCCTGCCTATCGGGCTGGTCATTGCGATTATCGGGTATGTCGTGGTCGAGGGGCCGGAGGGCGTGCGCAAGGTACTCCACCTCGGCGACACCGTCGACAGCGACGACACGGTCGTGACCGGCGAAGACGGCAGCTTGAGCATCGGCTTCCCGGACGGCAGCGTCCTGGATCTCGGCCCCGAGTCGCAGGCCCTTCTGGACAACGACGTGTTCAACCCGGCCCAGGCCGGCGGCGACATCCAGGGCACCATAGCGGCTATGCAGCAGGCCATCCTGGCCGGCGCCGATCCGACGACCCTGTTCGAAGCCACGGCGGCCGGCGGCGAGACGGGCAGCGAAGGCGGGCACGGTTTCGTGCGCGTCAGCCTCGAAGGTCAGCCCGGCAGCGATCTGTTCGAGGGCGGTCAGGGCGGCGGTGGCGGTGGACCGGCCAGTGTTCCGGGCGGTCTGGTCATCGACGAGGCCACCGGCGGTGGCGAGCAGCCGATTCCCAGCGGCTTCGTGCCCGGCGGTGTGGAAGTGCTCCCGACCCTGTCGATCAACAACGTGACCGTACTCGAGCCCAAACCCAAGGGCCCGCCGCCGGAGAAGGGTTCTGGAGAGGACCACGGCGAGGAGCACGATTCCGAACACGGCGACGACCATGGCGAGGA
This sequence comes from Gammaproteobacteria bacterium, assembly GCA_035267785.1. Classification (GTDB taxonomy): domain Bacteria; phylum Pseudomonadota; class Gammaproteobacteria; order DATFLL01; family DATFLL01; genus DATFLL01. The sequence goes on along the minus strand of DATFLL010000105.1, from coordinate 6,354 downwards.
GCACGACACCGAGATGGGCGGACCGCCGGTCGACACGGGTCACGGCGAGGATGAAACTGAGCACGGCACCGACGAGCACGGCGAGGAGACCGAGCACAGTTCCGGCATGGAGGAAGGTCACTATGGTGGTCCGCCCGAATCCTATGCCGTGTTCACCGTGACGCTCAGCGCCGCGGTGCCCTATGACGTGAACGTGCGGTTCACGACGGCCGACGGCACCGCCATTACCGGCGGCAGCGGCGTTGGCGAATACGACTACGGCAAGACCTCGGGCATCCTGACCATACCGGCCGGCGAGACCTCGGCCACGATTGAGGTTCAGATCTTCGGCGACCGCCTGGTCGAGCCCAGCGAGTATTTCTTCGTCAACCTGAGCGACCCGACCAACGCCCTTATCGGCGACGGTCAGGGGATGGCGACGATCACCGAGAGCGGTCACGGCGAAGGCGAAGAGGGCGAAGGCCAAACGCTCGTCGGTACGGACGGCAACGACGTCCTCGTCACCGGCGGAGGTGAGGACACGCTCATCGGCGGCGAAGGCGACGACGTCCTGGTCGCCGGCGGCGGGCCGGACACGCTCGATGGCGGGCCCGGTAACGACCAGCTCTACGGCCTTGGCGGTCCCGACCACATGACCGGCGGCGAGGGCAACGACGCCATGGCCGGTTTCGGCGGACGGGACTACATGGACGGCGGCGCCGGGGACGACATCCTCGACGGCGGCGGGGCGCCCGACGAGATGCACGGAGGCGAGGGTAACGACACGCTCTACGGCGGCGGCGGACCGGATCAGATGTACGGTGATGCCGGCGAGGACACGCTCTACGGCGGCGGCGGCCCTGACCAGATGTACGGGGGCGAGGGCAACGACATCCTCGTCGGCGAAGGCGGTCCGGACGTGATGTCCGGCGGGCCCGGCGACGACATCCTCAAGGGCAGCGGTGGTCCCGACCAGCTCCTCGGCGGTGAGGGCAACGACATCCTCATCGGCGGCGGCGCGGACGACATCCTCGACGGCGGTCCGGGCAGCGACATCCTGACCGGATCCAGCGGCGGCGATACCTTCCGCTTCGACAGCGTGGACGACGCCCCGGACGCCATTACCGACTTCACACCGGGTGAAGGCGGCGATCAGATCGACATCGCCAGCGTGCTGCAGGGCTTCGACCCCGCAACCGACGCGCTCGGCGACTTCGTCCAGCTCAATCCGGTGGAAAACGGCTACGAGCTCATGGTCGACCCCAGCGGGGGCGGCAATTTCGAAGTCCTGGTGACGCTGCAGAACGTCGGCGATTCGCTGACGCTCGACCAGCTGGTCACCGACGGCAACATCGTGGTGACGACGCTGACCTGAGGCTTCGCCTCGACGCCGGTCGTCGCCGTAACTCACAAACTGTATGAGGCCCCGATGGCGGGGGTAGAAGGAAGGCACACGATGAAACGACAACAAAAAATCATCACGAGTGCGGTGCTGGCCGCGCTGGCAGCCTGGTCGGTCGGCGTCTCGGCGGCGTCGCTGCCGGACGTCATCAAGCAGACGCTGGCGACAAATCCGAATGTGCAGGCGAGCGTGAGCGAGCAGCGCGCCCGTACGCAGGAATTGAAGCAGGCGCGTTCCGGTTACTACCCGAGCGTCGATATCACCGCGGCTATCGGCCAGGAGAACAGCGACAACTATTACACGCGTAACTTTGTCGGCCCCGGCTACATCGACCTGACGCGGCGCGAGTCGGCAATTAACGTGCGCCAGAACCTGTTCAACGGCTTCCAGACCTCCAGCGCCGTTCAGCGTGCCCAGGCGCGGGTGGGCGCGGCGTCCTATGACGTGATCGACACCGCGGAGAACACGGCCCTGCGCGCCACCGAGGTCTACATCGACGTGCTGCGCCGCCAACGCCTGTTTCAGCTGGCCCAGCAGTTCGTCGAAAAGCACGAGCGTATCTACCAGCAGATCAAGAGCCGCGCCCGGGCCGGGGTGAGTCGTACCGCCGATCTCGATCAGGCGGAGGGACGTTTGGCGCTCGCACGCGCGAATCTGGTGGCCGCCGAGAACAATCTGCACGACGCCCAGGCCAACTACCAGCGCGTTGTCGGGCATTTCCCGACAGGCGCCATGCAAAGCCCGCCCGTACTGGATGACGCCATTCCGGCAACCCAGGAGGCGGCCGTCAACGAGGCGATGGCGAACAATCCCGCGCTCAAGGCGGCAACGGCCGAGGTCTCGGCAGCGGAGGCGCAGCGGCGTGAGGCCGGTAATGCGTTCTATCCGCACTTCGACCTTGTGTTCTCACAGTCCTACAACAAGAACCTGGACGGATTGGAAGGTACCAACAAGGACTACAGCGCGATGCTGCGCATGCGCTACAACCTGTTCAACGGCGGCGGGGATATCGCCCGCCGGCATCAGGCCGCCCAACTCTTGTCGCAATCCAAGGATCTGCAAAACCGTGAGCGCCGTCAGGTCGTCGAACGGGTGCGCATGGCCTGGAACAACCTGCGTACCGCGAAGGGCCAGCTCGGCTTCCTCAAGCAGCACGTCGACGCGAGTGCGAAGACCCGCGACGCGTATGCCAAGCAGTTCAGCATTGGGCAGCGCACGCTGCTCGACCTGTTGGATACCGAGAATGAGCTGTTCGAGGCGCGCCGTGCCTATGTCAATGGCCAGCTCGACCGCATCTACGCGGAGTACCGCCTGTTGGCGGCTACCGGCAAGCTCCTCGGCGAGCTGAAGATCGCGGCCCAGTAAATCGCCGGCCGTTCAGAGCCCACCGGGGCGAAGGCCGGCAGTGACGCCAAACGAACTCACGTATCAGGAAGCAGCCGTGTCCAATAAGCAAACAACCAGCATCCTGCTCATCACCGCCGTATTGACCGCCGCGGCGCCGTTGGCGCATGCACAGGAAGAGACGGCAGTACCGACAACCGATCCGGAGCGCAAACAGGTGGAGTATCCGCGCCAGCGCCTGGAGCGCTCGAGCGAGGGTATCCGGGTGGGCGACTTTCGCCTCAGCTCGGCGATCGTCGCCTCCGAGTATTACGACGACAACATCTACGTCACGAAGGACAATCAGGTTGACGACTACGTGACGTTGTTGACGCCGACCTTCTCCGCGCAGTCGCTCTGGAGCCGCCACCAGCTGAAGTTCGACGCCGGCGGCGAGGTGGCGCGTTATGCGCGCAACAGCAGCGAGAATTCGGAGGACTACTGGGTCAACGGCTCGGGTAGGTACGATTTTACCAAGCAGACCAACGTCTTCGCGGGCGCGGGAGTAAGCCGCCGGCACGAAGACCGTGTCACCCCGGTGGCGGTGTTCGGTGTCGAGCCGACCCTTTACGACGAGCGCGCTGCACACGCCGGCCTGGCCACGGGCTCGGGGGCCTTTTCCGTGCGCCTGGCGGCAACCTATGACCGCCTCGCCTTTCGCGACGTGCGCACGACGATCGGGACCCTTAACAACGACGATCGCGACCGTAAACAGAACTCGGTGGGGGCGCGAATCAATTACGCCGCCAACACCAACTGGACCGTGTTTCTGCAGGGCAACAGCGACCGGCGCCGCTACGACCAGGCGGTCGACGACTACGGCTATCAGCGCGATTCGAAGGGCTACAGCGCGGTGGCCGGCGTGCAGTACCGGCAGGGCAAGACGCTCAACGGCGAACTTTACGCCGGGCGGCTGAAGCAGACCTACGACGATGCCCGCTTCGCGGACGTCTCCGAGCCCGACTTCGGCGGGCGGCTCAATTGGCGTCTGGCCGCGCACACGACCCTGAGCGCCTACCTGGACCGCAGCCTGGAGGAGACCACTCTGCCGGGCGCCTCGGGGTATCTGTACACGCTCGGCGGGCTACGGGCCAACCACTTCCTGAATCCGGACTGGCGGGTCCACGCCTACTACGGGCGAGCCCGAAGCGACTACCAGGGCCTGGATCGCCAGGACGACTATGACGATGCGGGCGCCGGCATAACTCGAATGGTGACGCCCGGCCTGTCGTTCTCCGCCGAGTATCGCTACCTCAAGCGCGATTCCAGTGTCAGCGGGGACGATTTCACGCGCAACCAGGTTTTCCTGTCCGTGACGGGGCAAATGTAGAGGAGGTAACGGGTAGTAAAAAATTCGTTAGTAATTTTGATCGGGATCATTTTGTTTTGCGGACCGAGTCATATACTGAAGACAAATAGGATAACGGCCGACGGATTGGAATAGGAGATACGACCATGAACATTCTACAGAGGTTAATCATGCACAAGCGAACTATTCTCATCGCCGGGTCGGCCGTACTGGCTCTCATGGCGGCTCCCCTGGTCGTAGACCAGATGAGCGCCGGTCAGTGGCAGTCCGGTTCGACCGTATACGCAGCCGAGGATGGCAGCGGTGGTAGTGGTGGCCATCAGTACAAGGGTGGCCGCGGTGGTGAGTCCGGAAGTGGTGGCTCGAGTGGCCGTGAGGCGGCACCGCGTGGCGGCAAGAGCATGAATGATGTCTTGCGCGGCGACAGCGCGGCTGAGGAAGGCGAAGAGGACTCGGATCGTCCACCGTGGGCGGGTCCCAGCCCGACCGGTGAAAATCCGCATCAGCAGGGCGGCGGCAAGCCCGGCGGAGCCGGCACCAACAAGGGTGATTCGTATGGCGACCTGTGGGTGGTTCTCAGAAACCCGGTCACCGGCGTGCCCATCCTGAACGACGACGGCTTTGTCCAGCCCGTGGACGCCGACGGCAACGTCATCCCGCTGAACGACGAGGGCGAACCGCTCGACGAGTCCCTGGTGCAGGAGGTCGACTTCGGCCGCCTGAATATCGGACGCGCGCCGACCAAGGTCTTCGACCACTCCTTGAACGAGGCGTTGGACAAGATCAGCAGCGCCACGACCCTGACCCTGGACCCGGCCGGTCGCATCGAGGTGGACGGCGAGGCCATCGACTCTCCGCTGGAGAACCTGGCCCTGTACGTGGCCCTGATGACCGACGACTCGCGTCTGGACCCGGTGGAGGACAAGCTGCATGCCCTCTATGACTCCAACAACATCACCACTCTGGACCTGGCAGCCTCGCTGCTGGCCGCCGGTGCTGACAAGACCGGGACGGTGACGGTGGACATGGTGGCTTACCTCAATACCATCTACAACATCGCCAGCATGACCGGTGATGACTATCCCGCCAGCTACACGACCTTCGACTACGATCGTGCGGCGACCTACGACGGGACCGTCACCTACTATCAGCAGGCGGCCGATGGTACGGTCACCCAGGTCACCGAACCCATCATGGAAGCGGTGTTCAACAACGAGCCGTACACCAGCGCCGATGGTGCGGGTATCACGGACTTCACCCAGGCCGTGGACGACGCCTTGCAGGTCATCGAGTTCATCCACGACGAGGTTCACACGGAGTGATTCTCGGGGTGGTCTGACGGCCAAAAGGAAGGGAGCGGGCGGGAGGCCCGCTCCCGGATTTTTTGAAGTATCGACCGGACCGGTTGCCCCCTGGGCCGCCGGTCCTTTTTGATCCGGAATCCCCGGTTCGGTGGAGGTGCGGCCATGAGACAGCGAAATTTCCGAGCGTTGATTGCGAGCGTGGTTCTGTTGATGGGGCTGGCCGTGGCCGGCCCGGCAGCGGCGCAGCCCCCCGGCGCCGGGCCCTGGCAGCATTGGTACTGGTCCGTGACCGCGGGCTCGTATCGGGCAGAGGACAATCCGGGACAGCTGGCATCGCCGGGCTCCGAATTGGCCCTGGGCGTTGGCGTGGGTTACCGTTACACGCGTCATCTCAGCCTGGAGGTGGAGGTGCCGCTGTTCTACAGCCGCTACGACACGCCGGCCACCGTGTCGCCGCCGCCCTTCGGTACCATCGACGATCGCTCCTCCGTTAACACAGCCGGCATTGCCGGCAACGTCGTGCTGAACACCGGCGGTCAGCGGGTGCGCGGTTTCGTCGGCGTCGGCGCCGGGTTGTACTGGTCGCGGTTTTCGGTCGGCGGCCAGAGCTTCGGGCTGACCGGCACCTACGAGCGTGACGATAGCGGCTTCGGTTCGCAGTGGCTGGCCGGAGTGGACCTGCGGGTCGGGCGCCGGTCCTGGTTGGGCCTGGAGTACCGCCGCGTCAACCTGACGGCCAACTTCGGACAAGTGACCAACGGCGATATCGACCTGGGCGGTCGGTTCGTCCTGCTGGCCTTTCGCAGCGGTTTCTGAGGGAGGGCGTCGGGAGCGAGGGATGGAACTGGTGGGCGATGCTGGGATTGAACCAGCGACCCCTGCCGTGTGAAGGCAGTGCTCTCCCGCTGAGCTAATCGCCCGCGCTCCAGAGGGCCGCATTTTACGTGCGGGGGCGGGGCAGGTCAAATGCCCCGCGT
>DATFLL010000104.1:0-2166 GCA_035267785.1 Gammaproteobacteria bacterium | reverse complement strand
AGGCCGGTCTCGGCGTTGTGGCAGTGAACGACCTGTTCGTGGCCGCCCTCGGCGAGTTCGTCGAACAGCTTCATCCGGGGGTTCCCTTCGACGCTGGAGAGTTCACACACTCTAGCGCCCCGACCGTCACTACCCAAGTGGCCCCGCGCGCAAGGACAGGAACACCGAAGACACCGAACGCACCGGAAACACTCAATGAAGGAGTGTTGGAGCGAGCTTGCTCGCGAACGCTTCGCGGAAAGGTGCCTGCCGGAATCATTCGCGAGCAAGCTCGCTTGTATGTTTCACCCGGCAGGTGCAGAAAGGGCCTGTCGGGGGCGGAGGGACGAAGCTCGGATCTGACGTGACTGCGTACAGACGGTTGGAGAAATCGTCCCGCCCCCTCACCTTGAGCGCCAATCAGGAATCCATCGGCCGATGAACGGACCGACAATCGATGGCAAGCCAGCGCGACGGTGAGGCTCCCCGACAGGTGATTCAGACACTAGCCCGGGGAGGCGATCATGGCAATGCAGGTGCAGGCACGAACGGTCGGTGTCGATGTGGCCAAGGCGGAACTGGTCATCAGCATCGACGGCGAGACCCCCTTCACGCTGGACAATACGCCCGCGGCGATCCGCGCTTGGCTCAAGGGTCTGCATGGCCCGTTGCGTCTGGCGCTGGAGTCGACCGGGGTGTTCCATCTGGAGCTCGCCTGCCAGGCGCACGCCCGCGGCCACGCGGTCTACGTCATCGACGGCTATCGCCTCAACCACTATCGTCAGGGCGTCGGCGGACGGGCGAAGACCGATGCCACCGACGCCCAGCTGCTGGTGCGCTATCTGCGCAACGAGGGCGCCGATCTGCGGCCCTGGATGCCGCCGTCACGCGACTACCAGGCTCTGCAGCGCCTGCTCCACCGCCGCGCGACTGTCGTGCGCGCACGCACCGCGATCCAGCAGAGCCTGCGCGAGGTCCCCTGCATCCAGACCACCCTGCGAGCCACCCTGCGCCAGCTCGACCGCACCATCACGGCGATCGAGCGCCGCATCCGTGACGCCCTCACGCGGGCCGGCTGGCGGCAGCAGGCCGAGCGCTGCCGCCAGATCGAGGGCATCGGGCCGATCACCGCCGCGGCGCTGGTCATGGCCTTCGCCCGCGGGCGCTTCGCCAACAGCGATGCCTTCATCGCCTTCCTGGGCCTCGATGTGCGCATCCGCGACTCGGGCAAGAAACGCGGCCAGCGCAAGCTCACCAAGCAGGGCGACGGTGAAATCCGCCGCCTGCTCTATCTCGCCGCCATGCAGGCCAAGGCCCGGCCCGCTTGGCAGACGTACTTCCAGCGACTCCTCGACCGGGGGCTCGCCAAGATCCAGGCCCTCAACGCCCTCGCCCGCAAACTCGCCCGCGTCGCCTTCGCCCTGATGAAAAACGAAACCGACTATGTGCCGAAAAACGCTTGAGGGGAGACATAGAATCTCCAACATGCTGTCGTTTCGGGACCCCCGGTGGTTGCATGCTGGCCCGTGGCCCGGCATCTCCCGGCCGCGGGGCATTGTTCGTGCTGCTCGCCGGTCCTACAGTGGTACCAGCGACTGGAGCACGACCATGGAGATCAACGCCGATTTCAACCAGCGTGCCGCGGTGCACGGCAGCGAGCTCGAATGGGTGCCATCGCCGATGAAGGGGGTCGATCGGCGCATGCTCGACCGCATCGGCGACGAAGTGGCCCGCGCGACCTCGATCGTGCGCTACGCCCCCGGAAGCCATTTCTCTCCCCACGTGCATGCGGGTGGCGAGGAGTTCCTCGTGCTCGAGGGCGTGTTTCAGGACGAGCAGCGCGACTTCCCCGCCGGGTACTACGTCCGCAACCCGCCACAGTCGCGTCACGAGTCCGGCTCCGAGCCGGGTTGCACGATCCTCGTCAAGCTCTGGCAGTTCGAGCCGGACGACCGCACCCACGTGCAGATCGATACCGGCAAGATGGCGTCGCTGGCGGATGCCGATCGCCCCGGCGTGTCGATCCTGCCGTTGTTCCGGGACGCCCGTGAGGACGTGCGCATTGAGACCTGGGCGCCGGGCGCGCGCATCGAAATCGAACCCGACGGCGGTTGCGAGCTGTTCGTGCTCGAGGGCGGTTTCGAGGAGGGCGGCGAGTCCTTCACCGCGCTGGGATGGCTGCGCCTG
>DATFLL010000103.1:0-8948 GCA_035267785.1 Gammaproteobacteria bacterium | reverse complement strand
ATCTCCGACTCCACGACAATGACCGGTGCCGTCATTCAGGCGCTCTACCAACCGGCACTCACCGCTGGCGGCCGGCAGGTCACCTGGGGCGGCATCCTGCACTCGGTCTTCATCGACGAGTACGGAACCCTGCATGAAGACACGAACCACGACGGACGCCTGGAAATTGGAACCGACAAGCCCATCAAAATACTGTACGACGAGGCGGCAAAACGCACACTCGTGTTTTACTGTATGAGCGCCACCAGCGGAAACACCAGCTCCTGCCCCGCCAGCCAGAAGAAGGACCTGGAACAACTCCAGCCCATATGGGACGCTCGCAACGAGCTGTCCAAGCTCGACAACAACACCATTGCCACTCAGCGTAACTACACGGCGACGTCCGATACAGGCCGTTATATTTTCACCTGGATCGACGACAACGGCGACAACGAGGTGCAGCCGGGTGAGGTCAAGAACTTCACCGATGGGGGTGTGGATGCCGATTCGCAGTTCACGCCTTATCTGGATCTGCAAAAAGACACCAACGGCGATTCGGTGATCGACAAGCAGGATGCCAAGAATGTCGTCGACTTCATCCGCGGCGAAGAAAACATTCCGGGCACGGCGTTCCGTTCGCGCACCATAGACTACAACGGCGACGGTGCGCTGGATGTGTGGCGTCTCGGCGACATCGTTCATTCCACCCCCGTCACGGTCGGCGCACCCGATTCGAAATGGGATTCGCTCTATGGGGACAATACCTACACTGTCTTCCGGCAGAAGTATGCCCATCGGCGGCAGATGGTGTACGTCGGCGCCAACGACGGTATGCTGCATGCGTTCAACGCCGGCTTCTACGACCCTTATACCAAGGCTTTCCAGGTTTCGCCCTCGGGCCAGACCCCGCACCCGCTGGGCGGCGAAATGTGGGCCTATGTCCCCAAGAATCTGCTGCCCCACCTGCAATGGCTGACGCAGCAAAATTATCCGCATGTCTACTACATGGACGGCAAACCGCGTATCTACGACGTCAACATCTTTCCGACAGACGCGGAACATCCGGACGGCTGGGGCACAATCCTGGTGGCGGGAATGCGCCTCGGCGGCGGCTCGATTACCTATGACGCCGACGGCAATCCCTCCACCCCGGACATCACCAGCCGCTCGGCGTACGTGGTCCTCGATATCACGGACCCGGAGCAACCCCCCAAGCTGCTCGCCGAGTTCACGGATGCCGATCTGGGCTTCACGACCAGCACGCCGACGCTTGTCGCCAAGCGCGTGCCGGGCACGGGCAACGACTGGTCCAGTCCAACGGTCAATGACTGGTACCTGGTGTTTGGCTCCGGCCCGAACGTCGTGTCCACGATGACCAGCACCCAGAACGCCAGACTGTACGCCCTGAAATTGCAGATCGATTCCAGTACGGGCGAATTGAATCTGGCCAGCACCAACCTGACCAAGTACGACACGAGCGTGACGAACAGCTTCGTCGGGGACGCCCTGGGCGTCAACTGGAATCTGGATTTCAGTTATGACGCCATTTACTTCGGCCTGGCCGGCGGCACGGTCGCCAGCCCCGATGGGCAGTTGAAACGTCTTGTGCTTGGCGGCACGAGCCCGTCGGCCTGGACGATGAGCACGGTCATCAACCCGAGCGACTCCAGCCCGAGTATCAGCGGCCAGCCGTTCCTCAACCAGCCGATTATTACCACCGATCTCAAAGGTGAACGCTGGATTTACGGTGGAACCGGACGGCTGTACGTGCGCGCGGACAACTCGAGCACGGCCACACAGAGCTTCTACGGCATCAAGGAACGCTTCACCAGCACGGATCCGAACCTGCCGGACGGATCCGTTTCGTTCCAACGGTCCTCTGGTACCACGACGCAGCGACTGCAGGACGTCAGCGGCGTAAAGGTGTACGCCGACGGCTCCGTCTCCGACCCGAACGGCGTGCTGCCGTCCTCGGTGACGACGTTCTCGCAGCTTGAGAACTACATCGATGCCAACAAGGCCGGGTGGTTTATGGATTTCGGTACGACACCATCGGCCGAGCGCGTCCTGACACGCGCCACCTGGGACCCATCGCACCAAGCCGTTTGGTTCACCACGTATAAGCCATCGACCAGCCAGTGCGACGCCGAGGGCTATTCCAGCATCTGGGCCGTCTATGCGCGTACCGGCACCGCATCCGCATACTGGAGTTTCTCCGGCACCTCGAGCACCTCCGTGAACGGGGCCGGCTCGCCCGAGATGCTGCCCTCGACTTCGCTCAGCAAGGGCACGGCATCCGAGATCGTCCTATATAAGACGATAACCGGCGGTGTGAAACCGATCGTCCAGATGAGCACCGGTGAGTTGGCGGATGTCGGGTCAAGTGGCAACGGTGGTACCGGTGGTGCGTATAGTACCGGCCGCAAATCGTGGCGCGAGATCATACTGAAGTAGGTCCTGGACAGGCCGCCAGGGACGGCGGCATACTGGGGTCACATTTGGGGGGAAGCGGATCGGACTATGCACAAACGCGAACAGCAGGGCTTTACGCTCATTGAATTGATCGTCACCGTGGCGGTCCTCGTCATCCTGGCGACCATTGCCTGGTCGGTCTATCAGTCGCAGATGCGCAAGCAATATCGCTCCGATGCGGTCATCGCCCTGACCAAGGCGGCGCAGCGCGAGGAGCGGCTGTATACGGACAATGGCTCCTATACCAACAATATCGCCAATATCGGCGGGTCCACGACACCGCAGGATCGTTACACACTGGCGCTTTCCATTCCGAACAGCGCGGGCTGCAAAGGCACCAAGGCCGGCAGTACGACGTATTTCTGTTATCGCCTGACCGCCACCGCGAAGGGCGGTCAGACGGCGGACACGAAGTGCTACAAGTTCATCCTCGACCACACGGGCAAGAAGAGCTCGGAGGATAAATCGGGCAACCCGAGCAAGGGCTGCTGGTCGAAATAGGCGACAGCCGGCGACAAAGAACAAAAAAGCCCCACCACAGCCGTGGCGGGGCTTTTTTTGTTCGGCTTCGGCCCTCGGCTCAGGCCGTCATACGCTGCAGCGGCTTGGGCAGGGGAAAGACGATGGTCTCGGGCTTGCCGGTATGTTCGACGACTTCGGTCGCGCCCCATTCCTTCAGCCGCTCGATAACGCGAGTGACCAGGACCTCGGGGGCCGAGGCGCCGGCGCTCAGGCCGATGCAGGTCTTGCCCTCCACCCACTCGCGCTCCAGGTGCTCGGCGTCATCGACGAGATAGGCGGCTACGCCCTGCCTCTCGGCAACCTCCTTGAGGCGGTTGGAGTTGGAGCTGTTGGGCGATCCGACCACCAGCACCACATCGGCGCGCGCGGCTATCTCCTTGACCGCGTCCTGGCGATTCTGGGTGGCATAGCAGATATCGTCGTTGCGCGGACCGTGAATCGCCGGGAATCGCGCCCGCAGCGCGTCGATCACGGCCGCAGTGTCGTCCATGGACAAGGTGGTCTGCGTGACGAAGGCTAGCTCGTCGGGATTGCGCACCTTGAGCTTGGCCACGTCCCCGACGTCCTCGACCAGGTACATCTGCCCGCCGTGGCTGGGGTCGAACTGGCCCATGGTGCCTTCCACTTCGGGATGGCCCTCGTGGCCGATGAGCACGCACTCGCGCCCGGCCTGGCTGTACCGCACGACTTCCATATGTACCTTGGTGACCAACGGACAGGTGGCGTCGAACACGGTCAGGCCGCGCCGCTCGGCCTCCTCGCGCACGGCGCGCGAGACCCCGTGGGCGCTGAAGATCACGGTGGCGCCGTCGGGCACGTCGTCGAGCTCGTCGACGAACACCGCACCCTTGTCGCGCAGGCCATCGACCACGAAGCGGTTGTGCACGACTTCGTGGCGGACGTAGATCGGCGCGCCGAACAGTGCCAGGGCGCGGTCGACGATATCGATGGCGCGGTCGACGCCGGCGCAAAAGCCGCGGGGGTTGGCCAGGAGAATCTGCATCGGGAAGAAAGCGCCTCGGTCAGTGGGAAATCAGGTCGTCACTCGATAGTCATTTTAGAGGCCGGGGCGCCCGGACGCAAAGTCCCTCAGGGCTCGTGGCCCCCTGCGGCCTCGCGGACCTCGATAATTTCCACATCGAACGTAATCTCATAGCCGGCGAGCGGGTGGTTGAAGTCGACCACCACGGTGTCGTCCTCGAGCGCCTGTATGGTCCCCGGCACCTCCTCGCCCGAGGGCGTGTCGAAGCCGATAATCGTACCCGGCTCGAGCGGCAGGTCGCCGGGAAAATCCGCCCGCGGCAGGCGGTGAATGTTATCCAGGTCGGAAAAACCAAAGGCCTCGTGGGGGCCGAGCCGGAAATCCCGCTTGTCGCCGGCCCGCAACCCGTAGAGCTTGCGTTCCAGGCTATCGATGAGGGACCCGTCCCCGACGACAAAGGACAGCGGATCGTCGTCGCGGGAGGTATCGGCGACGGTCCCGTCGTCCAGGGTAACGGTGTAGTGCATCACGACCTCGCGGCGCGGTCCGATTTCAAGGCCTTCGTTCGACATGCTCAGCGCCCTCCCCCGGACCGGTCATGCGTGGAATTGCCTTCCGTGTCGTCAGGCGAAGTATCGTGACCCGTCTCGCGCGAGAACAGCCCTCGCACGCCGTCATAGATCAACATCGCCGCCCCGACGCTGATCGCCGAGTCGGCGAGATTGAAGGCCGGCCAGTACCACTGCCGGTAATAGACCTCGATGAAATCGACCACGTAGCCTAAGGTCAGGCGGTCCCAGAGATTGCCGAGCGCACCGCCGAGTATCAGCGCCAGCGCCACCGCGTGCCACGTCTCGTCCGGGCGCAGCTTGCGCATCCACCAGACGATACCGATACTGACCAGCGCCGCGATGCCCGCGAAGAACCAACGCTGCCAGCCACTGGCGTCGTGCAAAAAGCTGAAGGCAGCACCGGTGTTGTGCATCAAGGTGAGATTGAAACCCGGCAGTACGGCCAACGGTTTGTACAGCATCAGCTCCGCACTGGCGGCGGCCTTGCTGATCTGATCCAGCGCCACGACCGCGACCGCCAGCCAAAGCCAACGCAGCATCAGGCGAACCTCCGCTGCTCGCCGTCGCCGGCGATGTTCTCCACGCAGCGCGCGCAGATATCCGGGTGCGCGGGGTCGCTGCCCACGTCCGCGCGGTGGTGCCAGCAGCGAACGCACTTGGGATGCACCGAAGGGGCGGCCGCCACCCACAGCTCGTCGCCCTCGGCCAGGGTGAAGTGGACGGCCTCGTCGGGCGGTGTCCGGGCCAGATGCACCCGCGCATACGAGGTGATCAGCGCAAAGCGCAGCTCATCCTCCAGCTCGCCCAGGCGGTCGTAGAGCTCACGGCCGCAGTGCAGGTCGACCTCGGCATCGAGCGAGGCGCCGATGCCACCGGCCACACGCAGGCGCTCGAGCTCCTTGGCCACCACCTCGCGCACCTCCATGACCTGCTTCCAGAAATCCATGCCCATGCCCTTGTCGGCCTCCTCCTTCGACACGTACTGCTCGGGCAGCTCGTACCAGGTCGACAGGAACACGGACTCGGCTCGCTCGCCGGGGATGTGCCGCCAGATCTCCTCGGCGGTGAAACTGAGGATCGGTGCCAGCCAGCGCACCATGGCCTCGACGATGTGATACAGCGCGGTTTGCGCCGAGCGGCGCGCGACGCTGTCGGCCTGCGTGGTGTACTGGCGGTCCTTGATGACGTCCAGATAGAAGCTGCCGAGATCCACGGCGCAGAAGTTGTGCACGCGCTGATAAATCTGGTGGAACTCGTAGCGGTCATAGGCGCTCACGACCTGTTCCTGCACCTGGCGGGCACGCTCCACCGCCCATTTGTCCAAGGCCAGCATGTCGCTCTCCTCCAGACGGTGGGCCGCCGGGTCAAAACCGGTCAAGTTGGCGAGCAGAAAACGCGCCGTATTGCGGATGCGCCGATAGGCATCGGCCGTGCGCTTTAAGATCTCGTCGGAGACGCTCATCTCGCCGCGATAATCCGTCGCCGCCACCCAGAGGCGCAGAATGTCGGCGCCCAGGGTGTTGACCACCTTCTGCGGGGCGACGACGTTGCCCTTGGACTTGGACATCTTCTGACCTTTGGCGTCGACCGTGAAGCCATGCGTCAGCACGCCCTTGTAGGGCGCAACGCCGCGCATGGCCACCGAGGTCAGCAGCGAGGACTGGAACCAGCCGCGGTGTTGATCCGACCCTTCGAGGTACAGATCGGCCGCCGGGAACTCCTCCATGCCCTCACGGCGCTCGAGCACCGCATAGTGCGTCACACCCGAGTCGAACCACACGTCCAGGGTGTCCGTGACCTTGTCGTAGTTTTCAGCATCCGCGCCCAGCAGCTCGGCCGGATCCAGCTCGAACCAGGCATCGACGCCCTTGGACTCGACCCGCTGGGCGACCTCTTCGATCAGGCGCTCGGTCTCGGGATGCAGCTTGCCGCTCTTGCGCTCGACGAACAGTGCGATGGGTACACCCCAGGTGCGCTGGCGCGAGATACACCAGTCGGGGCGGTTGGACACCATGCCCTCGATCCGCGCCTGGCCCCACTCGGGCATCCAGCACGTCTGGCCGATGGCGCGCAGGGCCGCGTCGCGAAGACCCTGCTGGTCCATGCTGATGAACCACTGCGGCGTGGCGCGGAAGATGATCGGCGTCTTGTGGCGCCAGCAGTGCGGATAGCTGTGGCGCACGCTCGCCTCGTGTACGAGCTTGCCCTCGGCCTTGAGCACGTCGACGACCTCGGGGTTGGCTTTGAGCACGTGCAGGCCTTCGAAGCGCTCGGTGCCCTCGACGAACTTGCCGTCGGGGCCGACCGGGTTGTCGACCTTGAGGTGATAGTGCAGGCCGGCCGCGTAGTCCTCCTGGCCGTGGCCGGGCGCGGTGTGCACGGCGCCGGTACCGGCTTCGGTGGTCACATGGTCGCCCAGGATAACGGGCACCTCGCGCTTATAGAACGGATGGGCGAGCTTGAGGCCTTCGAGGTCGGCACCGCGGCAATAGGCGACGACTCGGTAGTCGCTCACCTCGTAGCGGGCCATCGTGTCCTTCAGCAGGGCGTCGGCCAGGATCAGGCGTTCGGGGGCGTGATCGCCCACGCCCTCGGTCTGCACGACGACATAGTCCAACTCGGGGTTGAGCGCCACGGCCTGGTTGGCGGGCAGCGTCCAGGGCGTGGTGGTCCAGATGACCACCGAGACCGGACCGCGGCCCTCATGCCCGTCGACGTGATGGCAGCGCGCCATCAGAGCCTCCTCGTCGAGCACCTCGAAGCGCACGTCGATGGTCGGCGAGGTCTTGTCCTCGTATTCGACTTCGGCTTCGGCCAGGGCCGAGCCGCAGTCGGTACACCAGTGCACGGGTTTGAAGCCCTTGTGCAGATGACCATTGGAGATGATGCGCCCCAGCGCACGGATGATATCGGCCTCGAAGGCGAAGTCCATGGTCAGATACGGCCGGTCCCACTCGCCGAGCACGCCAAGACGCTTGAAGTCCTCGCGCTGGCCGTCGACCTGCTTGCGTGCGTACTCGCGGCAGGCGTCGCGGAAGGTCGCGGCGTCGACCTTCCGGCCGGCCTTGCCGATCTTCTTTTCCACCTGCAGTTCGATGGGCAGTCCGTGGCAATCCCAGCCGGGTATGTACGGGGCATCGAAACCATCCAGGCCGCGCGCCTTGACGATGATGTCCTTGAGGATCTTGTTGACCGCGTGACCGATGTGAATGTCGCCGTTGGCGTACGGCGGGCCGTCGTGCAGCACAAAGCGCGGACGGCCTTCGCCCGCTTCGCGCAGCTTCGCGTAGAGGTCCATCGCCTGCCAGTGCTTCAGCGTCTCGGGCTCGCGCTGGGCGAGATTGCCGCGCATCGGAAAGTCCGTCTTGGGCAGGTTGAGCGTGTCTTTGTAGTCGGTCACTGCGTTCTCGCTTCTGGTATGTCGCCTGCGTTGCCTTAATGATCAGTCTCGCGTGTGCGCGTAGTGGTGCACGAAGAACTCGCGCGCGCGCTGGGCGTCGAGCTCGATCTGCGTCTTCAGTGCCTCGAAAGACTCGAAGCGGATCTCGTCGCGCAGCTTGTGCACGAAACTCACCTGCACGTGCTGGCCGTAGATGTCGCGATCGAAGTCGAACAGGTGTACCTCGAGCAGCGTGCGCGTGCCGTCGACCGTCGGACGGTTGCCGACGTTGGCCACGCCGGGTATGGGCTCGCCTGCCAGACCGAACATCTCCACCGCGTACACCCCCTGCACCGGCGAGGCCTTGCGGTGCAGATGAATGTTGGCCGTGGGAAAGCCAATGCTGCGCCCGCGCTGATCGCCGTGGGCGACGCGCCCGGCCATGCGATACGCCCGTCCGAGCAGACGCTCGGCGCCGGCGAGATCGCCCTGGGCCAGGGCATAGCGCACCCGCGTGCTGCTCACGCGCTCGCCCTCGACGGTGAACGTGTGCATGTTCACCACCTCGAAGGCATTGGCCGCACCGGCATCGACCAGCATCTGAAAGTCTCCGCGCCGCCCCTCGCCGAAGCGAAAATCGTCGCCCACGACCAGATAATGCACGTCCAGCCCGTCGATGAGTACGTGCCGGATGAACTCCTCGGCCGGCATCGAAGCCAACTGCTCATTGAACGCCAGACAAAGCACCCGGTCGACGGCGAAGCGGCGCAGCGCGATCATCTTCTCGCGAAAGCGCGTCAGACGCGCCGGTACCTCCCGCGGCGCAAAGTACTCCTGCGGCTGGGGCTCGAAGGTAATCACGGTGGCCGGCAGGTCGAAGCGCGCAGCCTGCTCGGCGAGCTGACCGATCACCGCCTGGTGGCCGAGGTGGACGCCATCGAAATTGCCGATAGTGGCGACGCAGCCGCGGTGCTCGGAGCGCAGGTTGTGCAGGCCGCGTATCAAATCCATAGCGTCGGTTTCGCCGCTCTCGCTTCGGGTG
>DATFLL010000102.1:0-8013 GCA_035267785.1 Gammaproteobacteria bacterium | reverse complement strand
TTGGACAAATGGCTTTCGTCGACCAGCGCCTGCACCTCGACCAGCATCGGCCGACTGCCCTCCAGGGTGACCATGATGACGCTGCCCGGCACGGGATCGCTGTGACCGGACAGGAAGATGGCCGAAGGATTGGTGACCTCGCGCAGTCCCTTGTCGGTCATGGCGAACACGCCGAGCTCGTTGACCGCACCGAAGCGATTCTTGATGGCGCGCACAACCCGGTAGCGATTGCCGCCGTCGCCCTCGAAGTACAGCACCGTGTCGACCATGTGCTCGAGCACACGCGGTCCGGCGATGGTTCCCTCCTTGGTCACGTGGCCGACCATGAACACGCAGGTGTCCGTCTGCTTGGCGAAGCGCACAAGCTGCGCGGCGCTCTCGCGAACCTGGGCCACGGAACCGGGTGCCGACTGCAGGATGTCCGTATAGACGGTCTGAATGGAATCGACCACGGCCACACGCGGTCGCTCCTGTTGGGCGGTGGCAATCATGGCCTCGACGCGCGTCTCGGCCAACAGCCGCGTGTCGGTCATCGGCAGGCCCAGACGATGGGCGCGCAGACTCACCTGCTGCAGGGACTCCTCGCCGGTGACGTACAAGACCTTGAAACGTTCGGCCAGACGCACCAGGGTCTGCAACAGCAGTGTCGACTTGCCGATACCGGGGTCGCCGCCAATCAGGACCACCGAGCCGGGCACCAGGCCGCCCCCGAGGACGCGGTCGAACTCGCCCACCCCAGTCGGCAGGCGCGCCACGTCGTCGGGGCTGACGTCGGCCAGCGACTGCACCCGGCTCTCGCCCGCCTCGCCGGCGTAGGTCGTGAAGCGACCGGCGCGAGCGCCGCTACCGCCGCCGGCGACGGCGGCGACCTCCACCAGCGAGTTCCAGGCACCGCAATCCGGGCACTGCCCCGCCCACTTGGGCTGCTGCGCACCGCACTCGGTACAACTGTAGGCAACCTTAGCCTTGGCCAACTCGTCGACTCTCCTGCTTCGTGTGCGATGGTTCAAAAGGCTGCGGCGCCCGCAGGCGCCGCAGCATCGTCGATCCCGACCAGCGGCCCACGCGGCGGGCGCACGTCCCCCCTCAGGGCAGCAAGCCGCGGTAGGCCACACCCTGGCGCGGCTCGGCCATCCAGTCGGCCACCTGTTCCCGCCAGGTCAGATAGTGTGCCGTGTCCTTATGGGCGCGTGCGTCCTCGGCCGTCCGGTAGGCCTCATAGAGCACAAAGCGCGTCGGGTCCTCGTCGGACTGCATCACGTCAAAGCGCAGGTTGCCGGGTTCCTGGACCGAGGCCTCGTGATTGGCGCGCGTCGCCGCGATGAACTGCTCCACGTATTCGGGTTTGACCCGAACGTAGACCAGTGTGACATGCATGCCGATGGCTCCCGATGCGATGGGTGAGGCGGCGACCGCGCTATTGCAGCGCGTAGAGATCGCCGCCGGCATCGAGGAAATAGACCGACCCTCCCGCCGCGGCCGGGGCTGCATAAATCTTGTTATCGGCTCGAAAGCGCCACAGACGCTTACCCGAGTCTCGGTCTATGGCGTACAGGTATCCGTCGGTCGAACCGACGTACAGCACCTTGCCCGCAAGCACGGGAGACGAGTACAGGGGCCCGTCGGCGGCGAATTGCCAGCGCGGTTTTCCGCTGTGGGTGTTCAACGCATACAGACTGTCGTCGGTACTGGCGACATAGACGGTTTCGTCCTTCACGGCGGGCGATGCGTAGATCTTGTTGTGGGTACGATAGACCCAACGCTGCTGTCCCGTATTGATGTCCACCGCGTAGAAGTTGTGATCGTCACTGCCGAAATACACCGTCTGCCCGCTGACCGCCGGCGAGGAAAAGACCCGTCCGCCGGTGCGGAAGGTCCAGCGCTCCTTGCCGGTGGCGGCATCGAGGGCGTACAGATGCGTGTCATCGCAGCCGACGTAGAGCGTTCCGTCGGCCACGGCCGGCGAGGAATACACCGCGCCCTGCGTCTTGTGCTGCCAGCGCAGCTTACCGGTTAGTGCATCGAGGGCGTAGACCTGGCCGTTGGTACTGCCGAAGTAGACGGTATCGCCGCTGATGGTGGGCGAGGAATAGACCATACCGTCGGCCTTGAAGCTCCACTTCAGCTTGCCGCTCGCCGCCGCCAGGGCATACAGATGTCCGTCATCGCTGCCCACGTACAGCGTGTCGCCGCGACGCGCCGGCGAGGACTCGACGTTCTTGCCGGTCTTGTAGCGCCACAGTTCGTTGCCCTTGTTATCCACTGCAATCACTTCGCCGGTGGAAACGCCCCAATATACCGCCTTGTCGGTCGCCAGCGGCGCGCCGTAGGTCTTGGCGCCACTCTTGGATTTCCACTGCAGGCGATCGAGCTGGTCCACACCGAAGGCCTGGGCCGCGCCGCTGTGTGCGGCATCGCCGCGGAACATCGTACTCGACGGGGCACAGCCGCCGAGACCGACGAAAGCGGTCCCCAACGCCAGCAGGCCCGCACCAACGGCTGCGTTGGCGAGCAATGCGCGTATCCATCCGGTTCGTCTTGTGCTGTTCACCTCGGCCTCCTACTAACCCGTCCATGCCGACCCGGCGGCGACTGTCTCTTGCCCCTCATCCTAACCAATAGGGGCACGCTGTGCCATCAACCTACGGCGTGCACGGCCTCGGTCGCGGTGACCAGCGTCACACGCTGAGTGACGCTGCACAGCAGCTCGTAACCGATGGTCGAGGCGTGGTCGGCGACCACCTCGACGGGCAGGCCCTGCCCCCAGAGCACGACGGGATCACCGACCCGGGCCCGGGGCTGAGTGCGCAGGTCCACGCAGATCATGTCCATGGACACGCGTCCGACCAGCTGGACCGCCCGGCCGTTGACCAGCACGGGGGTGCCGGAGACGGCGTGGCGCGGATATCCGTCGCCGTAGCCGATGCCGATGACACCGACCGGCATGTCCTCCGGGCAGACCCAGGTGCCGCCGTAGCCGATGGCATCCCCGCGGCGATAGTGGTTCACGGCAATGAGCTCCGAGTGCAGGGTCATTACCGGGCGCAGCCCCAGCTCGGCCGCTGTGGCGTCACAAAAGGGAGATACGCCGTAGAGCATAATCCCCGGGCGCACCCACTCGCGCTGGGCCTCGCTCCAACCGAGCAGCCCGGCCGAGTTGGCGATCGAGCGCGGCCCGGTGAGCTTGGCCGTGGCTTCGTCGAAGCGAGTGAGCTGGTTCGCGGTGCAGGCGTCGGTGCGGTCGTCGGCATTGGCCAGATGGGTCATGAGCCGCGGCGGCCCGGCCACGGCTCGACAATCCTTCAAGCGCGAATAGGCGGCGGCGGCCGCCTCGGGCGCAAAGCCAAGCCGGTGCATGCCGGTGTCGACCTTCAGCCAAACGACGATGGGGGCACCCGGCGGTGCGTGCTCGAGCATCGCCAACTGCGCCTCGTGGTGTACGACGGTCTCGAGGCGATGGCGGCGCAGGAGCTCGATGTCGCCAGCGGTGGTAAAACCTTCGAGCAACACGATCGGCCGATCGATGCCCGCGGCGCGAAGGGCCAGCGCCTCGTCCAGACAGGCGACTCCGAAGCTGTCGCAGCCCTGCTCGCCTTGTGCCAGGGCGTCCGCGACGTGCTCCAGACCGTGACCGTAGGCATTGGCCTTGACGATCGCCATGACCCGGGCGCCCGGAGCGGCAGCGCGGGCCTGTCGGAGGTTATGCTGCAGCGCCGCCAAGTCGATTACCGCGCGCGTGGCGCGGGTCATGCATAGTCCTCGTCGGCGTACATATCCTGAATGTAGTTCTCGAAGCGGGTGTACTGCCCGAGGAAGGTCAGGCGGGTGGTGCCGATGGGACCGTTACGCTGCTTGCCGATGATGATCTCGGCCGTGCCCTTGTCGGCGCTGTCCTCGTTGTACACTTCGTCGCGGTAGATGAAGACGATGACGTCGGCGTCCTGTTCGATGGCGCCGGACTCGCGCAGGTCGGACATGACCGGGCGCTTGTTGGGACGCTGCTCGAGGCTGCGGTTGAGCTGGGAGAGCGCGATAACCGGCACCTCCAACTCCTTGGCGAGATTCTTCAGCCCGCGGGAGATCTCGGAGATCTCCGTGGCGCGATTTTCCTTGTGGCCGGGGACCTGCATCAGCTGCAGGTAGTCGATCACGACCAGGCCCAGGCCGTGCTCGCGCTTGAGGCGCCGGGCGCGGGCCTGCAGCTCGGTGGGACTCAAGCCGGGCGTGTCGTCGATGAACAGCGGCGCCTCGGCGAGGATACCCACCGCCGAGGTCAGACGTGGCCAATCGTCGTCCTCGAGCTTGCCGGTGCGCACGCGATGCTGATCGATGCGCCCCAGCGAGGACATCATGCGCATCGCCAACTGCTCGCCCGGCATCTCCATGCTGAAGACCGCCACCGGCACCGAGTGCTTGATGGCCGCGTTTTCGGCGATATTCATGGCGAAGGTGGTCTTGCCCATGGAGGGCCGGCCCGCGACGATGATCAGGTCCGAGCTCTGCAGACCCGAGGTCTTCTCGTCGAAGTCGTCGAACCCGGTGGGAATGCCGGTGAAGGGCTGGTCCTGCTGGAACAGACTGTCGATGCGATCGACGGCCTTGACCAAAAGGTCCTTGATACCGACGAAGCCCCGGCCCGCGTGCGCGCCCTGTTCGGCGATCTCGAAGACCAGGCGCTCGGCACCGTCGAGCAGCTCCTCGCTGCTGCGACCCTCGCGGTTGTAGGCGCTGTTTGCGATGTCGGTGCCGACGCGAATGAGCTGGCGCATGACCGAGCGCTCGCGCACGATCTCGGCGTAGGCGCGAATGTTCGCGGCGCTGGGGGTGTTCTTGGCCAGGGTGCCGAGGTAGGCGATCCCGCCGGCCGAATCGAGCTCGCCCCGCCCGCCCAGCCACTCCGAGAGCGTCACGACGTCGAAGGGAGTGGCCTGCTCGGCCAGCTGGGCGATGGCCTCGAAGACGAGGCGATGATCGCGCCGGTAGAAATCCTGTGCGGTGACGAGGTCGGCGACCTGGTCCCAGGTCGAGTTGTCGATCAGCAGGCCGCCCAGGACGGACTGCTCGGCCTCAATGGAATGTGGTGGTACCTTGAGCGCCTCGGTGGCTTCGTCCGGGTGCGCCGGGGGTACAGCGAGCTCAGGCATTTGTTATCGATCCCCCACTCGGCCACAAGATTGAGAGGGGCGCGGCCGATGCTCGAAAAAGCATATCACAGCGCCAGCCCCCGTGATCCATGATCGGCGGATCAATATCGGTGGAGGCGAGAATTATGTGACGCGGTTTTACCGTGGTGCAAAAACGCCAACGCGCCCGCCAGAGGCGGCAGGCGAGCGAACCGCGCGGCGGCGCTCCGTCTGCCGCCGCCGGGTTAGCCCTTACTCCGCCTCGACGCTAACCGTGATGGTGGCAGTTACGTCCGAGTGCAGCATCAGCATGACCGAATATTCGCCGGTCAGGCGAATCGGACCTTCCGGCACCTCGACCTCGCGCTTTTCCACCTCGACGCCGGCGGCCGTGATGGCCTCGGCGATGTCGGCGGTGCTCACCGAGCCGAACAGCTTGCCCTCGTCGCCGGCCTTGCGTGTCAGGACCACACGCCCCAGCGCGTTGACCTGCTCTGCGCGCGCCTCGGCAGCAGCCAGCGCCTCGGCCGCGGCCTTCTCGAGCTCCGCGCGACGAGTCTCGAACATGGCAATGTTGTCGGCATTGGCCGGTACGGCCTTGCCGCTGGGAATCAGGAAGTTACGCCCGTAACCGGGACGCACCTTGACCTGATCGCCGAGGTCACCCAGGTTGCGCACCTTTTCCAACAGAATCACGTCCATCACACTTACCCCTCGTCAAAAATATCTGTCCATGCGGCCGCGCGTCCCGGCGCCCCGCCGGGAAATCACTCCCGGGGCGCACCCACGCGGGCGCGAAAATCCGCCCAGTTGTCCGCAATCCCTGCCGCCGCCAGCAATAAAATGCTGTGCGGGACAATCAATAGCAGCACATACAACCCGACCAGCCAGCCCGTCGAAGCCTGCTGGCGGGCCAAGATGGCGTGCACTACGGCCAGTCCCTGTATCAGGAACAGCACCGCCACAACCATGGCCAGGTTGACCGCCCCGGTGCCGAGCCCGCCGGGCACCGCCGCGGCAACGGCCACGACCAGCATTCCCACCACCGACATCGTGCGCCCCAGGCGCAGGCCGTGAAACTCCCGGCGAAAGCCCTCGGGACGCACCAGCTGGGCCTGCCACCAGCGCGCCAGGAGCAGAGCCACCAGCCAACCCAACGTCATCACGGCCGCCAGTATCCCGGTCAGGACGGGCGCGGCCCGGCTGAGCTGGGACTTGATCTGTTG
Source organism: Gammaproteobacteria bacterium (assembly GCA_035267785.1). Taxonomy (GTDB): domain Bacteria; phylum Pseudomonadota; class Gammaproteobacteria; order DATFLL01; family DATFLL01; genus DATFLL01. The sequence continues at coordinate 1,664 of DATFLL010000102.1, read as the reverse complement.
TTGGCTCGCGCTGTCCACTCCCGCCTGCTGCAGTGTGGGCAGCATCACCTGTTCGACGTAGTGGCGCCAGGCCTCCGCCGGGTCGCCGATCGCCAGATGGGCGCCCACCACCAAAACCGCGCCCAGTCCGGCCCCGACCAACAGGCCCAGGCTCAGCGACCCGCTCTGGCGCACGAAGTGCGCCAACAGCCAAGCGGGCAGCCAGGCGGCCAGAACCAACATAAAGGCCGGCTCCGGCGTGCCAAATGCGAGAAACACCAGCAACCCGACCAGCACCGCAGCGCCTAGAGTGCTCAACAGGCCTTCGAAGGGACCCTGTATGAGGGTGACCAACCCCACGACGGCGGCGCTGACCCAGCTCAGGGGCCAGCCGAGCGGCATCAGTAACAATGCCAAAGCTGCACACGCGGCGGCGACCAGCACGGCCTGCAGCCGCCCGCGCATGATGTAAGTCGCCAGAAACCGCATCCCGAGGCGGCCTACATTAACCGCGGAAGCAGCCGCTTACTTGTGCGAATCGGTGTACGGCAGCAGCGCCAGGAACCGGGCACGCTTGATGGCCGTCGCCAGCTGTCGCTGGTAACGGGCCTTGGTGCCGGTAATCCGGCTCGGCACGATCTTGCCGTTTTCGGTGATGTAGTTCTTCAGGGTGGCGAGATCCTTGTAATCGATCTCCTTGACACCCTCTGCCGTGAAACGGCAAAACTTTCTACGACGAAAGAAACGAGACATATCTGGCCTCCAAAAAACAATCTATATTCACGTGCGGGCGGTTAGTCGGCCGTCCCACTGTGCAAAATTTCCAGCGCATCGGCATGGACCACCAGGCGGTGCTCGCCCTGGCGATTGTCGGCGCGGCTGATAAATCCGGTGACCCGCACCTCGCTGCCGACGGCCAACCGCCCAATCTGCGCCTGCAGAGCAGGGCCACTGGCAACGACCTGAATGGTGCACACCGCGTCCCGCTCCCGACCCGCTGCCCGCTGACGCGAGCGGTGGTGAATCACAAAGCGCGCAATCGGAATGCCGGCGGGACTGCGCCTGAGTTGCGGGGCACGACTGACCTGCCCCGCGATGACCAAGCGATTGTCGATACCGGCGTCCAGCCCGATACCCGGCGCGTCGAGCTCAGGCCTCGGTGGCCGGCTCGTCGTTGGCGCTCGCCTGCTCCGGCTCCTCGGCGCTCTCGGCCTTGCTGTCCTTGCCCTCTTCCTCGCTGTCGTCGCCGCGGTCCTCACCGCGCGGGCGGCGCTCGGAATCGTCGCGGCCCTCGCGCTCTTCCTTGCCCTTGGCCAGCGGCGATGGCTCGGTGGTGGCCTCGTCGCGAACCAGCGTCAGGTGGCGAATCACAGCGTCGTTGAAACGGAAGGCACTTTCCAGCTCGTCCAGCGCGTCCTGGCCGCACTCGATGTTCATCAGAACGTAGTGCGCCTTGTGGACTTTATTGATGGGATAGGCGAGCTGACGACGGCCCCAGTCCTCCAGGCGGTGAATCTTGCCGCCGCTGGACTCGATGCTGGAACGATAGCGTTCCACCATCGCGGGAACCTGCTCGCTCTGGTCAGGATGGACCAGAAACACGATCTCGTAGTGTCTCATTGCGCTCCTCTCGGATTGGCAGCCTCCCGTCATGCGGTGAGGCAAGGAGTATCGAATTGTCGGCC
>DATFLL010000101.1:0-41838 GCA_035267785.1 Gammaproteobacteria bacterium | reverse complement strand
AATGACCAGTCGTACGGGTTGGGCGTTCAAACCGACGGAAGCCGGGAAGGCGCGATGGGGTACGTCGCGAAAGCGGATGGAGATCTCGGAGACGGCTGCGGCCATGCGCTTGCCGGTGCGCAGGTAGAAGGGTACGTCCTGCCAGCGCCAGTTGTCGACCTGGAGTTTGAGCGCCGCGTAGGTCTCGGTGTTCGACTGATCGGCCACGCCGGGCTCCTGCCGGTATCCGGATACGGCGGTGCCTTCTATCCAGCCCGGGGCGTACTGGCCGCGGGCGGCGAGCTCGGAGACTTCGTCGCGGTCGATGGGGCGCAGGGCGTGCATGACATCCATCTTGCGGTCGCGGATGTCGTCGGCGTCGTAGGCCACCGGGGGTTCCATCGCGACCAGGCACAGCAGCTGCAGCAGGTGATTCTGCACCATGTCGCGCAGGGCACCGGACTTCTCGTAGTAGGGCGCGCGGTGTTCGACGCCCAGCGTTTCGGCCACGGTGATGGCGACGTGGTCGACGTAGCGGCGGTTCCAGATGGGCTCGAATATTGGGTTGGCAAAGCGCATGGCCATGATGTTCTGCACCGTCTCCTTGCCGAGAAAGTGATCGATGCGGAAGATCTGCGACTCCTCGAAGTGGTGCGTCAGGGCCGAATTGATTTGCCTGAACGAGTCGAGGTCGTGACCGAGGGGTTTTTCCACGACGATCCGGGACCCTTTACGGTCCCGCGCGAGCCCGGCCTCGCCGAGGCCCTCCGCGATGGGGGCGAACAGGCTCGGCGGGGTCGCCATGTAGAAGACGTACTCCGTCTTGTCCTTGGCCGAAGCGTCGGGTCCCTGCAAGCGGTGCCTCAGGTCGTTGAATGCGTCCTTGTCTTTCAGATTCATGTGCAGATAGTCGATCCGCTCAGAGAACCGGTCCCAGTCCTCGCGTGCCGGCTTGCCGCTGCGCGAGTAGTTCGCTACTCCCTCGTGCAGTTTATCGGCCAGAGCGTGCGCCTCCATCTCGTGGCGGCCGACGCCCAGGAGAGTGAATTGTTCGGGCAACTGCTCGGCCAGAAACAGGTTGTATAGTGCGGGCACGACCAGGCGGGCGCTCAGGTCACCGGTCGCACCGAACAGCACGAGAACAACGGGTTGGTCGGGACGGCGCGCGTTCATGGATTCTCCTTGTGTGATTGTCGATGGCCAACGGCCGGTACGCTGCGTCTGCCGTCTATACAGGCAACTGCTGTGCCAACGGCAGAATCCCCTGCTGCTGCGGGCTCTGCCGTGGTAGCGCTGTCCTTCCCGGTCGAAATGCACCACTCCGCGGTGGCCAGAGCCAAAAAAAACGGGGCACCGCAGTGCGGCGCCCCGTCCTCGTTTATGCGACGAAATCGTTCGTCGTTACCACATGATCCAGGCCTGCGCCAACGTGGTGTTGTTGTCGCTGACGTTACTCGTCTGCCCGCCGATCTTGCTGTACTTGACATACTGCAGCGTGAACTTCGTGTTCTGCCAGGGCAGATAGCTCACCTGTGCCGTCCAGGCCTTGTCGTCGTAGGCGCTGTTGTAGCCTTTGTTCTGGGCATAGGCCAGGGTCGCCGTCGTGTGATAGCCCCAGTGATAGGTGCCGTCCAGACGCAGACTCTTCAGGGTCGGCGAATCGCCCGGCGCCGAGAGGTCCAGCGTCTGTTTCTCGCGGGTGTAGCTGGCATGGACGCTGAGCATGTTGTTGCTGTTGGCGAAGGAATGCTCATACTGCGTGTCGATGGCCGCGTCCTTGAACTTGTCGGCCGGCCCGGCACCGCCACCGGTAGTGGCATCGACCGCATAGGTCGAGGTCTGCATGCCGTAGGCGCCCACCATCAGCGAATCGCCATCGCTCATGTTGTTTTCCCAGGCGACGCGAACGTAAGGGGACAGGCCGCGGGTGCGCACTGCTTGCGGTACTCCGGGGGAAGATTCGGCGCCGCCGGGGGCGTCAAACGGGTTGGTGTCGCGATACAGCGTCAGCTCCGTATAGAGGCCGTTGCCCCAGTCGGCGTAGCCGCCGACACCGGCGACGTTCTGGGCCAACGCGTCGGCCACCACTGGGGCGGCGATGTCGGCACCGTGCGTGAAGGGGAAGCCCCAGGCCGGGGTCGAGTTCCACAGGTCCTGCACGGTCGGGCTGTTGTTCACCGTCACGCCGTAGGTGACCTTGCCGGCATGGTTGGCGTAGCGGATGTCGGTGTTGTCCAGGGAGAAGCCGGAGCCCTGTTCCATGGTCATCTGGATGAACGAACCCATGTGCGGGGAGATTTCGCCGGCGAAGAAGAAGCTCAGCTGGTCGGGCAGCGAGACCTGCGAGGTCGGGTCCTGGTTCTTGGAGTAGGTCCCGCTGACCTGCAGCATGGCCGACAGGGGAGGGATCTGGTTGAACTGCAGGCCACTGGCCGCCGGGCTTTCCTTGGCCGAGACCTGCTTGATGCCGGTCAGGGTATAGCCGTTCAGCTTGAACGAGCGCCCGAACGCGGTGAGCTCGGGGAACACCGTGTGGCAGGCGGCACAGGCCAGGCCGGTCTGTCGTGCGAAGCTCGGAACGGCTTCGGCTCGAGCCGCGAACAGCGAAGCGGCCAAGCCGCCTAGCAGAAGCCCGAAGAAGAGTTTCTTGCGTACCATGATAAATGCCCTCCCTTAGAGGTGAAGTTGCACGTTTCAATCGAAGTCACAAAAACTATATTCGAATTTGTTACGGTGTCGTTGCTTGTTCTGTGGTTTGAGTGATCCATGTCAACGGAGAATTGGCGAAAAGGCTGCATCTTAACGAAAGCTTCACGTTCGAATGCACAGTTGTCGTTTTTTTACCTCGCTTCCCTTGTTGTTAATAACGATTGACCCATCGACAAGCGAAACTTTTCGAGAGTTCCCCACCGCGTAACTAGTGCTCCGGGCCGAAGGACCGGCCGATGCTTGATGAGTCATTTGTTAACGAAAACTTCACGATAAAGTCCCGAACATTCTGTTGGTTCGTCCCTCATAGGCTGCTGTTTTCCCGGCGCGTACAGAAGATTTTTGGGTGATTTCCTGATCGCCATAGAACTCAATCAGCCTGATTGCGTCTAATCCCCCAACATGCGCATCGAACGCATTGCGAAAAACCTCAAGCGCTCCCGTTGGGTAACGCGTGTTTAGTTAGTCTGGCGCAGGTCGTCACCGCGGCGACATTTGTCGGCGCGGCGGCGGGAGGGGCAGTGTGCGGCGCATCTTTGACCGCGACCATTCTGCGAGCCGACGCTGTCTTGTCAGTCGGGCGTTTGTTCGACAACCGGTCTGCCAACGTCTCGAACGTTTCAGATGGAGTAGCGTATGACGAAACAGTCGAAGGAGGAGGTCGACCCGACGCGGCGTCGATTCCTGGTAGCCACGACATCGGTCATCGGCGGGGCAATCGTCGCTGCGGCCGTTGTCCCGTTCATCGAATCCATGGAGCCCTCAGACGCCGCCGTTGCCGCCGGGGCCCCGATCGATCTCGATATCAGCAAGATTGAGCCGGGCGCGCTGGTGACCGCCAAGTGGCGTTCACGGCCAATCTGGGTTCTGAATCGCACCGACTCGCAATTACAGGAGCTGCCGAAGCTCGACCCGCGCCTGAAGGACCCGCACTCCAAGGAACCGCAGCAGATCCCCTCGTGCGCGAACGGTCAGCGTTCACTGAAACCCAAGTACTTTGTGTGCGTTGCGATCTGCACGCATCTGGGCTGCGTGCCGACCTACCGTCCCGAGATTGCACCGCCCGACCTCGGTCCCAACTGGGAGGGAGGGTTCTTCTGTCCCTGTCACGGCTCGCGTTACGACCTGGCCGGGCGCGTGTTCAAGGGCTCGCCTGCACCGCTCAACCTCCCCGTCCCGCCGCATTACTACGTCAGCGACACGAAGCTTCGGGTGGGTGAGCTCGAGGGCGGCGGCGAGCAGAACTGGCAGCCCGCGACCTGGTAGGGAGGAGGGATACGATGAATAACAACAGCTCAGGGTTTCTGTCCTGGATAGATAGGCGGTTCCCGCTGACCGATCTCTGGAACGAGCACATGGCGCGTTACTTCGCGCCCAAGAATTTCAACTTCTGGTACTACTTCGGTTCCCTCGCTTTACTGGTCCTGGTCATGCAGATCGTGACCGGTATCTGGCTGGCGATGAACTATACGCCGAACTCGAAGCTGGCATTCGACTCGGTCGAGTACATCATGCGCGACGTACCGTGGGGATGGGTCATTCGATTCATGCATTCCACGGGGGCCTCGGCCTTCTTCATCCTAATCTATTTGCATATGTACCGGGGGTTGATCTACGGCTCCTACAAGCGACCGCGAGAGCTCGTCTGGCTGATCGGCGCCTGTATCTTCGTGCTGTTGATGGCTGAGGCCTTTATGGGTTACCTGCTGCCCTGGGGCCAGATGTCCTATTGGGGTGCGGAGGTCATCACCTCGCTGTTCGGCGCGATTCCCTGGGTGGGCGGCGGCCTGGAAACCTGGCTTCGCGGTGATTTCAGCGTCTCCAACGCCACCCTGAACCGCTTCTTCGCCTGGCACGCGGTGTTGATCCCGATACTCCTGCTGGCCCTGGTGGTGGTGCATATCATTGCATTGCATCGCGTAGGCTCCAACAATCCCGACGGCGTGGAGATCCATGACAACGAGGATGAGGATGGCATCCCCGTCGATGGCGTGCCGTTCCACCCGTATTACACGGTCAAGGATCTGGTCGGCGTCGGCGTATTCCTAATCCTGTTTTCTCTGGTGGTTTTTTTCGTACCGACGCTGGACGGCTGGTTCCTTGAGCCGGACAACTTCGTCAAGGCCAATACCTTGAAGACGCCCCCGGAGATCAAGCCGCTGTGGTACTTCATGCCGTTTTACGCGATCTTGCGTTCGGTGCCCAACAAGCTGACCGGCGTGCTCAGTATGGCGGCGTCGATTGTCGCTTTGTTCGTCCTGCCGTGGCTCGACCGCAGTCCGGTCAAATCTCATAGGTACCGCGGGGCTTTGTATCAATTGGGCCTGGGCGTGTTTGCGTTGACGTTTTTCGTGCTCGGTTTCATGGGCTCGCAGGCCCCGACGCCCGCGCACGCGGACCTCGGCTTCCGGTTCACGGAGTTATATTTCTCGTTCTTCGTGCTCATGGTTATATACAGCCGGCCGCGTTCGAAGGGCTTTTACGTCGGTGCGCTCATCGTGGCCGCAGCGTTGATATTCGGGTTGGACTGGCTGCGTGTGGGAGACATCCCGGTCGACATCATGCTGCGCACCTGGTGGATCCCGGCGGTCTATTGGGCCGTGTTTACGATACTGCCGCTGTTTACCCGGTTACATATTCCCGGCGACGTTCCAACAAGGGTGACCTCGCGATGAGAGTGTTATTGGCTTTATTGGTTTGCATCACTTCCCTCGTTCCAGTGCTCGCCGGCGCCGCCGAAGGGGGCATCAAGCTGCGCCATATGAGCGTGGATCTGTCTGACCAGGCCTCGCTGCAGCGCGGGGCCCGGATATTCACCAACTACTGCCTGAGCTGCCACGCCGCTCGCCAGGTACGTTATAAACAGGTCCTACCGGGCCTGGGGATCAGCGCCAAGGAGATGCGCGACAACCTGATGCTGCCCGGGCGAAAGATCGGCGACAAGATGACGGTGGCGATGACGCACAAGGAAGGCAAGCGCTGGTTCGGCGTGGCGCCGCCGGATCTGTCGAACATCGAACGGGTGCGCGGGGCGGACTGGCTTTATACCTATCTTACCAGCTTTTACCTCGACCCCTCCCGGCCGACCGGCGTCAACAACGCCGTGTTCCCCAAGGTAGCGATGCCCGATGTCCTCTGGGAGCTGCAGGGTCTGCAAAAGCCCGTGTACAAAACGGTCAAAGACGCCGACGGTAAGACCCACAAGGTGCTGGACGGAGTCAAGGTAGCGACGAAGGGGCGGATGACCCCCGAACAGTCGGACCGCATGGTGCGCGATCTCGTGAACTTCCTGGCCTATATGAGTGCGCCTTACCAACAAAAGAGTCATCTGGTCGGCTTGTGGATCATTCTCGGGTTGATTCTGTTTACCATTTCGGCCTATTTCCTCAAGCGGGAATACTGGAAAGACGTGGACCACTGACCGGTTTGCGGGCGGGCGATACGGCGGGGCAGGGCTTGTACCGGGGGACGGCCGGCGTGTTACGGTAGGCTTTTAGACAAGCTGTCGGCACGCTCGCCGAAACTCCGTCATGGAAACCGCACTCAAAAGCTTCCTTTCCGAACCTCGTCTGCTCCAGCTTTGGTGCACGCTGGTCATCCTGTCCCTGGGCGCGTTGATCTACGACCTGCACGCTCGCAACCCTCAGGTTGGCCGCCTGATGAAGTGGGTATGGGGGCTGACGACGCTGTACTCAGGGCCTCTAGGCCTGCTCGTCTATGCATACTCGGGTCGTCGACAAATTCGGCGCGACTCGTTGTGGCGGAGGGGATTCCGTTCGGTGGCGCATTGCTACTCCGGTTGCGGCGCGGGGGAGGTGGTGGGGGTGTTTATTGCCGCCGGTCTCCTCTCCATGGGCAATCTGGCCGTGACGGTCATCACCTTCGCCCTGGCCTACGTGTTCGGCTACGCCATGACGGTGGGCCCGCTGCTGGAACAGGGCGTGGGTCTGCGGCGGGCCGTTCGCGACGCCCTATACAGCGAGACGGCCAGTATCACGGTCATGGAGATCAGCGCACTGACCGTGAACAACTGGCTTTCGAGTGGGACCCACCTGGGACATGTGTTGTTCTGGACCGCCTTGATCGTCTCCCTGTCGGTTGGGCTCATCGTCGCCTATCCGGTCAATCTGCTGCTGATCCACTACGGCGTCAAGCAGGGCATGGCCAGTCCCAAGTCGCACACGGCTGCCTGATCGGGACCGTGTAAGTTAGCGCAGGGCATGCACCGACCGTGCAATATCGCCATTTCCGCAATTTCTTTCGAGCGTCACACGCCGGCCCGCTTATTGCCAGCGTCGAAATGGCGTGTCGCGCCGCGTGACTGTGGCGGCCTCGACCGGCGTAATCCCTAGAATCGCTCATAACAGCGCGCCCGAGGCGGGACCGAGGCGAAGGAATGTTGCATGCTCTGTGTCCTTCGCGCCTTTGCGCTCTCTGCGTTGATTGCGCCTTGGTGTCGGCGCCATATTGTCCCGCTGTCGGCAGGGGCTTGCCTGAAAATGTTGCTCCGCTGTGCAATAATCTACAGTGTCTCTTGTGCGCCTCGTGCGACGCTTTGCGGTGCGCGGGGCCTTCCATCGCGGCCTGAGTTTTCTTTCTCCGCATTTGCAATCGGTCCAGGCTGCCACTCTCTTCCGAGGACGATATTATGAAATGGTTCGGATATATTTCGGCCACGTTGTATACGATTGCCAGCATTGCCTTTATCGCAATATCGATGGCGATGGTGATCTATTCCCTGCGGGATGTCGTGCATGCAATGCAGAGCAACGTAGGCGTGATAAATCAGTTGCTTCACTCCGTCGGGCTCATCGTCGTGGCGATGGCCGTGTTCGACGTTGCCAAGTATCTTTTGGAAGAGGAGGTCTTGCGCAAGCGCGAGTTGCGTTCAATGAGCGAGGCGCGGCACACCTTGACGAAATTCATGACCATTATCACCATTGCCGTCAGCCTCGAGGCGCTCGTATTCATTTTCAACGCGGGTACGCAGCAAATGGAAAACCTGGTGTACCCCTCGCTGCTGTTGCTGTGCGCCGTTGCGGTGATCGTCGGGATGGGCGTGTATCAACGTTTGTCCGTGCAAGCTGCGGAACGGGCCAAGAAATAGCCGCCGGTGCAATGCCGACGCTTCGCGCCTAACATGTCCAACGACGCATCGGAGCAGGCGACGCAGAGGCAGGGCAGGGGCTCCCCTCGCCAGGCAACGCCTTTGGAGCGCCACTTCGAACGGATCGTGACTCCGTTTGCGGAGTTCGTTCAGAGCCAGACGACGAGCAGTATCCTGCTGCTGGCGTGCACTCTCGCTGCCCTCTTTTTGGCCAACTCGGCCTGGGCCCCCGATTATCGGGCCTGGGTCGAAATGCCGTTGGGTGTCCACCTGGGGCCCTGGGGGTTCGAACAGAGTCTGCGTCACTGGATCAACGATGCCTTGATGTCGTTGTTCTTCTTCGTCATCGGCCTGGAGATCAAACGTGAGGTACTGGCCGGCGACCTCAGCGACATGCGCCAGGCGCGATTGCTGATCGTGACTGCCGCGGGCGGCATGGCGGTGCCGGCGCTGATTTACCTGTCGATTAACGTCTCGGGCCCGCAGGTGCACGGTTGGGGTATACCCATGGCGACTGATACGGCATTTGCACTCGGCGTGATGGCATTGTTGGGTGATCGCGTTCCTCGCTCGCTGGTCATGTTTCTGGCCGGCTTTGCAATCGTCGACGATATCGGGGCCGTGCTGGTGATCGCCGCGTTCTATACCTCGAACATCGCCGCCGCCCCCATGTTGATGGCGGGCGTTTTCCTGAGTCTGCTGATTCTCCTGAATGTCCTCGGCGTACGGGCCTCCTGGATCTATATCGCCGTTGGCGCGCTGCTCTGGGTGGCGGTTTTGCAGTCGGGCCTGCACGCCAGCATCGCCGGTGTAGTCGTGGCCATGACCATACCGGCTCGCCCCAAGGTGGGACCGAGTCGGCTGTTGCGACAGCTCTCACGCTTGGGGCGGCGTCTGGAGGTGCGCCGGCGGCGCGAGCCGGACGTGTTGGGAGACCAACGCCAGCATGCGTTGGTGCAGCGGATCCAGGACTCGGCACGGCGGGCCACCACACCACTGCAGCGCTGGGAGCATCTGTTGGAGCGCCCGGTGGCGCTGCTGGTGCTGCCCGTATTCGCGCTGGCCAACGCCGGGGTCCCCTTGGGATGGGATGGGCTTGGCGACAGCCTGACGCAGCCCGTCACGCTGGGCGTCGCCCTGGGGATGGTCCTGGGCAAGTTCGTCGGTATTACCGGCATGTGCTGGCTGGGCCTGCGTCTGAAGCTGGGTTCGCTGCCGCAGGGTGTGCGCTTGCGAGAAGTGGCGGGCGTCGGTCTGCTGGGTGGCATGGGATTTACCATGGCCATCTTTATCGCCAGCCTCGGATTCGAGCAGGCGCCCGACACCTTATATCAGGCGAAGGCCGGCATCCTGTTCGGTTCGCTGGTCGCCGGTGTCGCGGGTTACCTCTGGTTGCGCCGGGTGGCTTCGCAGCGGGAGGCGGCCGGCGCCTGATGCCCCGCCGGGCCCCGGGGCGCCTATTTGTGTTGCCTGGAGCCGGTTACCTGCTAATCTAAATATATAAGACTTATGATGTATTTGGCCTGTTGAATTGGGGGCAGGGCCAGTTATGGGGAAATTGTTTTCCGACCAATCGGTGGACCCCGCCCAGTCCGGACGCGGCGGCGGGGAGCCCTACCAGCCGGGGGTGTTCGGAGGGTTGCCCATTGCCTCGCCGCGGGCGAAGCTGCCGGTGTCGGACGCTGCTGCGCTGACCGCGCAGCTGGCGAAGCAGCACCAAGAGCCCGTCTTCCTTCTCAAAGATGTACAGCGTCATCTGACCGCCCTGAACCGAGCGGCGGTCAAGCCCGAGCGACGCCTGGAATTCGTGGATGCCGCTTTGCGCAGTGCCTACGCCGCTGTCGCGCGTTTGGTCCGTAAGTTTCACCTGCAGCAAAGCGGTGGGCAGCACAGTGCAGAAGAGCAGAATGCATTACGCGAATGCCTATCGGCCGTCGACGCGATTATCGTCGGATATAAGCTCGTCTTTCGTGACGATTATCCGTCAAGCGACAGCGGTGCGGCACGCAACCGCCTCCTGCAGTGCGGATTTCGATTATTGGAGGTGCTGCGTTTGGAACAGCGTGTTCGCGCGCTGCGCTACCAGAAACTGCCCGCCAAGTCGTGGCGAGATGTCAATCAGGCCTACGTCTCGCTCCTTACACGCCGACTGATCGACGAAGAGCTGGAACTGACCGGTACGCTCGGCATTGCCGCGCCCGACAGTGAAGGCGGAAAGCAAGTGCGCACGACCTCGCCGCGCCAGCTCTACGTATCCATTCAGCTCTTTGGGTTGTTGGACCCGATGACGTGGCCGCGCGACCTGATGCATATGCCGGATGCATATTTCAGTCTGCTCAAAACGCACATACACGTGCGGGCCCTGCCCCGAGGCTCCCCGTTGGCCGAAGGCTGCGTTGTCATATATGCCGATTCCGATGCGCCGCCGAGTTTTCAGCAGCGGAAGGAGACGACGGCGCCGGCCCTGTTTATCGATCTTCTGCCCCTACAGGTTCGCCTGGCTCAAGACCGCAAGTCTGTGACTGACTTGAAGCAGATCGGCGCGCTCGAGCCGGCGCGCTTGCCGAAACCGCTGGCGGCCATCAGTGAGGCCGATGTCCTGCCGGTGCTCGACGCGATGCAGAAGGGCTTTCAGGCCCGCGAGCGGCGTCATGTCCGCCGATCGGTCTACGGCGGCACACAACTGCGTCTGTACATGGGGTACCGAGAGACTTACCGGTTGCTGTTGGATTATGCCAATGGCGCTAGCTCGGATGTCATGCGCCGGCGAGAGTTCGTCGATGCCCTAGCGGGTCAATCCGCAATGCTCGCCGAAGATCAAGCAGCGCATCTGTCACGACAGTGGAGCATCATGGACGAGAGCGATGGCGGACTGCGCGTCTCGACCGATGAAAGTGATTTTACACAGGACGTCCAGGTCGGCATGCTGGTCGCCCTGTGTGCCTTCCAGGAGGCGAACTCGGATCCCGAATTGGGGTATATCGCCCGTCTGCATCGGCCCCGAGAGGGGCAGCTGGATCTGGGGGTCGTGCGTTTGTCGCGCCATGCCGAGGCAGCGGTCGTTCAGGACAATCAGGGGCAGAAGGCGCAGACCGGGCGTCCCGCGATTCTGATACGTGACATTGAGGGCGACGCCTGGCGCCTGATCCTGTCCAGCCGCGATGCGTTCGGAAAGGGGGCACCGCTGCTGTTGACGCGGGGCGATTCGCAGCACATTCCTTTGCGCTTGGGCGAGCCCCTGGTGCGAAAGCGCGGCTTCGAGGTGTTCGAGTTTCGAGCCCCCGGCATGTGAGGGCGGCGAAGACCTCGTCAGGACGATTCGTCCAGTTCGTGCTGCTCGTCCGCCCCGGCGAACGATCCGGCCAGCGCCTCACGACGTGTAAAGACGTCCTGCACGACGGGCCGGTTTACGTACTGGGCCAGCGTAATGGAGTCCAGGAAGTCGAACAGAGAGGCGCTCAGCTCCATCCACAACTCGTGCGTCAGGCAGCGTTCGCCGTCCTGACAGTTTTCCTTTCCCCTACAGCGCGTCGCGTCCACGCTTTCGTCCACGGCGCTGATGATATCGGCCACGGTGATTTCGTGTGCGCCGCGAGCCAGCCGATAGCCGCCGCGGGGGCCGCGAACTCCCGTGACCAGACCGTTCTTGCGCAGGCGCGAGAACAGTTGTTCGAGGTAGGAGTTGGATATCCCCTGGTTGCTGGAGATGTCGGCGAGCGTGACGGGGCCCTGGTGGGCGCGCAGCGCCAAGTCCATCATGGCCGTCACGGCATAGCGTCCTTTGGTTGACAGTCTCATTGCGGTGTCCTTTTGCGAGAGCCGATCACGGGAGCCGGGCTATCGGAATGTCCGTGGCATGCTTGGGACCCGGAAACGCAGATCCCGGATCGATCGATTGCCTGCAGTTCGTACGGTTATGAAATTATAGTTGAGCGTTTCCGTCAACTAAATTTTCCGCGGACGGGGTCGCAGAATGGGTGCAGTGTTTACCACAACTATTTGATTGTCAGGAAAATGTTCAGGCGGAGAGCGTCTCGAACCGCATCGACAGATCGACGGCGCGGATGTGCTTGGTGATGGCCCCCACCGAGATGTAATCCACCCCCGTTTCGGCGACCGCGCGCAGGCTTTCCTGGCCGATGCCGCCGGAGGCCTCCAGCTCCGCCCGCCCGGCGGTTTCGGCCACGGCCGCGCGCAGCGCCGCGGGGTCCATATTGTCGAGCAGCAGGCGGTGGGCTCCCGCCGCCAGGGCCTCGCGCAGCTGCCCGAGGTTTTCCACTTCGACCTCCAGCGGCAGATCGGGCGACGCGGCGCGGGCGGTTGCGACCGCCGCGCTGATGGAGCCCGCGGCCAGGATGTGGTTTTCCTTGATGAGAATGGCATCGTAGAGGCCGAGGCGATGATTGCGGCCACCGCCGCAGGCCACAGCGTATTTTTGGGCGCGGCGCAGGCCGGGCAGGGTCTTGCGGGTGTCGAGGATGCGTGCGCGTGTATCGGCGATCAGCGTCGCATAATGGTGAGTGACGGTGGCAGTACCGCAGAGCAGCTGTAGAAAATTGAGCGCGGTACGCTCGCCGGTCAGGATGAGGCGGGCCGGGCCCCGGACGTGGCACAGTACCTGGTCGGTGGTGATCGGCTCGCCCTCGTGCACATGCCATTCGATTTCGATGGTCTCGCCCGCCGCCTCGGCGAGCTGGGCGAAGGTTTCATCGAACCAGGGACGCCCGCACACGACGGCGGCCTCGCGCGAGATCACCCGCGCGTTGGCCCGGGCCTCGGCGGGAATGAGGGCGGCGGTCACGTCGCCCGGTCCGACGTCCTCGGCCAGCGCGCGGCGCACGTCCTCGCGCACGTGCTCGGTCGGAACCTGGGGAGGCGAGGCGTTCATGGCTCAGGCAGCCGCGCTCGCGCCGCGGGGCGTGGGGCCGTCGGCGTTGTTCGGTTTCACCGCGTGGGCTCCTGTGGGCGGGAGAAATAGTCGTCGCTGAGGCGTTTGACGAGCCCGGCGAGCAAAATCATGCTGATCAGGTTCGGTGCGGCCATCAGGATGTTGGCGATGTCGGCGAAGTTCCAAACGAGCTTGAGCGGTACATACGCCCCGATGACCACGAGTACCGTATAGATGATGCGATAGGGCAGCACGGCCCGTTCGCCGAACAGGTACTCCGCGCTGCGATCGCCGTAGTACGACCATGAAATGATGGTCGAGTAGGCGAACAGCGTCAGCCCGAACCCCACCACCCAGGCACCCGTGCCCCCCAGGGCCTTTTGGAAGGCGAAGGCGGACAGCGCCGCGCCCTCCAGGCCGGCGGGGCGGGCATCGCCCCAGGCCCCCATCATAACGATGACCACAGCGGTCATGGTGCAGATGACGATTGTATCGATGAACGGACCCATCATCGCCACCAGGCCTTCGCGGACCGGCTCTTCGGTGCGGGCCGCGGCATGGGCCATCGGCGCCGATCCCAGTCCGGCTTCGTTGGAGAACACACCGCGTGCCACGCCGTATTGCATGGCCACACCGATCGCCGCGCCCCCCGCGGCCGTCGGGTTGAGTGCGAGGTTGAATATCGTCCCCAGGGCCGCGGGCAGCTCCTGGATATTCAGGATGATGATGAGCAGCGCCGCACCACAGTAAAGGACCGCCATGAACGGCACGATGCGCGAGGCAATCTTGGCAATGCGCCGGATGCCCCCGATGATCACCAGACCGACCATAACCGCGATGATTACGCCGATGACGAGCTTGTAATTGTCGTTCTTCAGCTGCGGGAAGATCATGCTCAGCCCGTCGACCACC
This sequence comes from Gammaproteobacteria bacterium, assembly GCA_035267785.1. Classification (GTDB taxonomy): domain Bacteria; phylum Pseudomonadota; class Gammaproteobacteria; order DATFLL01; family DATFLL01; genus DATFLL01. The sequence goes on along the minus strand of DATFLL010000101.1, from coordinate 28,243 downwards.
GAGTTGGCCTGGACCATGTTGCCGATCCCGAATGAGGCGATGAGCGCGAAGGCGGCGAACAGGGCGCCCAGCCAGGGCATGTTCAGTCCCTTGGCGATGGTGTACATCGGCCCGCCCGAGACGGTTCCGTCGTCATGGAAGCGGCGGAACTTCAGCGCCAGGGTGCACGACGTGAATTTGCTGGCCATGCCCACCAGGGCCGTGACCCACATCCAGAACACCGCCCCGGGACCGCCGAAGGCGATGGCCGTGGCCACCCCCGCGATATTGCCGGTGCCGATGGTGGCCGACAGCGCCGCGGACAGCGCCTGGAAGTGCGACACCTCGCCCGGATCGCCGGGCTTGTCGTACTTGCCGGCGATCAACCCGGCCGAGTGTTTGAATCCGCGGAACTGCACCCCGCGCAGCCGGATGGTCAGATACAGCCCCGTGCCCACGAGCAGTATCACCGAGGGCAGGCCCCAGAGGTGTCCGGCCAGATTGCCCGTCCACTGGGTGAGCTGTTCTATCCAGGTCGGTTCGGTCGGTTGCATCGCGTATTCCTTGTTTTGGTTATCGCGGTCTCAGCACTGCCCGCCAAGCGGCCGGGTTCCGGGTACAGCGACATACTACCGGAAATCGCTTCGGCCTGTCCCCCGCCGGCGCAGCCACTTGTGCACCTCCATGACGACCAATACGGTGAGCGCCAGTCCCAGTAGCGAGAGCCAGTCCAGGGGCGATACCGGCGACAGGCCGAGTACCGTGCTCAAGCCCGGTGTGTACATCGCGCCGATGTGAACGAGCTGCGCGGCCGCCGTGCCGAACAGCAGCAGGGGATTGCGCAGCGGGTCGTGTCCGAAGGTCGAGCGCGTCTCCGATCGGCTGTTGAACACGTGCACGTTCTCGAACAGGACCATCAGCAGCAGCGTGACGTTGCGCGCCGCTTCGACACCGTAGCCGTGCTGCAGCAGCCAGGCAAAGGTGGCGAAGGCCACGCAGCCCATCACCGCCGCTGAAATCAGTACGCGCTCGATCATCAGGCGGTTGAATACCGGTTCGCGCGGCGGGCGTGGGGGACGGCGCAGCTCGTCCCCTTCGGCCGTCTCGAAGGCGAGCGCGATGTCCTGGATGCCGTTGGTCACGAGGTTCAGCCACAGCAGTTGCACGGCCACCAAGGGCAGGGGCAGCCCGGTCGCCAGCGACAGGGTAAACAGAACCAGCTCGGCGGCGCCGGTGGAAATGAGCAAAAAGATCACCTTGCGCACGTTGGCGTAGGCAATGCGCCCTTCCTCGATGCCGGCGACGATCGAGGCGAAATCGTCGTCGGTGACGATGAGCTCGGCGGTCTCGCGTGCGACGTCGGTGCCGCTTCGTCCCATGGCGACGCCGACATGGGCGGCGCGCAGCGCGGGCGCGTCATTGGCGCCGTCGCCGGTGACGGCCACGAAGTGTCCGTTGCGTATCAGCGATCGCACTATGTCCAGCTTCTGCCGCGGTTCGACCCGTGCGAATACCCGGGCCCGTGCCGTCAGCGCATCGACTGCCGTGGGGCCGGTCTGCTCGGCCTCGCGAAGCTGCGTGCCGGTGACGACTTGTCGCATGTCGTCGGCGAGATCCAGCTCGCGCGCAATGGCGAAAGCCGTGGCCGGATGATCGCCTGTGACCATGGAGACCTCGATCCCGGCGCGGTGGCAGGCGCCGACCGCCGCCTTGGCCTCGGCGCGCAGCGGGTCGATCATGCCGACCAGCGCGATCAGCGTCAGGCCGTGCAAGTGTTCCTCGGAGAACACTTCCTCGGGGCCGAGGGCGAGCGGCCCGGACGCCAGTGCGAGCACACGATAGCCGTCGCTGGCGAGCGCATGGGCCCGCTCCCGGATCGCCTCGGCGTCGAGCGCGACATCGCCGGCGGGCGTGGCCATGGTCGTGCACATGGGCAGCAGGCGCTCGACCGCGCCTTTGACCGACGCCATGCCCGCGCCTGCCTCGTCGCCGGCCGGGCGGTTCAGATTGGCCGAGAACAGGCGATTGGATTCGAACGGCAGCTCGGCCAGGGCCGGCCACGCGTTGTTCACCTCGGCCTGTGTGAGGCCCACCTTGTGAGCCATCACCAGCATGGCCACGTCGACTCCGTCGCCGTGGTGTACCCATTGGCCGTCACGCATGCCGAGAAAGCCCTCGTTGGTGAGCACCGCAGTCTGACAGGCGCGCTCGACCAGCGCCCAAGCGGGTGCCGAGGGCGGCCCTTCGCCCTGCGGTGCCAGGACGGCGCCTTCAGGGCTCATGCCTTCGCCGGTGACGACCCAGGGCTGCTGGCCGGCAAAGACCAGCCGGCGCGCGGTCAGCTCATTGACCGTCAGGGTGCCGGTCTTGTCCGAGGCGATGAAGGTGCACGAGCCGAGGGCCTCCACCGCCACCAGCTTGCGTACGATGACGTTGCGTCGGGCCATGCGCTGCATGCCAATGGCCAGCGTCACCGTCAGCGCCACCGGCAGTCCCTCGGGAATGGCCGAGACGGCCAGCGCGACGCTGAGCAGAAAGACCTCTTCGAGACCGGCACCTTGCGCGAGCGACACGCCGGCCATGATCACCACCGCCACGCCTATGAAGATCGCGATGCGTGTGGTGAAGCGCGCCATGCGCACCAGCAGCGGCGGCTTGACCGCCGTGCGCCCCAGCACCGTGCTGGCGATACGGCCGAGCTCGGTGGCCAGGCCCGTGGCGACCACCACGCCGCGCGCCCGACCGCGGGTGACCAGGGTGCCCGCAAAGGCCATGTTGGTCCGGTCGCCGGTAACAGTGTCTTCGGCGAGGACGGCCCCGGCGTCCTTGGCGACGGGGTCGGATTCGCCGGTGAGCAGCGATTCGTCCACTTCCAGCCCTTGCGCGCTGAGCAGGCGTAAATCGGCCGGCACCTTGCTGCCGGACTCCAGTGCGACGATATCGCCGGGAACGAGCGTCTCGGCGTCGAGCTCGTAGGCGTCGCCGTCGCGCAGGACCCGGGCCCGCACGCTGACCATGCGCTGCAGGGCCTGGGCGGCGCGTTGGGCCGAATACTCCTGGAGCGCGCCGATGATTGCGTTGATCAGCAGCACCGCCGAGATGAACACCGCGTCGGACCATTCTCGAAGTACCACGGAAACGAGGGCGGCCAGCAGCAGGACGTAGATGAGCGGGCTCAGAAACTGGCGCAGGAAGACAGACAGGGGGTGTGGCGGGCGCGCATGCGGCAGCGTGTTGGCCCCGAAACGCTCCAGGCGTGCGGCCGCCTCGGTACGCGACAGACCGTGCACCGAGGCCTGGAGGGCCTCGAGTGCCTCCGCGGACGAGAGCGTGTGACCGCGGTGGACGACGGCCGCGGTGGCGGGAGGCCGCTCGGCGGAGTGCGCGTCTGTCGGGTCGCTCGCCATGTTCGCTCTTCGAGTGCTCAGTGCTGTGTCGGCGCCAAGCCTTGTGCCGATACCGACCCTGCCCCGTATAATGCCCCTACGGCGGGGGCGCGGTGCGTCCAGGGCCATTGGCTCCCAGGGCTATTCTAGACAGGGTCGCGTGCGTGGGGACACAGCTTCGGGCATTTTTTCGTTCCATGCTGGACAGCGTCCGCGACCTGCTACCTATTATATTGGTGATCGGGTTCTTCCAGCTGGTGGTCTTGCGCCAGCCCATTCCCCATCTGGGGACGCTGCTCGGCGGCACGGCGCTCGTGGTGCTGGGCTTGACCCTGTTCGTGCGCGGCCTGGAGATCAGCCTGTTCCCGCTCGGCGAGTCGATGGCCTACGCCTTCGCGCGCAAGGGAAGCCTGACCTGGCTGCTCGCCTTCGCCTTCGCGCTGGGTTTCGGGACGACGGTCGCCGAGCCGGCGCTCATCGCCGTGGCCGGTGAGGCGGCCAAGGTCGCGGCCAACGGCGGGATGATTGCCGATCGCGCGGACGCGATGCAGGCCTACGCCCTGGGTCTGCGGTTCACGGTGGCATTGTCGGTCGGCCTGGCTATCGTCATCGGCGTGCTGCGCATCCTGCGCGGCTGGCCCATCCAGTACCTCATCATCGGTGGTTACATCGGCGTGGTCATTATGACCGAGCTCGCCCCCAAATCGATCGTGGGCATCGCTTATGACTCGGGCGGGGTCACCACCTCGACGATTACGGTTCCCCTGGTGACGGCGCTCGGCGTGGGTCTGGCCTCGAGTATCAAGGGACGCAATCCGATGACCGACGGCTTCGGGTTGATTGCATTCGCCTCGCTGACGCCGATGATCTTCGTCATGGGCTACGGGATGCTCATCTGATGGAATTCTTCGCGCACATCGCGACCGTCGTGCGGTCCACGGTGTTCGATGTGCTGCCCATCGTGGTCATCATCTTCGCCTTTCAGTTCTTCGTCATTCGCCGGCCCATCCCGCACATGAAGCAGGTGCTTGTGGGCTTCGTATATGTAGTACTGGGACTGGCGCTGTTTCTGGTCGGGCTCGAGGAGGCCCTGTTCCCGCTCGGTAAGCTGATGGCCCGGCAGCTGACCGACCCGGCCTTCGTTCACGGCGCGGCGCAGGCGGGGGCGGCCGCGGTCTCGCACTGGTACGACTACCGGTGGGTGTATCTGTTCGGTGCGGCGATCGGCTTTGCCACCACGATTGCCGAGCCGGCGCTGATCGCCGTGGCCATCAAGGCGCAGGACGTCTCCGGTGGGACCGTGACCGTGTGGGGGCTGCGCATCGCGGTGGCCATCGGGGTGGGTATCGGTATCGCCCTGGGGACCTTTCGCATCGTCAGCGGCACGCCGCTGCATTACTACATCGTGGCCGGCTACCTCATCGTACTGATTCAGACGGCGCTGGCGCCCCGTATGATCATCGCGCTGGCCTACGATTCGGGCGGCGTGACGACCTCGACGGTGACCGTTCCGCTGGTTACGGCCTTGGGACTGGGGCTGGCCTCGACCGTACCCGGGCGCAGTCCGCTGCTGGATGGATTCGGGCTTATCGCCTTTGCCAGCCTGTTTCCGATAATGTCGGTGATGGCCTATGCCCAGCTCGGTCAGTGGCGTTACAGACGCGCGCAGGCGCGGCGAACCAAAGGAGACTAGTCATGCACTTCAAACTGATTATCGCCTTCGTGGAGGATGAGAAGACGGATGCCGTGATGCAGGCGGCCCGCGAAGAGGGGGCGACCGGCGCCACCGTCATCAACCACGCCCGCGGCGAGGGGTTGAAGGCGAGCAAGACCTTCTTTGGGCTGTCATTGGAGACGCAGCGCGATATGCTGTTGTTTCTGGTCGAGGAGCACTTGAGCCGCAAGATCCTGGAGAAGATTGCCGCTGTGGGCGAATTCGACAGCACCCCGGGCACCGGCATCGCCTTTCAGATCGACGTCGAGGATGCGGTCGGCGTCGCTCAACAGGTGCAGAAGCTCAGCGGAGTCGTGGAGGACGAGTTATGAGCGAACGAACCGTGATACGCGTGCGCGACGTGATGAAGCCGGATTTCGACATGGTCGACGGCATGACGACCGTCAGCGAGGCGCTGCAGCGCATGCAGCACGTCGAGACCAAATGCCTCATCGTGAACAAGCGCCATGCCGACGATGAGTACGGGATTGTCCTGCTCTCGGACATCGCCAAGCAGGTACTGGCCCGGGACAAGGCGCCCGATCGGGTCAATGTCTATGAGGTCATGTCCAAACCGGTGGTCTCGGTCGACCCCGGCATGGATATCCGTTACTGTGCGCGCCTGTTCGATCGTTTCGGGCTGTCGCGCGCCCCGGTCATCGAGCAAGGCGAGCTGGTGGGCATCGTCAGCTACACGGACATGGTGCTCCAGGGCATGGCCGGCCAGGCCTCGAAGGGATAGGGCGGCCCATCGATTCGCAAAGTGACTGAATACGGGACTGATAGAACCATGGTATTGGCGCATCGCACGGCAGAGGCCGGGACCTCCCTGCGGACATTGGAGGAGCCGGACTTCTATCGCGTACTCGCGGCCACGCAGGGACCGGCGTTGATCTTTTTCACATCCATCGGCTGCGCGAGCTGCCGGGCCTGGCACCGCCTGCTGCAGGAGTATCAGTCCGATGCGCGAGGCCGGCGCCGTGGCCTGTCGATCTTCTCGGTCGACGCGCAGGCCAACATGGGGCTGGTGCGTGAGTACGAGGTGTTTCATCTGCCCGCGCTGTTTCTGTTCCGCGACGGGGAGTTCCACTGTGCGCTGCACTGCGAAGCCCGAATAGCCGAACTGGACGAGGCCATCGGCGCGGCTCTGGCCGGCCCGGCGCAGGAGGCCCCCTGAGCCAATGCACGTAGACCCGAGACAGGGACGGCTGGATGGTGCTCGTTTTGTCGCCTCGCCCAACTGCGATGAGCGCCCGCCCGAGGCGCGTATCGAGCTGCTGGTCGTGCACGGCATCAGTCTGCCGCCGGGCGAGTTCGGCGGCCCTTATATCGAACAGCTGTTCACCAACACGCTCGATTTCACCGCTCATCCCTATTTCGAATCGCTGCGCGGTCTGGAAGTGTCGGCGCATCTGTTGGTCCGCCGCGACGGCGAGCTCATCCAGTTCGTCCCCTTCCACTGCCGTGCCTGGCACGCGGGCGCCTCCAGTTTCCAGGGCCGCAGTCGCTGCAACGACTTCTCCGTCGGTGTAGAGCTGGAGGGCTGCGATGATGTTCCCTACACCGAGGTGCAATATGCAGTCCTCGCACAGGTCACACGTGCGCTGCGGGCGGCCTATCCGGATTTGGGCGGGGACCGTTTGGTGGGGCATTGCGACATCGCCCCCGAACGCAAGACCGATCCGGGCCCAGCCTTCGACTGGGAACGGCTGCGCGCCGACCTTGGCGATCGGGACACGGTTTGAACGTCGGGGCTTGAAACCTGACAGCGTAAGCAGGAAACTTACACCCCATGAGTCTAATAGTGATCTTGTTGAGCCTCGGCATCGAGCGTTTCCTCGGTTCCGTGGAGGATTATCGGCGCTTCGAGTGGTTCGAGGCTTACGCCGACTGGGTCTATGCCCGTATGGACGGCATGAGTCTTCGCGACGGGCCGGTCGGCGTCATTGCCATCATGGTGCCGGTCATTCTGTTGGTGTGGGCCATCAACGAGCTGGCCTATGGGCTGACCCCAGTTTTTGCCTTTCTTTTTGCCATCGGCGTCGTGCTGTACTCGATCGGCCCGAAGGACCTGTATCGCGATGCCGAAGGCTATCTCGACGCCATGGAGCGGGGCGACCAGGAAGGAGGTGCCTGGTACGCGGCTGAGATGCTCGAGCGCGATGTCACCGGGACGCCGGCCGAAGTGGCGCAGACAATGACCAACGCCGTGCTGGTCAAGTCCACTGAGCGGCTGCTGGGCGTGTTGTTCTGGTTCGTGCTGGCCGGGCCCGTCGGGGCCATTCTGTACCGCCTGGCCTGCGTCGCTCGCGCGCACACCGCCGGGCAGGATTCGGGGCTGGCGCGTTCCATGGATGACCTGTATATGATTCTGCTCTGGCCGGTGGCACGGTTGACGATGTTGAGTTATGCGGTCAGCGGCAGCTTTGTCGAGGCCTTCAATCACTGGCGCTCGGTTTCCGAGTTGTGGCAGTGGGACAGCGAGGAACTGCTGGTCTCCAGCGGCCGGGGCGCGCTGCGCCTGGAGCCCCGCCCCGAGGCACCCGAGGCCGAGCAGGAGGTCGATATCGACTCGGTCCGCGACGCGCTGGGACTGATCAGGCGCACCGTGATTGTCTGGTTGACCGTGCTCGCCTTGCTGACGCTCACCGGCTGGGCCAGCTGACGGCCGAGCCCGCCGACCGCGATATCGCGGTCGAATCCGATTTGTTCACCGGCAACCGCCGCCGCCGTGCATTCAGCACGTGCGGCGATATGTCCGACTACGATCCACGCCATGTCCGAACCGCAGCGCGATTCCAGCACCGTAATCGACCTCCTGCGCCATGGGGAGCCCGTGGGCGGAAAGCGCTACCGCGGACAGATAGACGACCCGCTGAGCGAGCGCGGCTGGGCGCAGATGCGTGAGGCCGTCGGTGACCGCTGTCCCTGGGAGGCGATTCTGACCTCGCCCCTGGCGCGATGCGCGGCGTTTGCCGAGGAACTCGGTGCGCGCCACGGCCTGTCCGTGGAGGCGGACCCGCGCTGGATGGAGATCGGGTTCGGGCTGTGGGAAGGCAAAACGGCCCCCGAGCTCCAGAAGGACGACCCGGAGGTGCTGTATCGTTTCTGGACCGACCCCATCGCCAATCGACCGCCCGGCGCCGAGTCGCTCGAGGCGTTTCGTGATCGCGTGGTGGCCGCCTGGGAGGACGCATCGTCGCAGTATTCCGGGCGCCATGTGCTCGTGGTCGCTCACGCGGGGGTGATCCGCATGGTGCTGCGCCACGTGCTCGACATGCCGTTGGATCGGCTGTTTCGCATTCAGGTGGCCAACGCCGGACTCACCCGTATCCGCCTCGAAACCGTCGGCCGCCACATACTGCCTCGCCTGATCTTCCACGGCGGCGCCCTGTGATCCGGTTCGCCGGGGATTTCCGGCGGTACGCCCGGCTCGGGCTGGTCCTGCTGGCGCTGCTCGCAGCCGTTCCCGCGCGCTCCGGCGAGCTGCACGTGCGCGACGACACGGGGCACGTCGTGAGCCTGGCACAACCGGCAAAGCGTATCGTCAGCCTCGCGCCCAGCACGACCGAGCTGCTGTACGCCGCCGGTGGCGGCACGCGACTGGTTGGCGCGGTGGACTACAGTGATTATCCGCCGGCGGCCAGACGCGTGCCGCGGGTCGGCGGCGCGGGATCGCTCGACCTGGAGGCCATCGTGGCCCAGCGTCCCGATCTGGTGCTTGCCTGGGCGGGGGGCAATTCGCGCGATCAGGTCGCACGGCTCCAGGCCGTGGGCATTCCGGTGTTCTGGGCCGATCCCCAGCATTTGATCGACATCCCGTCGGTGGTTGAGCGCTTCGGCCGGCTCGCCGGCACCGAGGCCGCCGCGCGTGCGGCGGCCAGGACCTGGCGGGCGCGCCTGCGGGCGCTGCGCGCCCGCTATCGCGACCGTCGACCGGTGCGGGTTTTTTACCAGATTTGGGACCAGCCGCTGATGACGGTCAACGGCCGGCAGATGATTTCGGACGTGCTGCGCCTGTGCGGGGGCGTGAACGTGTTTGCCGATCTGCCGGCGCTGGCGGGCACCGTCAGCCGGGAGGCTGTGCTGGCCGCCGACCCGCAGGTAATCATCGTCAGCGGTGCCGGTGCGGCGCGCCCGGCCTGGCTTCGCGCCTGGCGGCGCTGGCCGCAGCTCAGCGCGGTCAAGCTGGACCAGCTCTATGTCGTGCCGCCCGACATCATCCAGCGCCAGGGCCCGCGCATCCTCGACGGCGCCGAGCGCATCTGTGTCGATCTGCAGCACGCGAGGGACGCGCTCGCCGGGACGCGCTGAATATCGTTCGCGCGAGGAGCGCGCCCGACGTGGCTCAGTCCGTGTGTGCGGCCTGGATGGCGCGCAGGCGGGGCACCGCCAGTCCCGCGGCGTCCGCATGGGCGATGGCGCGGGCCAGGCGCGCCGGTGCCGAGCGTCCCATGCACTTGTGTTCGAGGTCGCCCTGAATGGCTTCGACCATCCCGTCGATCAGCTTGTCGCGATCGAGCATCTCGCCGATCAGCGCAAACTGAATGTCCATCACCTCGCCGGCGATCTCGCGCGCCAGTGCCTCGTGGCGGTACCACAGGTCTTCCACCGTGCCGCCCGTCTCGATGCCGGCGATATTGGTCGTGAGGATGTAGACGTTCTTGCGCACCAGCTCGAAGGTCAGTGCCGCCTCGTCGTCGAGCTCCCAGCAGGGAATGTCGAGCGAGCCCAGCGCCGCTTCGATGAGCGGGGCGCCGGGGCCGTGCACGGGCGAGGGCACCAGTACCTTGTAGTCCTGTCCTTTCTTCTTTTCGAACCACACCGCGACTGCCGTCGGCCGCGCGATGCCGTGCGCCTGCCAGTCGCGCGGCAGCAGCTCGTTTTGGAGCAGGCCCAGTCGGTCTCGCCAGACATCGGGGATGGTCTCCAGGGTGGAGTGCAGATCGTTTTCGCCGACGGCGACGAGGGCCAGGGCCGGTTTCGGGACCGCCTTGGCGACCGCCTCGATATCGGTGGTTCGGGTTACCGGGTAGACCGGGTGGCCCGTGCGCAGAAAGCCGCGGGTGAAGACCCCGCCCATCTCGCCGATGCCGATGACTACGATGGGTTCGTTCATGCCGTCCTCGGTGTGAATGTATTTTGGTGGTTGCGCAGTATACCGGATTGGTGCCGGCGTCCGGGAGCCCCGGCCCCGGATTGATCCGGCTCACTCGGTGCGCAGCGCCTCGACGGGCTTGAGCCGAGCCGCGCGTCGCGCGGGCAGGATGCCGGCCGTCAGTCCGATAACGATGGACAGGGCTTCGGCCAGGAGCGCGTAGCTCCAATAGGTATGCGTAGGCAGCGCGGGGACGATGACATGCAGCAGCCAGGCGCCCCCGATGCCCAGTACCAGACCGGCAAGACCGCCCACGCCGGCCAGTGTGGCCGCCTCGCCGAGGAACAGGAGCATCACCTGGCGGCGACTGGCGCCCAGGGCACGCAGCAGGCCGATCTCGCTGGTGCGCTCGTTCACGGCGATGATCATGATGGTCAGAATGCCCACGGCGCCGACCAGCAGCGAAATGCCGCCGAGGGCGCCCACGGCGAGCGTCAGGATATCCAATATGGAACCGAGCACGTCCATCATCTCCTGCTGCGTAATGACCGTGAAGTCCTCGGAGCCGTGGCGCGCGATCAGCGCGCGGCGCAGATGCTTGGCCACCGTCTTGCCGTCGGCGCCGGGCCGGTAGAGTATGTCGACCTCCATGAGGCTTTCACGGTTGAACAGCTCCATCGCGCGCCCAGCCGGCAGGTAAACGGCGTCGTCGAGATCGAAACCGAGCATCTGACCCTTGGGTTCCATGACACCGATGACGCGAAACCGGCTGCCACCGACGCGGATATAGGCGCCGAGCGGGTTGGCGGCGCCGAACAGCTCGTCGCGCAGCTTCGCACCCAGCACGGCAAAGGCCCGCGCGGTGTTGGGATCGTCGGGCGGCAGGAACCGGCCCGTGGCCAACTGCATCTGCCACACGCGCGGCATGTCCGGCCCCACACCGTAGACCGTGCTGCGGCGCAGGCGATCGCCGGTTTCGGTATGGGCTTCGATCTGGGCGTTGCCCTGGATCACCGGAACAGTTGCCTCGACCTGGCGCACCCGCCGAAGCGCCACCGCATCGTCCAGGCTCAAGGGACGTACGTTGCTGATCACCGCGCCTGACATACCGTGGGTGGTGGTGCGCCCGGGTGTGATCGCGATGAGATTGGTACCGAACTGGGTGAACTCGGCGAGCACGAAGCGCTGAATGCCCGAGCCTATCGAGGTCAGCAGCACGACCGCGGCGATGCCGACCGTGATGCCCAGCGCGGTGAGGAAGCTGCGCATGCGGTTGGCGACAACCGCGCCGATGGCCAGACGTACGAAGTCCTCCCAGCGCATGTTACCTCCGCGACAGTGCCTGCACGGGGTCGAGCCGGGCGGCGCGCCGCGCCGGCAGCACGCCGAACACGAGACCGGTCAGCAGCGCGACCCCGAGCGCGGCCGCCACGGACCAAAGCGGCGCCTCGATGGGAAAGCTCGGGAAGAGGTGGCCGATAACGGCGTTGCCGGCCAGTCCGAACAGCAGTCCGACCAAGGCACCGAGGAGCGACAGCGCCGCGGCCTCGGTCAGGAACAGGGTGGCGACCTGACGCTGGGGTGCGCCCAAGGCCTTGAGCAGGCCGATCTCGGCGGTGCGCTGCGAGACGGCGACCAGCATGACATTCATGATGAGAATGCCGGCCACGGCGAGGCTGATGGCGGCGATGCCGCCTACCGTCATGGTCAGCGCGCGAAGGATGCGATCGAAGGTGGCGAGCACCGCGTCCTGCGTGATCACGGTGACGTCGCGTTCGCCCTCGTGGCGCTCCTGCAGGATGGACTCCACGGCGTGTTTGGCGCGGGAAATGTCCTCGCGGCTTTTGGCCTGGATCAGAATTCGAAACAGCGAATTGGTGTTGAACAGCGACTGCGCCGAGGCGACGGGGATGATGGCGACATCGCCCATGTCCACGCCCAGGGACTGGCCCTGTTCGGCGAGAATGCCGACGACGCGAAAGCGGCTGTCGCCGATGCGGATCCACTCGCCCAGTGCCTGGTGACTGCCGAACAGCTCGTGGCGCAGCTTCGCGCCGAGCACCGCGTAGGGTGCGCCGCGTTCCGGGTCGCCCGGTGGGAGGAACTGGCCCTGCGCCATCTCGAGGTGGCGGATGGGATAGAGCTCCGGTGTCGAGCCGAGGATGCTGACCTCGCGCTCGCGGTGTTGCCAGGAGACGGGCGCGGCACCGACGGCGATGGGCGCGATGCGGCGCACGGCGGTCGAGCGCGTCAGGGACAGGGCGTCCTGCAGCGTGAGGTCGCGCGGGGTCTCGCCAAGTCCCGGTGGGGCGCCGCCCGAGGTCTCATTGCGCCCGGGCAGCACGATCAACAGATGTGTGCCCAGCGAGCTGAATTGATTGGTGACGTACAGACGCGCGCCTTCGCCGAGCGAGGTGAGCATCACGACCGCTGCGACACCGATGGCCATGGCCAACAGCATCAGATAGGTGCGCCGGCGGTAGCCCACGAGGGCATTGAAGCTGTAGCGCAGGACATCTTCGACGATCATGTCGCACCGCTGTCCTCGGCCAGGCGGCCGTCGAGCATGTGCAGACGCCGCCGCGCTCGACCCCCAAGCTCGGGGTCATGGGTGACGACGATGAGCGTGATGCCGTTGGCATTAAGTGCCTCGAGGATGTGAATGACATCGTGGCCGGAGGCTCGGTCCAGATTGCCCGTAGGCTCGTCGGCGAGGATCAACGCCGGCTCGATGACGGTCGCGCGTGCTATCGCCACGCGCTGGCGCTGGCCGCCGGAGAGCTGCTCGGGACGGTGGGCGGCGCGATCGCTCAAGCCCAGTCCTTCAAGCGCCTTCGCCACGCGCGCTCGGCGCTCTTCGGGTTCGATACCGGCGAGCATCAGCGGCAACTCGACGTTTTCGGCCGCGGTCAGGCGTGGGATCAGGTGAAAGAACTGAAAGACGAAACCGATCTTGCCCTGGCGCAGTCGGGCCTGTTGTTCCTCATCGAGGGCGCTCGTCTCCTGGTCGTCGAACCAATAGTGGCCGGCCGTCGGTCGGTCGAGCAAACCCAGCAGATGCAGCAGCGTGGATTTGCCCGAACCGGACGGGCCCATGATCGAGACGTACTCGCCGGCGCCAATTTCCAGATTGACGTCCAACAGGGCATGAACGGTCTCCTCACCGACGCGAAAATCGCGCGTGATGTTCTCCAGGCGGATCACGGGGACTTGGACTCGACCACGGCGTGGGCGCCGGCCTGAACACCGGGGCGGTCCAGCGACGTCACGACGCGTTCGCCGGCCTTCAACCCGGAGCGCACCTCGGTATAGTCCCAGTTGGCCATGCCCTTTTCGATGGTGCGCTCCTCGAGCAGGCCGCTGTCCGGATTCAGTACCAAAACGCGGTCGCCTTCCTGAACGGCCGCGGTGGGAACCCGCAGCGCATCGTGCTTGACCGCCAGAATGACCTCGGCATCGGCACTGTAGCCGGCGAGCAGTCGCGAGGTGTCGTCCGGGTTGGCGAACGAGACCTCGACATCGACCGTGCGGGCCTGTTTCTCGCGATCGAGCACATAGTCGGCGACGCGCCGCACCTTGCCTTTGAAGTGCCGCCCCGGGAAGGCATCAAGCGTGATACGCGCGTCCATTCCCACGCGAATGGACGGGGCGTCGACCTCGTCGATGGGCGCGGACACGTAGAAGCAGCTGTTGTCGATCAGGTCGACCACCGGCAAAGTCGGGATGCCCGGGGGCGAAGGCGTGACGTACTCGTTGAGCTCGCCGTTGACCTGGGCGACGACGCCGTCGAACGGCGCGTACAGGAGCGTGCGATCGAGCTGAGCCTCGGCCACCCCCAGACGAGCTTCGTTGACCTTTTCCGTGGCACGGGCCGCCGCGCAGTCGGCCTTGCGTGACTTGGCCTCGCTGACGGCCTTGTCGACCTGTTCCTCCGAGACGCTGTGACTTTTTTTCAGGCGCAGCAGGCGCTGGGCGTCGCGCTCGGCGACCTCGGCCTGCGCACAGGTCGCGCGCGTGCGCGCCTTGGACGCAACGATCTCGCTCCTGGCGAGCTCCACCGAGGCCTGTTGGTCCTCGTTCCACAGCGAGAGGATCAGCTCGCCCTTCTTCACGTGGTCGCCCTCGTGTACGTTCAACTCGGCGATCTGCCCGCCGATGGCCGTCGACAGCTTGGCGCGCCGGCAGGCCTTGACCGTGCCCGCACGGGTATTCGCTACCGTCGATTCCACGGTGCCTCGGGTGACCGGCGTGACGAGGACTTCCACCGGCTTTGGGCGGGTGGCGTACCAGATACCTGCGGCGGCAGCGACAACAACGGCGGCGAGGATGACGAGGCGGAGGGTGCGGCGTTTCACGATGGTCCTTACGCAGTGCTTGGGAGTCCTGTGCGGCCGGGCTTGTGCGGATTTGGCCCAAGGCCTGAATTTCGGTGGCCCCATTATGGCGGCAATGCCGGTGGATATGAAGGCCGTCGGGCGAGGCGTCGGCAGCGGTGGTTGGCAAATGCTGATCTACGTCAAAGAGGCGATAACTTGCTCTGGTATTGGCGGTCTGCGGGTCTATTCTGCAGATATCCACTCAGTGACCAATCTCGGGTTGCGCCTCCCGCCGGTGAGGCGAGCGGAAGCGTTCCATCTGCCAGCCGACAGGGCGCAGCCGACACACGGGGGGTGGGGGCGCTCGGGGAGGCATTGACCAACAAAGGGGAGACAAGCCAATGGATATGCGTCGATCGGTCAGAGCAATAAAGGGGGTGGTGCTGTTGGCGGGCTTGGGGCTGTCGATTCAGGCCATTGCCGCTGATTACAGTGCCACATTGAGCGCTACGCCGCGTAGCTATTCGGGCAAGTGCCCGGCCAAGATCACGTTCACAGGAGCTATCACCGCCAAACGCACGGGGCGGGTCCAGTACAAGTTCCTGCGCAGCGACGGTGCGAACGCCCCCGTGCACACCATAGAGTTTACTAAACCGGGCACGCGGCGGGTGAGCACGACCTGGACTTTGGGCGGCGCGAGCCTGCCGAGCTACTCCGGGTGGCAGTCTATCCAGATCCTTTATCCGCAACAGGCACAGTCCAATAAGGCCCATTTCAAGGTCAAGTGCGCACAAGCCACTCGGCCCAGCGGTGGTCTACCCGATCTTCGTGTGCGCCTGGCAGCACCGGCCAGCGCGCGCGCCGGCACGGACATCGGGCGGCAGGTGAAGCTCGAGGCGTACAACACCGGCCGGGCGGCGGCGCTCGGCACCGATCGGGCCCGCAGCAACGGCTATATGATCGATTTGGTACTCTCACGCGACCGGAACATGCCGTCGGGTTGGGCGAGCTATTCGGCCAACTTTCACGAAGACGTGCTGCTGCGCGGAGGACGCGTCAGCAATACCAAGACCCTTAATCCGGGACAACACGAAGTCTATCGTGTCGGTGCAGGTATACCGGCCGATACGCCGGCTGGTGCCTATTATCTTTGCGCGAAGGTCGACTCGGGCAACAAGATCCGCGAATCCAACGAACGCAACAACGTCGCGTGCCGCCCGATTCGGATTCAAGGCGGTGGCGCAAGCAGCGGCCAGACCGGAGCGAAAAAACCCGACCTGGGCATGTACGGGTATCTGCGCATTGGCAAGCAAAAGCGCCTGGTACAGTGGAATCAGACCATCACGCTCACGCCGGCCGATGCCCATCTGATCTCGGGCGGGAAGCCGGCATTCGATCTCTATTACGCCTACCGGGAATACAACGGCGTGGCCGCGTCGGGCCCGTTCAAGAACAAGATATTCTTCAACGGCAAGCTGGTCAGCCAGCAGACCAACCTGTCGGCGGCGGCCGGAGCCATCAGGCAGATCCACACGCAGGCCTATCTGGGGCCTCAACCCGGGCAGTTGCAAATCAAGATCGATGCCGACAACGAGGTGGCGGAGTCTCGGGAAGACAACAATTTCCACTTCTACGTCAATGTGCGCTTTAGTGGATTTTGACGGCGCAAAGGCTGGGTTCATTGGACCGCCGGCCGTGCCGGCGGTGCCTTTCCGAGTCTGGCGTTTGAAAAATATGATCCAGGTCAACAGGGGCGTCGATTGGTGTGGCGTCGCAGCGAGATCGGACTAACATCATAAAGAAGGCAAGAGGCATTGCGCCTCGCGTCCGATCTCCAGGCTGTACCGAGCTTCTGTGGGTAATCATTGCGCAGGGACGTGCAATCTTTCGACCGCCGGTCCTCCCGGCGGTTTTTTTCTGTCCGTTGAACCGGGCTATACGATGTTCCGACTCAATGGACGTAGTTGGACGATCTTTCCGCTTGGTGTGCGCGGAGGACGGTGGCCGCGTGCGGCCGCTTTGCGTCAATTCAGTTCCACAAGGGAGGTAGGGAACCATGCGATTGATGAGGGATTCGATCAGCGCGGTGCGGGGTAACGTCGGGTCGGGACCGCTGTTGGTGGGCCTGCTACTGGGCTTGGCCGCGGCGTTAGTTGACCTCGGCAATGCCGCGGCGGCGCAACCGGATGCCTGCCGCTTGTTGAGCGATGTGCAGGTCCACTCGCTGGCCCCGTCCCTGGGCAAGGGCCGCAAGAGCAAGGCCAATATCCCCAACGTCTCGGGCTGCGTGTGGCCCGATGCCCACGGTATTCCCGGCCTGATGCTGCAGGTCACGCCCGCTCCGCCGGGCAGTCTGCGTGACGATCTTGCATCCGGTTTCGGCGCCATGGGTTATGACATCGAGAGTGTTTCGGGCCTGGGCGACGAGGCGGCGGTTGCCGTCCAGCAGGCCAACCCGAAATTCGGAATCAAGTCGGGCGTGGCGATCCTGTCGGTGCGCAAGGGCAAGCGCGTGCTGTCCCTGTCGCCGGCGCGTATCGACGTGAAGCCGGGCAGCGCGCGTTACAAGCGGCTTAAGGAGCTTGCGGCCGAGGCGATCAGCCACCTGTAAGGCGGTGTTCGATATGCCCGGTGCGAACGGCGCCGCGGTTCAATCAGCGCTTCGGGACGGCACGTACCGAATAGTAGGTATCGGTGTCGACGACCTCGAGGAGGCGATCGATGTTGGGGTGTTTGCCGGGGTGTGCGCGCGCATCTTCGACGTGTTCTGCATAGAGCTCCAGGGCGCGCTTGGCTGCCGAAGGGCCAATACCGCCGAAGTCCACGGCGACCTTGTAATAAACGGCCAGCGAGCCGCTCTGACCGGGACGGTTTTCGATCACCGCGCTTGGGTCATGGCTGTCGGCGGCGTATAGCTCGAGGCGATCCAGGCCGTCGATGCTCGGCAGGGTTTCGAGGTTTTCGGCGAAGCTGGGCATGGCGGAGTCTTCCGGTAACGTCTGCAAGGGGTGGGGATCATAACCTGAACCCGCCCGCGTGCACACGCCCGGGCACCCCGGTCAGAGTTGTCCGGTGTCGACGGGCCGGCTCGCCCGAGCCGCGGCCGCCTCCAAATCCGCCAAGGGGACCGCACCGACCAGCAGCTCCTGTCCGAACACGAAGGTCGGTGTGCCCCGGACTCCCAGCTCCTGGGCGTGCTGCAGGTTCAGTTTGAGGCGCTGTTCGTAGTCCTGGTTGCGCCAGGCCACGTCCACGATCGACTCCGGCACGCCGGCCTCACAGGCGATGGTGCGCAGGACCTGCTCGTCGCCGATGTTCTTTCCCTGTGAGAAGAATTCGTGAAACAGACGCTCGTGCAGCGCGTAGAAGCTCTCCCGCCCGGCGTGCTTGGCTGCCTCGGCGAGCAGCAGGGCCTTGTGGGAGTTCGTGGTGAAGTCGTGCGATTCCATCTCGATGCCTTCCTCGGCCGCCATCTCGGTGAGCGCGGCCATCATCTGAGTCCATTGCTGCTTGGGATAGCCCAGGCGCTCGATCGGCATGCCCTCGGGCGGGGTCTCGGGATGGATCTCCAGGCCGGCCCAGTTGACCTTCAGGTCGTAAGTCCTGTCCAGGCGCATCAGACGGCGGCTGCCGATGTAACAGAAGGGACAAATGTAGTCGGAAAATACGCTGACCTTGAGCTCGGGCTTCTGGGCGGACATGGAAGACTCCCGCATCGACGAATGCACAGGAAGAGTGGAATGGAGCGCTCCCGACAGTATAGGCGCCAACGCAGGCCAGTGCCCGCCGCCGGCGTCGACCGGTGTCGATCAGCGCTCCCGGCTGCGCCCCGGTTGCCAGAGCACCTCGGCGCCCGATTCGTGGCGAGAGAGCACGCGCGCCAGCACGAACAGCAGGTCCGAGAGCCGGTTGAGGTAGGTGGCCACCGGCGGGTTGATCGTCTCGGCGCGCCCCAGGGTGATAACCCGGCGTTCGGCGCGCCGACAGACTGCGCGCGCGAGATGGCAGGTCGCGGTGGCCTGGCCGCCCGCGGGTAGGATGAATTCCTTGAGCTCCGGGAGCTCGGCGTTGAAGCCGTCCAGGACCTGTTCCAGGCGCCCGGCATAGTGCGCCGGGATCAGGGAGTGACCCGGCATGGCGAGCTCGCCGCCGAGGTCGAACAGGTCGTGCTGGACGTCGGTGAGGCACTCACATACGGCCGGCGGAAGGTCGTGGGCGAGGATAAGACCGATCAGGCTGTTCAATTCGTCGACGGCGCCGATGGCCTCCACGCGTGCATGGTCCTTTTCGACGCGGCGCCCGTCGCCGAGGCCGGTCGTGCCTTCGTCGCCCGTGCGGGTATAGATCTTGGAGAGGCGGTGTCCCATGGGCGTGTCCGATCAGCCGTCATAGAGCCGGTAGCGTACCGGCAGGACGAGGTCGAGTGCCTGTCCGTACAGCAAGTCTACAAGCTCGGGTAGGACTTTGATACTGCGTGCGCTGTCCAGTGCGGCGCGATCGAGCATGCGGTGGCCCGAGCTCTTGACCACGTGCACACGGCTGATGCGCCCGTCGGCGCTGATGTGCAGGCCGAGATCGATCTCGCCCTGCCAACCGTTGCGCCGCGCGACGTAGGGATAATAGAACCGGGCGCGCAGGGCGCGTTTCACGGCTGCCCGCACGGCCGCGCCGCGCACGGCGGGTTGCGCCACTGATGCCGTCCTGGCCGGTGGCGCGCTGTTTACAGACGCTGTGTGGGTGTGATCGGGACTCGCCTTGGTTCGGGGTGTCGCAGCGGTGTCGGTTACGCTTGCAGCGGGTGCTGCGCTGGCGACCGTGGTCGGCGACGGCTTGAGCGTTTTCGCATTGCGCGCGGCCTCGAGATCGCCGCGTTCATGCGCTGCCTGTTGCGCTGGCGCTCGGCTGGCGGCGCGGCTCGGCTCCCTCGAGTGTTCGACCACGGTCGACCTCGACGGAGTCGGTCTGTCGGATTTGGTGGACGAGCGGGCGTGTTTGGCCGGCGAGCGAGGCTCGGCGGGTGCGAGGCGGGCGGTGATGAGCGAGGGGGCTCCGGGACGCGGTGTGACGGTCGGCAGGGTGATGGTGATGCCCAACGCCAACAATACGCCCGCGTGCAGCAGCAGCGAGCCGAACACGAAGCCGCTCAGTCCGCGTTGCCGCCTGTCGTCCGGGCGGCGGGCGGCGTCTGGGGCCGCCGCCCCCCGTCGGAGCAACTCCGCCGGCCGGTGGGCGGGCTCAGCGCAATTGATAGCGAATGCCGACAAAGGTGCTCAGCCCCGCGGTGTTGTAGTACTTGACGGTTTCATACTGTTTGTCGAACAGATTGTCCACGTGTGCGTATGTAGTCAGTGCCTTGCTCACGCGGTATTCGCCGCGCAGGTTGACCACCCCGTAGCCGGGCACGCGCTCTGTGTTGGCAGGATCGTCGTAGCGCCAACTCTGGGCGATGAGGGTCGCACCGAGCGTGGAGCGCCCGAGCGTGCGCGAGACGTCCCAGCGCAGGCTGCGCTTGGCCCGGCGCGGCAGCAGGTTACCGGTCTTCTCGTCGCGCGGGTCCAGCCAGGTCAGCGACAGGTGTTGGTCCAGCCCGGCCAGGCGTCCCGACACGGTCGCTTCCACGCCGTCGATCGATGCCTTGTCGATGTTTATCGGAGGTGCGGGATATGGATACGCGATAAGGTGGTCGATGTGCGTGCGATAAGCGCTCAGCCGCCAACTAAAGCTTTTTCCGGTCCGTCCCAGGCCGACCTCGTCGGTACGCGATGTCACCGGCTTCAGGTTGGGGTTGTTGTATCCCGGATAGTATAGGTCGTTGAAGGTCGGGGCGCGAAAGGCGGTGGCGTGCGAGAGGCGCAGCTTTACGCCGTCGTTGAAGCGCAAGGCCCAGGCGACGTCGCCTGTGTTGTGGCTGCCGAACTGATCGTCGCGGGTGCGGCGCACGCCGGCCAGCAGCGACTGGGCGCCGAAGTGGCCCTGGTACTGGACGAAGGTGCCGCGGGTGGTGCGCTCGGTCTTGGCGTAATTATCCATGCTGTCGATACGGTCGTCGTAGCGGTCCACGCCCGCGGTCAGGATCTGGGCGTCGGTCAGATAAAAGTCGTTCTGCCAGGAATAGGTCTTGCGCGTGGAGTCGTAGCGGTAGCCGACGCTGCCGGTGGAGTTGAGAATGTTGCGATCGTCCAGGCTGCGTCCGGCGACCAGGGTGACCTTCCACATCGCCAGCGGGTTGAATCCGAGGTGGGTGGACAGCGTCTGCTGGCGGTAGTTGTCCTGTCCGAGGCCAAAGCCATCGTATTGGGTGTAACCGCTGGCATCCATGGCGTTGACCTGCCAGCTGGCACCGTTGTCGAAGCGGTAGCCGGCGTTGGCGCTGACGCTGTTGTTCACGTAGCCGTCGCTGTCGGGGTCGGCCAGTTGGTAGACGTCGAAGCCGTCGCTGGCCAGGCGCTCGCCGCGCAGGCTGTACCAACCGTGTGCGCCGCCGCCGGAGACGCCCAGGCCGGTGCGGTAGGTGTCGTAGGTTCCCATGCCGGCCTGGCCTTGGACGTGGGTGCCCTGCGTCTTATGGGTGGTGAATATCTGGATGACGCCGCCGACGGCGTCGGCGCCGTACTGCACCGAGTGCGGGCCGCGCACGATCTCGATGCGCTGAATCTGCGACAGGGGGAGCAGCTCCCAGCTCACGCCGCCGGCGCTCACCGAACCCACGCGCACGCCGTCGACCAGCACCAGCACGCCCTTGGTATCTGCACCGCGCAGGAACAGCGAGCTCTGCTGACCCAGGCCGCCGCTGTTGGTCATCTGGATGCCGGCGCGGCCCTGCAGCAGGCCGGGCAGGCTCTGCGCGCCGCTTTGCTCGATGTCCTGGCGCGTGATCACCGTGACCGAGGACAGGGTGTCGTCCGCAGTCTGCGGCACGCGCGTGGCGGTGACCACCACAGGGCTGAGGGTCTCGTTCCGGTTGTCGGCGGCCAGGGCCGGGGTGGCCGCGAGGATGCAGGCACCGGCCGCGAGGACCGGGGGAAAGGCAAATCGGGTGTTCAAGGCTTTTTCTCCCGCAGGACGCACTCACCCGTGCGTCGGTTGTCGGTCGTGACATGCGGGGAGGGACGGGCGAGGACGGGGCCGGAATGGAGAAGGCCTTGCCTGCCGGTACGGCCCTCCGCCGCACATCGGTTCAGTACCTCAGGCCGGTCTCCGGACTCGCGAGTGGGGCGGATGGCCGCTCCCGGTGAATCGCCTTCCCACGCCGCTACGCAGTGGCCGATTGATTCACCTTGACTCGCTTACCGTTGCGGGGGCAGTGCCGGGATTGCCCGCTGGCGCGGGCGCACCGGCTTCCCGTTTCACCCCGGCGGCGCTGGCCGCCGGGGCACCTGAAGCAGGTCGTAATGCCGGGCCAGACTCTAATGAGTTCGCCGGACGGGGTCAAGCCGAGGGTCGTTGTGCCCGCGGCGCGCGCGCGGCAACGATCTTCAATGACAAGGACTTACGTAATTCTTTACACTACACTTTAACCATGGTCATACCGGCCACGGTCGGCGACACCCGCGCTGGCGCGCGCGTGGCGCCCCTGCTCCGAGGCGCCGAAAGATGCGCAGGATTATCGTTCTCAACTCCAAGGGTGGCTGCGGCAAGACCACCATCGCGACCAACCTCGCCAGCTATTACGCCGCGCAGGGGCGGGTGACGGCGCTGCTCGACTACGATCCCCAGGGTTCCAGTATCCGCTGGCTGGGCACCCGTTCGGATGACTACGAGCCCATCCACGGCGTCGAGGCCTATCAGCGCTCGCGCGGCGACGTCACCCGCTCCTGGCAGCTGCGCGTGCCGCCGGACACCGAGCGGGTGGTCATCGATGCCCCGGCCGGCATCGGCGGCCAGGATCTGGTCGACTACGTCAGCCAGGTCGACGTCATTCTCCTCCCGGTGCTGCCTTCGCCCATCGACATCCATGCCGCTTCACGCTTCATCCAGGACCTGCTGTTGGTCGGCAAGGTGCGCAGTCGCGACATTCGCCTGGGCGTGATAGCCAATCGCGTCAAGGAAAACACCCTGGTATTCCAGGCCCTGGAGCGTTTCCTCACCAGCCTGCGCCTGCCGTTCGTGGCTCGCCTGCGCGACACTCAATACTATGTAAGGGCGGCCGAGCAGGGCGTGGGCATCCACGACCTGGAGGAGAGCCGGGTCGAGCGCGACAAGGAGCAGTGGGCCGGTCTCATCGACTGGCTGGAGCCCCCGGCGGCGGAGGCCGGCGCCGAAGAAGGCCGTCGGCGCACGCACGATTCCGGCGCGCCCGGGTCGGCCGCATCCCGTGCCCACGGAACGGCTTACATCGGAAAATAGAGCGGACCCACCTCGCTGGTCACCCGGCCGATGGGGTGACCCAGTAGGCGTGCCAGATTTTCGGTTGTCAGCACGCGTTCGGTCGGGCCGTGCAGCACCTCCCCCTCGCCGAAAAGCATCAGGACATGGTCGCAGTAGCGGGCCACGAGATTCAGGTCGTGCAGGGCCATGACCGCCGTGCGCTCGCCCGACCGGGTCGCCTCGCGCAGCATGGCCAGCAGCGCGACCTGGTGATGCAGATCGAGGTGATTGACGGGCTCGTCGAGCAGGGCGATCGCCGGGTCCTGGGTGAGCACGGTGGCCAGACCCAGCCGGCGGCGCTCGCCGCCGGAGAGACTGTCGACCATGCGCGTTTCCAGACCGGCGAGGTCCACCCGCGCCAGCGCCCGGCGTGCAAGCTCGATATCGAGGGCTCCCTCCCACTGCCAGGGGGCGAGGTGGGGGTGGCGGCCCGACAGGGCCGTCTCCAGCACCCGCGCCGGGAAGGGGTCCTGGTGGCTCTGCGGCAGCAGGCCCAGGCGCCGGGCAACCTGGCGTCGGGACAGCGCGGCCAGGGGCCGGCCGTCCAGCTCGACCGTACCGCTCGCCGCAGGTCGCAGGCCGGCCAGGGTATGCAGCAGCGTGGTCTTGCCCGCGCCGTTGCGCCCGAGCATCGCCCAGCACTGGCCGGCGTCGAAGACGATGTCGAGGTCGCGGCACACCGTCTTGCCGCCGATGTGTACCGTCAGCCCGCGCGCGGCCAGTCCGGCGGCGTCGGGCATGGCGCCTTGCGCCGCGCTCATCGGAAACCCCTCATCGGTAGCCTCGCCGGAGCAGCACCAGGAACAGGGGCACGCCCAGGGCCGCGGTGATGACACCGACCGGCAATTGCTGAGGGGCGGCCACCGTGCGTGCCAGGGTATCGGCCAGCACCAGCAGGGCGCCGCCGAGCAGGGCTGCCCCGGGCAGCAGGACACGGTGATCGCGTACGCCGAGCAGGCGCAGGGCGTGGGGCACCACCAGTCCGACGAAGCCGATGCTCCCCGCTACCGTCACGGCCGCGGCCGTCAGCAGGGAGGCCAGCAGATAAATCGCGGCGTGCAGCCGAGCCACGTTGACCCCCAATGCGCCGGCCTGGAGCGTGCCCGCGGTCAGGACGTTGAGCTCGCGTGCCAGCGGCAGGGCCAGCACCAGGCCGGCGGCCGCGACGGTCAGCGCGGTTGCGGGATGGGCCGCTCCCGACAGGTCGCCCATCAGCCAGAACAGCATACCGCGCAGACTGGCGTTGGGGCTGAGGGCCAACAGTAGGCTGATCAGGGCGCCCCAGCCGGCGGCCAGGACGACGCCGGTGAGGAGCAGCCGGTTCGGCGACCAGGTCCCGCCGCCGTGGGCCAGCCCGAATACCAGGATCATGGCGACCAGTGCGCCGGCAAAGGCGCTGACCGACAGTGCCAACCCGCCCAGTCCGACGCCCAGAGCCACCAGCGCGGCGGTGGCCGCGCCTCCCGAAATCCCCAGCACATAGGGATCGGCGAGCGGGTTTCGCAGCAGTACCTGCATCAGCGCACCGGCCTGGGCCAGCAGGGCCCCGGTTGCGAACGCGGCCAAAGTGCGGGGCAGGCGCAGGTCCAGGACGACCTCCCGCGCCATGCCGGTGCCGCGGCCTCCAGTCAGGATGTGCAGCAGCTCGACGGGTCCGACGGCCAGGCTGCCGCTGAGCAGTGCCATGGCGAGGCTGGTCAGTGTCAGTAGACCGAGCAGGGGCAGTAGCAGCCGGGCACGCATCAGGTCGCCCCGGGCTTCACTCGGGCTCGCTCGCCGCGTCGGGCCGGGCGCCAGCCTGGGGTGCAGGCTGGGGCCCGGGCTCGGGCCAAGGTTGGGGTTGGACGCCGCGGCGCAGGGTCAGGACGGGCCAACCGCGCTGCTCGGCGTGGGCGGCCAGGGTCTCGTCCGGGTCGACGGCGACCGGGTGTGTGACCAGCTCCAGCAGCGGCAGGTCGTTGTGCGAGTCGCTGTAGAACCAGCTTTCGGCCAGATTGGCACCCGTCCGGTGCAGCCATTGATTCAGACGCTCGACTTTGCCCTCGCGAAAGCAGGGCGTGCCGCTGACCTGCCCGGTATAGCGCCCGTTGCGATATTCCGGGTCGGTGGCGAGCAGGTCGTCCACGCCCAGCGCCTCGGCGATCGGCGCGGTGACGAAACGGTTGGTGGCGGTGATGATGAGCAGGGCGTCGCCGGCCTCGCGGTGCTTTGCCAGCAGGCTGCGGGCGGCGGGCAGGATAATGGGCTCGATGCGCTCGCGCATGAACTCGTGCCGCAGCTCGGCCAGGCGCGTCGGTTCGGTTTCGGCCAGAGGACGCAGGCTGAAGGCCAGGAATTCGCGGATATCCAGCGTTCCGGCCTGGTATTCGAGATAGAAACGGTGGTTTTCGCGTTCGTAGGCGTCGCCGTCGACCACGCCGCGCTCGGCCAGGAAGCGGCCCCAGAGGTAGTCGCTGTCTCCGCCGAGCAGTGTATTGTCGAGATCGAAAATGGCCAGGCTCAATGTGACGGGGTCCCCCTGTTGGCTGCAGGCGTCGGCTGTCGGCCGAGCCGGCATACTAGCCCATCCGCCGGGCGAAGGGGAGAGAGAGCGGGACTCTGACCTTAACTATTTGAAAAAGCATAATATTCACCCATGGGCATGGAAAATTTGCCGCCCTCTGGGAAATGTGGAAGAATCGGGTTAAAAGGGATAAGTGTGGCTCGCAAGTGATTGATTCAGATGGGTACAGACCGAATGTCGGCATCATCCTGAGCAATCGGGACGGGCGGCTGTTCTGGGCCCGGCGAATCGGGCAGGATGCCTGGCAGTTTCCGCAGGGCGGGATTCGGTGCGACGAGTCGCCCGAGCAGGCGATGTTTCGCGAATTGACCGAGGAGACCGGGCTGCTGGCCGAGGATGTCGAAGTCATCGGCTGCACCGGCGGCTGGCTGCGCTATCGTCTGCCCAAAAAGCTTATCCGCCACGGCCGCAAACCCGTATGCATCGGGCAAAAGCAGGTCTGGTACCTGCTGCGCCTGGTTGGAGACGAGGGGCGGGTGCGGCTCGATGTCAGCGAAAAGCCCGAATTCGACCGCTGGCGTTGGGTCAGCTATTGGTACCCGCTGCAGGAGGTCGTGGCGTTCAAGCGTACGGTGTATCGACGTGCGCTCCAGGAGCTCGCGCCTCTGCTCAAGCCCGGCGCGAGTCGCAGGCAGGTCCGCGAGCTGGTGGGTTGAGGTAAGGCACGCCCGTCGTGCGTCGGCCGGGGCGGGCCCCGTTCGTTGCTGCCGCGGCTGTCTCGGGATCGCCCTCGGGGATTGAACCCCCCATCGTAGCGGGACGCGGCACGTTTCCCAGTCGATTAGAATGTTTGGCCGACCGACCGGACAGGTTGGTCGCCCGGCGCGCGCGGGAGCCGCTGGTGCGCGGCCGTTCTCGGAAGTTCACGCCCGTCTCGCGGGCCGCTGTTGAAGTCAAGAGGTCACTCAAGGTTGCCCATGCTCGACACCCTTCGCCGCATCACGCAGGAGGTCAACTCCGCGCGCAACCTCGATCAGGCCCTGGGTATCATTGTCCAGCGAGTCAAGAAGGCCATCGCCGCGGATGTGTGTTCGGTGTACCTGACCGATCATACCCAGCAGCAGCACGTGCTGATGGCCACCGACGGGCTCAATCCCGAGTCGGTGGGC
Organism: Gammaproteobacteria bacterium; assembly: GCA_035267785.1. Lineage (GTDB taxonomy): Bacteria > Pseudomonadota > Gammaproteobacteria > DATFLL01 > DATFLL01 > DATFLL01. The sequence continues at coordinate 1,711 of DATFLL010000101.1, read as the reverse complement.
AAGGTGCGCCTCGGTTTCCAGGAGGGCCTGACCAGCCTGGTCGCCGAGCGTGCCGAGCCGGTGAACCTGGACAACGCCCCGGACCACCCGCGCTATCGGTATTTCCCGGAGACCAGCGAGGAGCGCTATCACGCCTTTCTCGGCGTACCCATCATCCACCACCGCCTCGTGCTGGGCGTGCTGGTCGTTCAGCACCATGCCCGCCACCGCTTCGACGAGGACACGGTTACGTTTCTCGTGACCATCGCGGCGCAACTGGCCGGCGCCATCGCGCATGCCGAGGCCAGCGGCGGCATCGACGGGCTGCGCGGCGCCGGGCACGTACCGAGCGACGGGCGTCCGCTGCGCGGCCAGCCCGGCGCCCCGGGCGTCGCCGTGGGTACGGCCGTGGTGGTCTATCCCTATGCGGACATCAACGCCATTCCCGATCGCAAGGTCGAGGACGTCGAGGCCGAGCTCGCTGCCTTTCGCCGCGCCATCAAGCAGGTCAAGAGCGATATCAAGGCGCTGTCCAAACGCCTGAGCAAGCTGTTACCCGCCGAGGATCGGGCGCTGTTCGACGCCTATCAGATGATTCTCGAATCGAGCACGGTCATCGAGCCGACCGAGACGCGCATCCGCGCCGGCTCGTGGGCGCCCGCGGCGCTGCGCGAGACCATTGCCGAGCACATCCGCGTGTTCGAGGAAATGGACGACCCGTATCTGCGCGAGCGTGGTCACGACCTGCGCGACCTGGGCCGGCGCATTCTGATGCGCATGCAGCGCGACGCCCGCGACAGCCGCGACTATCCCGAGCATACGATTCTGATCGGCGAGGAGATATCGGCCTCGGTGCTTGCCGAGGTGCCGCCGGAAAAATTGGCGGGTGTGGTTTCGGTGCGCGGCTCGCGAACCTCGCACACCGCCATCCTGGCCCGGGCCCTGGGCATCCCCGCGGTCATGGGTACGACCGATCTGCCGGTCGGGCGGGTCGACGGTGCGGAGGTCATCGCCGACGGCTACAGCGGCCGCGTGTATGTCTCACCCTCGGAGATCGTGCGCAAGGAATTCGAGCGCCTGGCGGGCGAGGAGCGCCAGCTGTCCGAGGAGCTGACCGGGCTGCGGGATTTGCCGGCACAGACACCCGACGGCGTGCGCGTACCCCTGTATGTCAACACGGGCCTGCTTTCCGACATTACGCCGTCATTGAACAGCGGCGCCGAGGGCATCGGCCTGTATCGCACCGAATTTCCCTTCATGATTCGCCAGCAGTTTCCGGGCGAGGAGGAGCAGCGCGTTATCTATCGCAAGGTCCTCGAGGGATTCGCGCCGCGGCCGGTGACGCTGCGCACGTTGGACGTCGGCGGGGACAAGGCGCTGCCGTACTTTCCCATCCACGAGGACAACCCCTTCCTGGGCTGGCGGGGCATTCGCATTACGCTGGATCATCCGGAGATTTTCCTGGTGCAGCTGCGCGCGATGCTGCGCGCCAGTGTCGGCCTGGACAATCTGCACCTGCTGCTGCCGATGGTTACCCATGTCACCGAGCTCGACGAGGCGCTCGCCCTGCTGCGCCGTGCCCACGGCGAGCTGCGCGAGGAGGGCGAGGCGGTCGACATGCCGCGTATCGGCGTCATGGTGGAAGTGCCCTCGGCCGTCTACCAGGCGGGTAACCTCGCCCGTCGGGTCGACTTCCTCTCGGTGGGGACCAACGACCTGACGCAGTACCTGC
>DATFLL010000100.1:0-14327 GCA_035267785.1 Gammaproteobacteria bacterium | reverse complement strand
GACGGCGTCGAGGGCCTGGTCCACGTCTCCGAGATGGACTGGACGAACAAGAACATCCATCCGTCCAAGGTCGTGCAGGTGGGCGACGAGGTCGAGGTCATGGTGCTCGACATCGACGAGGAGCGCCGCCGTATCTCGCTGGGCATGAAGCAGTGCCAGCCCAATCCCTGGGACGAGTTCGCCGCTACCCACAACAAGGGCGACAAGGTCGTCGGCAAGATCAAGTCCATCACCGACTTTGGCATCTTCGTCGGCCTGGACGGCGGCATCGACGGCCTGGTCCACCTGTCCGACATCTCCTGGAACATCGCGGGCGAAGATGCGGTACGCAACTACAAGAAGGGCGACGAGATCGAGACCGTTGTCCTGTCCGTGGACCCCGAGCGCGAGCGCATCTCCCTGGGCATCAAGCAGCTGGAGAAGGACCCCTTCTCCAACTTCGTGGCCGAGCATGCCAAGGGCACCATCGTTACCGGCACGGTCAAGGAAGTCGATGCCAAGGGCGCCCTGATCGAACTGGGCGAGAGCATCGAGGGTTATCTGCGTGCCTCCGAGCTGTCGCGCGATCGCGTCGAGGATGCCCGCACCATGCTCAACGTCGGCGACGAGGTCGAGGCGAAGTTCATGGGCGTGGATCGCAAGAACCGCACCATCAACCTGTCCATCAAGGCCAAGGACAGTCAGGAAGAGGCCGAGGCCGTGCAGGACTACAATCGTAGCTCGGCACCGGCGTCGACCACCTTGGGCGATCTGCTCAAGGAAAAGATGGAAAACAAGAACGACTAAGACAACAAAGGCGGGTATCGGGGGCGCTTTGTGCGCCTCCGATACTGCGATTGGGCAATATCAATGACAAAATCCGAACTCATCGATATTCTCGCACACAAGCAATCGCAGTTGGCTTACAAGGACGTGGAGCTGGCCATCAAGACCATGTTGGAACACATGGCGCAGGCGTTGTCCAGCGGCGAGCGCATCGAGATCCGCGGCTTCGGCAGCTTCTCGTTGCACTATCGTCCGCCGCGCATCGGGCGTAACCCGAAGACCGGCGATTCGGTCTCTCTGGCCGCGAAGTATGTTCCGCACTTCAAGCCCGGCAAGGAGCTTCGCGAGCGGGTCAACGAGAGTATGTCCCGGGTCAGCATCAGCGACTAGCAGCCTGCCGGACCGACCAGCGACATCGAAAACAAGGCGGCATGAGGTGACAGCTTCATGCCGTTTTTTTGTGTCCGCCCCGAAATGCGACGAAAGAGACGGCACGATCCGGTGCGGCGCGAACGGGCCGTCTTCGGTTTGAATTCACTGCAACCGCCGCTAGTATAGGAGTTTTCGGGTCGGGGCCCTACTTCGGGCTCTGCGCGCTACCTGGGCGTCGTCGCTTCCCGCGTGAATGACCGGCCGGGGCGCCCTTGGAGGCAACATGAAGCGCATTCTTCTCTTTGTGGTATTGGCTGTGATCCTGGTGCTGGGCGTCGCCTTTGCGGTTCTCAACGCCGAGCCGGTCACCTTGAAGTATTACTTCGGCAGCCGTCAGGCGCCGCTGTCTCTCGTGATCGTGTTGTCGCTGACCATCGGCGCACTGTTGGGTATGGCCGCGGGAGTGGGCCTGTGGCTGCGGTCCAAACGCGAGGTCGCGCGCGTGCGCAAGGCCGCCCGGCTCGCCGAGAAGGAGGTCGCCAACCTGCGGTCGATCCCGATCCGCGACAAGCACTGAGCGGGATCCGTATGGCGCTCGAGCTCCTGTTCCTCCTGCTGCCTGTCGCCGCCCTGTCGGGGTGGTGGATCGGCCATCGCTCGCGTCCGCCGAGCCGGGAGGTGGAGGTCCCTGAGATCCCGCGCGATTACATCAAGGGCCTGAACTACCTGCTCAACGAGCAGCAGGACAAGGCACTCGACCTCTTCATCCGCATGCTGGAGGTCGACCCCGACACGGTCGAGACGCACCTGGCGCTCGGCAGCCTGTTTCGCCGCCGCGGCGAGGTCGACCGGGCCATTCGTATCCACCAGAACCTGATCGCGCGTCCGACGCTCAACCGCGAACAGCGGGCCGAGGCGCTGTTCGAGCTGGGTCACGATTACATGCGCGCGGGTCTGTTCGACCGTGCCGAGAGCCTGTTTCAGGACCTGATAGACAGCGAACCCCACACCGAGCAGGCCCTCGTCCAGCTCATCGACATCTATCAGCAGGAAAAGGACTGGGACAAGGCCATCGAAGTCGCGCGCAAGCTCGAGAACGTCTCCGGACGTCGTCTCGGGCCCGTCATCGCGCAGTACTACTGCGAGCTTGCCGATCAGGCGCGGCGAAAAGGGGAGACGGCGCGGGCGGTCAAGATGCTGCGCCGGGCCCTGACGGTCGATCGGGCCTGCGTGCGTGCGAGTCTGGCCGAGGGCGCCTTGCACATGGCGGCCGGCAACCTCAAGGCGGCAATTCGTGCCTACCGCCACGTCGAGGAACAGGACCCCGACTATATCGGCGAGGTTGTCGAGCCGCTGCTCGAATGCTACCGGCGCCAGGGTCGCAGTCACGACATGCTGGATTACCTGCAGCAGATGCTCGAGCGCCACGGGGGCATCTCGACGATGCTGGCACTGGCCGAGCTCATCCGCCAGGAACGCGGCGACGAGGCGGCGGCCGAGTTCATCACCGACTATCTACGCCGCCGCCCCTCGGTACGCGGCATGGATCGACTGATCGAGCTGCACCTGGCCAACAGCCAGGGACCGGGGCGCGAGGAGCTGGGGATACTCAAGGAGTTCACCACCAGTCTGCTGGCCGACAAGCCGGTCTATAAGTGCCAGTCCTGCGGGTTTGCGGGCAAGACGCTGCACTGGCAGTGCCCGAGCTGCAAGCGCTGGAACACGACGAAGCCGATTCTCGGCGTGGAGGGAGAGTAAAGCATGCAGGAACCGCCGGTGATCGTCGCCCTGGATTACCCGGCCGCCGCGCCGGCACTGGAGTTGGTGGACCGCCTGGAGCCGGGCAGCTGCCGCTTGAAGGTGGGCAAGGAACTGTTCACCCGCTGCGGGCCCGACCTCGTGGGTCAACTGGTCGAGCGTGGCTTCGAGGTCTTTCTCGATTTGAAGTTTCACGATATTCCGAACACCGTGGCCCGCGCCTGTGCCGCCGCCGCCGAGCTCGGGGTGTGGATGGTCAACGTCCATGCCAGCGGCGGGCGGCGGATGTTGGAGGCTGCGCGCGAGGCGCTGGAGTCCGCGCCGCATCGACCGCTGCTGGTGGCGGTGACCGTGCTGACGAGCCTGAGCGAGGCCGAGCTGCACGAGATCGGATTTGCCGGCACGCCGGCCGACAACGTGAAGCGCCTGGCGGCGCTGGCCGACGAGTCGGGTCTGGATGGCGTGGTCTGCTCGCCCCGGGAGGTTGCCATGCTGCGCGAGGCGCGGCGCCCCGACTTTCGGCTGGTCACCCCCGGCATTCGCCCGGCGGGGGCAGACCGCGGCGACCAGACGCGCGTCATGACGCCGGCCGAGGCCCTGGCCGCCGGCGCCAGTGACCTGGTGATCGGCCGGCCGATCACGGCGGCCCCCGATCCCATGGCGGCGCTGGCCGCGATCGAGGCGGAGATTGCGGCGGTCCGATGACCGACGCTGCGATGCGTCGGAAATCGCCTACGCCGAAATCAGAAAATTCCTATAGTCCCCGGCATTGATCGCACGCCGGGGCTTGCCTAGAGTGTTGCTGACGCTGCATGCAGGACCGCATGCCGGTCGTCGAGACGAAGGAAGTCAACCTCTGGAAAAGGAGAGCCATCATGAAACTTCTGCGCAATGTCCTCTTTGCCGCCGTCGCGGCCCTGGCCTCGTCCCTGGCCCTGGCGGGCCCGGTCAACATCAATACCGCGGATGCGCCGACCCTGGCGGCCAATCTCAACGGCGTGGGTCAGACCAAGGCCGAGGCCATCGTTGCCTACCGCAAAGCCAACGGGCCGTTCCATGCGGTCGAGGACCTGGCCTTGGTCAAGGGGATCGGGACCAAGACGGTGGAGAAGAACCGGGAGAATCTGCGCACCGAGGATCCTGATAAGCAGTAGCCGCAGCGATGCGGATCGCCGCCGCAGTACGCGGCGGCCACCACGGGCGTCCATTGGGCGCCCGTGGTGTTTTCGGCCGGAACAACCAGTCCGGACCGCCACAGGGACCGATGTGCTATGCTGCCCCGCGGGCTTGGAGGTCCCTACACTTTGGCGCAGACGATCCTCTACGTCGTCAATGAAGGAGGCTTTTTCCTCAGCCACCGCCTACCGCTCGCGCAGGCCGCTCGGGATGCGGGATACCGGGTTGCCGTGGCCGTACCGGCCTCGCCGGCCGATAGCGCGATCCGCGAGGCTGGCTTCGAGCTGCACGGCGTGCCCCTGGACCGGCGCAGTCTCAACCCCCTCAAGGCCCTCGCGACCCTGGTGGCCCTGCGTCGCCTGTACCGTCGCTTGCGCCCCGACCTCGTTCACCACATCACCATCAAGCCGGTGATCCTCGGCAGCCTCGCGGCACGCCTGGCCGGCGTGCGCGCCGTCGTCAATGCCGTGCCCGGTTTGGGGTATGTCTTCGTGCGCAAGGGCCCGGCCGGGTGGCTGCTGCGTACCGCGGTGCGTGCGGCTTACCGCGTCGCACTGCGCGGCCGGAACACGGCGGTGATCTTCCAGAATCCGGACGATCGGGATGCGTTCGTGCGCTGGGGGCTGGTACGGCGGGCGGACACGGCGCTGATTCGCGGCTCCGGCGTCGATACCGAGGTGTTTCGACCCGGCCCCGAGCCGCAGCCGGAGGAGGGGCCGCCGGTCATCCTGCTGGCCTCGCGACTGCTGTGGGACAAGGGGGTTGGCGACTTCGTCGCGGCCGCCCGCTGCCTCCAGGCCGATGGGATCGAGGCGCGCCTGGCGATCGCCGGCGAACCCGACGCAGGCAATCCGAGCAGCATCGCACAGGAGCAGCTCGACGCCTGGGTCCAGAGCGGGGCCGTGGAATGGTGGGGACGCCAGGACGACATGCCGGCGGTTTATGCGCTGACCCACATTGCCTGTCTGCCTTCGGCCTACGGCGAGGGGGTGCCCAAGGCCCTGATCGAAGCGGCCGCCTGCGGGCGGCCCATTGTCACGACGGACATTCCGGGCTGCCGCGAGATTGTGCGTGACGGTGTCAACGGGCTGCTCGTCGCCCCGCGCGACGCCGAGGCCCTGGCGGCGGCGCTGCGCCGCCTGATAGACGATCCGGCGCTGCGGACCGAGCTGGGCGCGCGCGGGCGTGAGGTCGTCGTTGCGGAATTCTCCGAGGAAAAGGTTACCGGCGAAACGCTGCTCGTATATGATCGGCTGCTTGCGGGGGCGCGTGGTTCGCCCGCCGAAACAAGAAAGCAAGCGAATGATTTATAAAGACAAAAAGCCCGCTTTTGGGCTTCGTTCGACGGCGCCGGGCGCGGGTGGGGCGGCATGAGGGTACTGGTCACCGGGGCGGCGGGCTTCATCGGTCACGCCTTGACGCTCCGCTTGCTGGAGCGCGGCGACGAAGTCATCGGCGTCGACAACCTCAACGACTACTACGACGTCGCGCTCAAGCAGGCGCGCCTGGCGCAGCTCACGGCCAAGCCGGGATTCACCGAGGCGCGTGTCGGGCTCGAGGACCGTGCGGCCATGGCCGAGGTGTTTGCGCGTCACCGGCCGCAGCGGGTGGTCAACCTGGCCGCCCAGGCCGGTGTGCGCTATTCGCTGAAAAATCCCCACGCCTACGCTGATTCCAATCTCGTGGGTTTCGTCAACATCCTCGAAGGTTGTCGCCGGCAGGAGGTCGAGCACCTGGTGTTCGCCTCCAGCAGCTCGGTCTACGGCGCCAATACGCGCATGCCGTTTGCCGAGGATCACAACGTCGACCACCCTGTCAGTCTCTATGCGGCCACCAAGAAGGCCAACGAGCTGATGGCCCATTCCTACAGCCATCTGTACGGGCTGCCCGCCACGGGACTGCGCTTTTTCACCGTCTACGGGCCCTGGGGCCGGCCGGACATGGCGTATTTCCTGTTCACGCGCAAGATCCTCGCAGGCGAACCCATCGACGTGTTCAACCACGGCCAGTGCCGGCGCGACTTCACCTACATCGACGACATCATCGAGGGTGTGGTCGGCATTCTGGACCAGGTGGCAATGCCCGATCCGGCCTGGTCGGGCGACGCGCCCGATCCGGCCACTAGCTACGCCCCTTACCGTATCTATAATATTGGTAACAACCAGCCGGTGGACCTGATGCACTTCATCGGCGTGCTGGAGAATCTGCTGGGCCGACCGGCCGTGAAGAACATGCTGCCGCTGCAGCCGGGGGATGTCCCCGAGACCTATGCCGACATCGCTCGCATCGGCGAGGCGGTCGGCTTCCGACCGACGACGGGCATCGAGGAAGGATTGAGTCGTTTCGTGGATTGGTACAAGGCCTTTTATAGAGTGAGCTGACGCCGGATATGCGCTTTATCGCCAGTTATCTCTCCGGTTTCGTCGTTACCTTTTTCCTGCTCTGGTTTCTGCGTCCGCTGGCGCTTCGTATCGGTCTCATCGACATGCCGGGCGAGCGCAAGCTGCACGCCAGCCCGACGCCGCTCATCGGCGGCCTGGCCATGTTCGTCGGCTTCGCCTTCGCCGCGCTCACACTCGACATCTCGCTCTCGCCGTTTCGCAGCTTCTTCGAGGGCTTGGTCGTGCTGATTGTCGTCGGTGTGCTCGACGACATGCACGACCTGTCGAGCTATGCGAAGTTTCTGGCCCAGATTGCCGCCGCCTTGTTCATGGCCCTGTGGGGCGGGGTCAGCCTGGAGGACCTCGGGCGGTTGAGCGGCTCGGGCACCGTGGCCCTTGGGGGCTGGGCGATACCGTTTACGGTGTTCTCGGCCGTGGGCGTCATCAATGCGCTGAACATGATCGACGGGCTGGACGGCCTGGCCGGCAGCCTGGCGCTGGTCGCGCTCGTCGCGCTGAGCTTTGCCACGCTGCACGCCGGTCACGGTGCCGATGCGCATCTGCTGCTCATTGCCGTGGCAGTCGTAGTCGCCTTTCTGCTGTTCAATCTGCGTTTCTCGGACCGTCAGCCGGCGCGCGTGTTCATGGGCGACTCGGGCAGCATGTTCCTCGGGTTCATCCTGACCTGGTATGTCATTGGATTGTCCCAGGGGTCGGGGCGTGTGATCGCGCCGGTCACCGCGCTGTGGATTCTTGCCATTCCGCTGTTCGACGCCGTCTACATCATGTTCCGCCGCATGTTCATGGGTCTCTCGCCGTTTGCCGCCGACCGCGATCACCTGCATCATTTGCTGCAGGCTCTGGGATTCAGTGCCGTTCAGACGCTGCTGATTATTGTCACCGGGGCCGTCGCTCTGGCATTGTTCGGACTGTACGCTCTGTATCACGGGTTCAGCGAAGCCCGGATGTTTTACGGTTTTCTCGGCCTGTTCGCCGCCTATTTCGTTGCCATGAATCTCGTCTGGTGGCGCCTGCGGCGGTCAGTGGGCCGGTGACTTTTTTGTGCTCCATTGCTTCGAATCGACACATGAAGGAACGATATGACACAGCAGAAGATTAGAAAGGCCGTGTTTCCGGTCGCCGGTATGGGTACGCGTTTTTTGCCGGCCACCAAGGCCAGCCCGAAGGAGATGCTGCCCATCGTCGACAAGCCGCTCATTCAGTATGCCGTCGAGGAGGCCGTGGCGGCGGGCATGACCCAGATGATCTTCGTCAACGGGCGTAACAAGCACTCCATCCCCAACCACTTCGACAAGGCCTATGAGCTGGAGGTGGAGCTCGAGTCGCGCGGCAAGCACGAGCTGCTCAAGATGGTGCAGGGGATCATCCCGGACAACGTGACCTGCATCTACATCCGCCAGGCCGAGCCGCTCGGGTTGGGCCACGCGGTGTTGTGCGCCCAGCCGGTGGTGGGTAACGAGCCGTTCGCCGTCATCCTCGCCGACGACCTCATCGACGGCGAGAACGATCCCTGTCTGTCGCAGATGACGCGCTTGTACGATGATCTGGAGAGCAGCATCCTCGGCGTGCAGCAGGTGGCGTCGCAGGATACCGACAAGTACGGCATCGTGGATTCCGAGTCGATCGACGACGCCCTGTCCAAGGTCAACGCCATTGTCGAAAAGCCCAAGCCGGAGGAGGCCCCGTCGACGCTGGGCGTGGTCGGGCGGTATATCCTGACGCCGCGGATCTTTGACCTGCTGGAGAAGACCGAGCGGGGTTCGGGCGGCGAGATCCAGCTCACCGACGCCATCGACGCGCTGCGGGCCGACGAGGACGTCTATGCCTACCGCTTCGAGGGGACGCGCTACGACTGCGGCAACAAGCTCGGCTATCTCCAGGCGACGGTCGAATATGCCCTCAAGCACCCGGAGCTCAGCGAAGAGTTCTCCAATTACCTGCACACGGTCAGCACGCGCAAATAGCGGTGGCATAAAAAAACGGCCTATGCCGCAAGACATAAGCCGTTGATTTATATATTGGCTCCCCGGGCCGGACTCGAACCAGCGACAGGGTGATTAACAGTCACCTGCTCTACCAACTGAGCTACCGGGGAAAATCAGGTTGCGTATGGTAATCAGTGGGCCCCGCTAGGTCAACAAGCCATCTGCCGAGCTGCTCAGGACGGACAGGTCAGGGCGCTGCCGTCCGGGCGGGTCCGCGTCAGGCGCGGGCGACCGACCTTGGACAGGACCACGGCGCGGGCCAGTGCCGGCTCCTCGGGATCGCAGAAGGTGAAGGTGCCATTGGTGCGCGTGAACCCCGTCGGGAAGAACACCACGTAATGGCGTGAGCCGAAGGCCGCGTAGCGCAGCGTGTAGCTGCGGCTCAAGGGGCCCTGGACGTGTACCACGGGTTCGGGGGCGTCACGGCGCCGATTGGCGTTGCGATCGGCGAAGACGATCCAACCCTGCTCCCAACCGCCCTGACGGACGCAATGTCGTCCGTCGTTGCTTTTACACAGAACGGTGTCGACGCCGCGGGTGATCGCCTCGCTGCGGGTCAGTGCAAGGTCGCCCACCAGATGGTTGACGTGGACGGCGAGCCGGTTGGAGGCCAGCGTTCGATGTATGGCCGGGACGACCCCGGTGAGCAGGATGCCGAGTACGGCCACGACGATCATCAGCTCGATGAGCGTGAAGCCGCCCGCGGCGTCGCTCAGGATGCTGGGTTGAGCGCCTGCGTGAAGATCGGTGTGTTGCGGTTTTGAAAATGAACCCCGGCGGAGAGCTCCGCCGGGGCTCGAGGTCGAGACATCCATGTCAACCCCCCACTTCCTTGTGGGACTAACAATAGTCAGACGGCCGCGTAATTGGAACCCCGGGCCTGTAGGACGCTGAGGGCAATCCTTGTAGGAAATTTCCTATACCGGTGCCATTTGGTTCAAAGGCACCGATTCCACTGCGGCGACGGCCCGCGCTGCGGCGGGAAAGGTCGCCGGCGAATCAGGATGCGGGGCTAAGTGCCCGGTCGAGCCGCGCCGCCGCCTCGCGCAGATTGTCGATGCTGGTGGCGAACGACAGGCGCATATAGCCGGGGGCCCCAAAGGCCGAGCCGGGCACCAGGGCAACGCCGGCGTGCTCGAGCAGGTATTCGGCCAGGGCGACATCGTCGCCGACGCCGTCCAGGCGTGCCATCGCCTCGCGCATGTCCGGGAAGGAGTAGAAGGCGCCCTGGGAGGGCAGGCACTTGACCCCGTCGATGGCATTCAGCGCCTCGACCACGAAGTCGTGGCGCTGCTTGAAGGCCTTGAGCATGACCTGGATGCAGGTCTGGTCGCCGTTCAGGGCGGTCGTCGCCGCGACCTGGGCGATGGAGGTCGGATTCGAGGTGCTCTGAGACTGGATGTTCTTCATCGCCTGCATCAACGCCTTGGGCCCGGCGGCGTAGCCGATGCGCCAGCCGGTCATGGAGTAGGCCTTGGATACGCCGTTCAAGACAATGGTGCGCTCGTAGAGGTCCGGGCACGCATTGAGTATGTTGGCGAAGGGCTCTTCGGCCCACAGGATGTGCTCGTACATGTCGTCGGTGGCGATGAGCACCTGGGGGTGCCTGCGCAGCACCTCGCCGAGCGCCGCCAGCTCGGCGCGGGTGTAGGCCACGCCGGTCGGGTTGGACGGGCTGTTCAGCACCAGCAGGCGGGTGCGCTGGGTGATCGCCGCCTCCAGCTGTTCGGGAATAATCTTGAAGCCCTGGTCCAGGCCGGCCTCGACGATGACCGGTTTGCCGTCGGCCAGCAGGACCATATCCGGGTAGGACACCCAATAGGGCGCCGGGATGATGACCTCGTCGCCCTCATCGAGCAGCGCCTGGGCGAGATTGTAGAAACTGTGCTTGCCGCCGCAGGAGACCAGAATCTGATCGGCGGCGTAGTCCAGGCCGTTGTCGCGCTTGAACTTGGCAATCACGGCCTCTTTGAGCTCGGGCGTGCCGTCGACGGGCGTGTATTTGGTGAACCCCGCGTGCAGCGCGTCGATGGCGGCCTGTTTGATATGCTCGGGGGTGTCGAAATCGGGCTCGCCGGCGCCCAGCCCGATAATGTCGCGCCCGGCGGCGCGCAGCGCCTTGGCGCGCGCGGTGACCGCCAGGGTGGGCGAGGGTTTGATGCGTTGCACCCGTTGTGAGAGTTGAATTTCCAACCCGGCGTCCTCAGAACGAAGGTTTGACAGCCAAACTTGTGTAATATACTTGAAACGCCGCAGGTTCTGAAAGACTCATGTCCAAGCGATTTGAACTGAACGCCGGCTTCGAACCGGCCGGCGATCAGCCCGAGGCGATCCGCCAGCTCATCGAAGGCCTGAACGCCGGCGAGGCGGGCATGACCCTGCTCGGGGTCACCGGCTCGGGCAAGACCTTCACCGTCGCCAACGTGATCGAGCAGGTGCAGCGCCCGACCCTGGTCCTGGCGCCCAACAAGACCCTGGCCGCTCAGCTCTATGGCGAGATGCGCGAGTTCTTCCCGCACAACGCGGTGGAATACTTCGTCTCCTATTACGACTACTACCAGCCCGAGGCCTACGTCCCCAGCTCGGATACCTACATCGAGAAGGACGCCTCGATCAACGAGCACATCGAGCAGATGCGCCTGTCGGCGACCAAGGCCCTGCTCGAACGCCACGACACCATCATCGTGGCCACGGTCTCGGCCATCTATGGCCTGGGCGATCCGCAGTCCTACCTCAGCATGCTGCTGCACCTGAGCCGCGGCGACACCGTCGACCAGCGCCAGATCCTGCGCCGCCTGGCCGAGCTCCAGTACAAGCGCAACGACGTGGAGCTCCAGCGCGGTACCTACCGGGTGCGCGGCGAGGTGATCGACATCTTCCCGGCGGACTCCGACCGCGAGGCCGTGCGCGTCGAGCTGTTCGACGACGAAATCGACAACCTCAGCTATTTCGATCCGCTCACGGGCGAGGTCATCTCCAAGGTCCCGCGCGTGACCATCTACCCCAAGACGCACTACGTCACGCCGCGCCAGACGCTGCTCGATGCGGTGGAGGCCATCAAGGCCGAGCTGGCCGAGCGCCTGGAGCAGCTCTATTCGGTCAACAAGCTCGTCGAGGCCCAGCGCCTGGAGCAGCGCACGCGCTTTGATATCGAGATGATCATGGAGCTGGGCTACTGCTCGGGCATCGAGAACTATTCGCGCCATTTGACGGGCCGCGGCCCGGGCGAACCGCCGCCCACGCTGATCGATTATCTGCCCGACGATGCGCTGGTCGTCATCGACGAGTCGCACGTGACCATTCCCCAGCTCGGCGCCATGTATCGCGGCGACCGCTCGCGCAAGGAGAGCCTGGTCGAATACGGCTTTCGTCTGCCCTCGGCGCTGGACAACCGGCCGCTCAAGTTCGAGGAATTCGAGCGCCTCATGCCCCAGGCCATCTTCGTCTCGGCCACGCCGGGGACCTACGAGCGCGAGCACTCCGGCGCGGTGGTGGAGCAGGTGGTCCGCCCCACCGGGCTCATCGACCCCGAGGTCGAGGTGCGCCCGGCCACCAGCCAGGTCGACGACCTGCTCTCGGAGGTCAAGGCACGCACGGCCGTGGGCGAGCGCGTGCTGGTCACCACCCTGACCAAGCGCATGGCCGAGGACCTGACCGAGTATCTGGCCGAACACGGCACGCGGGTGCGTTACATGCACTCGGATATCGACACCGTCGAGCGCGTGGAGATCATCCGCGACCTGCGCCTGGGCGAGTTCGACGTGCTGGTCGGCATCAACCTGCTGCGTGAGGGGCTGGATATTCCCGAGGTCTCGTTGGTGACCATTCTGGACGCGGACAAGGAGGGCTTCTTGCGCTCGGACCGCTCGCTCATCCAGACCATCGGCCGCGCGGCACGCAACGCCCACGGCAAGGCCATCCTCTACGCCGACCGGATCACCGGGTCCATGCAGCGGGCCATGGAGGAGACCGAGCGGCGCCGGGACAAGCAGATCGCCTTCAACGAGGCCCACGGCATCACCCCGCGGACGATTGAGAAGGCGGTGGCCGACATCATGGAGGGGGCCTATGCCGGCGGGCCGGGGGCGCCGCGGCGCTACGCCAAGGTCGCCGAGGAGGTCATCGAGTACGCGGGCATGTCCCCGGAGATGCTCACCAAGAAGGTCAAGCAGCTCGAGCAGCAAATGTACAAGGACGCCCAGAACCTGGAGTTCGAGGAGGCGGCACGCCTGCGCGACGAGATCCAGCGCATCCAGGAGCACAACCTGGGCATGATCGACCGCAAGGTCGGCTGAGGCGGTCGTGGCCCGTTGCCCGGCAGCACTTGCGCGGTCGGGTACTAATCGAGTATCTTTGCCGGTCTTGCAGGCGCGTAGCTCAGTTGGTTAGAGCACCACCTTGACATGGTGGGGGTCGTTGGTTCGAGTCCAATCGCGCCTACCAATTTGCTGCAGGATTGCCTCCTGCCCGGGAGGCGCGATTGGGCGAGAACGCGGTTCGACAAAATCGCCGGGACGAGTACAGGGATGTACGAGGTAGAACCCGTCGGGAACAGGGGTTCGAGCGATTTTGAACGCGCGAAGCGCGGCCCGCAGGGCGGAGCACAGGGATGTGCGCAGTAGTCCAATCGCGCCTACCAAATTTCTGCAAGTTTTGGCGGTTCCACACGAGCCCGTGCAACCAGCCTTGGCTTCACTGTACGACCTTGTGGCGACCTTCCGTATGGGTCGCCACGATTTTTTCCAGGGGCGGCCCCTCGTAGCGGTCGCCCGACATCGACACCAAGCGGCCACTCGTATCGGTCGCCACTGAAGAGAAAAGGGGTACTGCCATGCCTACGATTACCCTGCCTGACGGCAGCCATCGCGATTTTCCCCATCCCGTCACCGTCGCCGACGTCGCCGCCGATATCGGCGCGGGTCTGGCCAAGGCCGCCCTGGCCGGCAAGGTCGACGGGCGCCTCGTTGATACCTCCTTCGTCATCGACCACGACGCCAACCTGGCCATCGTGACCGACAAGGACGCCGAGGGCCTGGAAGTCATCCGCCACTCCACCGCCCACCTGCTGGCGCAGGCGGTCAAGGAGCTGTTCCCCGATGCCCAGGTGACCATCGGCCCGGTCATCGATGACGGCTTCTACTACGATTTCGCGTACGAGCGGGCCTTCACCCCCGAGGACCTGGAGAAGATCGAGGCCAAGATGAACGAGCTGGCCAAGCGCGACTTCCCGGTCGAGCGCTCGGTCATGGACCGCGACGACGCCGTGGCCTTTTTCCGCAACATGGGCGAGGAGTACAAGGCCGAGATCATCGAGTCCATTCCCAAGGACGAGCAGCTCTCGCTATACCGCCAGGGCGATTTCATCGACCTGTGCCGCGGCCCCCACGTGCCTTCGACCGGCCGGCTCAAGGCCTTCAAGCTGACCAAGCTGGCCGGGGCCTACTGGCGCGGCAATTCGGACAACGAGATGCTCCAGCGCGTCTACGGCACCGCCTGGGCGGACAAGAAGTCGCTCAAGGAGTACCTGCACCGCCTGGAGGAGGCCGAAAAGCGCGATCACCGCAAGATCGCCCGCCAGCTCGACCTGTTCCACGTCCAGGAAGAGGCCCCGGGCATGGTCTTCTGGCACGACCACGGCTGGACCCTGTACCAGCAGGTCGAGCAGTACATCCGCGCGAAGCTGCGCGAGCGCGGCTACCAGGAGGTCCGCACCCCGGCGCTGGCCGATCGCGTGCTGTGGGAGAAATCCGGCCACTGGGAGAAGTTCCGCGACGACATGTTCACCACGGAGTCGGAGAAGCGGACCTTCGCCATCAAGCCCATGAACTGCCCCTGTCACATCCAGATCTTCAACCAGGGGCTCAAGAGC
>DATFLL010000099.1:0-5478 GCA_035267785.1 Gammaproteobacteria bacterium | reverse complement strand
GCGACCGCTCTTTTGGGTATAGTTGCCCCAAGCTGGAGTCGGCTAGCAGCCGTGGCTAAGTCACACAAAGACGGGGAATTTTAGCCTTAATGGGCACCACAACGAAAGCTCGGCCTCACATTGCCGCGCCCGATCGTGCGGGCCTGACGCGAAAAGATACCCGCACCCTCGCCGCAAACCAGTCTAATTGACCGTGAACGAACAAGAACAATCCGATGTTTTGATCATCGGCGCCGGCGCAGCCGGCTTGAGCCTCGCCCTCCGCCTGGCCGAGCAGTTCACTATCTCATTGATTTCAAAGGGACCATTACTGGATGGCTGCACCCTCTGGGCCCAGGGTGGTATTGCGGCCGTGCTCGATTCCCACGATTCGGTCGAATCTCACGTGGCCGACACCCTGGATGCCGGTGCGGGGCTGTGCGATCCGGACGTCGTTGAGTTCACCGTCGAGCACGGCGCCGGTGTCATCCATTGGCTCATCGATCAAGGGGTACCGTTTACGCGCAGCGGAGGATCGGACGCCAGCGAGGGCTACCACTTGACGCGCGAGGGCGGGCACAGCCACCGGCGCATCATTCACGCCGATGACGCCACGGGCAAGGCGTTGGAGACGACGCTCAGCGAACGCGTCCGGGAACATCCCAACATCACGGTGTTCGAACAGCACAACGCGGTCGACCTGATCACCACCCGCAAGGTCGGCCTTCCGTCCGACAGCGGACCGAACCGCTGCCTGGGCGCCTATGTGCTGGATCGCGCCAGCGGGCACGTGCGGGTTTTTCGCGCCCGGCACGTGGTCCTGGCCACCGGCGGGGCCAGCAAGGTCTACCTCTATACCAGTAACCCCGACAGCGCCAGCGGCGACGGCATCGCCATGGGCTGGCGCGCCGGTTGCCGGGTCGCCAACATGGAATTCAACCAGTTTCACCCGACCTGCCTGTTCCATCCCAAGGCGCGCACCTTCCTCATCAGCGAGGCCGTGCGCGGCGAAGGCGGACATCTGCTGCTTGCCGACGGGAGCCGCTTCATGGAGCGCTTCGACGCGCGCGCCGAGCTCGCCCCGCGCGATATCGTCGCCCGGGCCATCGACCACGAGATGAAACGCACCGGCGCCGACTTCGTCTATCTGGACATCAGCCACAAGCCGGCCGAATTCATCACCGGCCATTTTCCGACGATCTACGAGCGCCTGCTCAAGCTCGGCTACGACATGACCAGCGAACCCATACCGGTGGTCCCCGCCGCGCATTACACCTGCGGGGGCCTATTCACCGATACCCACGGCCAGACCGACGTGCCGGGCCTGTTCGCCATCGGCGAGGTCGCCTATACGGGTCTGCACGGGGCCAACCGCATGGCCAGCAACTCGCTGCTCGAGTGCCTGGTCTTCGCCGAGTCGGCGGCCGAATATCTGCTGGCCCACGGCGAGCAGGCCGCCATGCCCGGAGAGCTGCCCGCCTGGGACGAGAGCCGAGTGACCGACTCCGACGAAGAGGTCGTGGTCGCCCACAACTGGGACGAGCTGCGCCGTTTCATGTGGGACTACGTCGGTATCGTGCGCACCAGCAAGCGCCTGCAGCGCGCCAAACACCGCGTCGACCTGCTGCGCAGCGAGATCGACGAGTACTACGGCAACTTCCGCGTCACCAGCGACCTGCTGGAGCTGCGCAACCTCACCGAGGTCGCCGACCTCATCATCCGCTCCGCCCTGCTGCGCCGCGAAAGCCGCGGCCTGCACTACACCCTCGACTATCCCCACCTCGACACCAGCCATCGCCCGACCAACACCGTCCTGACCCCTGCCGGCTTCACCGCCTCCTGAGGCCATATCAACGCTTTGGAATCAACACAGAGAACGCCGCCCTTCGGGCGAAGTCGACGGTCATCAGTTGGCAGTTGGCAGAAAGAGGCGGGCATCGGTAACGGTGGAACGATCGTGAGGAGTCAGGAGTGAGGCGTCAAGGATGAAGGCGAGTTGGCGTGATTGCCGGGTTGTGCGGTTGAGTTGCTTCACCTCACGCCTCACCCCTCACCCCTCATGGCCTTTCTCTGCCAACTGCTAACTGCTAACTGCCGACTGCCAACTCTCGATATCTCACTCCTCGTCGTCTCCGGTGCCTTCGAGCCTCAATCGAACCCTAAGACGCCGCAGGCTGTCGCCATCGACCATGTCGCCGACCAGGGCGACGGCGCGGGTGCCGCCGTCGAGGCAGGACAGGCGCAGGACGATCAAGGGTAGGCTGACGTAGCTGTCGCCCAATAAGGTTGCGGTGCGAGCGGAGCCGTCGCGGTTGACCAGTGTCCAAAGCCCGTCCTCGCCCCAGATCAGGCGGACCACGGCGTTCGAGTCGGTGAGCCAGGCATGGCGCGACAAAACGCGAATCAAATGCCAGAGAATGACGGCTGCCAGCAGGAAGCGTAGCGCGACCGGCACCAGCATAGGCAGACACAACGCCGCCAGTGCCACACAGTGGACGAGCATCAGACCGACCGCCATGCGCCGCGAAGGGCGCAGTTCAAGGTTCAACGGCGCTGCGTATCGCGTTGACGACATCGGCGACATCCTTGTCGATCGGTATGGTCCGGGCCATGAGGTAATCCAGCAGCAATGGATCCGGGCAGCTCAATAGCCGCTCGAAGGCCGCCCGGCCGGCATCGTCCAATTGGTCGTAGCGCCGATCCAGAAAACCCAGCAGCAGCGCATCGAGTTCCAGCATGCCTCGCCGGCACTGCCAATAGAGCCGGTTGCGCTCAAGCGAGCGGTTGGCGGCGGGTTCGGAAGTGAGCTCGGACACGGCGGACGGGCAGCGGGCCTTCGGCAACACTCAAACGGTCTGCTTGAGCATCAGCGCCTTGATGTGGTGAATGGCGGCCGTCGGATTCAATCCCTTGGGGCAGACGTCCACGCAATTCATGATCCCGTGGCAGCGAAACAGGCGATAGGCGCCGTCGAGCTCGTTGAGCCGCTCGTCGGTGGCCTGGTCGCGGCTGTCGGCGAGGAAGCGATAGGACTGCAGCAGGGCCGCCGGGCCCCGGAACTTGTCCGGATTCCACCAGAACGACGGGCAGGCCGTCGAGCAGCAGCCGCACAAGATGCATTCGTACAGCCCGTCGAGCTTTTCGCGATCGGCCGGCGACTGACGGTACTCCACCTCGGGCTCGGGTTCGTGGACAATGAGATACGGCTTGACGGCGCGGTAGTGCTGGAAGAACTGGCTCATGTCCACCACGAGGTCGCGAATGACCGGCATGCCCGGCATCGGACGCACCTCCACCGGCTCGCGCAGCCCCTTCAACGGCGTGATACAGGCGAGGCTGTTGCGCCCGTTGATGTTCATCGCGTCCGAACCGCAGACGCCCTCCCCGCAGGAGTGGCGAAAGCTTAGGGTTTCGTCCTCGGCCTTGATGCGCAGCAGCGCATCGCGCAGCATCATCCCCGGCTCGACCTCGGCCAGCTCGTAGTCCTGCATGCGCGGCGCCGCGTCGGTCTCGGGATTATAGCGATAAATCGAAAAGCGCATAAAAGCAGTTCTCAGTTGGCAGTCGACAGTCCGCAGAAAGAAGCCGTGAGGTGTGAGGTGTCAGGCGTGAGGCGAACAGCGTCAGCCTGATGCCAGCGCAAACGATCATAGATGTTCTTCATTCTTGCCGCCTCACACCTCACCCCTCTCCCCTCACGATTGTTCCCCACCGTCACCGATGCCCGCCTCTTTCTGCCAACTGCAAACTGCAGACTGCCAACTCGTCAGTAAACTCTCTCCTTTGGCGGGAAGGAGTCGACGGTAATGGGTTTGAGACGCACGGGTTTGTAGTCGAGCCGCTGGTCCTCTTTGTAGTATAGGCTGTGCTTGAGCCAGTTCTGGTCGTTGCGCTCGGGATAGTCGATACGCGAGTGCGCGCCGCGGCTTTCCTTGCGCGCCAGTGCCGAGGCGACGGTCGCCACGGCGATGTCGACGAGGTTTTCCAGCTCCAGGGCCTCGATACGGGCCGTGTTGAAGACCTTGGAGTGATCGCGCAGGCGTGCATGCTGCACACGCTCTCCGATCGCCAACACCTTCTCCAGGCCCTCGGCGAGCACCTCCTCGCGCCGGAATACGCCGCAGTAGCGCTCCATCGTATCCTGGAGCTCGCCGCGCAGGGCGTCGACCGACTCGCCCTCGCCGTGATGGTCCCAGCGAGCCAGTCGGTCGAGTGCCTGGCCGACGCTGCCCTCGTCCAGGGCGCGGTGATAACGGTTTTCCTTAAGGTATTCGATGATGTGGTTGCCCGCCGCACGCCCGAAGACGACGATATCGAGCAGGGAGTTGCCGCCGAGGCGATTGGCGCCGTGGACCGAGACGCAGGCGCACTCGCCTGCCGCGTACAGCCCGGGGATCGGCTCCTCGCCCTGCTCGACCGGCACCACCACCTGGCCCTGGCGATCGGTCGGAATGCCGCCCATGGTGTAGTGCGCCGTGGGAAACACCGGGACGGGGGCGCTGGCCGGGTCGATGTGCAGGAAAGTGCGCGCCATGTCGCGGATGCCCGGCAGGCGCTTGGCGACCACCTCCTCGCCCAGGTGGTCGAGCTTGAGCAGCACATGGTCGCCCTTCGGGCCGCAGCCGCGGCCCTCACGGACCTCCGTGGCAATGGCCCGGCTGACCACGTCGCGGCTGGCCAGATCCTTGGCATGCGGCGCGTAGCGTTCCATGAAGCGCTCGCCGTCCTTGTTGACCAGATAACCGCCCTCGCCGCGGGCCCCCTCGGTGATCAACATGCCCTTGCCGGCAATGCCAGTCGGATGGAACTGGAAGAACTCCATATCCTGCAGCGGGATGCCGGCGCGCAGCGCCATGGCCAAACCATCGCCGGTGTTGATGTGGGCGTTCGTATTGGTACGGAACAGCTGCCCGGCACCGCCGGTGGCGATGAGCGTGGTCTTGGCCTCGATGAGCAGCGGCTCGCCGGTCTCGATCTCCAGGACCACCGCGCCGAGGATGAACCCCTCGGCATCGCGCACCAGATCGATGGCGAAATACTCGTCGAAGAAGTGGGTCTTGGCCCGGATGTTCTGCTGGTAGAGGGTATGCAGCAGCGCGTGGCCGGTACGATCGGCCGCCGCGCAGGTACGCGCCGCCTGCTCGCCGCCGAAGTTCTGGCTCTGTCCGCCGAAGGGGCGCTGATAGATGCCGCCGTTGTCCAGACGCGAGAACGGGATGCCGGCGTGCTCGAGCTCGATCACCAGGTGCGAGGCCGCCCGGCACATATATTCGATCGCGTCCTGGTCACCCAGGTAGTCGCTGCCCTTGACAGTGTCATACATGTGCCAGTGCCAGTTGTCCGGCACCACGTTGCCGAGGGCCGCATTGATGCCGCCCTGCGCCGCCACGGTGTGTGAACGTGTCGGGAACACCTTGGAGACCACGGCCACGTTCAGATCGGCCTGTGAGAGCTGCAACGCCGCGCGCAGCCCACCGCCGCCCGCACCGATGACCAGCG
>DATFLL010000098.1:0-62481 GCA_035267785.1 Gammaproteobacteria bacterium | reverse complement strand
CAGCGACGAGTACTCTCCGCGATGCTCCTGGACCAACCGCACCGCCCGTTCCCGGACCTCAGGTGAAAACTTGTTTGACTTGTTCATGGCTCCATTCTCTCAGATGTTGGAGCCTCCTCAAAACCCGGGGCGGTTCAGAATTATAACGCGGGAATAAAAGGGGTCGGTGACAAATGAGAATCAGAATCATAGTCAGTTGTCACCGACCCCTTTTATCTCCTTTTATCTTTTTTGTCTGCTTGAACAAGAGGCTGATCTGAGAATGCCAAACGCGCTACTCAAGTGGATATCCCTGGCTGCTTGGTACACGTTAAACGCCACCGCGGCCTTATTCCTTCTTAGGTATGCGTTCCCGGTAGCCATCAAGGATGGCGGTGTTACCTATCCGGGAATTGATCACATATATCAAGTGATGGCGCAGCGGACGCCAATTGCCGTCCCCAGCTCTCTGATCGTTGCCGCAATGGCGATGCTCGGGGGGCTGTCGGTTCTGTTTTGGGTGGCGGGTAGACTGATGCGGGAGGTCGCTGATCGGCTCGGCATGCTGTCACTTTATCATGACGCGGCGACTTCGGTTATCTGGTCGTTCCGGCAGGCGATGGTGCCGTGCGTGGCGGCGATGATTGTATCGCTTTTGTTCCTGGGCGTCCTGATGGCGGTCGACGGGGTCGGCCTCTATCCAGCCCTTGCCCTGGTAGGTGCGCAGTGGTTTTGCGTGATAGGCCTGATTGGCAACCGCCGACTGCTAAGGAACCGGTCGGGCAGGCGCGGATGGTGCCTGGAATGGCCCGGTTGGCAGCCGTTGTCAATTTTCGCGCTTGCCTTGCTTTTATTGGACCGACTCGACCAGTCTGTGTGGTCAGCCGTTAGTTTGGCGGGTTGGTGGGCGGCCCCGGTGGAATTGGTTTGGCAGGGACTTTATTGGCTTGCATTCGGCGTGGCGCTCAGCGCGGTGGTGTACCGGATTCCGTGGAGGGCCCTCAGCGGCGAGTTCCGGGAGAGGGCCAGGCTGCGCTTCATTGCGGCGTGGCTGGTAATCAATTTCCGACTCTTTGTGCTCGGTCTGTGGCTTCTGCCGCCAATCGTTGTTGGGGCTGTGACGTATGCGTTTGTGCTCCCAGAGTACCGCTATACCGAAGCGACGGCAGTCGCCGGCCCGCGGAGCGCGATCAGCGGCGTCGTCTGGCTCGCGCAAACTGCGGCTTCTGACTGGTTCTTATTTGTGCCTCCGTTTGTCATCCTTTTAATGCTCGCATATGCACGATTCCTAACCCTTTATGACAAAAGGCGGGGCTTACATGGACACCCACCTTAAGAAAGGAATATAAAAAGGGGTCGGTGACAAATGAGAATCACTAACAGAAGCGATTGACGCAGACCCCTCGTGTCACGTTGAGCGGATCAAATGCAATGGGAAATAAATAAGGGAAAGCTCAGACCACTTGATCCGGCCGACGCTTCAAGTGACCTGAGTCCGCGAAGCGGAAGGAGTGATTATGGGAGTGAAAAGCGCACTAATTATCGCGGGCATAGTCGTCGCCGTTACGGCAGTTGTGCTCGGCGTGTATGTGGGCTACGCGGTCTACGAGGGGCATCAGTTGGACCTATCGAGTAAACGATACACGCAGAAGAACGTACCGCCGATTCTGTCGAGTTGGTCGAAGGAGGAGTTGCTCGAGCGGTCCTCGAAACCCCTGCGCAAAGTGGTGGAGGCGCATTCCGCACAGGTTGATCGATTGTTTCAGAAGCTGTCTCAGTTGGGCGGGTTGAAGAGTTTCGGCGATGTGAAGGGCCAGGCGAATATTGCCTATCGCTTAGGGAGGGGGACGGTCGTGACTGCAAGCTATGTGGGGAACGCTAAGTTTGAGCACGGTGAAGGAACGGTGAAAATTCGACTATTGCGAGAGGCGGGGGAGTGGAAGTTTTTGATGTTTCGGGTCAACTCTCCGATATTCTTACAATGAGCGATTCGTGCTAAAGGAGTAAAAAGGGGTCGGTGACAAATGAGAATCAAAATCATAGGCAGTTGTCACCGACCCCTTTTATCATTTTTGATACAGCAATGACGACATAAGAAGATTAGCAGGACCACTTGCGTGGACACTCAACGTGACAAGAAGTGTGAAGCCGTCCGGCGCGCACCGACAGGGCCACGACCGCGAAGGGCTATGATCGGCCGCGGAGGTGGCGAATGAACGGCGAGCGGTTTAGCGACTCGGCAGTCCTTCGGTCGTGGACCAAGAACGCCGCGGCTTGGGTCGAGGCGGTTCGCGAGCGGCAGATCGAAAGCCGCCGTGCGGCGACCGACGCGGCAATCGTGGACGCGGTGTTGAGTCGCGCACCCCGTTCGGTCCTTGACATCGGCTGCGGCGAAGGCTGGTTGGCGCGCGAGCTCGCGAACCATCGCATCCGGGTGACCGGCGTCGATGCCGTACCCGAACTCGTCCAAACGGCTCAAACCGCGGGTGGCGGCCATTTTCTGCTGATGCCCTACGACCGCTTGAGTGTCGCGACAGTGGGGACAGCGGTTGATGTCGCAGTTGCCAACTTTTCCCTGTTGGGCAAGGAGTCCACGGAAGCGGTATTCAGGGCGATCCCGGGACTGCTCAATCCCTCCGGGGCATTCATGATTCAGACACTGCACCCGTTTTTCGCGTGCGGCGATATGCCGTACCGGGATGGATGGCGCGAGGCGACCTGGCAAGGGTTTGAGACCGATTTCGCCGCGCCTGCCCCGTGGTATTTCAGAACCATGGAGAGCTGGATCGGAATGTTCGGAGAGAACGGGCTCACCGTGCGTGAGGTGCGCGAACCCGTCCATCCGCAAACCCGGCAGCCCGCATCGGTCATTTTCGTCGTGGAGCCCACCCACTGAAGCACACGATGTGCATATGGAAGTCTACGCACCGTTCGGGGTCAGATCTTGCAGAGCAACATGCGTCATCAATATTTAGGGCATTAAAGCCCTTTTGACATGTCGGAACGTTCAGCCGGCCGCCCATTCCCATATTCGCGTAAGAGGTCAAGCACGGCCTGGCCGTAGGCGGCGATCTTGCGTTCCCCTAGCCCCGAGACGCTGGCCAGTTGGTCCCGGGTTTGGGGACGCTGGCTCACCAGCTCTACCAGCGTGGCGTCGTGGAAGACCACGTAGGGTGGCACGCCCTGGGTTTGCGCCAGTTCCCGGCGCAGGGCGCGCAATGCCTCGAACAGCTGTTTGTCCGGCTCACTGTCCAGCTCGGCCGCGGCGCGGGACGTGCGGGCTTTGCGGGCGCGCTTCTGCTCGACACGCAGTTGCAGACTTTGCTCACCGCGCAGCAGCGGCCGGCAGCTTTCGGAAAGATGCAGGCTGCCGTAGCCGCCCACATCCACGTGTAGATAACCCAGGGCAATGAGCTGGCGGAAGACGCTGCGCCACTCGTTGGCGTTGAGCTCCTTGCCGATGCCGAACAGCTGCAGCTTGTCGTGGCCGTTGCGCTCGATGCGCGCATCGCTTTTGCCCAGCAGCACATCGATCTGGTAGTTCACCCCGAAGCGCTGGCCGGTACGGTAGACGCAGGACAGGGCCTTGCGGGCGGTTTCGGTGGCATCCACCGTCTGCGGCGGGGTGAGGCAGGTATCGCAGTTACCGCAGGCCTCGTCACGGGTTTCGTCGAAATAGCGCAGCAGCGCCTGGCGCCGGCAGCCGATGGTCTCGCACAGGCCGAGCATGGCCTCGAGTTTGTGGCGTTCGATGCGTTTGCGCGCCTCGTCGGCCTCGGACTGCTCGACCATCTGGCGCAGGGTGATCACGTCCTCCAGGCCATAGGCCATCCAGGCGTCGGCCGGCAGGCCATCGCGCCCGGCCCGCCCGGTCTCCTGATAATAGGCCTCGATGCTCTTGGGAAGATTCAGGTGGGCGACGAAGCGCACGTCCGGTTTGTCGATGCCCATGCCGAAGGCGACGGTGGCGACGATGATGACCGCCTCCTCGTTTTGAAAGCGGCGTTGATGCTCCTGGCGGACCTCGCTGTCGAGACCGGCGTGGTAGGGCAGGGCGGTCAGGCCGCGGGCGCTGAGCCACTCGGCGGCGGCCTCGACCTTCTTGCGGCTCAGTCAGTAGACGATGCCCGATTCACCGGCATGCTCCTGCTGGATAAACCGCAATAGCTCGTCGCGGGCATTACCCTGTTGGCTGATCCGATAACGGATATTGGGCCGATCGAAGCTGCTGATGAACTGCCGCGCGTTTTGCAATTGCAGCCGGGTGACGATCTCCTGGCGGGTCAGCTCGTCGGCGGTGGCGGTCAGGGCAATGCGCGGAATGGACGGGTAGCGCTCGGCCAGTAGCGACAACTGGATGTATTCGGGGCGAAAGTCGTGGCCCCACTGGGAGACGCAGTGCGCCTCATCGATGGCGAACAGCGCCAGCGGGCTTTGATCCAGCCGGGAGAGGAAACGTTCGGTGAGCAGCCGTTCGGGGGCGACGTAGACCATATCCAACTCGCCGGTCTGCATCTGCGCCTCGACCCGGGCGGCCTCATCCGCACTCAGACTGGAATTGACATAGGCGGCGCGTACCCCCGCCTGGCGCAGCGCGGCGACCTGATCCTGCATCAATGCAATCAGGGGCGAGACGACAATGCCCACGCCGGGGCGGGCCATCGCCGGGATCTGATAGCACAGCGATTTGCCCCCGCCGGTGGGCATCAGCACCAGCGCGTCGTGCCCGCCAATCAGGGTGTCGATGACCTCATCCTGCGGCGGGCGAAACTGTGGATAGCCGAAGACGGTGCTGAGGATGTCGGCCGGGTCGTCCATGGGCTCTTCTTATTGCGGGGTTCGGGCTATTTTGCCTGCCGGGGTGGTGACTCACAAGGACAGCGGCGCCGTCTCGGCGTCCCGCGCGCGACGCCGGGCTGCATCCATAGTGCCCCGATACGATAAAAGGCCGGTGACAAGTTAAATTTCTCTGTATTTGTCACCGGCCCCTTTTAATGCGCTTTCCACATTTCTGTTTATAAAGAGTTCAGCCCCCTATATGTGCATGATGTCGTCCTTCAGGGAGTAGGCGATAGCCAGCACTTCCTGCTGGGTTGGTTCATCGATCTGGTGCTGACGCAGGCTGGCGAGGATATCGTCGATGGCGGCCATGTACTCGGCTTCATTGATGTTCATGCCGCGATGGGTGTCGGGCATGCTGCGCCCCTCGTACTGCGCCGCCCCGCCAGTACCGGACTCGAGAAATGCGCACAGGTGCTGCTTGGTCTGTTCCAGTTTCTCGGGGCTTTCCAGGTAGGGGCGGAAGCGGGCGCGGATGGTCGGGTTTTCCATATGCCGGGCCACGATGTCCTCGACCAGCGTGTTGATGCCCGAGGTGCCACCGAGTCGTTCGTACAGTGAGTTGTTCATATGTTCCCCTCCTTATGGTGTTGTGGTGTTGTGATAAAATAGACCGGTCGGTTTATTTACGGCAACGATAACGCCCCGCGGCAATGCGTCGACCGGTTATGCCGATGCCGCGCGGAAATAGAAATCGAGCATTTGTCGTAACGGAGCGGGGTCCTGACGCAGCCGGGTACGCAACGCCGCCCCCTCCCAGCAATTGACCAGCAACTCGCCCAGTTGCCGGGTATCGGTGTCCGCGGCGAGCGTGCCCTGTCGCACCCCTTCATCGAGACAACCGGCGATGCGCCGGGCGATCTCGTTGAAGCAATATTCGACCTTGCGGCGAAAAGCCTCGCTCACCCCCGACAGCTCCTGGCCCAGGCCGCCCAGGAGGCAGCCGAGATAGCCCTCGCCGCGATACTTCTCTTCGGTGAGCTCGAAAAAGTGCCGCACCCGTTGCAGCGGTGTTCGGCTGGTATCCCCCAGGCAATGGTCCAGCCCGGCGTGGACTTGCTCCATATAGAGGTCGATCGCCTGCAGCCCGAAGTCTTCCTTGGATTTGAAGTGGTGATAGAACGAGCCCTTTGGGATGTTGGTCGCCTCCAGCACGGCACTGATGCCGAGATTGTGATAACCATGGCGCAGCAGCATGGCCATGCCCTGTTCCAACAGGAGTTGTCGCGTGTCGGTTGCCATGGAAGGCCTCAGTAGACCGGTCGGTCTATTCAGACTAGTCCAGGGCCACGGGTACGTCAAGCCGGCGATTCCCTCCCCGGCCCATGTCGCCGATCTCTTTCACTCGGTTATACGCGCGCGCCATGTTCACGTTCTCCCAGCTCTCCCGAGAACTACATGAACAGCCATGACAAGGAGAGCGCCGAACGCAAATTGCGGGCGACGCCTGGAGGCTC
Organism: Gammaproteobacteria bacterium; assembly: GCA_035267785.1. Classification (GTDB taxonomy): domain Bacteria; phylum Pseudomonadota; class Gammaproteobacteria; order DATFLL01; family DATFLL01; genus DATFLL01. Next base: position 56,206 of record DATFLL010000098.1, on the reverse strand, counting down.
TATCGCCCCCGGAGGTCCAGAAACGCCCGATTCCATCGGAGCTGCGGACTGAAGCTTATAGAAGCTTATATGGACACCCACGCTAAGAAAGGTCCGTGACCGGAGCGAGCGAGGGGCTCCTATGGGGTGTGCCCCCCATTCGGGCCTCGCAAGGCCCAATGCCATCTTGGGTTTATGGAAATTCGGTCGGAATGCCGGTTCTCGGACGCGAATGGGCCTCGGACCTTGCCCGATCGAGTAGTCGAAGTGGACGGAGGGCTACGTCAGTAGCGTAAGGCAGGGCACCAAGCCCGGCGTACGCTGAAATCCCAAGGTAGTGCAGGCGGCTTTGAGTCTGTACGCGCTTCCGACCAGTCACTTGGATCGGCTCTCGAAGCGTCGGGTCATGTGCAGCCAGTACTCCGGGCCGACGGCAAGCGCTCCAGGATGGGTGGGACATTGGCCGGGATGGCACCGCGCTTGCCCTCACGGATTGCGCGGCCGGTCCAGTCGACCAGTTCTGTCGTCTCGCCGGACCCCCAGTCGAAGGACAGCCGACACTCGACACAAAATAACAAGTTAAGAAGATTGCTAAGGCGGTTAAGACCTGGCGCTACCCGGTAACGCCCTTTGCGGAGTCGCCGCGGAAAGCAAAGATTATGCAAAGATGGTTGGTGCGACTCAAGGACCGAGGTGCGGCGGTCGATGATGCGAATAGGCAACCGATTTTGGTTCGCTGGCTTTGCCGTCAATTTTCCAGGAGGGATCTCAATGTGAAAGCTCATCGTCATAATCCTGATACTACTTGTCGCCGGTTGTGCGGGTATGCCCCAGACGAGAACGGCCTTCGTCGACCTCGCGCGCAATCATCCGACCTGGTATATCGCACAGCACCAGGTCGTGCATCGCGGTTTTGATGATGTCGTTCGGGCGCTACGAACCGAGTGGGACGAATGTTACCGAATTAGCGGCACAACGGCTCGGACAGAAGGTGGTATGACGACAATGCGGATTACGGATACGTACCATCCAAGCGTCAATAGAGTAAATGACAATCTAATAGAGTTTACGATTCAATATACCACAAAGGGTGCGTCGTCTTTGCAGAAGGCCCCGCCAGGCGGCTACTATGGGGCGGCGTTGAACGTGAAGCGAGTGGGTAGAGATCGAACGGAGTTGGCGTGGTATTCGCCATCCCACGGGTGGAAAGACGAATGGGTAAAAATCAAGGAATGGGCGACTGGTAAACGCAGTTCCTGCGATTGATGCTCCATAGCGAATCAAAGGGGTCGGTGAGAAATGAGGATAATAATCATAGGCGGTTGTCACCGGTCCCTTTAATGCCGTTGAGCCAAAGAACCCCCGCCAAGGTAACTAAATGGATACCCATTGTAATGTCGATCCATCTCGTCTTTTGAATCTATCTATCGAGTTTGGGGGAGTAAACCATGAAGAAAGTTACTATTTTCTTGGCGGCTCTATTCTCTGCCAATGCCTACGCAGCCAGGATTGACTGTACTACTCACTTTGTCAATGTGAAGACGGACCAGGCTCCCAACGCAAAGACATGCGGTGCGGTCAGCGTGGACAGGGCGGCAGATAACGGTATCAAATATCGGCGACAACCGCGCTTCTGCAAGGACATCGACGTGGAGTTCTTCAGCATTCGCAAAGGCGACGATGCAAAGTTCAGCAAGTTCTGTGACACGATCTTCGCCAAGGGATGTTACATGATCGGCATCCGCGATAAAGCCTTTCATCAGGGCATCGGCGGTCTTTCTTCGTATATGGTCTTCTCGGACATTGACGCCGTGCCTACGGTCTTCAACCTGAATGCAACGGGCTTTGGCCATCACACGGGAGCGACGGTGGGCGTAGGGCGGTTTGTGCGTCTCGATCTGAGCTGCCGCAAAAGAAAATGACCGAGCGAAAAGGGGCGGTCAGAGTAAGAATGGGCTTCCCTGCCCGCGGGTCATCACGTTGACCCTTCCTATTCGCCGGCCGAGGCCTATTGACGATGCAGCGTCGGCATCGGCGCCAGCCGCCGGGTGGTCTCCCGTTGGTTGCTCTGCTGCTTACCCGACGAGGGCTTGGTCATATGTGCGCCCGGTTTCATCTGCATACCGCCGTGGTATGGCATGGCGGCCTGGATCGGTTCCTGGACGATGAAACTGTGCCACGCCGAAAAGGGGCCGAGATCTCCTTCCGTGCCTATGCCGCCGGGGTAGTAGACCTCACGCATGCGGAACAGATACCGGTAGCCGAAGGTGTGCTTGTGCGGACGAAGTTGGTTATAGAACACGCTGCCGTGTAAGGACGTTCCAGTCTCCTTGAGGTTCGACGCAAATCCCGTCATCGAGCTCATCTCGTAGGGCTGCGGTGTTGAGGGGAAGGCGGTGTGCCCGGGCGTATGGGCCTCCGCGTACGCGTTGTTCTCCTTCGTCACGACGATGGCCCGTTTCCATTGGACCTCGCAGCATGCCCAAACGCTGTTGGGTTTGTGCGGACTGACGGTGACGGAGAGGCTGATGGGGCCGCCGTGGAATACTTGTGCCGGTTTCGGCGCCATGATCGCGGGTGGCTTCGCCCCCGACATGTCGACTTTGATGTGCACGCTGCCGGCCTGACGGCGACCGACGCGCATCCCCTGGGTGCCTCCGAATACCGCGGTGTGCGTATCCTCGACCAGCGTGCGATGCCAGGGGCTCCAACCGCCCGACGCGACAGGTGTGCCCCCCGTAGGCGGGAGCCAGACTAATTGCACGCGTACATACAGAGTTCCCGGCACGAGACGGGGCTCGTTCTGAACCGGGATGTTGAACCAATCGCTGCTGAGGGTGCCTGGGGGCATGCCACCCCAGTTCTCCTCCAGCTGACAGACCGCCTCCTGGCCCGCCCACGGTGTGGCCTGAATCGAGATGTCCGTAGGCGCACTGTCTTTGCCGGGCGGGCAGAACCACTGCTGAAGGTGATAATTCAGAGAGTCGCCGGACGCCGATTCGGGTGTGGCGGAGAAGGAGAAATGGACCTTCCGGGACGGGCCTTCCGGGACGCGGCTGGGCGCGTCGGTGATATGCGGTACGGGCAAAGGGGGCAGATCCCCGGCATTGGCCATGGCCGGCCACGCAACCATCGCAGCCAGCAACGGGACAGCAAGATAGTGTTTCATCGGAGTCTTCCTCTGTGCGTGATCGCTTTGGCCACTGCCCCGGTACGTTGCGAACAGCGGCGGTACTCTGGCTGTTGCCGCGGACATCGACGTTACCCCGAACCGGCGGTCGTTCATGTTCGATTTGTCGGCCTTACTGTAGGTGTCGAAGGTCGGCTTCGCGGGGTTCAATATATGAAGAATAAAAGATAAAAGAGGCCAGCGTGCAGTTTTGTCGGCTAACAAAATAATGAATAACGTAAAGATGAAGTGAAGACGCGTGGGGCGCAGTATCAGCGTTGGGATCGTTGCGGTAGCGGCGCACAGGCGAAATAAACTGAACCGCAGGTGCAGAGCGGGCGACTCAGATGATATCAGACTGGCCAATGGCTGCCACGTCGTTTCAATCATCACATTCGCACAGGGACAAGGCCATGAACCACGAAATTGTTACAGAAATTCCACAGCCGCGGTCGTGTTCCGGCGCGGGTCTTATGAGTAATGGGCTCGCCGCCCGGCGCAGCGTGAGACCAGTGGCGGGTTTGCTGCTGTTGTTTGCGGCCATGCCCGCGTGGTCCGCGGGCTTACAATTGCCGTCCACGCACAGCCTCACTCCCCCCAAGCGAATTGCACACCCGCAATTGCTGCCTGCCAAACCCGTTATCATCGGAGCGAGTTACCACCTGGCCGCCTCCTGCACCAATCCTCTGCACGCCATATCGGTGACCGTGCGTCTGCGTGACCAGGGCGGTCCCCTCGAGGCCGGCCACGCCCGGGTCCAGATTTCCGATCCAAGCCAGCATCCGTCCGCCATTTGGAATGCAAACAGCTCGGCTTCGTTGATTCCCGCGCTGGCACCCGGCCAGGTCTATACGACCAAGCAATGGGTCGGTGCGCTGCCGGCCTATCGCAAGGCGCTGCCGGGCAGGCATACCTTGCTCATCGAGGTGGTGCCTCAGCAGACTGATCGGCCGGGTGCGACCAATTCGGTCGCACACGCCATGTACCGGCTGCCTGTCAGTATACCGGCCGGCTATTGCCAACCGACGTTGAGACCCGACACGAAAGGTGCGGCGTTGAGGAGGCCGGGCATCAGGGGTGCGACACCCAACTATCCCCCCAGCCCGTGCCTGACCAAAGACTGTGCGCCCAGTCACCGGCAGGTTGTCAAATCCCCTGCACAGCTCAAAAGGAACAAAGCGAGTAACTTTGCAAAATTCGGCAGTGCACTCAAGCCGGACCTTCACGTGGTGTCGGTCAAGGTGTCACCGCAAAGGAGCGTCACCGGCACGCCCATCCTTGTAACGGCGGTCGTACAGAACAAAGGCGGCACCGCCAGTGCAGCTGGCACGGTGCTCCACATTTACTGCAACGCCTACGGAAGTTCCAACACGCCGCCCACCAGTTGGACCTGCAAGGTCCCCGCACCCCATACCAGCGCGGGCGGCATGCCGATGTGGGATATCCCGCTGCCGGCGGTTCGGGGCCACGGCCAGGCGGACGTCGCCTTGCGTATCAACGAGCATTGGCCGGAGGGCATGTATTACTTCACACACGTCGAGCCGGGCAAGAGTGCATCCATACAGGACCTGGTGAAAGCTAAGACGGACAGCATTATCGAAATCGATGCAAAATGATGCGCTCCACGAACACGGCCGGTCTAACCGGTCCGCAGTGAAACCGAATCACCGGGACCTCCAGCCCGGGTAACTGGCTGCGCGACGGCGGCGTGCTACTGATCTGTCCATGCCGCGAGGGAGCTGGACTTTGCGGCGAAGGTGGCGCTTGTTGTTCGGGCTCGCCAGATCGCCGCTGGCGTTAAATAACGCGGATCACGTTTGCCGGTCGCGCGGCCCATCCGGACCCGGCTTCTGGCTCTCGAGCGTTGCGTGCTTGTCTGCGCGGCATCCGTGCCGGGTCTGATTGCATGGGCGATCATGTGGTAAATTCCGGTATGGATACCCACTGCCGTTGAGTTGAGCGCGCTTCGTGAAAACCTGGATTTTGACCGTCATCCTGGCGGGCTTGGCGGCGATCGGCCCGTTCGCCATCGATACCTTTCTGCCGTCGTTCCACGCGATTTCCCAGCAGTTCGACGTGAGCCTGGCGGCCGTCCAGCAGACGCTGAGCGCCTACCTGGTGGCCGCGGGCTTGATGAATCTGTTCTACGGCACGATTTCCGATTCGTTCGGCCGCCGCCCGGTTATTCTGATCTCTCTGGTCCTCTTTACGGCGGCCTCCGTCGGCGCCGCGCTGGCGCCGAGCTTCGGTTGGCTGCTGGTGTTTCGGGTGCTGCAAGGACTCACCGCCAGCGCCGGACGGGTGATCGGCCAGGCGATTGTCCGTGACCGCTTCGAGGGGGCGGCTGCCCACCGGCTGATGTCTTATGTGATGATGGTGTTCGGGCTGGCGCCGGCGATCGCGCCCGTACTGGGCGGTTATCTGCATGTCGCGTTCGGGTGGCGCTCGGTATTCGTCTTTATGGCGGGCTTGGGCTTCGTCCTGCTGCTGGCTACCTACCGTTTCCTGGGCGAGAGCCTGGCCCCTGAACGGCGGACCCGATTTCATCCGATGACCGTGGCCAGGAACTACGCGACGGCTCTGCGGCACCGGCCTTTTGTCGCCCGGACGCTGGCCGTCGGATTTGCCTTCGGCGGGCTGGGGCTGTACATCTCGTCGGCGGCCAGTTTCGTCATCAATATCCTGCATTTGCCCGAGACCGCCTTCGCCTGGCTGTTCCTGCCGATGATTGGCGGCATGGTCGCGGGTTCCGCCCTCAGCAGCCGCGTCGGGGCCGGCATGCGGCCGGGCGCGGTGCTGAGCATGGGATTTGCGTGCATGGGTCTGGCCGTCTGCGTCAACCTCGCCTACAACGGCTTCTTCGTGGCGGCGATACCCTGGGCGGTCCTGCCGGTGATGCTCTACACCTTGGGATTGGGATTCACGATGCCGGCGCTGATGTTGTCGGCGCTGGATGTCTTTCCCCAGATGCGAGGCCTGGCGGCCTCCCTGGTCGCCTCCGTGCAAATGCTGATGTTCTCCCTGATTTCCGGTGTGGTCGCCCCGATACTGTTCGACGGTGCATTCAAGCTGGCCGGCGGGGTGGCGATATTATATCTGTTGGCACTATCCTGTTGGGGTATAGGGTCCTGGACCGGCCCGCTAACACGGCGGCGCGAATAGACGGGGGGCAGGGCACGGTCTCCTCCATGCCCATCGCGTAAAGCGGCTGACTCCGCGAGATCTGTGACGAGTGGCGACTGGACGACCGGGCGACACCGTCGTGTGTCGTCTCGCCATCAGAGCCGACAGCGGACGGATATCGAAAGAATAGATGTATCCATAGCCGAAGGGGAGCTGGCGGCTATACTTAGACGGCCACAGGGGGGACCCAAGCAATGAACCGTCTATTCACGTTTGTGCTGTTAGTGACGCTTATGCCGATTGCGTGGGCCGAGGTATTGCCCCCGCTGCCACAGCCCCAGGTCGTCAAGCTCAACGACCACGTCTATGCCCTGCTGGGGCCGCTCGAACTGCCCAGCCCCGAAAATCGCGGCTACATGGTGAACAGCGCCGTGCTTGTCGGGGAGAAGGGCGTGATCCTCGTCGACACGGGGTTTTCGCGCGAAATCGGCGAGCATCTGAAGCACGTCGTCGAAACCATCACCGATAAACCCGTCACCCATATCATCAATACCCATGATCACGGCGATCATACGCTGGGCAATATTGCCTTTCCCGAGGCTACCATTATCAGCTCGGATAAGTGCAAGGCCGTGATGGAAAACTCCGGGTACGAATGGATCGGCCTGTTGGAGCAAATGACCGGCCGGTCGTTTCCGAAGACAAAACCCGTCGTCGCGGACAAGGGCTACCCGCCCGGAACCCATAAGAAGATTATCGTACAGGGAATCAATCTCACGCTCTGGGTCCCGCCCGGCTCCCACACGCAGACCGATCTGCTGGTGTACCTGCCGCAGGACCGCATACTTATCGCGGGCGATGTGCTGGAAAACAAGCTCATGCCCAGTTTCCGCGATGCGAATGTGAAAAATTGGGTCGCGACGCTGGAAAAGATCGGCGCGATGCCGATCTCAAAGATCATACCCGGGCACGGGCCGCTTATGCAGCAGCGGAACGTGAAGCGTATGTACGACCGTATGAAACAATTCTATGCGGCGGTGGAGGGCGGTTATAAACAAGGGCTCACGGACAGCGAGATCCGGCAGCGAATGGATTTGAGCGAATGGAAGAAACTCAAATATTTCGACGAGTTCATTGGCTTGAACGTCAACCGGACCTATCTGGAAGTCGAAGCCGCGAATTTTTGACGCCACAGGTGCCGGAAATGACCGAGCCGTAGAGGGTCGAGCCCGAGTCGGTTGGGGCAGGGCGGGGACGAACCGGTAACCCGGTTTGTCGGGAAGATAATAACGAAGAGGGGACGATGGACTATGGACAACGCGACGGACAGCCCATATCAACCACCCACGGCGCAAGTGCGCGACCAGCCTGCCGTCAAGAAGCCGGCTCCGGTCAAGGCCGTGTTCGTCGGCCTGGCCGTCGACGTGCTTGGCACCTTGGTGGCTCAATTCATCATCGGCATCGTCTACGGGTTGATACTCGCTTCCCGAGGCGCTACGCCGGATGATATCAAGCAGGTAGCCGAATCACTCGGTTGGGGGGCATGGCTGCATGGCATATCCGTGGCCGTCGGAATGGGCTTTTCTCTCCTGGGGGGCTACTTCTGCGCGCGAATTGCGCGGGAGCGTGTGCTGCGTTCCGTCACGGCCATGGCCCTGCTCGACGTGGCACTCGCCGTCGCTTTTACGCATGGGGCCTTCGATCTGGAAGCCGTCGGCCTGACTGCCGGAATGGTGGTCGCCATCTTCGTCGGGGCCTGGCTGTGGCTGTACCGCGCGGGAAAGTCGGCAAACGCTCAATAAGCCGCGTCGGTTTGAGTCGAATTGGAGTTGGAGGCTGAGAGCGGAGACGAAAATTGTTCCGCGTGGCAGCGGCTCCAGCATTGCGCTCATTGGACTGATGTTGGCTGGCGCCGCATCAGGGGCAGCAGCCTGGAGGCGTCGCGGCACGCTCGCTCCGCCGCGCGGGTGGCTTGCCAACCAAAAGACGCACAGCAAGACATTGAGTGTCCTGGTCCCAACCGCAGACTGCGCATTCGATCTTTGCACGAGCGATCCCCTCGCCGACGGGGACCGCTGACCGCGACGTGGTGGCCGCCACCGCCGGGGTCTATTATCTCTATCAGGGCGAGACAAAACGCAGGCGTCTCGTGCGTGGTCAAGATGGAGTGAGGGCGAACACATGAAGATTCGAATTCTGCTTTTGTCCGTACTGACCGTGGGCCTGGCGACGGCATGGACGCCGGGATTCGCAGCCGGGGCGGGGCGGCCTTTCCAGGAGCTGAAGTTGTCGCCGGAGGTTCTAAATTTGCTTCGGGCGGAGATGCGGGGTATCAGTGCCGGGGTGCAGGGTATGTCGCTGTCCATCGCCACTGGCGATTGGAAGTCGATTCAACAGACCAGTCACAACATCCGGGCCAGCTATATCATGGAGAAAAAGCTCACCCCGGCGCAGGCGCAAGAGTTGAAGACGGCCCTCCCGGCGCGCTTCAAACGATTGGACGCGGAATTCCACGAACGGGCGGGAAAGCTGGCCGCTGCCGCGGCCGCTCACGATGCGGAGCGCGTTACGTTTCAGTATTCCCGGCTGCTCGAAAGCTGTGCCGTCTGCCATTCGGAGTTTGCGAGATCCCGGTTTCCGGGATTCAAGCCCTTGGCCGGCGGTACACACGGGCATTGAACGGGCACGCGCACGAAAGCGACGAGGTCGACAGCACCGGGCACGCTATAACCGGTCGCCAGCGGCGCCAGTGCGCGACCGACCGGTCGTCAAGCGGCCGGCCCGGGTCAGGTCCGTCATGGTTGGGTAAGCGGGGGCTATCACCGCATCGTCGTTTTGCCGCCTTCTGAACCGTAACACCCGCCGGCGTTCGGTGTGGTGTCCTCGCCGTTGGGGGTTGGCTCTGTCGCCGGCTCGTCCGACAGCGAGGCCAGGCCCGTGCCGTGGCCCGACGCGCTAGTCGTTGGCCAACAATACGATAACGATTACGAGAAGAACTAGCGAGACGACCCTCCAGAAGGCCGCCGGATTGCGTTCCAACAGCGGCGCTCGGGCCTTGCGCAAGAACGCGGCATTGGGGTAGCGCAAGTCATGCAGAAACTCGGAGAGTGCGGCGTGTCGGCGGTAGGGGGCGGGATGGACTGCCTTTTTGATGGCCTCATCCATCCAGAGCGGGACCTCGAGCTCCCCATCGGTCAAGGAGCGGTAGCGTAGCTTGGTCTGGGCGGATCGGGTCCTGCTCCTGGACACCTGGGCGCCGTACGGAAGGTCGCCCGATAGCATCTGGTAGGTGATGACACCCAGGGAGAACAGGTCCGAGCGCGCCGTACCGCCCTCTCCCAGAAAATACTCCGGCGCCGCGTATTGCTCGGTCCCGAGGATCTGGTATGCCTCGAGCGGTGACGCCGTTTCCACGATACCGGCGACTCGTGCCGCGCCGAAATCGATTATCTTGACGGTTCCGGCACTGTCGATCATGACGTTATTGGGCCGCAGGTCCTGGTGGAGTATTTCCAGTCGGTGCAGGGCCCGCAAGCCGCGCGCTATTTGTTCGACGATGCCGCGTACGGTTTCGACGTCCGGTCGTGGGTTGTCGCGCATCCACTGGTCCAGGGTTTGACCCTCGATAAATTCGGTGACGACGTACAGATAACTACGTTGTCGGTGCGGAGGCCACGCCTTCAGCACATGTGCATTGTCCACCCGACGCGCAATCCACTCTTCCAGCAGCATCCGGTCCAAGTACGCCGGGTCGCCGCTCAGGTCGACCGAGGGCGTCTTGAGGACAACCGGTGTGCCGGTGTGCATGTCTTGTGCGAGATAGATATGACTGCGGTGGCTGGCGCGAATCTCCCGCAGGATGCGGTAGCCGTCTAACTCCATCCGGGCGTTCAGGGCCGGCGGCAGCGGGAGCTCGTTTCGCTGCCTGACGATTTCGTCGGCCCGCCCGTCGGGCAGGGCGTCGACGCGGGCGATTTGAAGGCTCAAGTTGTCGTCGCTGCCGTTGTCGTGAGCGGTGCGCACGATGAGCCGGGCCGCTTCGCCCAGGTCGTTCCAGGCGGCCGCGAGGGTCTCGATTATGGTGGTCGAGTCGACATGTTCATACACGCCGTCCGTGGCCAACAAGAACACGTCATCCCGCTCGACCGGTACCTCGCGATGGTCGAGCTCGGCGTGCGGGTTCATTCCCAGTGCGCGGCTGAGGTAGCTCTGTACCGGTGAGACCCACAAGCGATGGTCGTTGGTCAGGAGTTCCAGGGCGCCGTTACGCAGGCGGTATATCCGAACGTCGCCCGCGTGGAACAGATAGGCTGTTGTCGACTTGATAATGAGGGCGCTGAAGGCACAGACGTAGCCCTTGTCCCGTTCATAGCGGAATTGGCTCTGGCGCGTTTGGGAATGCAGCCAGGCGTGGAGAGCGAACAGGACACAGCGCGCGGACTTCTTCACGGACCACGCGTCCGAGGTGCAGTAGTAGTCGGCCAGGAATCCGTTGACCGCGGCCTGGCTCGCTACCTGGCTGACCGGGCTGCTGCTGATTCCGTCGGCCAGGCAGAGTGCGGCTCCCTTCGCGGTCAGCTGCGGTTCGGGAGGTATCGAGAACCCGAGGAAATCCTGGTTTGTTTCCTTACGTCCCTTATCCGAATGCTGACCGACCGATATGCGCAGTTGGCCCGCCATGCCCCGGGATACGCCCGAGCCGAGACCCGTAGGAACGGGTACCGGCTCGGGCAGCGGTCCGCTCAATCCAGGCTCGGCGCCGGGGTCGAGGTGGGCGTCGGAGCGGCGGCGTCCAGTGTACGCGCCGGCGCCGTTTTCACGTGCGTGGTGTACAGGGTCAGGCCGGTAAAGCTCAGGCCGCCGACCAGGTTGCCCAGGGCCGTCGGGATCTCGTTCCAGATGAAATAATCGGCGATGGAGAAGTTACCGCCCATGATCATCGCCGACGGGAACAGGAACATGTTGACCACGGAATGCTCGAAGCCCATCGCGAAGAAGAGCAGGATCGGCATCCACATGGCGATTACCTTGCCGCTGACGTTTGTGGAGATCATGGCACCGACCACGCCCATGGACACCATCCAGTTGCACAGCATGCCGCGCACGAAAATGGTGAACCAGCCGGGCAGGCCATAATGCGAATAGCCGAGCGTTCTCGCCTCGCCGATCCCGGCGATCTTGTGGGCTACTGCGCCACCGTCGGTTGAAAAGCCGTAGGTAAAGATGAATGCCATCATCACGGCCACGGTCAAGGCACCGCCGAAGTTGCCGAGGAATACCAGCCCCCAGTTGCGCAGGACACCATTCAACGTGACGCCGGGGCGTTTGTCGATCAAGGCCAACGGCGTCAGCATAAATACGCCGGTCAACAGGTCGAAGCCCATCAGGTACAACATGCAGAACCCGACGGGGAACAACACGGCCCCCAGTATCGGTGAGCCCGTCTTGACGGCGACGAAGATCGCGAACGAGGCCGCCAGGGCGAGAACGGCTCCCGCCATGAACGCCCGGATCAACGTATCCCGTGTCGACATATAGATTTTGGATTCACCCGCATCCACCATCTTTGTTACGAATTCCGAAGGCATTAGGTACGACATAGCATCCCCCAAGTCATGTGTTTTGCGCAGCTGGTCATCATTGGATAGAAACTGTTGGGATCGTCCCGGCCAGTGCGAGACACCCGCCGATATATAGGCAAGACCCGGGCCATCCTGGGTGCAATTTACTAACGCATTGTTTATATTTGTGATTGTTCGGTGATTGCGCAACTCGTGCGTGGAATTCGTTGCACCATACGGTGGCGTCGGGCACCGAATAGGTGCGTGGGGCCGGATTCGGTGATTGAATCTGGCCTTACAAGACCTCGCGGCACGATGCGGGCGGGATCCTTAAAGCGTGTGATAAGGGCGCGCACCGCGTTCGCCGACCGGAAAGGCGGACCTGCGCGGTTTCTCGCGGGGAAATCAACGAACGTGACAAATGGGGAGGGAGACATTGGATATACCTAAGGTAAGGATAGGTCTGGCCACGGCGCTCGTATTCTTTGGTGCCCTGGCGTCGACGGCTGCCTCTGCGGCCGGCGACCTTGAAGCATCGTGGCAGGCCCGGGCCGCTGCCGCGCGCGAGAGGCTCGGCAAGCCCGGGCTGGATGCTTGCGACAAGGCATATGAAAGTGCCTTCGCAAAGCCCAACCGGTCCGCCGTTGGCAAGCATCCGGCGTATGAGCTTCGGTTCAATATCGGTAAGCGGCAGATGATGGCGGTGTACGAATTCGACGGCCAATCGTTGAGCGCATTCCTCCTCGTCAGGTTGCCGCCCGGCTGGCTTGCTTATCAGAAGGCGCACAGCAAGACGCTGAGTGTCCTGGTGCCGACTTCAAAGTGTGCATTCGATATTTGTACGAGCAACCCGTTCGTCGACGGCGCATGCTCGGGGGAGTGAGGCGGGAGAGGGACGGAACAGCGTGTGGCCTGCTCGGCTCCGTCGATAACAAGTAACATTCGGAGGGGGCGTATGAACGCAGTCAAGGGGTGGGTAATCCTGTCGGCGGCAAGTCTGTTGACGTCCGGTTGTGCGAAGCGGCTGGACTTCGATTGGGACGTGCCCGCGGCGCACTATCATAGACACGTTTTCAAGAAGGTCGGCAAGGCGGGAACCATCCAGGGTGATTTCCAGCTTGTCGGTCTGCACAAGGATCCGAATCGCAAGTGGTATCCGGGCTTTGACGTCGGATGTTCGGATGGAAAACGAAACGCCTTCAAGCTGGTCGCGCTGGCCCGGTCCGAGGGCGGGGAAATTCGGGATGGCGTCATGTCGATCGGCGTGGCCGGCCTGCGCGACAAGGAGGTCGTGACCAGTAAACGCCTGATGGCAATCGAGGCGGGCAAGACGTATCACTTCGAATACAGCTGGACGGCTGGGGGCCACTATTCGGCCGGCGTGGATGGTCGGCAAGAGAGCGCGAGCGGAATTCGCATCCCCCACAAACAGTGTCGGCTGTTCGCCTCGTCCGTCCACGTCAAGTTCTCCAATGTCGTCTACGAGGGCGAATGACCGGCAGAACGGTACAATCCCCCGGCACGGAAGGCGGATGGTCGCCTTGCCCGCCCGGCGGCGTTTGGGCGGTCTTGAACCTCCCATGCCCCGTCCGGTCTGCCAGTTTGACAGCGGTCACGCGAAAAACGCTCAAGGTTCGTCCGAGAGCGTCCGACGACTATCGATGTATCAACGTATAAACGACAACGCGGTTTTTGCCTCTTAGGGGCGCCCTTCGGGAGAGATGTGCCGCCTGCCCCCGGGGTGAGCAACCGCCGGGCGCAAGACTCAGGATAATAGCCGAGCTGAATTGTCAGGATTCCCTGGTGCTGCGTGCGCCGGACTTCGCCACCCATTGGTTGTCCGGTCAGTGCGCCCGCCCCGCTCTCGGACCGAGCGTCCAGGTTCGGCTGCCGACTGCGCGTAGCCAAGGCCTGCAGTCAAACGGCTCCGCTGATCCTGCTCCTGCCTATCTTTTTGTTTGAACTACGAAGAAGTCGAAATATGAGAAAGATATTTTTGGTTTGCCTGCTGTCCCTAAGTTCGTTCGGAGTGAGTGCCGCTCAGTACCAGAGCGACTTCGGCTTTCCGTTCAGCCTGTCCAGCGACTGGGCGGTACTCAATCGGGAGAACGTTTCGAAGGATTTTACGAAGAAGTCTCTGAATGACTTTGGCTTGACAATGGTCGACCCGGACCAGGCGAAGGCGACGTTGGAGCGCATCAAACAGGGAGACGTGGAATACTATTTCGACCGAAAATATTCGACGAAGAATTTTCAGAACAACATCAGTGCGCAGCTTGTGCCGGGTGGGGATGTAATTACCCCAGAGACGGTCAAAGAGGCCTGCGCCGCGCTACCCGGGCAGCTCCGCGCGACCTATGGCAGCGACACCCAGTTCAAGTCGTGCGCCTCCCATAAGGTCAATGGTGTCCAGTATTTGAGCTTCGAATACCACCTGCCGAGCATGCACACGACCATACTCCAGCGGGAGATCCCGTATCTGTCGAACACCAAGCTCCTGCTGGTCGCCGCCTCCAATTCCGCCGGCCTTGCTTCCATCAAGGCGGCACTGGGCGATGTTGTGTCCAGCGCCACGAAGTACGCGGCCGCGCGAAAAGGCTCGGCGCCGGGGACCGCCACCGCCGGGAACATGCTCAGCAAGACCGAAAGGGTGGCCCTTGTCAAAGAGTCGATGCACGAATTCGGCCGTTCCGTGAACGAAAAAGATTTCACCGGTTTTCACAAATACATATCGAGTTTGTGGCGTGCCCAGGTGACACCCGCCGAGCTCAATACGGCGGCGAAATCGTTCGAGGAAAACAAGGTCAACTTTCTGCAGCTCGATAACGTCGCGCCAAAGCTGGTCGGGGCCCCGAGCGTCGATCGGAACGGGATACTGCTGCTCAAGGGCTTCTACCCGACACACCCCGTTCGGGTCGTGTTCACATTCGGTTACGTGTTCGAGCACCAGCAATGGAAACTGGCCAGGATAAAGGTCAATCTGCGTCGGGCGCCCAAGGCATCGCGCCCGGAATGATGCCGCCGAATATTCCGCCCGGCTCGTTTGGCATGGCCCGGAAGGTAATAAACAGGCGGCACCCAGTGCGGCGCTGACCGGGGTCGATCTGGGGATTTTTATCGGGTCGGCTGAGTCCGTCGCCCCCGCCTATCTCTCTCCGGCGATCGGTCCACACGAGGCCCCGGCGAGAAAGGCGGCTTTTGTGTTGGCATTCTGGAGGATGCCACAGCAGCAAGCCAGTGAAACGCGTTCGGGGGCGGCATGAACCGGATTATTGAGAAGGGGACGTGGTGAAGTACGAGCTGACGATACCATTCGATGAGGCCTATTTGGAGCAGTGCTACTCGGACCGTATGGCGCTTAAAGGGTCGTGGGGCAAGGCGAATCTGGGACTTGGCCTCGCGTTGATTGTCGTTGGGCTGGCGATCGCGGTCTTTCGGCCCCAGCAGTTGAGCTTCGCCGGCGGCTTGGCAGGCCTGGGAGTATTTGAGCTGGTTCTCATCTACCTGAGAAAGGGAAGGTGGATCAGGCGCCAGAAATCCAGCAAGGCATTTGGTTCCGACATGACGCTGGCGATGACGGATTCCGTCCTGCAAATCTCCACCCCTTACAGTGAAACGAGTTACAGCTGGACGGCATTTACACGGATCAAGGAAAGCGAAAACGGGGTTTTTCTGTGGCCGCGGGAAGGCATGCATATCTATATTCCCAAGCCGGATTTGTCCGACGACGCGCTCAGCTTCGTGCTCGCGCATAGTGGCTGATGGCCGGAGGATTTTGACCCGTAGAATCGGAGCCGGATGGTTGGATATGTCGTTAGCCGGAACAGCAATCCAGAGGGAACAGCGCGCGGCGCGCTGCGCCCTGTTCGTCGTGTTAGTCTGGTGTTGTCTGACGCCTTTGTTTTGGGGTTATACAAATTTTCAGGCGCTCGGCATCCCGGTCGCGGCGTTCGCGGCCATCGTGATCCCCAACGCCCTGGAGGCCGCGCTGAGCATGGTGGGTCTTGTTTTACTCTTTTTGAGGCCAACCAATCTGTCCTGGTATCTAGTTGGGGCCGGAATTCTTATCGGGGCGGCCGTCTTGGCATTAGGCAGCGCCACTGCCGATGGGGTCTTTGTGAATGCGTGTCTGTTGAGCGCCGTGGGCGTTTGGGGCGCAGTCAGGCGACAGTAGCCATTGAGGGGAGCCTTGAGCAACGAGGCTACAATTCCTTGCGTGTAGACGTTGGAGCGCTGACAAGGAGCCAATCCGTATGGATCGCCCGCAAGTATACGAATTCGTCATTGCGGCCATTTTCTGGGTAGCTTTTGCCGTTGGGCTTACCGCGCTGGAAACGAACTGGTTTCGTTATGGCGCGAGCCTCGAAGGTACTGCGTTCTTCCTCACATTGAGCGGGATTACGGTGCTAGTGGCAGGGATGTTCGCCGGCCTTTGGGTGAAGCGCGCGCCCGGCGCCGTGTCAGCGATCACGGTGTCAGCGGTGGTTCTCGTCCTTCTCGCTCACAGGAATATCTTCGGCACTTGGTTGCCGGCCTTCGCCTTTCACGACGTGGATCGCGGCCCGATTCAGGACGTCCAGGCCTGGGGCCACACGTACCGGTACCATCTGGAACTGGTCGACCCGTTCTCGCGCGATCACCGGGAACGCCTGGTGATCGAGCAACCCGGCAAGCGATCGGTAATTGAGATTCCCTTGTTTGCGCACAAAGTCGCGGGCTACTCGGGACCCGGAAATGGCGGGGACTGGATTTCGTTGGAGCCCTTGCCGCAGCCCGGTCGCTTTGTCCTTACGACGACGGATTATCTGAAAGCGGCTCAATTCGACGTTGACGTGACTGCGGGTACAGCTGTACAGATGAACGGCCGTCAACGCCCGTGAGAGGTCCGGTAGTGGATCCTGACCGCGCACAATTGAAGACGAACTATGAGGAAACTCCAACAGAGGCCCTCGTGGCGTCGTACGACAGTAAGGGGCTCACCGACGTCGCCTACGATGCCTTGGAGGAGGTCCTGAGCGGGCGCGGCGTCAGATTGGACCTGCGGCGTAACGGCACTGCCGCAAAGGGCCTATTCGACCGCTTCGATGAGTTCATGGGCGCGCACTGGCGGGGGGGAGCGGTCCCTGGCGAGCGCGTTTTGGCTGGTGGGAGTGGTTGGCGTCGGCGTGGTCGTGGGAGTCACCGTTGCCGCGGATCTTTTCGCCGTGACCGTCCTGCCCACCGCATTGGTCTTGAGGATAGTCCTGGTCGCGGGGATGTTCGGCGCGCACTTGACGGCCTATCTGGTGTTCGCGTGGGTAGCGATCTGGCGCTGCGCCTGGAATACGGACTGGAAAGGCTTCGGATACGTGGCGCGGTTTCTCGTCGTTACCCATGTGCTGCGGTTCGCGGCCGGAGTCTGGGCGGGGGTTCGGGCTTTCGGTCAGTGGTAGCGGTACGGTGAAATGAATCGGTCCCGCCGGTTGGCAATCCTGATGATTGGTCTCTTATCCGGGTGGCCGGCAACCGCATGGTCGACGTCCACGCTGGTTTGTTCGGGTACGACGTTCGACGTCATGTTTCATGTGGGCTCGGACGAGCGGGGCCGGGACGAAATTGCGGACGCGAGTCTGTTCGATGCAAGGGGACTCGTCGCCTCGGTGGGCGCCAAGGGGTTCATTTCGACTCGGATCGATTGGCCGGCGATTGAGCCACCTTTTGAGGAAAATGAACTTTCGGTTCGCTTTGAGGCACCCTCGATCGGGATGGTTGTAGTGCAGTCGAAGGGGGTCGGCGGAACGATACGCGTTGCCGACTACCGCGAACCCGTTCGCTGCGATTGGTCGCGGTAATGCGCGGGCCAGCACGGCGAATCAGGTAACAGGGAGGTGTCAGTGACTTCGTTATGGAATTTCATAAGCATGCATCTCGATGCATTTTTGCTGCTCAATGAAATTTATCTCGTTCCCGTTCTCGTGCTAATCCTGGGGGTATTGGGGGCGGCGTGGCTCTGGAAGCGGATGACCGTGCGTTGGTTTGAGTGCATTGCCTGGCTGCTTCCCGGTATTACCTATTGGTATTTGTGGGACGTCCAGCGCTGGGAGTTCGCGTTTCCGGGCAAGACAATGGCCAACCTGGTTGAGCCGTTCTATCTGGCTGTGGTCGTCGCCGTATTGTTTGTCGGCCGGCTGGTGCTGGCGCGGTGGTTCCCGCGTCCGAGCCCGGTTCCCTTCGTATTGTTCCTAGTACTGTCCAATATTTCGGCCGTGCTGGTTCAGGTGCTGACGCCGGGGCTGCCCGCGAGCTGACAACAAGGAAAAGGGGGCGGAATTGAGATCGATCGAGAACGGCTCTTGGACGACTATCGTCGGATGCCTACCGAGGAGTTACTTGATTTGCACGCCCGGGGGACGCTCACTGAAGCGGCATACGAAGTGTTGGAGGGGCTCCTGGGGGAACGTGGTACCGAGGTCCCGCCACGCCCCGAGCTCCCGGAAGTGAAGCCCGAGCGGGCTTCTGTTATCGAGTTCATGGATCAACATTGGCGCGGCGAGCGTTCCCTGGGTAGTGCCTACCGGCTCATTGGGATCATCGGGTCGTTCGCCGTGGTCCTATTGTCGGGACTGATGCGCGTCGTCGGCCTGGCGGCGGTGACGAGTGCCTTTTCGGTTCAGCCGGATCTACGGATATATTATCTCTGGGGGCTTTTCGGATCTCCGGTGACGGTCTATTTCATCTTCGCGTGGGTAGCGATCTGGCGCTGCGCCTGGAATACCCCGTGGCCGGCGTTTGGATATATTGCACGGTTCATCGTCATCATCTCCGTGCTGCGCTACGTCTCCCTGTTGGCAATACAACTCCGGGTCTTGTGACGGCGGCAACGGTCCTATCCGGTGAATCGAAGGCCACCGAATGCATGGCAAAACGTCTCACATCGGGTTAGCCTGGACTCAAGTCAAACCCTCTTAACCCGCGCATGTTCCAACTCCACGACATCGCCAAAACCTATGCCGGCACAACGGTGCTGGAGCTCGGATCGCTGTCGGTAACTCCGGGAAAGACGCTGGCCGTCATCGGGCCCAGCGGCTGCGGCAAGACGACCCTGGTGCGGCTGATGATCGGCCTCATCCGCCCGGACCGCGGCACGGTCTCGTTCGACGGCACCACGCTCACCGCCGACAACGTGCTGGAGCTGCGCCACCGCATGGGCTACGTGATTCAGGAGGGCGGGCTGTTTCCGCACCTCACGGCGCGGCGCAACGTCACGCTGATGGCGCAGTACCTCGGCTGGAATGCCGGCGACATCGACAGCCGCGTTGCCGAGCTGGCGGAGCTGGTGCGCCTGCCGATGGAGATGCTGGAGCGCTACCCGGTCAAGCTCTCGGGCGGCCAGCGTCAGCGCGTCGCCTTGATGCGTGCCCTGATGTTGGACCCCGATCTGCTCCTGCTCGATGAGCCGCTGGGCGCGCTGGACCCCATGATCCGTTTCGAGCTGCAGAACGAGCTCAAGGCGGTGTTCGAGGCCCTGGGCAAGACGGTGGTGCTGGTCACCCACGATATGAGCGAGGCGGCCTTCTTCGGCGACACTATATTGCTGCTGCGCGACGGGCGGGTGGTGCAGCAGGGCACGGCCGAGGAGCTGGCCGAGCGGCCGTCCGACCCCTTCGTGATCAGATTCATGCAGGCACAGCGGGTCGGTGTCTCGGGCACCGCCGGGGACGCCACCTGATGCGCCGGCCCTGTAAACGCGCTCTGGCCGCGCTGATGCTTGCGGCGCTGGCTCTGCCGGTTTGGGCCGCTAAACCGGTCGAGGTCGGCTCGAAGAAATTCACCGAGTCGGTAATCCTCGGGGAAATCACGACCGAGCTGCTCAAGGCCGAGGGTGTGGCGGCGAATCACCGCGAGCAGCTCGGCGGCACCCGCGTGCTGTGGAGCGCGCTGCTCAAGGGCGACATCGACGTCTATCCCGAATACACGGGCACGCTGCGCAATGAAATCTTCGCCGGTCGGAAGCTCCCGACGCTGGCGGCGCTGCGCACTGCACTGGCCGAGCACGGCGTGAAGATGACGGCGCCGCTGGGCTTCAACAACACCTACGCACTCGGCATGAAACAGACGCTCGCGCGCCACCTGCATGTCCGCACCATCTCCGATCTCAAGGCACACCCGAATCTCACCTTCGGTTTCAGCAACGAGTTCATGGATCGGGCCGACGGCTGGCCCGGGCTGAAGCGCTTCTACGGCCTGCCGCAAACGGACGTGCGCGGGCTGGATCACGACCTGGCCTACCGGGGGCTGGAAGCCGGGACCATCCAGGTGACCGACCTGTACAGCACCGACGCCGAGATCGCCTATTACCATCTGCGTACGCTCAAGGACGACCGCGGTTATTTTCCGGATTATCAGGCGGTGCTGCTGTACCGCTCCGACCTGTCCACCGACGCCGCGGCGGTGCTCGAGCGCCTGCAGGGCACCATCGACGAGGCGACGATGCGCCGGATGAACGCACAGGCCAAGATTCAGCGCGAGTCCGAGCAGCGGGTCGCGGCCGGTTTTCTGCGCAAGCATTTCGATCTCACGACGTCCGCCCGGGCCGCCGGTTTTTGGCGGCGCCTGTGGCAGCGCACGCTGGAGCACCTGACCCTCGTGGCCATCTCCCTGTCGGCGGCCATCGTCTTCGCCGTTCCGCTGGGCGTGCTCGCCTGGCTGCGTCCGCGCAGCGGGCAGGTGATCCTGAGCGCTGTGGGCATCGTCCAGACCATCCCCGCGCTGGCGCTGCTGGTGTTCATGATCCCGTTACTGGGTATCGGCGGCCCGCCGGCCATTGTGGCGCTGTTCCTGTACAGCCTGCTGCCCATCGTTCGCAACACCTACACGGGACTGCACGATATTCCGACGCCCGTTCTGGAGTCTGCCCGCGCCCTGGGCCTGCCGCCGGGTGCGCGCCTGCGCCTGGTGCAGCTGCCGCTGGCCGCGCGCAGCATCCTGGCCGGCATCAAGACCTCGGCAGCGATCAATATCGGCACCGCGACCCTGGGCGCCCTCATCGGTGCGGGCGGCTACGGCCAGCCGATCCTCACGGGCATTCGGCTGGACGATACCGGTCTGATCCTCCAGGGTGCGGTGCCCGCGGCCCTGCTGGCCCTGGCCGTGCAGGGCCTGTTCGAGCTGGCCGAGCGCGTGGTGGTGCCCAAGGGTTTGCGCCCGTCTCAGTAACGGCGCCCGCGCCCGTCGCGGTAACGAACACCGCAGCGCGGTGTCGCTTGCGCCCCGGCACGGGCTAGACTAGGGGCGGAATGCGTGTGCGCGGATTGGGAAGCGGGAGCGAAATGGACGATACGCCCGTCGAGCGTTTCGAGCTGCGAATACCGGTCGATGCCGAAGACATCGACATGCTCGGTCACGTCAACAACGTGGTCTATCTGCGCTGGGTGCAGGACGCGGCCGTGGCGCATTGGCGGGCGAGGGCCGGCGCCGAGGATCAGGCGAGCCTGATCTGGGTGGTGGTGCGCCACGAGATCGACTACAAGCGCCCCGCCTATCTCGGCGACGAGATCGTGGCGCGGACGTGGGTCGGCAAGGCGTCGCGGCGTTCGTTCGAGCGCCATACCGAATTGCGGCGCGCCGCGGACGGGCAACTGCTCGCCCGGGCGCGTACCGTGTGGTGTCCGATCGACCGTGCCAGCGGCAGGCTCACGGACGTCAGCGATGCGGTCCGCGCGCGGTTTTCGATTTCGGCCGGTGAATAGGCGGCGGTCGGCGATGAACGCTCTCCGGGCCAAGGACGACGCTATCCTCGACTTTCTCTCCGTTCGCATCGAGGGAGTGCGCGTGACGCTCACGCCGATCGCACAGGACGCGGCCGAAGACGTTCTGCGCGAGTTCACCGCCGAGGTAACCCGCTACATGCTGCCCAAGCCGGTGGAGGACATGGTCCAGGTGCGCGGGTTCATCGACGCCAGCCGCGCCAATATGGCCGCCGGCGATGAATTGGTGCTGACCATCCGGCGCCGCGCGACCGGCGAGTTCCTCGGTGTCTGCGGTCTGCACAACCGCGCGCAGGGGGACACGCCGGAGCTGGGAATCTGGCTCAAGGTCGACGCCCACGGCGCGCGCCTGGGCCGCGAGGCGATCGAGCTGCTGGTCGCCTGGGCCAAGGCCAGGCTGGCGTTTGCCTATTTGATCTATCCCGTCGACAGGGCGAACGTTGCGAGCCGGCGCATCGCCGAGTCGCTGGGCGGCGTGGTCATCCGCAAGACCCGGCGCGAGTCGATGTCGGGCTACATGCTCAATGAGTGGGTGTACCGTATCGACCCCTGAGGCGCTCCGGGCGGCGACGGCGCGCTGCGCTCACGGCTCCCGATAGCCGATGGCGCGAAGGAACAGTTCGATGAGGCGCGCCACCAGAGTATCGAGGTCGTAGTCGCGGTAATACTCCGATTGGTAGATGCACTTGGCATACAGCGCCTCGCGAACGATGCCCTGGAACATCAGGGCGGCGCTGAGCGGGTGGACGTGGGCGGCGAGACCCTCCCGGGCGAGCTCCTTGAGGCTGAATTCGACGTAATCGGTGAGCGACTTCCAGCGGTGTTCGAAAAAACGGGTCGTGGCCGGGCTGTGCTCCAGCGCTGCCTGCATCTCCATGCGCAGATAGTCGGGGTCGGCGGCAATGCTGTCGACGAACACGGCCGTCATGCGCGAGAGCACCGCGCCGAAATCGTCCGGCCCGTCGAGAACGGCGTCGATATAGCTCTCGCGCGTACCGGCGATTTGATCGAGCACCGCCTCGTACAGCGCCTCCTTGGAGGGGAAATGCCGGTAGAGGACGGCGGGGCTGACGCCCAGGCGGCGGGCGATGTCATCGACCGACACCCCGTGGAAGCCGCGGTCGGCGAACAGGACCTTGGCAACCGCGAGGATCGACGCACGCCGCTCCGCCGCCTTCAGACGCTTGGTCATGGGCCGGGATGCGGCTCAGTGCTTGCGGATGAGAAAGACGAACTCATTGTCCGCCGCGGTGCTCTCCAGGAGCTCGTGGCCGGACTGGCGGCAAAAGGCCTCGAAGTCCTTCACCGCGCCGGGGTCGGTAGCGGCGACGCGCAGGACCTGGCCGTCATCCAGCTCGGCGATGCTCTTCTTGGCCTTGAGGATCGGCATCGGGCAATTCAGCCCACGAGTATCCAGTTCACGATCAAAGGCTTGCATGTTGGTGACTCCTTACGTTCGGATGGGTTTCCGTGCACTCGGACCGCGGTATCTAAGTGAACGTTTATTAACTTAGTGGATGCCGACGGCCGGGTCAAGGCCGACGGCGGTGGAGGGTGGTCACAAGATTGTCTGCAGCCCTTGGCCGGGACCCGGCCATGCGGATACGATGCGTCGGTGATTGGGAGCGACAGGCTTTTGAAAGGAAACGAAATGGTTATCAGACAGGGTGCGGTCCGATGACGGGCATGGTCGTGGCACCGCACGCCCTGGCGGCCGAGGCGGGCGCGGACGTGCTCCGCGAGGGCGGCAATGCCGCGGAGGCGACCGTGGCCATTGCCGCGGCGCTTGCCGTGGTCTATCCCCACATGACCGGGCTGGGCGGCGACGCCTTCTGGCTGCTGGCCGCCCCCGACGACCCGGTACTGGCGGTCGACGGGGCCGGGCGAACGCCGGCGGGATTGACGCGCGAGCGCTACGCCGGCCTGGAGGCGATTCCGCACCGCGGGCCGCTGGCCGCCAATACCGTGGCGGGCGCGGTCTCGGCCTGGCAGGGGGCACTGGAAATCGGTCACGGCCGCTGGGGCGGACGCCTGCCGCTGGCGCGTCTGCTGGAGGCGGCCATTCATCACGCCGAGGCGGGATTTGCCACGAGCGCGAGCCAGTCGCGCACGACGGACGCGAAGCTTGCCGAGCTCGCCGAGCAGCCGGGTTTTGCCGAGGTTTATCTGAACGGCGGGCGGGCGCCCGCGGCCGATGCACGGTTCGCGCAGCCGGCTCTGGGGGCGACCTTGAGACGGCTGGCCGAGGCGGGACCGGACGATTTCTATCGCGGGGAGCTGGCCGAGTCCATCGCCGCGGATCTGGCGGGCATCGGCAGCCCCGTAACGCGTGCCGACCTGGCAGTCCATCATGTGCAGATCGCCGAGCCCTTGGCGCTTCGCCTCGGCGGGCTGTTGCCGCCGGGCACGATGTTTACCACCGGTCCGCCGACGCAGGGGTTGGCGACCCTGATGCTGCTCGGCCAGTACGCCTACCGCGACGGTACGGTGGCCCTGGACCAGGAGGTGGATTACGTGCATTTCCTGGTCGAGGCGACCAAGGAGGCCTTCGCGCTTCGCGACGAGCTGATCCGCGACCCGGAGGATATGGGCGATATCGATCTGGAGCCCTTACTGGCGCCCCACGCCCTGAACCGCCAGGCGGGGGTCATCGACATGGACCGCGCGGTGCCGTGGTTCGGTGGGAGTGCGGCGGATACGACCTGGTTCGGCGCCATCGACGCCGAGGGGCGGGCCGCCAGCGCCATCCAGAGTCTGTACCACGAGTTCGGCAGCGGGGTTGTGCTGCCGGGCACCGGTCTGTGCTGGCAGAACCGCGGCGCGAGTTTCGTCCTGGCGCCGGGCCACACACGGTCGCTGCGCGGGGGACGCAAGCCCTTCCATACGCTGTGCCCTTCGCTGCTGCGTCTGAGCGACGGGCGCACCCTGGTTTGCGGGACCATGGGCGGCGAGGGCCAGCCCCAGACCCAGGCGGCGGTGCTGACCCGCCACCTGACGCGCGGCTACGACCTCGAGGCGGCCATCGACGCGCCGCGCTGGCTGCTCGGACGTACCTGGGGAGCGAACTCGGATACGCTTAAGCTGGAGTCGCGCTTCGATGCGGGGCTGGTGGAGGCGCTGCGCGAGCGGGGACACCCGGTGGAGGTGTTCGGCGACTACGAGGAAATGATGGGTCATGCCGGGGCGATCGCGCGCGGCCCCGACGGCGAGATCAGCGGCGCGGCCGATCCGCGCGGCGACGGTGCGGCACTGACCGGTTAGCCCGCCCGGGGCGCCTCGCCCGGGTCAGCCTGTCTCGCGCATGGCTGCGACGCGCGCCTTCAGGCCGAGCGGGTCGTCGCGGTCGATGTGGTCCTGGAAGGGCAGCTTGCGGTCGTTGTTCGTGAGCTGGTAGATCTTGCCGACCCAGTTGTTGATCACCGCCTCGGCGGTATCGTGCCACGTGTTGTCCACGTGCGTGGCCAGCAGTGACTCGGGCAGGTCCGGCACGGGACGGCCTCCCTCCAGGGCGTCGATCACCCGTTCCTTGTGTTCCTCCAGCACGGCCTGCGCCGTGAGGCTGAAGTAATTCTCGGGCACCGGCGGATAGTCCTCGCGCTCGCCGCGCGCGAAGCGCACCACCTCGCGCTTGTATTCCTTGAGCAGGCTGATGAGGTCGTACTCGGGGTGTCCCTGGAAGAAGACGAGGCGGAACAGGTCCTCGCTGACGGCCAGGTGCACATCCGCCTGTTCGCTTTCGACCAGCACATGCACACCCGCCTCGTCGAACTGCTCGCGGTCGATCTGGTTGAAGCGCGAGTGCGGTACGTCGAACCGCGTGTTCACGCCGCTGACCAACGGGTGCTTGCGATCGACGACCCGGTGCGAATATACGCCCCAGCGCTTGAAGCCCAGCGGCCGGCGTCTCTGCCCGTAGCGAAACTCCATCACCGCGTGGGTGGCCAGGCACGAGCACAGCGTCGAGGTGACGTTCTCGTAGGCCCAGTCGATGACCTCGATGAGCGGCTCCCAGAACGGCTCGCTCGCCAGCTCCGGTCCGGTGACGTTGGCGCCGGTGATGATCAGCGCGTCGAGTCCCTCGGACTGCAACTGCTCGAAGGTCTCGTAGTGGCGCGCCACGTGCTCGGCCCCTTCGCGCCCGCGCTTGAGCTGCTTGAGCGTGAACGGATGCATGTAGAACTGGGCGATCTGGTTGGATTCGCCGACCAGGCGGAAGAACTGACGCTCGGTCGCCGAGAGGGCCGCATCGGGCATCATGTTCAGCAGACCGATGTGCAGCTCGCGGATATCCTGGTGCACGGCGATCTCGCCGGGCACGACCGTCTCCCCTTCGATGCGCAGGCGCTCGAAAGCGGGCAGGTTGGAATTGGCGACCAGTGGCATGGCGGTCTCTTCGTCGGTATCGAGCTATTTAGTCTGCCGCATTACGACCGATTCCACCAGGACCAGGAAGTCGTCCTCGCTCTGCACGGCCGACAGCTCGTCGGTGGTGACGGTATAGCCATACTGCGAGGCGATGGCCTCGTAGCGCGGAATGCGCGAATAGAA
This sequence comes from Gammaproteobacteria bacterium, assembly GCA_035267785.1. GTDB lineage: Bacteria > Pseudomonadota > Gammaproteobacteria > DATFLL01 > DATFLL01 > DATFLL01. Next base: position 30,080 of record DATFLL010000098.1, on the reverse strand, counting down.
CAGGCGCGGGAACATCCAGCGCACGAAGTCGTCGGGATCGATCAGCGCGACATAGGGCAGGTCCTGCTCGCGCATGTAGATCTCGAGCTGCTGGTCGAGGAAGGCCTCGCGATAGTACAGCGGCTTCGGGTCGGCCTCGGCGCGGCGGATAAGCGCCTGCTCGTCGGCCTCGGTCGCCTGGATGTAGAGGATGAGGGTGTGCTCGTCGAGCACGCGCAGCACCTCGGGGTCGTCGAGCTCGCAGACGCTGCCGCCGGCGTCGTTGACGAAGTGGCGGTAGCCGTAGATCGAGTGTGCCTTGTCGATGAACTCGGGTATGTCCATCATCGTCGCTACCTCGGCGAGGCGATGCAGCTCCTGGCGGCGTTTGAACTCCTTCAGCCCCAGCCCGTCGAGCTCGGGACAGCCGAGCTTGCCCAGGAAGGTCGAGACCGGTTTCAAGTGGTCGACCGTGATGTTGTTGCAGATGTAGATGGAATCGGACTGCAGCAAATCGCGCAGGAACGGCACCTGCATGGCCTGCTGCTTGATGTTGTCCAGGATCGCCTCGTCCAGGTAGCGCGTGCCGATGCGATAGTCCCCGGAGTAGTGGAACCAGTCGTGCTTGCGCAGCATGTTGGCCAGGCGCGTCTTGCCCACGCCGGACATGCCGAGCAGGGTAATGGACTTGTGCTCCCAGGCGCGGAATTCGTCGACGGTCAGTTTCACGGAGCCCCCCAATCGGTTGCCCGGCTATTCTACGTTACCCGGGCAGGCTTGCGGAGCCCCGCGACGCGGATCGCGGCGAAGGCGGCGGTGCGGCGGGAGGCCGCCGCGGCCGTCGGTGAAGGAACAAGGGAGCGGGGTGTTGAAAACGTCGCGAGTGCGAATCGATTCCGGGGCAGCCGCTAGACGCCGCAGGTGCCCGTGTCCCAGCGGAAGAAGCGCGCATGCGCCCACTTGTGCAGGACGACGCCGAACAGGATCCCGAGCAGGGTGGCGAGCGCGGGCAGTCGCCCCTGGCCGAGCTGGACGAAGACGATGCTGGGACAGGCGCCGCAGATGGCCCAGCCGGCCCCGAACAGTATGCTGCCCGGCACCGTGCCCGGCTGCAGGGTCTTGTTGTGGTAGGGCAGGTGCCCGCGCAATACGGCGAACACCGCACCGGCGAACACGACGGCGCCGCCGAAGGTGAACAGCAGGCGCATGTCGGCGAAGATGAACATGCGGTGGACCTGGTCATAGTCGGCAAAGCCGATGCGCGCCAGCGTGCCGCCCATGAGCAGACCGAACAGTCCGTAGAGGACGTGAAACTTAAAGGAACCGGTCTTCATCGGGCCAACACCTCCACGAAAAAGGACACGGCCACGGCCGTGCCGAAAAAGCTCATGGTCGCGATGAGGCTGGCCGTGGCCAGACGCGAGCAGCCGCTCAGTCCGTGCCCGGACGTGCAGCCCCCGGCCATCTGCGTGCCGAAGCCGACCATCATGCCGCCGAACAGCAGTGCAGCCCAGCTCTGCCATTGGCCGCCCGCGAAGCGGGTATGCAGGGCGCTGAGCTCGAAGTGCAACTGAAAGTTGCCGGCGAGGTAGGTGGCCAGGAAGCCGCCGAGGAACATGCAGAACAGAAACACCAGGTGGGCGGTCCACGGAATGGTTTGCGCCCCGGCAGCGTTGTGGGCGGCGCCGGAGGGCGCCTTGGTGGCGGTCTCGCCGGCATCGTCGACGTCCGCCAGGCCCATTTCGCCGAACTCGGCCAGGGTGGCCGCGAGGAAGGCATCGTGGGCCGCTTCGGAACCGGGTTGAATCGCCGCGGCGTTCTTGGCGAGTTTTCGCTCCTCGCGCCAGCCGATGACCTTGGACCAGCTTCCCGATACGCCCAGGGGACGTCCGATCAGCAGTGTGAAGCCGATGGTGACGCCGCCCAAGGCGAGGGCTCCGATCCACCAAGGCCAATATCCGGTTACGAGTTCCACGTCAACGCTACCTCTCGATGACTTGTGTGTTGCGCGGTGCCGCACACGCGGTGCGCCGCGGACAGCGCTATGTATCGACTACCGCGCCAGGGGGTTGAGCTTGCGCAGGAATCCCAGGACCTCCGACATGCCGCCGGCACTCTCCGGGACCTTTTCCCCGGTCGTCTGGGCCGGCGCGGCAGCCACGGGCGCGGCGCTCGGGGCCGGCGTCTTGGCCAGGTACTCGCGCAGCAGATCGGCGCACTCCGTGTGGCCGGCCGCCTCGGCGATGTCCAGGGCCGACTGTCCGGCCTGGTTGCGCGGATGCGGACAGCAACCCCCTTCGAGCAATATCTGCAGGATCTCCAGATGCCCGACGCTGGCGGCGGTCATCACGGGCGTGGTGCCGTCGCTGCTGGTGATATGCGTGGTGGAGCTGCGCGATTTGACGAAGGACTTCACCATACCCACCCGGCCCTTGAGGACCGCGTTGAACAGGGCCGTGGCATTCACCTCGTCCTGCGAGCGGGCCGCCGCCTGCAGTTCCTTGCCGTTGGGCAGGAGGCCGAGCGGCACGGGACGGCCCGACAGGGCGACCTGGAAACGGGCGCAGCGTTCGAATTCGCCTTCGCAGAAGTGCTGCTTCCACAGCTTGAGCGACGGCTCCATGGCAAACTGGACATAAAGGTCACAGCTTTCGGAGTGTGAGCAAGTCACGGTACATCCTCTCATCTGGTGGCGTCTGCAGCGGCCGCCAGGGCCGCCCGCCGTATCGTTCTTTCCGTGCTGTTCTCACGTCCTGCCTGTGAAAACTATTCCATCGATCTCCAATTTTTGTGATCTATAGCACAATCATCGGCGTTTTTGAGACAAAGCTTTAGGCGTTTGCCGGCCAGAATTTCCCAGTGACACGGTCGGATAAACCTCAAGCTTTCGTCAATTCGATGGGTCGAGCGGTGGCCGATTCCCGCCCGGGTGGACGTTCGGCGGTCGTGGGCCGGTGTTTAACGTACTGATCAGGAGGAAATTATGTTCTCAATTGCGCGAAACGCCCGGACCTGGCTGCTGCTGGGCGCTGCGGTGCTGCCGCTCGGCGGCGCTCAGGCGGCCGATCTCATCACCGTCCAGCGTCTGTCCGTGGAACTTGCGCGCGATATTGCCGACGCCGCCTTGCACGCCTGCCGCCGACGCGGCTATCAGGTCAGCGCCGTGGTGGTCGACCGAACGGCCGTTCCGCAGGTGGTGATGCGAGACAATCTCGCGCCGCGTTTTACGTTGAAGATCGCCGAGGACAAGGCGAACGCGGTGATCCTCTCAGGCGTCGATTCCGGCACGTTTCGCGCCAATCGTAAGGATATTCGACAGGAGATGAATCAGGTCGATGGCATCCTCCTGCTCGATGGAGGCGTGGCCATTCGTGCGGCCGGCTCGCTGGTGGGGGCGCTCGGCGTGAGCGGTGCGCCGGGTGGAGACAAGGATGCCGCCTGTGCCCGCGCTGGCATCGCGGCCGTTCAGGATCGCCTCGACTTCGCGCAGTAATTACCCCCGGGCGTGCCGCCCGCTCAGGCGGCGACCCGGTCGCGTCCGCCTTTTTTGGCCCGGTACATGGCGGCGTCGGCGGCGGCCAGCAGGGCCTCGGCATCCTGGCCCTCTTCGAGGCTGGCCAGGCCGATGGAGATCGTGACCCCGGGCAAGGGCTTGCCGTCGGTATCGACGACGGGCTCGCGGCGCACGGCATCGCACAGGCGTTCGGCGACGCGGCGTGCGTCGTTTGCGCTGGTGTCGGGCATGATGACCACGAATTCCTCGCCGCCGTAGCGCGCCGCCGCGTCGCTGGCGCGCAGGTTGGCGCGGATGACCTGCGCAATGGCCTGCAGCGCCCGGTCGCCGGCCAGGTGGCCGTGGGTGTCGTTGTAGGCCTTGAAATGGTCGACGTCGAGCATGATCAGGCTGAGCGGCGTAGCGCCGAACCGGCAGCGCTCGGACAGGCGCGCCAGCATCTCGTCGAGCCAGCGCCGGTTGTGCAGCCCGGTGAGCGCGTCCATCTGCGCATTCTGTTCGAAGATGCGCCGCTGGGCCTGGCTTTCGACAATGAGCATGTTGTCGCGGCGCACGCGCTGGGACAGCGTGTACAGCAGATTGCGCGCCACGGCGTGGGAACGGTTGATGAGCGACCACAGCGCCTCGCCTTCGATGACCAGCAGCTCGCAAGGGGTGTCTGTGATGACCGTGGCCGACGGCGGCGCGCCTTCGATGATCGACATCTCCCCCAGGCAGGCGCCGACCCCAAGGTAAGTGTGGCGGCTGGAGGTCGGCTCGCTCAGGAAGATCTCAACCCGACCGGCGAGGATTATATAGAGACGGTCGTTGTGCCGTTCCGGCGTGAGCAGGACCTGGCCGGCGGCGACGGACTCCACCCGGCAGAAATCGACCAGCCACTCCAGGGCGTCCGGGCTCTCCCCTCGGAACAGGGGCAGCTCCGCGAGCTGGCGCGTTGTGATGTCTTGGTCTCGCTTGTCCATGGAAAGGCTCCGCGACGCCCGGGTTACGTCCGAATTCGGCCAGGTTGGGCCCCGGCCGCTGCGTGCGAGGCGTTGGCCGTCGCCACATGATTTGACACCAAGCACGCGGTCCGTTCTGCTGCCTTCGCCACAAAACGGGCTGTTGGTTCGGGCGTCGCGGTCCGGCTGAGCGCCCCTAAACCAGGGGGCTCAGCCGGTCATGGGGGGTGGTTACTGATCCACGCGATCGCGGTCGCGGAGCCGGTCGCGGTCCTGATCGCCCTCTTCATCCTTGAGGCGATCGCGGTCCCGATCCCGGTCCTGATCCGGGTCGCGCAGGCGGTCGCGATCCCGATCGCGATCCTTGTCGCCCGAGCCGCGGCTGTCGCCCCGCTGCTTCTGCTTGGACTTCTGCCGGTTGCGCTCGGCGTCCTTGTCGCGATAGCGCTCCATATCGCGATCCATCTGCATGCCCGCGTCGGGTCCGCCGCCCATGCCGCCACCCCGTGCCGCTACCGCGGCGCCGGTCACCGCGGCCAGCAGGCCGCCGGCAATCATGGTGAGTGCGTCTCTGCGTTTCATGGCCAAACTCCTTTCAGGGCGCTGCCCTGAGACAATCTGCCAACAAGGCGTTTGAACCTATACTCCCACTGTTGGCTTAATCCGACATTAACGCGGATCAAGATTTCGGCCGTTCCTTGTGGGTGGCGTTGTCCAGGCTGGCACCGCAGTGCCAGCAGGTCTGGAAGTTGGCGGGGTTGTCTTCGCCGCAGTTGGGGCAGGTGATTTGGCCCTCGACCTCGGGGCGACGCTCGAAGCTGTAGATCACCATGCGGGCGCGGGCGAGGTCGCGCTCGTCGAGCAGCCAGATTTCCGGGTACGCGTTGGGGAAGGGGATGTCGCCCAGGCCGCCCTGGGCGTACTGATTGAACAGCCGTGCCTCGATGCCCTCGGCGCTCAGTTGGTGCAGCAGCAGGTGCGCCTCCTGGAGATCGGCGGCCTGATAGAGTCGTAACATGGTGTTGAGTCCCGTGAGGGCGTCGCGTTCGATGTTCGTGCCCGTTCGGCCGTCGGTTGCGGCGCTGTTGCGCCCGGCGCGGCGATCGGACGCAGCCGTGCGGAACGCAGTGCGGGCATCCGCGTCGGTGGGCCGGGAGGGTTCGCCCCCGTGGCCCGGTTTCTCAGTCGTCCAGGCGGAATCCGACCTTTAGCTTGACCTGGAAGTGGCCGACCTGGCCGTCGACGACGTGGCCGCGGGTCTCGACGACTTCGAACCAGTCCAGGTTGTGCAGGGTCTTGTTGGCACGAGTGATCGCATTGCGGATCGCGGCATCGGTTCCTTCGGTCGAGGAGCCGACCAGCTCGACGACCTTGTAGACATTGTCACTCATGGAGTTCCCCTTTGCGTTTGTCGTGAATGCCTGACTCAAGGATAGCAGAGCGGTCCGTGTCGGCCGCTCGCCTATACTGATCACTATGGCCGTGCCACGCCAAGACCAAGGGCCCGACCGCCGGGCGGACTCCGTCGCCGACGGGGGGCTCTACCTGGCCATCGACCAGGGCGGGCACGCCAGCCGCGCCATGGTGTACGACGCCCGCGGCACGCTGATCGCCGAGGCGGTGCGCGCGATCGGGGTCAGTCGCCCGCGCCCCGACTGGGTCGAGCACGACGGCGAAGCGATCGTCGCCTCCATTCAGGGCGCGGTGCACGACGTCGCGCGGCGCCTGGGGCCGGGGGCGGCACGGCGCGTGGTCGCCGCAGGGCTGGCCACGCAGCGATCCAATACCGCCTGTTGGGACCGACACAGCGGCGGTGCACTCGCCCCGGTCATCAGTTGGCAGGACCGGCGCGCGCATGCCTGGCTGCGGCGGTTCGCCGGCCACGAACTGGCGGTGCATCGGACCACGGGCCTGTTCCTGTCGGCGCATTACGGCATCAGCAAGCTGCAGTGGTGTCGCGAGCATGTGCCGGCGGTGCAGGCGGCGGCGGGCGCGGGGCGCCTGGCGTGGGGGCCGATGGCCTCTTTCCTGCTGTTTCGCCTGTTGAACGAACGCCCGCTGCTCGTCGATCCCGCCAACGCCTCGCGTACCCTGTTGCTGAATCTCCAGACCCTGGACTGGGATCCCGGTTTGCTCGCCCTGTTCGGGATGTCCGCCGAGGCGCTGCCGGTCTGCGTGCCGAGCTGCCACGACTTCGGCACGCTGCCGTTCGGGGAAAGCGAGGTGCCCCTGCGGGTGACGAACGGCGATCAGTCGGCCGCGCTCTATGCCTACGGTGCGCCGCGTGCCGATACCGCCTATGTCAATCTGGGGACGGGCGCCTTTATCCAGTTTGGCACCGGGTCGCGGCCGCTGGCGGCGCCCTGTCTTTTGAGCGGGATCGTCCTGCACGACGGAAAAGTGCCGAGCTACGTGCTGGAGGGGACCGTCAACGGCGCGGCCGGCGCCCTGGTCCGCTACGAGCAGCGCTTCGGTATGAGCGAGGCCGAGGCCGAGGACCACTACGACGAATGGCTCGCCGCCGACGAGGAGCCCCCGCTGTTTCTCAACGGCGTCTCGGGGCTGGGTGCACCGTACTGGATAGCGGATTTTCGTTCGCGCTTTGTGGGCGAGGGCGAGGACTGGCAGAAACTGGTGGCCATCGGCGAGAGCATCGTGTTCCTGCTGCAGGTGAACCTCGAGGCCATCGGGGACGCCGCGCCGGAGCCGCCGCGGCGCCTGGTGGTCACCGGCGGGCTGGCCGCGGTGGCGGGGCTTTGCCAGCGCCTGGCGGATCTCAGCGGCCTGCCGGTCTACCGCCCCGTCGACTGCGAGGCCACCGCGCGCGGCACGGCCTACCTGGCGGCGGGCTGCCCGGCCGATTGGCGCGAGCCCGAAGCGGGTCGGGGGTGCGCGGCTGACGCAATACCGGGGCGTCGGTTCGAGCCGCGGCCGGCGGGCGAACTGCACGCGCGCTTCGCTCGTTGGCGCCGTGAGATGGACGCGGCCGTGGCGGCGTGTTCATAATGACGTCACTACCCGACCTTACATGCAACGACCTGCCCGCGCGGAGGGGCGAACCGCTCATGGACGACGCTTTGTGAATGTACCTCGCCTTATCGCCCACCGCGGTTATCCGCGGCACTATCCCGAGAACACCCTGCCGGCCATCGAAGCGGCGCTGAACCTGGGCGCCGCTTACGTCGAATTCGACGTGCAGTTGAGCGCCGACGGCGTGCCGTTCGTCATCCACGACGATACGCTGGAGCGTACGACCAGCGGGCGGGGTGCGGTCGGCGAACGGCCATCCGCCGCACTGGCCGCGCTGGATGCCGGCGAGCCGATGCGTTTCGGCGCGCGGTTTCGGGGAACGGCGCTGCCGACGCTCGCGGCGATGGTGGATCTTCTCACCGCCTGGCCCGGGGTGGGCGTGTTCGTCGAGCTCAAGCGAGCTAGCCTGGAGCGATTCGGCGTGGAGCGGGTCCTGACCTCGGTGCAGGCGGTGCTCGCGCCCATCGCGGCGCAGTGCGTGATCATTTCCTTCGATGCCGCCGCGGTGGCCGCGGCGCGCGCGGCGGGTTTGCGCGGCGGTTGGGTGTTCGAGGACTGGTCCGACGCCAGCCGCCGCCGGGCCGATGCCCTGGCGCCGGAGTTCCTGTTCACCGACCACGAGTGCGTGCCGGCAAAGTCGGCCCATCGCGGCAGCGGTCTGTGGTCCGGACCCTGGCAGTGGGCGCTGTACGATATCAGCGATCCGGACCTGGCCCTGCAGTGGGCCGCGCGCGGGGTCGGGCTGATCGAAACCTGGTCGATCGGGGAGATGCTGGCCCATCCACTGCTCGGCCGCGGGAGGCGTCATGCAGCACGAGTATGACGTTGTCGTCATCGGCGGCGGCATCCACGGGGCCGGCGTGGCACAGGCCGCAGCCGCGGGCGGCCACCGGGTCCTGGCGGTGGAGCAGGCGGCGAGCCTGGCCGCCGGTACCTCCAGTCGTTCCTCGAAGCTGATTCACGGCGGTCTGCGTTATCTGGAGACGGCCCAGCTCCATCTGGTGGCGAGGTCGCTGCGCGAACGGGCGCTGTTGCTGCGCCTGGCCCCCGAGCTGGTCAAGCTGCGTCCCTTTTACGTGCCCGTGTATCGCTCGAGCCGGCGCCCCGCCTGGGAGATCGGCGTGGGGCTGAGCCTGTACGCCCTGCTCGGCGGCCTGGGCCGGGTCAACCGCTTTCACCGCGTACCGCGCCGCGACTGGGACGGCCTCGACGGCCTGCGCACCGAGGGGTTGGAGGCCGTGTTTCGCTACCAGGACGCGCAGACCGACGATGCGGCCCTGACCCGTGCCGTCATGCGCTCGGCGCAGTCGCTCGGTGCCGAGCTGCAACTGGAGACCCGGTTCGTCGGCGCCGAGATCGGCCCGCAGGGGGTGGTCGTGCGCCTGGCCGGCGGCGCAGGGGAGCGTGAGTACACCGCGGCGGCGCTGGTCAACGCGGCCGGCCCCTGGGTGGAGCAGGTGTTGGGCGGTATCGAGCCGGCGCCGCCGCGCCTGCCGATAGAGCTGGTCCAGGGCTCGCACCTGGTGTTGGACGCCACGCTCGGCGCGGGGATCTATTACCTCGAGGCGCCGGCCGACGGGCGCGCGGTGCTCGCCATGCCATGGCAGGGTCGGCTGTTGCTCGGAACCACCGAGGTCCCGTACGCCGGCGATCCGGCGCAGGTTCATCCCACCGGCGAGGAGCGACGCTATCTATTGGATGTGCTGGGTCATTACTTCCCGGACTGGTACAACCCGCCGCCGCCCCTGCTCGAGGCCTTCGCGGGGCTGCGCGTGCTGCCCGCCGGCAGCGGACGTCCCTTCTCGCGCCCGCGCGAGACGCGCTTCGTGACCGACCATTCGCCGCGCGTGCGGCTGGTGAGCATCTACGGCGGCAAGCTGACCACTTACCGTTGGGCGGCCGCCGCGGCCCTGCGCCGGGTGGCGGGGGCACTGCCGGAGCGCCGCGCCGTGGCCGACACCGCCCGACTGCCGCTCGAGCCCGATTGAGTGGCGAGTCCCGATTTCGGTCGGTGTCCCCGGCTGGTATAGTGGCGCACCTGATCCCGCGTATAGCAGAGGCGTATCGACCTTGCCCGGAGCCATCCCACGGCTCGGGCCCGGCCGGCTGTCGGGGATCGCCCATGGGTGTCGCCGCGCGCCCCGCTTAGATTTGGATCGCCTCGCATGTCGTCCACGCTGTTCAGCCTGCTGTTACTCCTCGGCGCTATCGCGGTCGTGCTCCTCGCCTATTGGCGCCGGCGCCGCGGCGGCGCGCCGCCGGGCGCGGCACTGGCAGCACTGGGTGTCATCGCGGGGCTGGTTCTGCTGGCCGGCGCCGCGTGGTTTGCCCTGCGCGGGGACACGGACTCGGGGCGCCCGAAGACGGCCGCACCGAGCCATGAGTCGAGCGCCGTCCCGGCCGGCGCCTCGCCGTCGGCATCAACGCCCGCGCGTTCCCCGGGGCCACTCGATGCGCCAGAGCCTGTCGAGGCGGCGCCGCGGGCGCAGAGCGCTTCCGGTGCCTCCGGTACGGGCGATTCCGAGCAGTTTCCGCCCAATCGCGCTCTCATGCTGCAGCACCTGAAGACGCTGCAAGAGGAAATCGAGCGGGCGCGTGCCATGGCCCATCAGGAACGGCAAAAGAGCGACGAGCTGACACGCCGCCTGAACGCGCTGGAATCGCGGGTCAAGGCGCTGATGCAGGAGATCGACGAGCAGGACCGGCGGGCACGGCAGCTGCGTGAGCGCCTCGATGACCGGGATCGGGAGGGGAGTGGAACGTCGCGCCCCTGAGGCGGGGCGCGCGATGCAAACCTCGCTCGTCAGTTGAAGCGAGCGAGGTCGGGGTCGTTGTTCGCCTGATGGGGCAGGCCGGTCATGGCCGGGATTTCGCTCAACTTCGGCATGCCGCGCTTGATGCTGATCTTGCCTTTTGCGTCGCGCCAGACGATCCCGGGCGTGCCGTTGATTCCGAACTCGGACATCAGATCGACGTTTTCGTTGAGGACTTTTTTGTATTTGGTCCGCTCGGCCGGTGTAATCTTCGTGGCCGGTGCCACCCGCTGGCCGAAGTGCTCCATGTCGCGGCGAAAGGCCGCCTCTCGGTCTTTGGCCGCGAGTATGGCAACCGCCTTGTCCACGCTGCTCGGGCGCAGTACCGCCACCGGTACCCAACGCACCTGCAGGCCCTTTTCCTGATAGGGCCGCAGCGCCTTCCAGGCCGCGTGGCAATAGGGACAGTTGGCATCGGTGAAGACGTACAGCACGCTTTTGGGATCGTGTTGGGTGCCCTCAGTCACGTAGGTGGTGTTCTCCAGCTTTTTGAAGGCCGCCTTGTAGTCGGGCTTGGGGACGTACTTGTTGATGTACTCGGCGGTGAGGTTGCGGCCCTGGGCATCGACTACGGTGCCGTTGATCAGGGTGTTGCCGTCGGCGGTGGTGAACACCAAGGCGTAGCCTCCCTGATGCTTGACCACCCATCCCGTCAATCCGGAGGCCGCAGGAAAGCGCTTTTCCACTTTCACTCCGCTGCCGTTGATCAGCGCCTGGATGGCCCTGGGGTAGTCGGCCGCGCTCGAAGCGCTGGCAAGAAGGGCCGTACCGGCGAGCAGCGCCAAGGCGGCGCCCAGGCGCCGGCCAGACCTCACAAATGCTCTCATGAATCGTACTCCGAGAATGAACACGCGCGTTACGCGCAGAATGCCCTGGCGGGAAGGTTCGTGCGAGGGAGCGGTTCTCAAACCGGGCCGCACCCGGGGCGCGGAACCCGCAGCCTTGCCGGCAGTCTACTGAGCGGGTGCCCCTCATGCAACCGCCCGGACGGTCCCTTATACTGGCACCCGTACAACCCAGAATAAGTCCTTACAGCCGCCGCGGCCCGAATCGCTCGCGCGGGCGCCCCAGCCGGGAGAACCGTCACCGATGAGTCAACTGTTCAGTCCCCTGTCCCTGCGTTCTCTGACCCTGAAGAATCGCATCGTGGTCTCGCCCATGTGCCAATACTCGGCGACCGACGGTGTACCCGGGCCCTGGCACCTCGTGCACCTGGGCAGCCGTGCGGTGGGCGGTGCCGCGCTGGTGATCACCGAGGCAGCCGCCGTCAGCCCCGAGGGGCGCATCTCCCCCGACGACGCCGGGATCTGGACCGACGCGCAGGCCGATGCCTTTGCCCCCATCGTCAAGTTCATCCAGGACCAGGGGGCGATCGCCGGTATTCAGCTTGCGCACGCCGGTCGCAAGGCCTCAACCGATGCACCGTGGCGGGGCGGCACACCGCTCGCCGAGAGCGAAGGCGGCTGGCGGCCGGTGGCGCCGAGCGCGGTTGGCTTTTCCCCAAAGCATCCCGAGCCGCACGCCCTCAGCACCGAGGAGATCGACACCATCGTTACCGAGTTCACCGCGGCTGCCAGGCGAAGCATCGACGCCGGCTTCCAGGTGGCCGAGCTGCATATGGCCCACGGTTACCTGCTGCACCAGTTTCTCTCGCCCCTGTCCAATCGGCGCGATGACGATTACGGCGGCAGCCTGGAGAACCGAATGCGCTTTCCACTGCGCGTGACCGAGGCCGTGCGCGAGGTCTGGCCGGAACAGTGGCCGCTGTTCGTACGCATCTCCGCGTCGGACTGGGTCAAGGGCGGATGGGATCTCGAGCAGTCGTTGGTGTTGGCCGAGCGTCTGCGCGAGGCGGGTGTGGATTTGATCGACTGCTCCAGCGGCGGGATGGTGCCCGATGCGGTTATTCCGGCCGGGCCGGGATTCCAGACGCCGTTCGCCACCGCGATCCGCGAGCGCACCGGCGTGGCGACCGGTGCGGTCGGTTTCATTACCGAGCCGGTGCAGGCCGAGCAGATCGTCGCTACCGGTCTGGCCGATGTCGTGCTGCTGGCGCGCGAGCTGCTGCGCGACCCCTATTGGCCGCTGCACGCGGCGCAGGCGCTCGGCGTCACGCTGCCCTGGCCGCCGCAGTACGAGCGGGCCATGCCGCGGCTGCGCAACTGATACACCAGCCGGCTTGAGTGCAAGTTCCCGCATCCAACCGACGGAGATAGATACCGCATGAGTTACCGAACCCTGTTTCAAGCCGCCGCCCTGAGCGCCCTGCTCGGACTGTCCGCGGTGGCCTGCACCAGCACACCGACGCAGGAGAGCACCGGCCAGTACATCGACAGCAGCGTCATTACCAGCAAGGTCAAGACCAAGCTGTTCGAAGACTCGGCGACCACCGGCTTCGACATCTCGGTCAAGACGTACAAGGGGGTAGTGCAGCTGAGCGGATTCGTCGACAATGCCTCTCAGAAACGCCGGGCCGAGGCGCTTGCGCGCAGCGTGGCCGGGGTCAGGGACGTGAAGAACGACCTTGTCATCAAACCGGATTGAAGCCCGGCCACTGCCGCAACTGAGGGGGGAACATGGCCGCTCGTAACGAGACCCAGAACCTGGCGCTGTTCTGCGACTTCGAGAACATCGCGCTGGGCGTGCGCGACGCCAAATACGCCGACTTCGACATCAGCAAGGTGCTCGAGCGTCTGCTGCTCAAGGGCAATATTGTCGTCAAGAAGGCCTATTGCGACTGGGCCCGCTACAAGGAGTTCAAGGCGCCGATGCACGAGGCCTCGTTCGAGATGATCGAGATCCCCCACGTGCGCCAATCGGGAAAAAATTCGGCCGACATCCGCATGGTCGTCGACGCACTGGACCTGTGTTACACCAAGTCCCACGTCGACACCTTCGTCATCATCAGCGGCGACTCGGACTTCTCGCCGCTGGTGAGCAAGCTGCGCGAGAACAACAAGATCGTCATCGGAGTCGGGGTGAAAAACTCGACCTCGGACCTGCTGATCGCCAATTGCGACGAGTTCATCTTCTACGACGATCTGGTGCGCGAGACCGAGGGCAAGCGTCGTCGTCGGCGCAAGCCCGCGGCGAAAAAGGGCGCAGCCAAACCCAAGGACGAGGAGGATCATTCCCAGGAGGCCATCGACCAGGTGATCGAGACCGTCGAGGCCCTGTTCAACGAACGCGGCGAGGAGGAGACCATCTGGGGCTCGATGGTCAAGCAGGCCCTCAAGCGGCGCAAGCCCGGTTTCAGCGAGGGCTACTACGGCTTCAGTTCCTTCAGCAAGCTGCTCGAGGAGGCGCAGGCGCGCCACCTGCTCGAGCTTCAGCGCGACGAGAAGTCCGGCGGCTACATCATCAAGGGCTACGCCCAGGAGGACTGAGCGCCGCGTCCTTTACTGCTTCTGCGCCCAGTTGCCCTTGGCGTCCTGATACCACCAACCCTTCGGCGCGTTGGCCACCCAGCGCCGCGCGAAGGTGCCGCGAATCTGCTGTTCCCATTCCGGATGACCGTTGGCCCGCGCGATCTCGCGGTACAGGGCGTTGCGATCCTGGTTTTCCTGCTCGATGAGCTTGCGCAGGCGATTGCGCTCCTTGAGCGGAACGGCGCCGGGTTTGCGCAGCGCGACGAGACCGTCGTTGGTCAGCCCGATCGCGCCGTTGGCGAAATAGGGCTGGAGCGACTTTTGCCGCGCCGCCATGGAGGCCGTGAGGCTGCGAATGGCCGGCGAGCTGATGGACAGGTCCGCGGCGGCGTGGGCGGGGGGAACCAGCGCGAAGGCCAGGCGCACGAGCAGGTTGGGTCCGTGCTGCCCGTCGTGCGGAATCAGCCGTGAGCTCTGATCCGGGGAGGTCTGGCCGTCGGGTTTGCTCTCGGGTGTCTTGGCGGGTGCCTGCCCCGGCTTCTTGCCATAGACGTCGAGGATGATCCGGTCGGCCGCCTTCTCCGCGGCGGCGGCCGGGAAATAGACGTTGATGGTAACGCAGGCGATGAGCAGCAGCGGCAAGGCCAGCAGGCCCGCAGGCCACCAACGTGAAGTGCGAGTGCGCGACATATCGTTCCCCTTTGTCCGTTCGGCCATTACCACTGTGGCCTACTTTACCACCGGTCCCTCGTGAGCGGTAACACTCGCCAGGCGCGCGAGCAGCTCGTTCCAGTCGACCTCGTGCGCGTAACCGATGATATCGATACGCGGCAGACCGCCGCCTTTGACAATATAGTAACCGTGGGGCGCGGGCGCCACTCCGTCCATGTCGCATATCCCGTCGTGCAGGCGGCAGGAGATGCCGAGACGATCGTAGGAAAACTCCTTGAAGATACCGAGCAGACTGCGCGACAGCGCACCGGTGATTCCCCCGCCGCCCAGGTTGGTCAGGTTGTCCACGGCCTTTTGACTGATGCGATGGCGTGAGTCGTCGTTGGATGGCGTGGCCAGCCGGGCGTCAAATGCGACGGGTTTCCAGTTCACCAGGTGCAGACCGCGCACGTGTCCGTCGAGTCGGCCCTGGATGTTGCCGAACGAGAAGGTGCGGGTCAGGCTGGTCAGGTCCAGGCCGCGCAGATCGACGTCGGCGTAGAGCTGCGGCACCGCGCCGAACAACTGTTCCAGGCGCAGGCCTCGCACGGTGATGCTGCCGTCGAAGGCGCGCACCAGCAGGACGCCGCCGACCTGCAGCTCGCCGCCCTTGTATGTTACCGACGGAATCACGCCCGAGAGCTTACCCGACATGATGGGCCAGCCCAGTGCGTGGGTGAGGGCCTCCATCGATACCGGTGTCAGCACGGCATCGAAGCTCGAGCGCAGCGCCGGGGTGCCAACCCCCTCGAGGCTGAAGTGGTCGATTTGGAGACCGCCGTCGAGAATAGCAACGCTCGCCGGACGGGCCAGTCGCAGATCGCCGCCCCGTGATTCGAAGGCGAGGTCGGCAGCCCCGAGCCGCACGCGGTACAGGTGCCCGCCGCGCCAGCGCAGGTGCGACTCGCGCAGGCTGTCGCCGCCGCTCCAGTGGATACGACCGCTGGCACCGTAGATCCCGAAGCGCTGCGCGCGGTCGTCGAGATAGACGTCGTCGACAAACAGGTTGACCTGCTGCACGCCGCCGGCACGGTAGTCGACATTGCCGCTGATCCGCCCGGCCGTGTCGAGGCTGTCGATCGGCGTGCCGATCAGCAGGGGCTGCAGCCAGGTGCCGTACACGGCCTTCAGCCGGGACGGCGCCAGCTCCAGTTGTGCGGCCACCAGGCGCGGCTGACCGTCCAGGCGCAGGCGCACGTTGGCGGTGGCCTGCAGCGCTTGCCCCTGGGTAAGTTGAATCGGGTGCAGGTCGAGCGAGCCGGAGGTCGGGTCGAACCGGGCCTCGAGCCGCGCCGTGGTGTCCGTGTCGGGCAGCGTCCAGCAGGGGCCGATGCAGACGGTGCCGCCCCGTGTCGTTACCCGGCCCGTCGCTTGCCAGCTCCGACCACGCCGTTCGACGCGTGCGTCGATGTCGGCGTCGATGTCCTCGCCCGCGTTCCGCCCGTCGGCGCTGGAGAACGCGAGCTTGGACACGCTTCCCTTGATTTGCGCCGACCGCAAGGTTGCCTGGCCTCGCGCGGCATCGCCGGACAGTGTCGCGTGAAGGTCGAGTTTGCCGTCCAGGCTCGAGCCGGCCGGCCAGCCGGGTACCGAGGCGAGCAGCTCGGCCAGCCGGGCGCCGTCGACCTGTCGTGTTGCGATCCGCACTGTCCAGGCGCCGCGGTCATACTCGCCGCTCGCGTCGACCTGACCGCCGGCCAGTGCCAGGGCGCTGACGTGTAGTTCCAGTTTTTTATCGGTGGTGCGATAGCGAAAGCGCAGGCCGGCTTGCCGTTGACCGAGCCGCGGGGTGTGCAGCGCGAGCGTGCCCTGCGGGCAGGCGATCACGGTATCGCTGAGCCGTGCCCTGGGACAGGTGATGCGCGTGTTGCGTATCACGCCGATGGGCGGTGGCAGCGTCAGTCGCCGGACGGTCGCCGAGAGCTCGGCTCCGTCGCCTTCTCGCAGTCGCAGCGCGACGGTCACGCCCTCGGCGCGCCAGGTCGGTCCTTGCAGACTGCCGAGATCCAGGGTCATTGACGGCGCCGCCAACGTGGCGGCCCGCAGGGTCAATGCCGCGGCGGACAGGCTCGCAGCCAGTGCGGTGCGCAGTAGGAGGCGGGCAGTGCGTGGGACGCTCAAGCTGAGCCGGCGGGACGCCGGGCGGTGGTGAAGAGGGTGGCGATGTCCAGCCACAGGCCCTGCTCCGTGGCCCGCTCAGCGACGCGCGCCAGGTGCATGCGTCGAAACGCCGCCAGCTGCTCGGGCGCCAGCGCGTTGAGATAGCCGCGAAAGCCGCTGTTCCATAGGAGCTCCCACCAGCCACTGGTGTCCGCGAGGTAATGGCCGTGCTGTTCCTCGGCGGTCTCGATCGCCTCGAAGCCGGCCGCCTCGAGCAGTTGGCGCACGACCGTGGGATCGCTGAGCCGGTACCAGCCGGGTGCCGGCGGCGTGAGCCCGAAGGCCTCGAGGTCTTCGATGAACATCTCGGCGAGCGGGCGAAAGGCGCGATCGGCGAAACTGGTGAACGCCAGCGTGCCGCCCGGTTTGAGGACTCGGAGCCATTGGCGCAGGGCCTCGCCCATGTCGGGAATGAAGAACAGACCGAAGGCGCATGACACATGGTCGAAGTGGGCGCTGTCGAAGTCAAGGCGCTCGGCGTCCATGATGTGCAGGTCGATGTTGGGCAGCGACAGCGCCTGGATATTCGTCGCCGCGCGGTCGAGCATTGCCGGGGACAGATCGATGGCCTGAACGCGTCCCTCCGCGCCGACGGCCCCGGCGAGGGCGATCGCCGCGACGCCCGTGCCGGTGGCGATGTCCAGGACCTCGCTGCCGCGCGTCGGGCGCAGACACTCGACCAGTCGATCGGCGCAGCGGCCGAAAAAGCGCTGCGAGGGGTTATCGTAGCCCTCGGCGATCAGATCGAACAGGCTGGTCACTTGTTGTTTGTGCGTATCCGGGTCCGGCGGCATGTGGGCGTAGTCGGTTGTCATGGTTTGGTGGTGAACGGCGCGGCGCACGGGCTTTTCTCCGCGGCTCAGTATAGCGCCGGGAAGCGGTCCTGTTCAGCCCGTACGGCGCGGCCGTGGGGCTGGCGTTCGTCCTTGTTGCGGGCGCCCGCGGGCAGTAGGATGGGGGCGGCGCCCGCGCGGTCCGTCCGGGTTCGTATCAGGGACATACCTATTATTAAGGCCCCGCGTTCGAGTGGCTTCAGTGCGGCGGCGGATCGACGGGGCATGGCAGGAGGCGATGCATGGCGGCACATGAGCTGCAGGCGTTTTTGCTTACCTCATTGGAGGTGATGGCCGCGCTGTTTGTCAGTGCGGTTGGGATCGCGGTTCTGGCCTTCGCGGTGACCTTCGTCATCGACGTTACCCAAACCCGCCACGCGATCCGACGCAACTATCCGGTCATCGGCCGGTTCCGCTATCTGTTCGAGCGGCTGGGCGAATTCTTCCGCCAGTATTTCTTCGCCATGGATCGCGAAGAGCTGCCCTTCAACCGTGCCCAGCGCGCGTGGGTCTACCGCGCGGGCAAGAATCTCGACAACACGACCGCTTTTGGCTCGACCCGCGATCTGCGTCGCGCGGGCACGGTGCTGTTCGTCAATTGTCCCTTCCCGACGCTGGACGAGGACGCCGTTCCGCCGCAGCACCTGACTATCGGCCCGTACAGCCGCGAACCCTATGTCACCGAGTCACTGTTCAATATATCGGCGATGAGCTACGGCGCCATCTCCCGGCCCGCGGTCCAGGCCCTGTCGCGCGGGGCCCGCCTGGCGGGCTGCTGGTTGAACACCGGCGAGGGCGGCCTCACGCCGTATCATCTGGAAGGCGGCTGCGATCTGGTATTTCAGATCGGCACCGCAAAGTACGGTGTGCGCGATATGCTCGGTCAGCTCGACGATGAGCGTCTGCGCCGGGTCGCTTCCTACGAGCAGGTCCGCATGTTCGAGCTCAAGCTCAGTCAGGGCGCCAAGCCCGGCAAGGGTGGCATCCTGCCGGGCGTGAAGGTCACCGAGGAGATCGCAGCCATCCGAGGCATCCCAGCCGGTCAGGCCTCGATCAGCCCGAATCGCCATTTGGACATCGATTCGGTTGGCGAGCTGCTCGACATGATCGGGCACGTGCGCCAGGTGACGGGAAAGCCGTGCGGCTTCAAGGCGGTCATTGGGAGTTACGGTTGGCTGGACGAGCTGTGCCAGGAGATCGTAAATCGCGGGCCCGAACATGCGCCGGACTTCATTACCGTCGACAGCGCAGACGGCGGCACGGGCGCGGCCCCGATGTCGTTGATGGACGACGTCGGGCTGCCGTTGCGCGAGAGCCTGCCGATGGTCGTGGATGTGCTCGAACGATACGGTCTGCGCGACCGGGTCCGGGTCATTGCCTCGGGTAAACTGATCACGCCCACCGACGTCGCTTGGGCGCTGTGCGTGGGCGCGGACTTCATCAACTCGGCCCGTGGGTTCATGTTCGCGTTGGGCTGTATTCAGGCCCTGCGCTGCAACAAAAACACCTGCCCGACCGGGGTGACCACGCACGATCCCAAGCTGCAGCGCGGCCTGGTTCCGGCCGACAAGGCACAGCGGGTCATGCACTACGCGAATAACGTCGTGCGCGAGGTGGGGATCATCGCCCACTCCTGCGGCGTGAACGAACCGCGTCAGCTGCGCCGGTTCCACGCGCGCGTCGTCCAGGCCGACGGCGGGTCGATTGCATTGAACGAACTCTACCGGATGCCCGAGCCCCGCCAACAGATTCGGCCCATCAACGACGTCTCCGCTTCGCGTTAGCTGCGTGAGGGCCCTGATCGCGCTACCGCGGCGTATCGGCTTGCCGTATCCTGTGCGGCCATGACCCGCATGCATCGAACCGTCTGGCTGCTTGCCGTCTGCCAGGCGCTGCTCATGACCGGCAACACCCTGATGATCACCACCTCGGCGCTGGTCGGACAGTCGCTGGCGCCGCGGCCCGGTCTGGCGACCTTGCCGTTGGCGCTGCAGTTCTTCGCCACCATGCTGACCACGCTGCCGGCGTCCTGGTCGATGAAGCGCGCCGGCCGCCAGGCCGGATTCATGGTGGGGGCGGTGTTCGGCATCGCCGGTGCGCTGGCCGCCGCGCATGCGGTGCAGGCCGGCGCGTTCGCTTGGTTTTGCGCCGGTTCGGCCCTGATCGGTATGGCCAACGGCTTTGGTGTCTTCTACCGTTTCGCGGCGATCGACGTGGCCACCGCCGATTATCGAAGCCGGGCGGTGTCCTACGTGCTGGCCGGCGGGATCGTCGCCGCGTTCGCCGGCCCGAACCTGGCGAACTGGACGCGCGACATCGTGGCTGCGGAGCCGTTCTATGCGAGCTACACCGGGCTGGCCCTGGTCCATGCACTGGCCATCGGGGTGCTGCTGTTCGTGAAAGTGCCCCGGCCTTCGGCTGCGGTGGTCCATCAAAGCGGTCGCCCGCTGATGCAGATCATGCGCCAACCGGTCTTCATCGTCGCGCTGCTCGGGGCGATGCTGGGCTACGGGATCATGTCCCTGGTGATGACTGCCACGCCTCTGGCGATGCAGCGCCATGCACATGCCTTCAGTGACGCGGCCTTCGTGATCGAGTGGCACGTGCTGGGGATGTTCGCCCCCTCGTTCGTGACGGGACACCTGATTCGCCGCTTCGGAGTCCTGCGGATCATGATGTGGGGCGCGCTGTGCATGGTCGGCTGCGTGGGCGCGAATCTGTCCGGCACCTCGGTGAGCCACTTCTGGTTGGCGCTCGTGCTGCTCGGCGTCGGCTGGAATTTCCTGTTCGTCGGTGGGACCACTTTGCTGGCCGAGGCCTATGCGCCGGCCGAGGAGGCGAAGGTCCAGGCCATCAACGACTTCATCGTGTTCGGAACGGTGACCGGCGCCTCGTTGTCCTCCGGCGCACTGCTGCAGCTGTTGGGCTGGCAGGCGGTCAATCTCGGAGTCACGCCTTTGATCGCGGTGATCCTGGCGGCCGTGCTCTGGCTGAGGTGGCTCCGGGCGCGCGGGGTGCCCGCCTGAGCGGGATCCGATACGTAGTGTCCCGGTTGGCCGGGACGGCGGTTCAGGTCAACAACAGGGCCAATCCAAGCAGCACGAGCAATCCAAACGCAAAGCGGCGCATGTTCACGTCGGAGAACGGCGGGGGGTATCGTCGGCCGAGCAGCGTCATGACGACCACGACTGGCAGGCTGAGAAGGCTCAGGTGCAGCATGTCGCCGGTGATTTCGCCCTGGAACCCCACGTACGCGATGCGCGCCGTGGTCGCTATGGAAAACACCGCCAGTAGCGTCGATCGTACCGTCGCGATGGCATAGGGCTGGCGGTACATGTAATACACCATCGGCGGACCTGCGGTGCTGAACATCCCGCCGAACAACCCGCCGACGGCGCCGATGACGAAGGTGACCCAGGGCCGCGAGGGACGTGTGTGCGGGTGGGGTTTTAGCATCAGCAGGGTGCCGCCGATCAGGATGAACGCGGCCAGCAGCATGTGCAGCGTCTGAACCGAGCCGGTACTCAAGGCGTCCAGGGTGAGGACGCCGGCGACGATCGCGGGCAGCATACCGGCCGAGGCCAGCGCGACGACTCGCCATTGGATGTGATGCTGGCGCCGATACAGCGTCAGCAGCGTATTGAACAGCGAGATGATGCTGATGACCACGGCGGTAAAGGCGACGGGCACCAGGTGAAAGATCGTCACCGATCCCATGACAATGAGCCCCAGCGCGAAACCGGCCACGGTCTGGATGTAGGCGCCGACTGCGACGGCGGCGAGAAAGGCGATCAGGACGAGGGGTTCCATGGTTCCAGTGTCGTGTGCGTGGGGCCGACCCGGGTGAGCGCGGCGCGGGCGCGTATTGTATCAGGGACCAATGACGACGTATCGGGCAGGCGGGCGAGCCGCCGCGTTGACGCCGGCCGGTGGCTCAGCGCGCAGTCGCGTAGTGGCGGGCCAGCACCCGCGCGGTGAACCGGGTTCGCAGGTAGAAGCCGCGCGGCAGCCCGAGCGCCAGGTCGCCGTTGGCGTCGGTGCTGGCACACAGGGCGCGTGAATCGGCGGCCTTGGGCCGGATCTGCAGCCAGGTCCCATGGCGGGCGCTGAGGCGTTCGAGTTCGCCCAGGCATACCATGTCCATCAATTCCTCCCAGTCGCGCCGCAGCCCTTGCTCTTCCTCGGTGTCCGGGCTCCAGAGCAGGGCCGTGCCGATGCGCCGTTCGCTCAAGGGCAATTCGGGTTCGGCCTCGACCGGCAGCCACAGCACGCGATTGAGCTTGCGCCGTACCAGCGAGTCTTCCCAGGTCAGGCCGACATTGTCGGTCAGGGGTACCGTGCAGACGTAAGTCGATTCCTTGGGGCGCCCCTGGCGATTGATGGGCAGTGTCTTGAGCTCAACGCCGATCAGTTGAAAATCGGGCTCGGGCAGAGAGCTTGCGCTTGCACCGAGCGCGGTTTCGACGAGCTGGCCGAACCACCCCTTGGCGTGCACCGGATCGCGGGGAACGCGCCGGCCGAGCCGTGCGGCCAATGCACCGAGCGACAGGCCCGCGATCGCGCCGGCCCGATCCAGCAGCTCGGTCTCGGTCGTCGGCGGCGGGACCCGTGCGGCGAGCGGCGCCATGGCTAGATATCGTGTGCGCGGCGATCAGCGCAGCGCATCGTTCAGGGGCTCACGGTATTGCGCCACGAGGGGATGCGCGGGACCCAGGACGTGGAAGATCGCCAACATGCCACGGCGCCCCGCCCCGTCGTCGAATTCGCGATCGCGGCGCACCAGCTCGAGCAGTTGGTCCAGCGCGCCGGCGTAGTCGTCGCGAAACAGCAGCTGGGCCGCAAGCCGATGGCGCGCGCGCGAGTCCTCGGGCGCCTGCTCCAGATGGGCGGCCAGGGCCTCGGGCGACGGCGCGCCGTCGGCGACCCGCAGGAAACCGACGTGCGCGCGCAGTACCCCGATATCGCCCTCGTCCTGTGCGGCCGCGGGCAGGGCCTGCAGGGCGGTCTCGGCCTCGTCGAGGCGGCCCAACTGCAACAGCAGTTTGGCGCGGTCGATCGCTATGCGCATGTCCTCGGGTTGGGATTCAGACGCCCGCCCCAACAGGGCAAGGGCCTCTTCGTGCTCGGCGCGGCTCACTGCCTCGATGGCCGCCTCGTGTTCGGAACAGCGGGGCACCGCGTCGGAAAGATGCGAACGGGAGGACATCGCTCTACGATACCCGATGTCTCGGCGCAGCGACAAGGCGAGCCGGCCGCGGCGGAAGGCCGGCGGCGTTTTTGAGCCTATTTGCCCGCGGCCTTGACGAAGGCCAAGTCGAGAAACTTGTCCTTGCGACAGTCGATGTGCTTGGTGTCCTTGAGCTTGCACACGAGCGTGTGCTCGGCCTCGTGTTGACCGGCCAGGCGCTTGGCGGCACTTTCGGCGGCCTTGTCGTCCTTCTTCGTCGATTCGACCTTGATGATCTCGTTGGTGTAGGCCACCGAGAAGTCGCCCGAGGATTTGAAGCCGGACAACTGCGCGCGCGTGCGGTAGGTGATGACGTTGGTGCCAATGGTTCGCGTCTGGTGGTTGGAAACGCATTCCACCGCGCCGCCGTCCTGCGGCGTGCAGACCGTCGCCGAGGAGGGGAGATAGGCCACGGCCTTTTTGTTGTAGGTCCAGGCGCCGGCGAGTACTGCCTTTTGCGTCTTGTCGCCGGCGTTCTGGTCCTTGTGAACGGCAGTCGGCTTCGGTTTCGGGGCCTCATGGCTGGCCAGCTCGCTGCGCACGGCGTTGACCTTGGCACGGGCCGGGTAATAGCCGTTCGTGGCCGCTTGACGGTACCACTTCAAGGCCACGTTGAGATTTTGCCGTGTCCCCTTGCCTTCTTCGTAGATGCGTCCGAGGTAGAACTGGGCACTCGGCACATTGGCCGCCGCCGCCGTGCTGAGCAGCACGAAGGCCTTGTCGTAGTCGGGCTGGACGCCATTGCCCTCGAAGTAGATGATGCCCAACTCCGCCTTTGCGGTGGGCTGGCCCTGGGCGGCCGATCTCGCCAGCCACTGCACTGCCTTTTGCATATTCTGGTCGACGCCCCGGCCCTTTTCGTACATCCGGCCGATTTCCAGCTGTGCCTGCTTATCGCCCCGTTGGGCGGCCGTGAGTTGGGATTTGAATCGCTGCTCGAGGACCCAGTCTTTGTTACTTGCAGCGTGCGCCGCGGGGATGGAGATCAGGAGAGTCAATACCAGTGTACGCCACATGACATGCCACCTATCGTTGTTGTGCCAACGACTACGAACGTCCGCAGTTGGCTTATAGGAATGCATGCCCTCGGGAAACGCCATCCAATGGTCATTGGCCCAAAGGCCGCCATTTACAGGGAAGTTGTCGGCCGTTGGCGGGCGGGCTTCAGTGTGAATTTTGTGGCCCTAATCACGATAGCCGCACGCCCACAACGGATGATGTCAAAATACGCGCTTGTCAGCGTTTGGTTCAAGGGCATCGCGGTGTAAACTCCAATGACAAATATATCGGAATATTCGAACCTGATATTGACTTTCCGGTCGGCTTGCCCCTAATCCCTTGTCCTGCGATGTACAAACGTCACGCCCGAATTCTGTTTCTCGAGGCCGCACCGGCGATTCGCGCTCGTATGGCCGAGGCGGCGGGGAGCCGGCTCGGAACGGGATGGCTGGAGGCTCGCGCGGCGAGCCTGGCGGTGCGCGAGGGCGCCGGGTCGGTCGATGCGCAGTGCGCCCCGCTGACCGAGGCGCTGTTGGCGTGGGCGGATCTCGTCGTTACGCTCGACGCGGGGTCCGAACGACACTGCCCGCCGCTGCCTCCGGGTACCCGGCGCAAGCACTGGACCCTGGTCGGTACGAAAGCGCAAGCCGCCGGCGAGATTGAGGCGCAGGTCCGCTCGATGGTAGCCGGTCTGCGCATGCTGGCGCGCAGTGATGCCGCCGGCGATCCCGGGAATCATGATGCAGAGGACTGAGGCTCGACCGGCTCGTGGTAGTCCATGGGTTGCAGGACATGTTCGTCGCGTTCGGGCTGCAGGGTGACATGGTCGATGTCATAGTCGTGGGCGAGCAGCTCGCGCAGATTGTGCAGCACGGTGTCCCAGTGGCCCATGTCCTTGATCACGACGTGGGCGGAGAGGGCAACCTGGCCGGAGGATAGGGTCCAGATGTGCAGGTCGTGAACCGATTGGACGTGCTCGACCCCGGCCATGCGCAGCCCAATGGTCGGCAGGTCGAGATGGCGCGGTACACCTTCCATGACGACATGCAGGCTCTCGCGCAGCAGGTGCAGCGTCGAATACAGAATCAGGAACGAGACCAGCAGGGCGAGGATCGGGTCGATGAGGTTCCAGCCGGTGAAATAGATCACCGCGCCGGCGGTAATGGCGGCCACCGAGCCGAGCAGATCGCCCAGCACGTGCAGCAGCGCCGCGCGCACGTTCAGGTTGGATTCGCCGCGCATCAGGATCCAGGCGACCAGCCCGTTGATGAACAGGCCCAGCGCCGCGACCAGCAGAACCGCACCGCCGCGCACGCTGGTCGGTTGAGCCAGGCGCTCGACGGCCTCCACTGCGATGCCCACGACCACGGCCAGCATCAACAGGGCGTTGACCATGGCCGCCACCACCTCGACACGACCCAGGCCGTAGGAGTGGCGCTCGCTCGGCGGGCGCTGCGACAGCCAGGCGGCCGCCGCGGCCAGACCCAGCGCCACCGAATCGGTCGCCATGTGACCGGCGTCGCCGAGCAGGGTCAGCGAGCCGGACCAAAAACCGACCGCCACTTCCACGCCGGCGAAGCTCAGTGTCAGTCCCAGCGCGGCGAGCAGCTTCTTGCCGGACGAGGCATGGTGATGATGGTGGGCATGGGAGTGCCCGTGGTCGTGATGGTCGTGGTTATGGCTCATTACGATCCTTGCCTCGACGGTCCCCGTAGGCGCGGCGGTCCACCGCCCACGGGGCCGGCCTCATTCGTCGCGCTTCCAGGTCCCCGATTTGCCGCCGGACTTTTCGAGCAGGCGGATCGCTTCGATGGTCATGCCGCGATCGACGGCCTTGCACATGTCGTAGACCGTGAGCAATGCGATCTGCACCGCGGTCAATGCCTCCATTTCCACCCCGGTCTGACCCCGCGTCTCTACCGTGGCGCGGCATTCCACACTGGAGCTCGACGGCTGGGCCCGCAGGTCGACCTCGACACGGGTCAGCATGAGTGGGTGGCACAGGGGTACCAGATCGGCGGTCCGTTTTGCCGCCATGATACCGGCCACACGCGCGATGCCCAGAACGTCGCCTTTCTTGTGCCCGCCCGCCTCGATCAGGCGCAGCGTGTCGGGCTGCATAGTGATGTGCCCGGCGGCGACGGCGATGCGAGCGGTCGCGTCCTTATTACCCACGTCGACCATATGGGCATCGCCCTCGCTGTTGAAATGGGTCAGTTTGCTCATAATATTTAGGCTACGCTAAAAATGGAGGGCCGCGAGCGCCGCCCCGCGTCCCCTCAGGGATACCGGACGGGTGGGCCCTGTCGGGGCCTCTTTTGGGGGCCAGCGGGGATTCATGATAGGCTTCGGCCCCCCTGGAGTGCAAATGCCCGAGGCGCAATGCCATGTCGATTCAGGTGAAATTTTTTGCCAGTCTGCGCGAACGTATGGACCGCGCCGGCGATGAAGTGGCCGCCGAGGCGGGCCTGACCGCCTCGGACGTGTGGGCCGCCGTCGCCGACGGCGTGCCGCTTCCGGCCAACGTGCTGGTCGCGGTGAATCAGGAGTACGTCAACCCCGATCACGCGGTCGACGACGGCGACGAAGTCGCCTTCTTCCCGCCGGTCACGGGAGGCTGAGATGCGGGTCGAGGTCCGTTCCCAGTCCTTCGACCCCTGGGCCGAGCTTGCCCGTTACCAGGACGAGGCGAGCGAGCTGCACGGGCGCTTCGGCGCCACCGCGGTTTTCGTCGGTACCATGCGCGATTTCAACGAGGGTGACGTGGTGCACGGCATGACGCTGGAACACTACCCGGGAATGACCGAGCGCTATCTCGGGGACATCAGCCGTACCGCGGCCGAGCGTTGGGAGCTGCTCGACAGCTTCATCGTGCACCGTGTCGGCGAGTTGAACCCCAACGACCCCATCGTGCTGGTGGCAGTGTGGTCGGCGCACCGTGCCGATGCCTTCGATGCCAGTCGCTACCTGATGGAAGAGCTCAAATCACGCGCCCCCTTCTGGAAGAAGGAACGCCTCGAACAGGGCAGCCGCTGGGTCGAACACAATACGCCCGGTTGAGCCCCGCCCGAATAAGCATTGGGTCCAAATTTTTTAGGAGAACGACGGATGACTGGCCTGACCGATGAACAAGTCGCCGAGTTACAGCGCACGCTGCGCGCCGAACGTGTGCAGCTGCTGGAGGTGATCCGCGCCGAATTACTGCGCAGTGACGAGGAGAGTTACACCGAACTTGCCGGGCGGGTGCACGACATCGGCGACGAGTCGGCCGCGGATCTGCTGGCCGACCTCGATCTGGCCGCCGTCGACCGCGAGCTCGGCGAGCTGCGCGAAGTCGAGGCCGCACTGGCGCGCATGGCGCAGGGCGGTTACGGACGCTGCGAGGACTGCGGTACCGAGATCGGCTACGAGCGCCTGCAGGCCTATCCGACGGCGCGCCGCTGTGTCAGCGACCAACGCCGCCACGAGCAGCAATTCGCCCATCCCCAGACGCCCACGCTGTAGCTTTCTCGCGATTGCCGCGCGCCCGGCGCGGCGGCCCGTTCAGTGGTGAGGCGTGACCGAGGGCATGTTGCACACCAGCGCCGGGTCGGCCGGCACTTCGTTGACCGCGAATTCCATGGCGGCGAGGTCCCCCATCACATACGTCGGTTTGGCGCCGACGCCCCCGACGGTGCCCGGATTGAGGTAGAGGGTCTTGCCGCCCCTGATGTTGTCGATCTCGGTGACCTCGGCCTTGTGGTCGTGGCCGCAGCAAACGATGTCCCAATCGCCCGTCGTCGCCATCGCCCGTGCGTAGTGGGGATAGTGGACCATGAAGATGCGCCGCCCGCCCAGATCGATGCCCGCGTCCTGACCGTGGTAACGCAGCACCCCGTCGACCTCCTTTTCCAGCAAATGCATGTTGTACAGGTCGCCGGTGTTGTTGCCGTGGATAACGTGCAGCGGCAGGTCGTACTTGAGGACGCTACGCAGCGTCGTCGGCGCAACCACGTCGCCGCAGTGCAGGATGGCTTCGGCGCCGCGGGCCTTGGCGTCTTCGACGGCGAGCGCGAGCAGGCGGCGGTTGTCGTGGCTGTCCGAGACGATACAGATCTTCATGTTCACTGGGGTCCGATTGGGGGCGGCTTCGCCCGATACACGTGGCTTATATGGGGGCGATTGCGGCGATTGCAACGTTCCCGCGGCCGGTACCCGTCGCTTCGTCAGAAGAACGGCTTCTCCGGCGCCTCCTTGTAGCGCTTGACCGCATCGACGATCTCGGCCTTGGCCGCGTCCGAGCCGGCCCAACCCTCGAGCTTGACCCACTTGCCGTCCTCCAGGTCCTTGTAGTGCTCGAAGAAGTGTGCGATCTGGGCAAGCAGCATCGGGTGCAGGTCCTCGGCCTCTTTGACCTCTCGATACAACTTGCACAGCTTGTCGACCGGGACGGCGACCAGTTTGGCGTCGGGGCCGGCCTCGTCGGTCATATTGAGCATGCCCACCGGCCGGCATCGGATGACCGAACCACTGATCAGCGGTAAGGGCGTGACCACGAGCACGTCGACCGGATCGCCGTCTTCGGACAGCGTGTGCGGGATATAGCCGTAGTTGCACGGATAGTGCATGGCCGTGTTCATGAACCGGTCCACGAACATGGCCCCCGTCTCATGGTCGACTTCGTACTTGATTGGGTCGCTGTGAGCCGGGATTTCGATGATGACGTTGATGTCGTGGGGGACGTCGCGGCCGGAATTGACTCTGTCCAGGTTCATCGGGGGTATTCCTCGGGCTCTGCCATGAAAAAAGGCCGGTATTATACCGGCCTCGTGCTGGAAATTGCGAATGTCCGCGTCGTCGACGCGGCCTCTCCGTGGCAGGCCAGCCCCGCCCCCGGACGGGGGCGGGGAGGCGGCGCTCAGAGCAGGGGCACGATGAGCAGTGCCACGACGTTGATGATCTTGATCAGCGGGTTGATGGCCGGCCCGGCGGTGTCCTTGTAGGGATCGCCGACGGTGTCGCCGGTTACCGCGGCCTTGTGGGCGTCCGAGCCCTTGCCGCCGTGGTGGCCGTCCTCGATGTACTTCTTGGCGTTGTCCCAGGCCCCGCCGCCGGTGGTCATGGAGATGGCGACGAACAGACCCGTGACGATGGAGCCGAGCAGTACCCCGCCCAGGGCCTGCGGCCCGAGCAAGAGTCCCACGATGATTGGCACCAGTACCGGCAGCAGCGAGGGGATGACCATTTCCTTGATAGCCGCTCGGGTGAGCAGATCCACGGCCCGCGAGTAGTCGGGTTTGGCCGTATGGTCCATGATTCCGACGATCTCCTTGAACTGGCGCCGCACCTCCATCACCACGGCACCGGCGGCGCGGCCCACGGCCTCCATGGCCAGCGCGCCGAACAGGTAGGGCACCAGACCGCCGATGAACAGGCCGACGATCACCAGATGATTGGAAAGATCGAACGAGAGCTTGTGGCCGTGAACCGCGAGCTCATGGTGGTAGTCGGCGAACAGCACGAGGGCCGCCAGTCCGGCCGAACCGATGGCGTAGCCCTTGGTCACTGCCTTGGTGGTGTTGCCTACCGCATCCAAGGCGTCGGTGATCTTGCGCACCTCGTCGGGCAGTTCGGCCATTTCCGCGATGCCGCCGGCGTTGTCGGTGATCGGTCCGAATGCGTCCAGGGCGACGATGATGCCGGCCATGGACAGCATGGCAGTGGCGGCCACCGCGATCCCATACAAGCCGGCCAGGGCGTAAGAGCCGAGGATCGCGGCGCACACCACCAGGACAGGCGCGGCGGTGGATTTCATGGACACGCCCAGACCCGCGATGATGTTCGTGGCATGGCCGGTCTCGGAGGCCGAGGCGATGTTACGCACCGGTTTGTATTCGGTGGCGGTGTAATACTCGGTGATGACCACCATCAGCGCGGTCAGGACCAGGCCAATCAGGGCCGAGCCGAACAGCTGCATGGTGCTCAGGCTCCCGCCGCCATCCTTGAGCGTGTTGCCCTGCATCAGCCAGTCGGTGACGAAGTAGAAGGCGATCGCGGCGAGCACACCCGAGACGATCAATCCGCGATACAGCGCGGACATGATCTTGCCGCCCTCTTTGGCACGAATGAAAAAGCTGCCGATGATCGAGGCGACGATGGACACGGCGCCCAGGACCAGCGGGTAGAGGAAGGCGTGTTGGGAATCCGTGAAGGTCAGGCCGCCGAGCAGCATGGTGGCCACGATGGTGATCGCGTAGGTCTCGAACAGGTCCGCCGCCATGCCCGCGCAGTCGCCGACGTTGTCGCCCACGTTGTCGGCGATGACTGCCGGATTGCGGGGGTCGTCCTCGGGGATGCCCGCCTCGATCTTACCAACGAGGTCCGCGCCGACGTCGGCACCCTTGGTGAAGATGCCGCCGCCCAGACGGGCGAAGATCGAGATGAGCGAGCCGCCGAAGCTCAAGCCGACCAGGGGAGAGATGTCGACCATGGTGCCGGTGGCGGTCATGCCCTGAAGCACGGCGTA
>DATFLL010000097.1:0-32727 GCA_035267785.1 Gammaproteobacteria bacterium | reverse complement strand
GGTGGTGGAGAAGCTCTCGGGCGAGTACTGGAAGACCCACTCGGTCTCGGGGTGGGCCGCGGCGCCGGCCTTGACCCACTCGGCCCCGTGCACGGCGATGGCCTTCACGCCCTCGCGGTCCAGCTTGAAGACCTGCTCGCGTTGGGCCGGGTTGGTGGAGTTGTAGACGTGCACGATGGCCCGGCGCACACCGGCCAGGGCCTCGTAGGTGCGCTCGATGAGCTCGGCGCGCGCCTGGGTGAGCACCTGGATGGTGACGTCATCGGGAATACGGCCCTCGTCGATGAGCTTGCGCACGAAGTCGTAGTCGGGCTTGGAGGCGGCCGGGAAGCCGACCTCGATCTCCTTGAAGCCGATCGCCACGAGCTGGTCGAACAGCCGCGCCTTCTGGTCCACGCTCATCGGGCGCACCAGGGCCTGGTTGCCGTCGCGCAGGTCCACGCTGGTCCACACGGGGGCCTGGGTGATCACGCGGTCGGGCCAGCGCCGCTGCTTCATGGGCACCGGCGGGAAGGGGGCATACTTGCTGTGGTCGAACGTGCTCATGGTCTCCACCTTTTGCCTTTTGGGCTGTGTTGTCTTAATTGGCCGGCCCGCCCGGGGGTTGCCTGGAGGGGCCGGCATGCGTGCGGAAGGGATCGCCCTCCGTCGGCCTCGGCGCGAGGGGTGGTGCGCCGAGCCTGGAGACATAGGCTAGCCAACAATCCCCGCCATGTGCTTGCGAATTTGGCCCGATTTCGGGCGATATTGGTCAATCATTGCTATTATTACCGTATTATTGGCTGTATCTTGCCCGGAGACGCGAAGCATGGCAGAAATCCACCCACTCGACCGCATGGACCGCCGGATCCTGGAAGAGCTCCAGCGCGACGGCGGCCTGACCAACCAGCAGCTCGCCGAGCGGGTGGGCCTGTCGCCCTCGCCCTGCTCACGCCGGGTGCGCCAGCTCGAGGAGGCCGGGATCATCCTGCGCCGGGTGACGCTGCTGGATCGCAACCGGCTGGGCCTGAAGCTGACGGCCATCATTCAGATCGGGATGGACCGCCACACCCCGGAGCGCTTCCAGGTGTTCGAGTCCAAGGTGGCGAGCTACCCCGAGGTGCTGGAGTGTTATCTGATCACGGGCCAGCAGGCCGACTACCTGCTCAAGGTGGTGGTGCCCGACATGGACTACTACCAGCAGTTCCTGCTGGAGAAGATCACGCGCATCGAGGGGGTGAGCGGCGTGCATTCCAGTTTCGTCATGCGCCGGGTGATCGACTCGACCGAGTTACCGCTCGGTTACATCTGAGCTGCCGGGCTATCTCCGCACAAGCAACCTAGATAGGATAGAGGCAAGCACAGAGAGCGGCCGACATCGGAGACGCCGTGGCCCAGCCGGAACACATTGACGAGTTCCACTACGAGATCGACGAGGCGAATCGGATTGTCGACGTCGACCGCCCGTGGCTGGCCTTCGCCCGCGCCAACGGGGCACCCGAGCTCACGCGCGAGGCGGTCATGGGCGCGGGGCTGTTCCTGTACGTCGCCGGCTGGGAGGCCGTCCGGCACTACGGGGAGCTGTTCGATGCGCTGCGCCGCTCGCGGTCGAGCGCCACCCTGCCCTTTCGCTGCGACTCGCCCGAAACGCGGCGCGACATGGAGCTGACCATGCGTGCCGACGCCAAGCGCCATGTCCACCTCACCGGGCGGCTCCTGCAGCGCGCGGCGCGGCGTGCCGTGCCGCTGCTCGATGTCAGGACGCCGCGCAACGGGCACTGGCTGGTGATCTGCAGCAATTGCCTGCAGCTCGAAACGGACAGCGGCACCTGGTGCGAGATCGAGACCGCCCTCGTCGATCCCTACGTCCTGCCGCCCCAGGGTCTGCCGCGGCTCAGCCACACGCTTTGCCCCTCCTGCGCCCGCCGCTTCCGCGAGGCCATTCAGACCGCGCGGCCACTTCGGGCCTAGTGATCGCCGGTGTAATCCCACACGCACCGAGTCACTAACGCGTTGTTTACAAAACCGAATTTCCCCTTAATACAGGCGGTGGAATTGAACCGCACCGCGCCAGCATTGTCTCACTAGCGTACAGGGAACAGTACTTAGCGATCATACCCCGCGAGGTTCGGGTGTCTCTTGTCTGAGTCCCTGGCTAGTGGAACTTCACGCTCGATGGCGCCCGGTCTTTGCCGCGTCACACCGCTGAGGCCGGCACCGCGCCGGCAGGCGGGCGGCCCGCAGCCGAGGCGTTTTCGAGCCGATTCAATAACGAGGGGCGGCCCCGTAACGGTCACGTCCCATACAGGAGGAAACCCATGAAGATCAGACTTTCCATCGTATCGCTCGTCGCGGCCTGCGCCGCACTGGTCATGTCGCCGGCGTTCGCCAACGCCAATCAGGAGATCACCACGGCCATCGAGCACGCGGGCTTTGCCGCCAAGTCGAAGGACATCAAGCACGTCCACCTGCATCTGCATCACGTCATGAACTGCCTGGTCGGCCCCAAAGGCGGCGCCTTCGACGCCGCGGCCGGCAATCCGTGCAAGGGCATGGGCAACGGCGCCATCAACGAACGCGGCCAAGTCAGCCGCGCCGCCTACGAGGACCTGAAGGCGGCCATGACCGACGCCGCCAGCGGCCTGCAGACCAACGACTACAAGACCGCCAAGGAAGCAGCCGGCATGGCCAAGCGCGTGCTGCAGGACGCCAAGGAAGAGGAATAGTCACCTCGCATCCGTAGCGTTGACGGATGCCGCGCGGCACACGCTCCCCTGTGTCCGCGCGGTGTCCGCTCTCCTAAATTCCCTCCCCATTCAGCTCGCCGCCAACTGCACGAACAATCGGACCCACAACGCATAGAGCAACACGATGCTCGTCAGGAAGGTGCGCCGCCGCCAGGTCAGCCCCATGGCGCCGACGTGCACGACCAGATGCGCTAGGCGCGCGGCCACGTACAGCCAGCCGAGCGCCAGGGCGATCGCATCGGCCTGCCCGGTGACGTAAATCAGCACCAGCCCCACATAGAACAGCAGCGGCGACTCCAGCAGGTTCTGGTAATGCTGCTCGATGCGCAGCAGATACTCCGGCGGGCGGGCACCGCGGTTGAGCTCGAAATAGGCCGGGCTGAGGCCATCGCGGCGTACGGCGCGAAAGCGCAGCTGCAGCATGCGCACGCCGACCCAGCCGGTGAGCAGAGCCATCGCCAGCAGCGGGTAGAGAATCGTTTCCTGATGCATATGTTGTCGAACTCCTTTGCGTTAGTCAGAAGAGTGTGCCGTAGCTGAGCAACCCAAACTTGCTTGGTTTGTATTCGATCCCCTCATCCCGTCCTTCCCCCTGAGGGGGAAGGGGCCCTTCGTTTTACATTGTCAGTTTCTCTGTCTGCGGGAGCGGAAAGCCTTCGTTCCAACCTCGTCAGCCCCTCTTCCCCAGGGACCTAGGCCCCCTTGAGGGGTGGAGGGGTTCGACAGCGGCACCGCCTGCATTTTCTGCGCATCGAGCGGCCATCCCCGGCAGCCCAATCTATGACGTGGCAGAATATGTTCAAGAACATATTTTGCCGGGCCGCTACCATGGCCCCGTCAGACCAGGCCCCGTAAGGAACCGCCCCATGCCCTATCCCGCAACCCACAAGCAGAACACGCGCGCCCGGATCCTCGACAGCGCGGCGGATCTGTTCGCCGGCCGCGGCTACGACAACGTCTCCATCGACGATGTCATGCGCCACGCCGGGCTCACGCGCGGCGCGTTCTACGCCCACTTTGCCAGCAAGGGCGAGCTCTACGCCGAGGCCCTGCTGTCGGCCGCGGCGAAGACGACGCTCGCGGCGACGCAGCCCCAGCCCGGCGCCGAGCGCGAGTGGATAGCCGGGCTGATCCGGGGCTATCTCAGCGGGGAGCACGTCAGCGGCACGAGCGTGCGCTGCCCGATGGCCTTTCTGGTCACCGACGTGGCGGTACGCGAGGCGCCGGTGCGACAGACCTATACGGCCGTGTTCCAGCGTATGCGCGAGCGCATCGCCCGCGCGGCCAGCGCTTACTCCGACTGCGGCGAGGACGAGGTGCTGGCGGCCACGGCCATGATGATCGGCGCGGTGGCCATCGGCCGGGCACTGGACGACCCGGCGGCGGTGGACGAGCTGCTCGACAGCTGCCACGCGACGGCCCGGCGCCTGCTGGCCTGCGACTGAGCAGAGCAAAAAAAAGGCCCGCGGGGGGCGCGGGCCCAAGGTCGAGCGTCGCTGGAGTCGGCGCGCGCCCGGGCTGGGAAGGGACCCCGGGCACGCGCACGTCGACGCTCTTGCAGACTGATCGGGACTTGCGCTATTTGACGCTGTAACCGCGTCCCTCCAGGCAGGCCCGCATGGCGCGCAGATACTCGGCGCGGCGGTTGGCGAAATCGTCGGGGCTCAGGTTGGACGGCGGCTGCGTGGGATCGAAGTTGGTCTGACCCACGGCCCAGTGATGACACTCGTAGCGATCGGTCGCCTGCTGCTCCTCGCTCTGCCCCTTCATCGGATACACGTAGAGCTCTTCCTGCGGCTGCACGGGCTGGCTGACGTTGCCGTTTTGCGGTGCCTCAACCACCACGTAACCCGAGTCGGACGCGCTGTAGGTGTAGTACACCCCGTCGGCGTAGTAGTACGGCGTGCCGTGCACCCAGAGGGTGGTGTAGAACAGCGGCAGGAACGGCACCACCAGCCCGATCGGCGGGGAGACCACGATGAAGGTCGAGCCCGAGGGCCGATACCAGATCCCGCTCCAGAAGTAATACGGGGTACCGTGATAGTGCACGACACGGTGGTCGCGCGGCAGGGTCCGCACGATGTGCCCGCGCGGCGGATAATAGCGGTCGTGCCGGTAGCGCCGGTCCAGGACCCAGTTCCTGGGAACGCGGCGATAGACCTCGCGCTCGTGCTCGCGCTCGCGATACACGTGCTCGTGCCGCTGGGGCACGGTACGGTAGATCGGGCTGGGCGGCAGGGTCTTGCGGCGCCCGTCATCTCGACGGACGTCGCGCCGTTGGTCGCGGTCGTAACCCAGACGCGGCATGGACCGGTTGGGCGCGGGCCGTGAGTGTTCGCGTTTGGGCGCCTGCTGGCGGTGCTTGCGATCGTCGCGGTCATAGCCAAGGCGCGGCTGGGCATGACTCGGCCGCGAGTGCTCGCGTCTCGAGCGCCTGTCGCGCCGGCTGTGCTCGTCGCGGTCGTCACCCACGCGCGGATAGCGACGGCGCGCGTTGTCGTCGGCCGAGTCCAGGGCCCGGCGCATGCCCTCGCCCAGCGCGAGCGGTCCATGGTTCCACCGCCCCTGGCGCTCGAACGATCCCGGCTTATGGTCGCGATGGCTGTATGCGGGGCGGCCGTCGCGATGGTCGCGCTCGTGACCCCAGCGCCCGTCCGCCCAGCCGGCGGCAGGAGCGGCACATAACAACGCGGCCAGTGCCAGGGTCGTTGTGGTCAAGGATGTGTTCTTCATTTCTGATCCTCCCATTGCTCGCGCACGACAGCGGTCGCGGCGCGTCTGGTGGTCGGTCTCGCCCGCATTCAGCGAACCGAGTACCCCCGTCCTTCCAGGCAAGCGCCCATGGCGCGACGATAGTCGTTGATCTTGCGCACCAGGGCCGCCCGCTCGGCGGCGGCGTGTGCGTCGTATTGGCGCTGGACTTGCTCGGTTTGCTGGCGACGCGCCTCGTCGGACGAAGCGCCGAGCGCCGCGCCGGTGATGGCGCCGATCACCATCCCCTCGCCGCCGTGACGCGGCGAGGACATCGCGCCGCCGATAATGGCGCCGGTGACCGCGCCCACCGCGGTATCGTGCCCGGGGGGCACGGTCGGCACGACCTCGACCTGCTGGCCGGCCGGCGGCTGCACGTTACCGGGGTCGTATCCGGTCTGCTTCACGGCCCAGCGATAGCACTCGTAGCGGTCGCGGTCCTGCTGCTGCTTGCTCTGGCCGTGCTTGGGATAGAAATACACCGTCGACGGAGGCAGCTTGACCGGTTCGGCGCTCTGCCGCACGGCGTAGCGCGGCTCGGGCCCGACGCAGGCGCTCAGCGCCATCACCAGGGCGAGCGCGAGCAGCGCGGCCAATATGACGAGGGGAGTACGCCGACGGGCCGCGGCAACGGCGCGGCGCTCGTCGCGCGGGTGGACACGGCGCGTGCCGGGCCGGGGTGAGTGATGCTGCATCGCCATGATCTGTTCCTCCCAGTAGCTCGCCCGGCGCAAACCGCGCGGGCGGTCGTATTCGTCTTTACCTATACCCTAGTCCCCTGCATCCACCACGTCGTTGAGGAGTTTGTAAGGGTTCGTAACGAAATGTACGGTGCCCGATATGCTCCCACCGCGGGCCTTTGAGCGCAGTCCAGCGCCAGTATTGAACAATGAGATATCCGGGCGGCTAAAACCATGACCGGGATCAGAAACCGGAATGGAACCTTTCGCGAAGGCCGATCGTAGCGGCTCAGGATTCGCGCGGCAGGGTGATGGTCGCCTCCAGGCCGCCGTCCCCGCGGTTGCCCAATTCGAGCGAGCCCCCGTGGGCCTCGACGATGCTGCGTGCGATGGCCAGCCCCAGGCCGGTGCCGCCGCTGGCGCGGTTGCGCGAGCCCTCCACGCGGTAGAAGGGGTCGAACACCCGGCCGAGCTCGCTCTCGGGAATGCCCGGGCCCTCGTCGCGGATGCGCAGGACCAGCGCCGCCTCCGAGTCCTCGACGGCGATGCGTGCCGCGCCGCCGTAACGCAGGGCGTTGTCGATGAGATTGCTCAAGCAGCGCTTCAGCGCCTGGGCCCGGGCCGGGAACGGCCAACGGGCCCGGCCGGTGACGCTCACGTCCTGGCCGAGCTCCACGGCATCGTCGGCCAGGCTGCCGAGCAGTGCGTTGATGTCCAGCGGACGCGGCGCCTCCTCGGAGTTGAGCCCGCGCAGAAAATCGAGCGACGAGGCCACCATCGATTCCATTTCGGTCAGGTCGCGCACGATCTTCTCCTGCAGCTCGGGGTCGTCGAGCATCTCCGCGCGCAGGCGCAGGCGCGTGATCGGAGTCTTGAGATCGTGCGAGATGGCGGTGAACAGCTGCGTGCGGCTGTCGATGTACTGCACCAGCCGGGCCTGCATGGCGTTGAACGCCTGCGCCGCCCGACGCACCTCGATCGGACCGGACTCCGGCAGCGGCGGGCGGTGAATGTTGCGCCCCAGATCCCGCGCGGCCTTGGCAAGCAGCGACAGCGGGCGGGTCACCCAGGTGACGGCGATCATGGACAGCAGCAGCACCGCACCGAGCAGGATGGCGAGCTGAATAAACAGGCGCGAGGGCCAGGGCGCGTCGCGCCGCGGAAAACGGCTCTCCACGCGCACCCACTCGCCGTCGTTCAGATGCGCGGTGATCACCATGGGCGGATGATGAGGATGGCGGTGCAGGAACGCCCGCCGCCACCAGGCCGGCGCGGGACGCGAGGCGCCGGCGGCCATGCGTACCGCCACGCCGGGGCCGAGCAGTGCGTGCAGATGGCCGGCGATGGCCGCCAGACGCTCGTCGGGTACGCGACCGACCTCCTCGGGCGAGGGCGCCGCCACGTGGGCGGTAATATGCCAGCGCGCACTGGAAAGGATGTCGGCGACGCGAGCGCGCTGCTCGGGCTGCACGGCATCCAGCACGCGCACGTCGTCGGCCACGCGCTGAGCCAGGCGCAGACCGATAATGGCGCGGATGGCGCGGTCCCGCTCCAGGAAGCTCAAGGTGGCGCTCAGGCTCTGCGCCACGATCAGCCCGAGCATGAGTACCAGCACGAGCCGCCCGAACAGGGAGCTGGGGAGCAGGCGGCTCATGAGGCCTCCACCGGCACCGCCAGGACATAGCCTTCGCTGCGCACGGTCTTGATGATGGACGGCTCGCGGGCGTTGTCGTGCAGACAGGTGCGCAGGCGGCTGACCTGTACATCGATACTGCGATCGAACGGCATGGCCTCGCGCCCGCGCGTGAGATCCATGAGCTGATCGCGGCTGAGCACCTTGTTCGGGTGCTGCAGAAAGACCAGCAGCAAACGATATTCCGCGCCGCTCAGCGGCACGACCACCCCGTCGGGCGAGAGCAGCTCGCGGGCCACGGTGTCCAGCGTCCAGCCGGAAAAGCGCAGCGTGCGTTTGGGTGTCTCCTCGCGCAGGTTGGCGGGCAGCGCCCGGACGCGGCGCAGTACGCCCTTGATGCGCGCCAGCAGCTCGCGCGGATTGAACGGTTTGGGCAGATAGTCGTCGGCGCCCATCTCCAGGCCGAGGATGCGGTCCACGTCCTCGCCGCGGGCGGTCAGCATGATCACGGGCAGCTCGGCGTGGGACCCGCCGCGCAGGGCACGACACAGCTGCAATCCGTCCTCGTCGGGCAACATCAGATCCAGGACGATGAGGTCGGGCTGTCCGGCGGCCAGCGCCTTCCACATACCCTTGCCGTCGGCCGCGCCGGTGACACGATAGCCGTTGTCCTGCAGGTAAGAGCTCAGCAGGCTGCGGATTTCGGGGTCGTCGTCGACGACGAGGATATGGTCGCTGTCCTTCATGCCTGTTTTATACCCCTGCGCTGCGGATGCTGTCCTGCGGAATTGTAACCAAGTGTGTCGGGGGCTCGCTCCAGGGCCTAATTTTACAAATCGCCCCGCCGCGGACACATGCCCCTTACAAGCGAAGAGTCTACTGTGAGCGTGACAAAACCTTGCCCACGGCTCACCCTAGCTATGTTCATCGAGGAGATCGATTCATGAAGACCCTGACCCGAAACACCGTGTTGGCCCTCGCCTTCGGCGGCCTGCTCGCCGGCGCAACGGGCGCCGCCCTCGCCCACGGGGGCTATGGCGGTCCCGGCTGCGACCGCGCCAGCTTCAAGGAGCGTATGCAGCACTACCAGCAGCGCCGTGCCGAGCGCCTGGCCCAACTGAAAGAGGCATTGAAGCTCACCCCCGCGCAGCAAGGCGCCTGGCAGGCCTTTGCCGATGCCACCGCCAAACGCCCTGACTTCGCCGGGCACTGGAAGCGCGACAAGTCGAACGCCCAGGCCAAGCCGGTGCCGGCGCCCGAGAAATTCGACCGCCGAATCGAGTTCGCCGAGCAGCGCCTGGCGCACCTGAAGAGCGTCGCCGCGGCCATGCACAAGCTCTACGACACGCTGAGCCCCGAGCAGCGCCAGACGATGGACGGCTTCTTCGTGCGCCACCACCATCGCGGTCACCGCGACGGCGGCCCCGGCCCGCGCTCGCCTCAGCCGCGCGGCTAGGGACCGATGCCAGGGACGGCAGCACGCAACGAAAAGGCCACCGTTCGGTGGCCTTTTTTATTGGCGCCTTCCATTTGCCGCGGCGCACGACCTCACTTGCCGCGAATGTACTTCTCGTCGTCGAAGGTGAAGACCCATGTCGGGCGCAGCACCACGAACAGCGTGATCAGCATGCCGGTGATGAAGGCCTCCGGGAACATCATCAGCGGCGTGTACGGGAGGTATTTCAAGGCGAGTGCGTGCAGCGTGTGCACGTCGCTGGCCAGCAGAAGGCCCGAGGCGGTGAGGATGGAGCTCGCCACCGCGATGGCCGAGCCGAAAAAGGCCGTCAAAAAGATATAGACGAAGAAGTTGTTGGGCAGCTTCTTCTGAACGAAATAATAAATGAGCTGGCTGATGACCACGGGCAGCACGCCCATCATCAACGCGTTGATGGGGAAATTGTGCCAGTCGCTCATGCCGTTGTAGACCATGGCGGTGAGCACCAGGCTCATGCCGACGATGGCGAGGCGCCAGCCCACCATGAGGGTCAGCAGCGTGGCGCCGAGGTAATGATATTCCATGCCCGGGATACCATCGGCCTTGATCAGCCACATCAGCGTCAGCCCCACGCAGGCGCCCAGAAAGACGTGCGAGGTCTCGTTGTCGAGCAGACGCCGCCAGGGCGTCTTGATCAGCACCGCCAGCATCGCCGCGGCGTACAGGCCGTAGAGCGCCCACTGCCAGGCAAGGGGTAACAGGGTATAGGGGTAATTCATCGCCGGCGACCGCTCGGTTGGTGACGGTGGGTTGATGAGTCCGGGACGGACCCGCACAAGGCGCGGGGCGTCCGGCCGCACATATATTAATGATGACAAACGCGGCCCGAAAGTAAAACCGGCGCTCCGCCCGGGCGGGCTAAGTCACTGGTTCGATGCACAAAAAAAACCGGGGCCCGCGCTGGCGCGGGCCCCGGCCGTGGGGGGCGGATTCGGGCCCGGGCTACATCGAGGGCTGAGCGCCGACCGCCAGCTCGGGGTTGTACAGGTACTCGATGTTCCCCGCCTCGACCTCCTTGAGGTAGGCCTCGAAGGTCTTCTTAGCGTCGGTCCAGCTGATGCCCATCTTCTCCACCAGCTCCTCGCAGGGCGAGGCGTGCCACTGCAGTTGCACGATCTTGAACGGGTCGGCGCCGCAGGCCAGGGCCGCGAGCTGCACGTCCGCCATGACCGGAATGGTGGCGTTCTGCTCGTGGGCCTTGCCGATCCACTGGTTCTTG
Organism: Gammaproteobacteria bacterium; assembly: GCA_035267785.1. GTDB lineage: Bacteria > Pseudomonadota > Gammaproteobacteria > DATFLL01 > DATFLL01 > DATFLL01. The sequence goes on along the minus strand of DATFLL010000097.1, from coordinate 22,223 downwards.
TCCATGGTGGTGATGCAGCCCGTGTCGTTGGCGATGAGCACGTCGGCCTGGGCCTCTTCCTTGGCGACCCGGATCTTGCGGTCCATGGTGAACGAGCGGGTGAACTCGCGCTCGGAGATGATGTGGCGGAAGCCGAACCCGCAGCAATCGTACCACGTCGAATAGTCGACCACCTGCGCACCGAGCGCCTGGGCGATGGACGTGCCGATCGCGGTGCGGTTGCCGCCAAGCACGGTCGGGTCGTAGATGGCATCCTCGTGGACCATCTTGTAGTAGTGGCAGGCGACGTGGTTGGCCACGTGAATGTTGGACATGTCGATGGTCTGCAGCTCGGAGGCGATGCGGTTGCGCATCACGTGCACCCACTCGGAGTAGTGAATGACCTCCTCGGGGATGACCAGCTTGCCGTCGACCAGGCGGCCCAGCTTGCCCAGAATCTTGGTGACCTTCTCGCGCAGCTCGGCCGATTCGATCAGGTACTTGCGGATCTCCTTGTAGTTGCCGAAGGAGGTGCCGCAGTGCACCAGCGGGAAGAAGTGCCCCGGCTGATGGCCGTGCTTGACGCCGGAAATGTAGGCCTGGTGGAAGTTGCGCAGAAACACGGCGGCCAGCGACTCGACGTTGCCGATACCCGAGCCGTGGTAGTTCCACGCCGTGCACGAGGTCTGGTCGGTCTCGTCCAGGTAGTCCTGGCCCGGCACAAAGCCGAACTTGTTCATGAACCACATGATCGCCGTCGGGTAACCGGGGATGTTGCCGCACTGCCCGCAGCTCTTGTGGTGCCACAGCTGCTTGGTCGGAATGCGCTTGTTCCAGCCGAACAGCAGCTGCACGTCAATGGGCTCGTGCTCGTCGGTGATGCGGTGGACGATGATCTCCCCGTCCTTTTCCAGCTCCCACATGTGCTCGCGGATGTCGTCCATGCGCTCGCCCAGATCGACGGTGCGGCGATCGATGTGCTTGCGCACCCAGTCGGTGGCCTGGGTCGCGTCCTCCGCCGACAGGTTGGTCTGCTGGAAGAACGAGCCATGCCCGGCGACACCCTGGCCGTCGGTATTATGGAACCCCGGGGCGGCGCGGCGCTGCGCCTCACGTGCCAGTTCGTTGTCGCGATCCTGTGTGCTCATACTTCGACCTCCGCTTTTGGTGACGCGCCGCGCGCCGCTAAAAACCCTGTGCGTCGTGCGGCCAATTCTTGACTACTGTAGTCAACATTAGGGGATAGACCGGTGTCGTGTCAAGCCGTGATATCCCCCACCATGGGTGAAAAAAACCTTTCCATTCCGGTGGTTAAATTATGTATTTTTATAGCATCTTTTTGCCCGCGATGCACCTCGAGTATCCAGGCCTGCGTGGTAATGCCCGACAGGACAGCCGGACTGCCCCGCCTGTCTGCCACCGCACGGCTCTGGTAGTATCGACGGCCGACCCCGCTGCCGGAACGCCCCCATGGCCCATCACCACCACGCCAAATTGCGATTCGAATGCACCGCCTGCGGCGCCTGCTGCTTCGGCGGCCGTGGGGCCTACGTGGCCCTGAGCGGGGCCGAGGCCGACGCCATTCGACGCCACCTGGGCCTGAGCACGGCCTGGTTCCGGCGGCGCTACCTGGTGAGCCTGGCCAACGGACGTCTGGGCCTGCGCCTGGACGAGGACGGCTGGTGCAGCCTGCTCGACGCCGAAGGCCGCTGCCGGGCCTATGCGGCGCGTCCCGGCCAGTGTCGCAGCTACCCGTTCTGGCCGGAGGTGGTGGCCACGGCAAACACGTGGCGGGCCGAGGCCGCACGCTGCGAGGGTATCGGGCGCGGTGCCGTGGTGCCGCTGGGACGCATCGAGGCCATGCTCAAACTGGCCGGCAAGTCCTGAGCGCCCCGCGCCACCGCAGCGAGCCCCCGGTGGAGGGGTCGGTCCGCTGCCGCTATAATGGCGCGCCTTTGCACAGTGAGACTCATCACATGTCCTATATCGAATTTCTCGCCGAACAGGCCGGCCGCGAGCGCATCGCCGTCACGCCGGAGCTGGACGCGGCCCTGACCGAGCTCGACGCCGCCTTCGAGGAACTGGCGCCGGCGCTGGCTGTGGAGTACGTCGGCCCGGGCGTGGGGGTCGAGGGCGCCGAGGACGTCTACCGCCTGGTGATCCGCCCGCACGAGTGGGTGATGGGCGCCCCGAGCTGGAGCCTGAAGATTTGCGATGCGCTGCCCAATGCCGGGTGGCGCGTTGCGTGGGCCGTGCAGGGTGCCAGCCGCGCGCGCAAGTCGATGTGCGTCAAGGCCCTGCCACAGCTCCTGCGCGGCTATGTCGAAGCGGTACGCGCCGCCGGCAAGGCCGACACCGAGGCCGGCCAACGCCTCGGGGCCCTGGCCGAACAATTCGAACAGGCATGCCCGGCGCCATGAACGCTCAGCGCTTCATGATGCGCTGAATGTCGGAATACCTGCGCACCCAGGGCGACCACTTGCGCAGGCCCTTGGGCAGGGAGGCGACCGCCGCCTGGGCGGCGGCGGACGTGGGAAAGGCGCCGTAGACGAGCGCATACCAGTTCTTGCCACCGCGCACGCTCTCGTAATACCCCGCGCGCCCCTGCAGATCGTTCTCGGTAATGTATTTCTCGATGAGACTGCGATTCTGGCTGCTCGCCAACTGCAGCGTGTAGTAATCGGGATTTTGCCGCGCGACCCACAGCTTCGGATCGAGCACGGCGCTGACGCTCTTGTCGGCGCTGACCGGCATGCGATCGCCCGGCGGGCTCAGGGTGTTGTATGCATCCACCAGCCCCTGGTGGGCGGCCTTGCGAAACCATTGGCTCGCTCTGGCCATATCCTGCGGAACCCCGCGGCCCGCGCGGTAGAGTCTGCCCAGGTTGTACTCGGCGACGGCATCGCCCTTTTGGGCGCGCTGCATCCACAGCTGCGCCGCCGTGGCGTAGTCGCCGTTGGCGGCGGCCACCGCAGCGGGGTCGGAGTCAGCGAGTGCCGTTGGGCCGGTCAGTGCGATCGTGAGCGCCACACCGGCCAGCAGCCGGCATGTGCGCCATTCAGGCACTGCTCACGTCCATCGGGTCCGGTGCACGATAGTCGCAGGAACGAAAATGCGACAGCAGGTCGTGCAGCAGCAGATTGGCTTGGCGCTTTTCGTCGGGATGGAGCATTTCTGCGTTGGGATAGGGATAGTTCGCGAGAAAACGGCGATGCCCCTGGTAGGCGATCACCTCGAGCAGTGAGGCATCCTGGTACAGGCGCAGCTCCATGCGCACGTCGGGCACCAGTGCATGCTGCGGGCATACCGAATACGACAATTTCATGCCCAAGGTGTAACGGCAGCGCTCGATGATACTCACCGAGAGGGTCTGTGATGCCGCACCGAGCAGCGTCAAATGCTCCACGTCGTCGAGCAACGACGGAGCCAACCGCACCAACGATACGTAGTTGTGCTCGTACACCCACATAGGGTTGCGCGTGCGGGTCTTGACGATTGTGTGACTCATGCGTCTATCGATCGTGCAATTGTCGAATTTGCGTCTGCCATCTCGTAGCGCGGAAATTGCCGCTGTATTCAGGGCGTCTCCAAGCCACCCCTACTGCTGTGTCGACAGCTAATACCATGCCTTGAGACGCGCCGGGATGCAACCGCCGTGCAATGCTGCCGCGCCTTGACGTATCGGTCCGATGCGGCTAGTCGCCAGGCCGCCGAGTGCCCCGGCTCATCGGCGGGTCGGTCACCGCGTCACAGCATCGCCGCAAAAGCGCAGCAGTTCCTCGACAACTGTCTCAAAATCCCGATAGGCATGATCGCCGCCCTCGGTAACCCGGCAATGTGCGCTGGCGTAAAACTCGAGCGCGTCGCGATAATCGAGAACCTCGTCGCCCGTCTGCAGCAACACCAAAAAGCGCCGCGGCTCGGACAGCTCGGCCACCTCCAGGGCGCGCAGCTGCGCCATGTGTTCCCGGGTGAGCTCGTAGACCTCGCCGGTATACGGATTGCTCTGGGTGCCCAGGTAGTCTGTCAGCAGCCGGTAAGGCCTGACCGCCGGATTGATCAATACCGCGCGAAGGTCGTAGCGCTCGGCGAGCCACGTCGCGTAGTAACCGCCGAGGGAGCTGCCCACCAGGCATATGGGTTGCTTACCGAGGTGCGCTTCGATCACATTCGCCGCCTGCGCGACGGCCTCGCGTGGCCAATGCGAGAGTCCGGGCACCTGCAGCGCCCCGCCGCATCCGCGGGATTGAAGGTGTCGGCGCAGCACCTCGGCCTTGTGCGACTGCGGTGAGCTGTTGAAGCCGTGGAGATAGACGATCATCGATGGAATTGCGGTCCGCGGCTTCCGGATTCAGTCCCGCGGCGCGAACGCGCCTCGCGCCGAGATCCGCGCCCGCGGCAAGCGGCGCATCTGGCCATTTGGACCGGCCTCGCTATAATAGCGCCTTTTGCGGCGACGGGTTCTGCCATGTCTTTGCTCTCGATGTTTGGCCTGAACAAGATCCCCGAGGATGCACGGGGTGCGACGCTGCTCATTGGCGATGCTGATGCGCTCGCATGGGCCGAACCGCTGCGCGCGAGGCTGGACGAACGCGTGGGCCGCACCCGTCTGGCCTGTCTGGACTCTCGTGCGCGCGACCAAGCCACGACAACGCAGCCGCCGACAACCTGGATGCTGCCGCACAGCATCGGCGCACTGACTCGCACGCTGCGCCGTGCCGCACCGGCCCGCCTCGTTCTGCTCGGCGATATCGAAGCGGCCGCCGCACTCGCCAAGGCCGTGACGTGTCCGATCTTCTGGGTCAACACCCCGGCCTCGGCCATAGGCGGCGTAACGGGCGAAGACATCGTGCGCATGGTCGCCGACCCCGAGCTGTGCGGCGCAGCCGGTTCGGTACACCTGACCGGCGATCCTCTGCTTGGTATCGACGCGCTGCCCACGCCTGCGACGGACCACGCAATCTGCGAACGCTTTCGCGACCACCGCCAGGGCGGTCGCTGGATCGGTTACTTCGCCGCCACCGGCGCCGGCGAAGAGCGCCTCGCCTACGGCACATTCTTCAAGCTCACACGGCGCAAGATGGGCCTGCTGGTCCTCGCGCCCTTCGACCCGGCCCGCTACGAACCCGTCTATCGCGAGGCCATCAAGTATCACTTGCCCACGAATCGGCATAACCGTCTCAGCACATCCTACGTGCCGATCAAGAGCCGCGTGTATTACGTCGAGGATCCGAACACGCTCGAGGCGATGTACCGCTGCGCCGACTTCGTCGTGGCCGGCGCCACCCTCAGCGCCGAGGCCGCCCACGCCCCCGACCTGCTCTCGCCCATCCTCGCCGGCGCACCTGTCATCATCGGCCCCGAGCGGCGCGATCCGGTGGTCGCCGCCGCAGCGCGTGCCAACGCCGTTGTCCCGGCCGACGATGAAGATGAACTCGTCGAGGCTGCCTATCGGCTCGTCGCGGACGAGGCGCTGCGCACCGAGCTCACCGCGCGTGCGCGTGCATGGGCCGAGGCCCAGGTCGGCGCCCTGTCGCGGGTCGTTGCGCTGATTGCCGAGGCGCCATAGACGAACGCCGGCGCAAGGCCGGCGTACGTCGTGAAGCGGATTTCGCCGTTCTTCAGCTGGGGCCCAGGATGTTGTCCAGGCGTTCCAGATCGTTGATTACTCGCCAGGTACCGCCGCCGGACTCGACGCGTTTGCGCCACTTCTCCAGACGATCCAGATACTCGCGCGGGTCGACGTTGTCGCTGTGCAGCTTGGTCACGTTCAGGGCAACGACGTCGAAGCCGTTGAGCTGCAGCGGGATGTCACGCACGTAACCCTTCTTCAGCTCCTCCTTCAGGTCGGAAAAGATAAGAATGGTCTTGTGCCCGGGATTTTTCTCGTTGAGAAATTCGATGGCCTGCAGAAGGCCGCCCGTGACGTCGGTGTAGGCGCTGGGGTGTACGTTCTTGACGAACCTGTCGATCTTGTCGCGGAACTGGCGCTTCTGCGCGTTGGCCATGCTCGGGCGGTCGTCGAAAGTAATCTTGGCGACGATGTCCTTTTCCGTGAAGCTGCCGGTGTTGATGCTGGCCACCGCAAACGAATCGCCCGGGTTGAGCTTGGCCAGGACGAAATTGATGATCGTCTGGGCCTTTTCCAGCTCGTTGGTATAGGTGCCGGAGGTATCGATGAGCATATAGACGCCGCGCGTGGGCGCCACCGTGGAGGCCTTGTCGCAGCCGCCCACAATGGACACGGCCAGCAGTGTCAGGCTCAGTGCGATGAACTTCAAGGCTTTCATGACTGTCCCCCCATCGCGGCCGTACTGACGTCCCGACCGCCCTTTTCGGTTTTCTTCTTGCCCGGTTCATTAGTGCGGCCCTTGACCTGACGTTCGATCCACAGCGGCGCGAAGATCAACAGGTCGTAGAGCTGGACGAACATGATGCCCGCGTAGCGGGCGATGTTACCGAACAGGCGCAGCAGAAATTCGAAACCGCGCAGCAGACCGACACCGATGATACCGAGCACGGTGCGCAGCGAGTGCACGAACGATTCCATGGGGATGGCTACGAAAGTCAGGGCAAAGGGCAGGATGAAGCCCATGGCCATCTGCGCTGCGGTGGTAATCCAGCGGCTTTGCGGCGCGGCCGCGGCGGCTTCCTTGTTTTGCGTGAGGTACTGCACCAGGGCCGCATCGCTCTGCGAGAGGATTTCGCGCATATAGGCCAACCCGGCCTCGATGCTGGCCAGGCAGAACAGCATGGCGAACGTGATGTAGACCATCCGCACACGAATCTTGTCGTCCAGGGCCCCGATAACGGGGAACAGGCGCGTGATCCGCAGAGACTCCATCAGGAACAGGCCCATGGCGATCTCGACCAGGATGATGACCAGGGCGGCGATGTTGGCCGTCTTGAAGCCCATGATCATGCTGGTGCCGCCGACCATCTCGGACATCGGGCGGGCGATAAGATGGAAGTTGATGACCGCGCCGCCGATGGCCACGCCCAGCACGAAGGCGGAAATGAAGAACTGCGTGATGGACGACGAAGACAGCATGCGCACGGCGCGGTCCGAGCCCTTGGTGATCTGCTCGTATTCGTCCATGTGCCGGTCGATGGTCTTGGAACGCTCGATCAGGCTATTGACGCTCTTGTCGACCTGGCCCAGGACCTGCAGCAGCCGGCGCCAATGCGGCATCATGCGCTTGAGCAGCAGATGGCGTTCGTGGCTGCTCTTGCGATATTCATCGATAGCCGTGTTCTGCGCCTTCACCAGCGACTGGTGAATATCGCCGAGGATATTGGCCACCATGGGATCGCCCGATGACGGAATCTTTGCAACCGACTCGACGGCCTTGAGCCAACCCGGCGGCGCGGGCGGCACTTCGGTGCTCTGCTTGTAGTCTTCGTCGATGCTCAGGATCTGCTCGCTGAGCTGGCGCTGCAGGGCCGGATAGCCGGCCAGGTCGCGGCGCACGGTCGCGTCGACGCGATCGAATTCGCGCTCGACGATGCGCTCGGAGGCCTCGCGCCCGGCGGCGAGCAGGACCTCGCGGTTGCGCTGGGTAAGCTTCTGCTCGGCCAGGCGTGTGGAGTGGGCGGCGATGCGAAACCCGTAGTGCAGCACCTTGCTCATGGAGAGAATCGCGCGATGGGCCGGGCTGCGGGCGAGATACAGCGACACCGAGATGATGATGACCCAAAAGATCACGGAGATCGCCGGGTGTCCCGGAAGGATCAACAAAACGTCCGAGAATGTCATAGCCGCCTCCTAGACGAATGAAATAGCCGTCTGTCCGGCTCTTTCTTATTTATAATGAATGTTATATCGAATGGGCTTCGAGCATACCGGCGGCAGAACCGGAAAAACGCCAAGCCCATCACATTTCAATTTCGCCAAGACCGCCGCGTCGCTCGGAGCATGACCTCAGCGGTTGATTTCCAGAACAAAATAACCCAACGCCTTCGATGGCAGCGACGATCCGGCGAGCCGCTAACTATGAAAAGAGTGCCAGTTAAAGTGCGATGAGTCGAGGCGCCTCGTTAACCTGCCCGATGGCTGTTTGGCTGGAGGGCAGGCCCGCCGGACACGGCGGTCCGCACGATACGTCAACGGCGGAGCGAGCGAACAGGCCTCAGTATTCGGGTCCATGACATTCCCTGTCCGTGCGTTGGATGCCCTCTTCCGAGGGTTTCGCCCATCGCAGGCGCGGGCGCCGGACGGGCTCGTATGAGTACCGATAGTTGTCGGCAGGGGCGCGGGCGACCTTTAGAGGCGCCAGGGCCGACACGCGGGAGGGGAAGGGCTGGAAGCGGCCGGCGCGCCGCCCGCACAACGTTAATGTCTTTATAAATCCGGCGGATAGCGGTGCCCGCGGGCAGGCCGTCAGCCACCCGTCACCTGCTCGCCCCGATGCAGGCCGTACTTGCGCATCTTCTCGACGAGAGTCGTGCGGCGCATCTTGAGGCGTTTGGCCGCGTGGGCGACCACCCCATCGGCCTCGTCCAGGGCCTGCCTGATCAGCGAGAGCTCGAGGTCGTTGAGATGTTCGCGCAGGTCCAGTCCGTCCTCGGGAAGGCGACCGGACGCCTCCATGTCCAGGGGTATCGCCGGGGGCCGATCGACGGGGCCATATGCCTCGGCAGCGGCGTCCTCCAGCTCGCGCGCCGGCGCCGACTCGGAGACCTCGACGCCGCCGCGGAATTTTTCGGGCAGGTCGCGAACGTCCACGGCCCCGTACGGGTACATGATCACCAAGCGCTCCATCAGATTGGACAGCTCGCGCACGTTGCCGGGCCAGGGATATTGACACAAGGCGGCGATCGCCGCCGGCGTCAGCCATAACGAGCCACGGCGCTCGCGCTCGAGCCGCCTGATCAACTCGTCCACGAGTAGCGGCACATCCTCGATGCGCTCGCGCAGCGGCGGCATTTCGATGGGAAAGACATTCAGCCGATAATAGAGGTCCTCGCGGAAGCGCCCTTCCTGAATCTCGATCTCCAAGTCGCGGTGGGTGGCCGCCACGATGCGCACGTCGGCGGTCATGGTCTTGTTGCTGCCGACGCGTTCATATACGCGTTCCTGCAGTACGCGCAGCAGCTTGACCTGCATCGCCAGCGGCATGTCCCCGATCTCGTCGAGAAACAGGGTGCCGCCCTCGGCCAGCTCGAACCGCCCCTGGCGCCCGCTGATAGCCCCCGTGAACGCCCCCTTTTCGTGACCGAAGAGCTCGCTCTCGAGCAGGTCGGGCGGGATGGCACCGCAGTTGACCGGAACGAAGGGCTTGTCACGGCGCTTGGAGAAATAGTGGAGGTTCCGGGCGACGACCTCCTTGCCGGTCCCCGACTCGCCGAGTATCAGGACGTTGGCTTCGGAGTCGGCCACCCGCTCGATCATGGTGCGCATACGCCGCACCGCCCGGCTGTTGCCGACCAGGCTGCGAAACAACATCGGTGAGCCGGCGGTTCCGTGGCCGTGCTGGGCGTTCTGATAGACCTCAGCCAGGTGGAAGGCGTGAATCAGCTGTCGATACTTGAAGGGCACATCGACCGTGGACACCACCTTGCCCCCCAGTTCGGCGGGCAGGCCGGCGCCGGCGCTGCGTTCGTGTATGAGCAGAACCGGCACATCGCCGAGATTGGACTTGACCGACTCGACCTCGGTCCGCGTCTGCTCGCGATCGTCACTGTCGCCGATCACCACCACACTCGGCGGGTCATCGGGATCGACCTCGGACTGCCACTGCCCGCAGGGCGTGCCGATGATCTCGGCATAGTCGATAAATTCCAGAATGAGCTTGAGCTCGTCGCGCCGCCGTGCGTTGTCATCGACAACCAATACCTGATTGGCCATTACCTGGACACCTTAAGCTGTCGCGGGGAGCTTCCCGCTGTCCCGCATTGGACTCTCCCGTCCGCCGGCCCGTCCCTCGAAAACGCATGCGGCTGCGAATCGGAGTACGGCGGCAGTCGCGAAAAAATTCAACGTTGTCAAAAGCGTAGCGAGTCCTAGGCGGGAAGTCAAAATTTTGTCGCCGCCGAGTCGGGATTCCGTCTCGCACCGCTCGGTCCCGCCCCGCCACCGCCTGTCCGGCGGGAGGTCGCGGGCGCCCCGGAGCGCCTTCGGGAGGTCAAAAACCGGGCGGTCGCGGCCGGAACCCCAGCAAGCCCGGGCACGCACACGCACCGGCGGGCCGATTGGCTCCATGGGGCCACGTTATGCGAGGCGAGAATGTGATTTGGGTCGCGGATTCGGAGGTTAAAGATGCGCCCATGCCGGCCGCTAGTAGTGGGCAAGATCGATGAGGATTGCTCAATGGCAGTCGATACCAGCGAACTCAACAACTCCGGCGCTACGCAGGATTCCGACGACGAGGGCAACTCCGCACAAACGGCCGACGAAGCCACCCCTGCCGGAACAAGCCGAGAGAGTCATACCATCCGCCTCACCGACATCGCCGCCCGCCTGAAAGAACTGGAGCAATCGCTCGCCAATCAGCCGTTCATCGATCGCCAACGGGTCGAAGGCGTACGACGGGCCCTGTTCAACGGGGCCTATACCATCGATGCCGAACGCGTGGCCGGCAAGATCATCGCCTTCGAAAAGGCGCTCGGCGACGAAACCTGATCCCACCGCTTCAGCGGCGCACCAGCATACATCCATTCCCGATCCGCCACCGGTACGGGGGCGGCGTTTCGCCCGCTCGGGCATTCCCGCGCCGGTCGTACCGCGCACATGAGCGTCGCCCGCGGGCACGTGGCCCCGCCCTGTAGCCGGACCCGGCAAGCGATGCTAGAATAGGCGCCCGTTGCGCGCCCAGCCTTTCATGTACCGGGGCGCAGCGCAGTCAATCACGGGCACCCCTCGCGGGGCCGTTCGACTTTGGGGCCGTAGCTCAGCTGGGAGAGCGTCGCGTTCGCAATGCGAAGGTCGGGAGTTCGATCCTCCTCGGCTCCACCATTTCCGCTGCCTGGGACCGTTGGGTACCGGGCGGCTTCCCCCCTGCCCCGGTAGCTCAGCTGGATAGAGCGTCCCCCTCCTAAGGGGAAGGTCACACGTTCGAATCGTGTCCGGGGCGCCATCCGCCGAGCCGGCGCCGGGTGCCCAACCCGGCCCGCTCGCCGGCGCCCCGCCCGCTCAAGGCAACGAGCGATCGTGGCCGGTGAAATCGGTATCGCCGAGGTTCGCGTCGTGGCGCCGCGTGCGCCGCACCGCCGTCCCCTCCCCTCCCTGAACCGCCGCTTCGTAACGGCGGAAGAAATCCGAGTCCATCACCTCCAGAAAACGGCGTGCCTGCGGCGAGAGGAATTTGCCACGGCGAAGCACCACGCCGTAGGTGCGCTGGGGAAAATATTCCCCCAGCGGAACGGCGGCCAGTCGCTCGTCGCCCGTCAGGCAGATGCTGGTCACGATGGACACGCCCATTCCCAGTTCGACGAACTTCTTGATGACCTCCCAGCCGCCCGCCTCGAGCACCACGTCGTAGGCGAGGCCATGCTGCTGAAAGACCAGATCGACGACGTGCCACGTGGACAGGTGTCGGGGCGGCAGGATGAGCCCGTAGCGGCTGACCTCCTCGAGGTTGACACGCTTGCGCCCGGCCAGCGGATGGTCCAGGGCCGTGATCAACATGGGCTCGAAGCTGAAGATGGGAACGTAGTCGATGTCGGTGGGCACCTCGAGCATGGAACCGACCGCAAAGTCCACGTCGCCGGCGCGCAGCAGGGCCAAGCCGTCGCGCCCCGTCACGTTGTGCAGGTGCAGCGCAATTTGCGGATGTTCGTCGCTGAAACGCTTGATGTAGTCGGCGAGTAAATAAAGGATGGTCGACTCGCCGGCCGCGATATCCAGGGCACCGGCGCTCATCTCCCCGAGCCGCGCGGCAAACAGATCGGCCAGATGGTCCATGCCCTCGACCAGGGGCAGCGCCGTCTCCAGCAGCGCCTGGCCCGCGGGGGTGAGATGAATGCGAGGACCGCGGCGCTCGAAGAGGGTCGTGTCGAGGTCCTCTTCCAGCGCCCGAATCAACAACGAGACCGAAGGCTGGCTAAGGAACAGCCGTTCGGCTGCCCTCGAGATACTCCCGGTCTGCGCCGCCTGACAAAAGGCCCGCAGCTGGCGCAGCCGGTTGGACTTGTGCGCGGCGCCTGTCTCGCCCATAGCGCACCCCGGCGACAGTATTGGGACAAATAATAGTCACTATTACCTAAATAGCGTAGTCAAATACTCGGTTACTGCCTAGGGTTGATACGAAAAGAAGCCGCAAAAAACGGCCGGCACATGAGTAAAGCGCACAACAACCTGCTAACCAGCGGAGGATGGCAACATGTTAGGCAGTGACGACATTCGGCAGCTCGAACGCGACTGGGCGGACAATCCGCGCTGGCGCGGTATTACGCGTCCCTACACCGCCCGCGAGGTATTGAGCCTGCGCGGCAGTAAACGCATCGAACACACTTTGGCCCGCGACGGGGCGGAGAAGCTCTGGCGGCTCCTGCACGAGGAACCCTTCGTCGGGGCGCTCGGGGCCCTGACCGGCAATCAGGCCATGCAGCAGGTCAAGGCGGGACTCAAGGCCATCTATCTATCGGGCTGGCAGGTGGCGGGCGACGCCAACCTGGCCGGCGAGATGTACCCCGACCAGTCGCTGTACCCCGCCAATTCGGTTCCCAGCGTGGTACGGCGCATCAACAACACGTTCCAGCGCGCCGATCAGATCCAGCATCTCGAGGGCCAGGGCGACATCGACTGGTTCGCGCCCATCGTGGCGGACGCCGAGGCCGGCTTCGGCGGCGTGCTCAACGCCTACGAGTTGATGAAGGACATGATCGAGGCCGGTGCCGCCGGCGTTCACTTCGAGGACCAGCTCGCCTCGGCCAAAAAGTGCGGCCACATGGGCGGCAAGGTCCTGGTCCCCACGCAGGAGGCGCTGCAAAAGCTGGCCGCCGCGCGCCTCGCCGCCGACGTGCTGGACGTTCCCACCGTGCTGGTGGCGCGCACCGATGCCGAGGCCGCCACGCTGCTCACCGCCGATGTCGATGAGCGCGACCGGCCGTTCCTCACGGGCGAGCGAACCGCCGAGGGCTATTTCCGAGTGAACAACGGCCTCGATCAGGCCGTGGCGCGCGGACTGGCCTATGCGCCGTACGCCGACATGGTGTGGTGCGAAACCGGCAAACCGGATCTCGACTTCGCCCGGCGCTTTGCCGAGGCTATCCACGCCGAGCATCCCGGCAAGCTGCTCGCTTACAACTGCTCGCCGTCGTTCAACTGGAAGCGCAATCTGGACGAGACCACCATTGCGCGCTTCCAGCGCGAGCTGGCCGCCATGGGTTACAAGTTCCAATTCATCACACTGGCCGGTTTCCATGCCCTGAACTACAGCATGTTCGATCTCGCGCGCAACTACCGCGACATGCACATGTCGGCCTATGTGGACCTGCAGGAGAAGGAGTTCGCTGCCGAGAACGAAGGCTACAGCGCCACGCGCCATCAACGCGAGGTCGGTGCCGGCTACTTCGATGCGATCAACAATGTCGTGTCGGGCGGGTTGTCCTCACTCGGGGCGCTGCACGGTTCCACTGAAACCGACCAGTTCCACGACGAAGAGGACGATTATGAGGACGAGGCCGAACCGGATGCCCTGTTCGACCTCAACATGGAATACGGCAGCGCCCTGTAGCTGCCACTGCGCCGGCCCCGCTCCCCACGGGGGGCGGGGCCGAATGCCTGCAGCGATAGGCCACCCGGGCGGCCGTTAAGCCCCGGCTTAAGTCGCGGCCCGCTGCTGCGCATGGCCCAGGAAGCTCGCTTCGGCCATCCGACGCGAGGGGAAGGGGCCGCGGGCACCCTCCCGGGTCTCATAGTACCAGCCGCTGCGCGCCCCGTGAGATGTCTGGACCCAGAAAAATCGACCACTGCCGAAAGGCCGTGGTTGCCTTCGCCCGGTTCTCATCGCACTACCTCCTGCTAGCCTCTCAAGTGGACTACAGGCTAGCCGGCCAGGCTTAAATTCGGCTTAACGGCATACCGCGGCCGCCGCGCAGCGCGCGGCGCGCCGAGCGTACATTATGTCATCCGGGTAAACAGCTCTTCGCGGGTCTCGCGGTAGACATCCTCCAGGAAACCGAGGGCCTGTACGGCGGTGGTCTCCAGGTCCGGGGGCGTTGCGCGCTGTAGATACTCCGAGGCAATGACCATCCGTACGGCGCCGAGATACGCCGCCGAGCCCTTCATGGCGTGTGCCAGGTCACGAATCTCGGTGAGCCTTCCCTCGCGGACAGCGGAGTCAATCTGTGTGATGAGGTGTTCGGTATCGCTGCAAAAGCGTTCGACCAATCCCTTCGCACGCTCCCGATCGCCCATCAGGCCAATCGTCTCGGCGAACACTTCCTCGTCGATCAGCGGCTGACCCTCGAGCGCGGCCACGGCGGTGGCGTTATCCGGCACCACTGCTTGCGCCTCGTCATGCACACTGTTGACCACCTTCTCGATGGTCATACGCAGCGTCTTTGGCTGTATGGGTTTGGTCAGATAGGCCGCGGCGCCGGCCTCCTTCGCGAGCTCGGCGGCCTCTTTGGTCGCGTTCGCGGTCAGCACCACGAAAGGGAGCGGGCGGTCCTTTCCGAACGACTCCCGATAGCGACGAATGACGTCCAGGCCGCTAAGGCCGGGCATCATCATGTCGACCAGCACGACATCGTAGGCCATCCCCTCGAGCGCCTCCAGCGCGGCGGCGCCGTCGTTGACGACGTCGGCCGTGTGGCCGGCCCGGCTGAGCATACGAACGGTCAGGTCCTGATTGAGGGTGTTGTCATCGGCCACGAGCACGTGCAACCCGGCCTGGGGGCTGCATGCATCGTTCGCCGAGTCGTTCGACTTTGATCCCATTGCCTTCATCCGCCCCGCACGCCGCTGGATTGAATGGACCACGCTGCCGGCCCGGCCAGACTAGGAGGCCTTGAGTTTGTCCCGAATATAATTCTTGAGGTGGCTGAAGATATGCTCGGTGGCGTCCCGGAATTTCTTCACATGCATCAGATCGAGTACCCAGAGTGTGTACACCTTTTCCCCAACAAAACCGGCGGGCACGGGCTGACCGTCGGCGGTGAGCAGCACCGGCTCATGGATCGGCGTGTCGCCATAGGCCTCCAGGATAAGCGGGGACAGCGCATCGGCCAAGGCCTGGCGAACGCCTGCGCGATCGTTTTCGCCGCTGTAGAAGAATCTGACCGAGTTGGTCAGCTCCGAGAAATTCAGGCCCGGCGATGCGAAGCTGCAAACCGCATACGCCGTCTCGCCCGTGCGGCTGTCCTCGGCGACCAGGAGGCGCCGGTAACGATACAGGCCGATCTGTTCGAATTCCTCCGAGATCACCTGATCGGTGATGATATCGCGGCTCAACCCTTCGACGCGGATAAGGTCCAGCGCGCCGCTTTCGATCAACAGTGTCTCCAAACGCTCCTTGTCCTCGTCGGTCCCCTCGCGGCAGACGACATTGGCGTCGCGCTGGCCCTTCGGCGCCGCGTCGGACACCACACAAAACTGGTAGTCCTGTGTCCAGCACTTGGCCGGATCGTCGATGAGATTGGCCGTCTCGCCGAAGACCAGCGAGGGATAGAGATTGTTGGGGCGGTAATAGGCGCAAACGTAGCGGTTGGACGACTGCAGATTGGCGCGCTGGTCGAAGAAGAAGCTCGTCATGCCGCGAATCACCGACATGGCGGCCGAGCCGCCCGCCGCCTTTAACGCGTTCAGGTGCTGCACGAGCAACGCGTGGTCGAAGACCTTCACCGCGGTGACGTGTCCCTTGATGACGCCGTCTTCCTTATAGAGAATCTTTTTCAACAACGGCGTATTCGAGCTCAGCAGGCGACTGAAGGTATCGCGCACCGCCTCGGCCGTGGGCTGCATGTGACGGCGCTTGGCCTCGTAGATGAAGGACGTTTCGAAATAGAACTCCCACAGACGCTCTTCGTCCTCACTGTTGGCATCGGTCAACATCTCCGAGACGCTTTGCTGGACGAAGCCGCTCACCTCCTTGATGAGAGGCGGTGTAGCGTCCATAAAAGCCATACTCACCCGGTAGGTCTGTTCGTTGTCACCGCCGACGATATGATAGGCGCGCACCTGCAGGGTCACCGGCAGGCGCGAGCGCAAGGGCAGCTGCAGGCTGGCGTCGGGGATCACCAAGCCGGCGGGTAACGCGTGCTTCGGGTTCTCGACAATCGCCGACAGTCCGGAGTTGGACAGATCGATGATCCGCATGGTCGTGGTCGACCCGAGGAACGGGTGTTCGAATTCGACGAACGCGTCCTGACGGTCGGACAGCGTCACGCGGTCCGAGTGGCGCTTGTTGGGCTCGATATCGAGCACCGGCGGCTTGTTCGGGTCATCCAATTGAATTGCAGCAAAGTACGTCTCGCGATCATCTCCAACGTGCGCGCGCTTGTTGATGCGCATAACGCGGCCCGTCGCCTGGAGCAGTACACAGTCACCACGCTGGATTTGCAGATCCAGGACCGGATCATTGGGCAACGCCAGCCCGTCCGCCCGGTCCAGATACAGGGAAACGGCGTTGAAGGAAAAGTCCTCCAGGGCCACCGACTCGAAACGGGCCTCGCCCGTGAGCGTCTCGACCGCCAGAACGGCACGCATATCCTCGCTGGCCGGAGTGAACTTCGCGCGCTGCCGACCGCGGTTGTCGACCAGGATGCCGCGCGTGGGCAGATGCAGGGTCAATTGCCCGGCCTCCTGGTCGAAGGCGACAATCTGAACTCCCACTTCCAGGCGCATAGAGCGGTAGGAGGTCGCCAGCATCGCCTCACCGAGCGCCGGCGCGACTTCCTGCAACGCCCCGGCGGTCACCTCGTCGAGCTGGACGGTAAGCGCCTCGCCCTCGCGGTCGACGATATTGCCCGCGAAATTGCGCCGGGCAGCACCGTTGATAGTCAGAAACACCGGCGCTTGGCTGAAGGTCAGGTAATCGAGCGGTCCACTGAGCAGAATACGTTGATCCGTAACGTTCATGGCTTTGTCCCCGCGACCAGGAGCAATGGTGTGTAGGAGAACCGCCCGGGGGAACGGAGAAACTCGAGGAACCGGCTCCGAAACTCCGACAGGTCAAAACTCAGCCGGAGCAGACCCTCGTGCTGCAGCGCGAGCATCCGGTCCAGCTTGGCGGTCCAGTTGTACTCGTCCGCTGAGTCCAGCGAACCATAAAAGAGATGATGGGCATACATCTGAACGGAAACGTCGAGGTAGTCGGCGCTGTAGAAATGGCTGTAGATCTTACGCCCCGCGAAGAAATCGAATACGGCCGCCCGTTCGACCTCGACTACGAGCTCGTCGAGCTGCTTCTGCAGGATGGGATCCAAGGGGTAGTGATTGAGCGAATTGTGGTCGAGATCGCCTATTACCAGACGTCCACCGGGCTTGAGCACCCGGTCGAATTCGGCGAACGCCTTTTTTGCGTCCGCCAGGTATTCGAATACAAAACGGCAAAATATATAGTCAACCGAATTGCTTGGCAGGGGAATCTCTTCGATATAGCAGGTGATGTAGCGTTGTTGAATCTTGTCGTATGGGGCGAGATTATCGCGGGCCGCCGCCAGGCGCGACGCCGAGCGGTCGAGCAGCGTAATGGTGGGATCGCGATGATTGAGGCTGGCCAGGCGCGCCATCTGCAGCGCGACCGCGCCGACGCCGGTCCCGGCATCGATGACATGTGCAGACGGACCGAGCTCCTCGAAGCCGGTCGAGCGAAGCTGTTCGGCGGTAGCCTCGGTTCGATCCTTGATGCGAAGGCGAACGATCTCGTCCGCACCTTCCATCAGATAACCGGGTATCGCCGGTGGTGGACCACCACTGGCCATCAGGGTTCCCAACCCCCAGGACAGACGGCCCAACGATAAATCGCCGCCTGTGTCCTTCTACGCCTTGTCATAACAGGTTCCCTGAGCCGCGCCGCGGCTCCGAATTCCATTTTCAAAACTAAACTCTACTGGCAGAATAGCATGCCGCCGTTGCCCGTCAAGGCGCATTCCTGTGACCTGGATGCGGATTGTGTCGGGGCCGCCCACTTGGCTGAGAATGCGTCGCAGTCCGGGCCCCCGAGCCGGCGAATCGACCCAAAACGTGCCGATCCGACCCACTTTGCGGTCTGTCTGGAGGTCGGCCCGCGAACGTTGAAAGATGGGGCTCAGGCCGGGCCGGAGCCCACCTCCGAGAGGTTCGCGGTCTCGACGTGGCGGGGCAGACGCGCCGTGAAGCAGGACCCGGTACCCAACTCGCTCGTTACGGTGATATCCCCGCCCATCATTTGGCACAGGCGCTGACTGAGCACCAAGCCCAGCCCCGTGCCGCCGTAGAGTTTGTTCGTCGAGCCGTCCACCTGCGCATATTCCTGGAACAGCTCACCGATCTTGTCGGGCGGGATCCCAATACCGGTGTCGCAGACCTCGAACAGGACATGCGGCTCCGGCAGATCCGTGGCAATGCAGCGCAGCGAGACACGGCCGCTGTGCGTAAATTTGCATGCATTGCCCATGAGGTTCAACAGTATCTGGCGCACCTTCGTCTCATCGGCGGTCATCGTGCCGATACCCTTGTCGCATTGAACCTCTAGAACGTTGCCGTTCTTGCGAGCAAGGGGGGTAACGATGGATTCGACGTTTTCGATGAGACCCCGAACGCTGAACGTCTCGATATAGAGCTCCATGCGTCCGGCCTCGATCTTCGACACGTCGAGGACGCTGTCAATGAGCTCAAGCAGATGCCAGGCGCTGGAAAGTATCTTCTGGAGGTCGCCGACGAAGGCATCGAGACCTTCCTCGGAGGCCTCCTCGAGCAGCACCTCGCAGTAGCCGATAACGGCGTTCATCGGCGTGCGCAACTCGTGGCTCATCGTGGCGAAGAACTGGCTCTTGGCTTGATTGGCCTGAATGGCCTCGTCACGGGCGTCGACCAGCTCGACCGTACGCTCGGCAACCTTCTCCTCCAAGGTGGCGTTGATACGCCGCAGCTCTTCGTAGACCATCGCGTTGGAAAACGACACACCGATGGGATTGGCCACACTACCGAGCAGCTGCAGGTCGTTATTGCTGAGAAATTTGGCCGGCGTCACGTTGTCCGCCGCGATGACACCGAACACGGTCTTCTCAAAGGCGATAGGCACGGCGATAAACGACTTGACCCCCAGGCGCTGAATGAAGCGCTGGCTGCGGTCACTGAGGTGACCCAATCCCGCGTCCACGTCTCGCACGAAGATCGGCTCTCCGGTGTTGACCACGCTGACCAGGAAGCCCTCCGTGTTGTCGGGGTCGATATGGAACTCGGCCTGTGCCAGCAACTGCGCGTCCTGCAAATTGAAGCCGGCGAACGAACCCGTAATGAGCTTGTTCTCATCCCGATCGACCTGAAAGATCGTCACGCGGTCGTAGCCCATTTTCTCGTGAATCGCCCTGGCGGCAACGTCGCAGAGCTTTTCAAGAGGCATCATGGTACTGACCAGATTGTTGATCTCCGCCACCAGGAGCGACTCCTGGTGGCGGCGCTCGATGGTCTGCGCTGAAATACGCAGCGCCTCCACCTGTTCACTCAGCGCTCGGCGCAGGCGCTTGTTGGCTCCGTAGTGAAACAGCGTATAGCCGGCGCCCGCCACGCCGCCGCCAAACAACAAGGCCAGCAGCGGCTCGCTGGACAGCGACCAGGCGATACCGGATGCGAGCGCGAGGACCAGGACGGTCAGGGGGGCGACATAACGCTGGCCAGAGGCGACCCATGTGATGTGATAGTCACAGTACTCATCGCCCCGGTGCACGCATTTCGGGTGCTCCACGACGGCGGTCGGCAGGGCGAAAAAGGTCGGAACGGCCTCGAGCATGCCGATGCGGTTGCGGCACTGGTACGGCCTCTCCTGGCAGCCGGGTGCAATGACCGCGCGGATCACGGCATGGCTGTCGCCACTTTCGATGGGCACCAGATTGGCGCCCTTGGAATATTGCGCGGCGATCCGGCCGATATTCTTATAGGCCACGGCCGGCGACAGAAAGCTCGACAGGACGCGCCCCGCAATGCCTTTGGCGCTCTCATCGATGGCGTGGCGACCGACCTTGTAGGAAATGTCCCGGTCGCCGGTCATTTCCACCAGATTCGCGTAGAAGGTGTCGGCGAAAGCCTGGTCGTACCAGTTGTCTTCGTAGAGAAGGATGGAGATTTCGCTGCCGCAGCGGCGAAACAGATCTTCCACCTGGGCATCGCGCCATCCCAGGCGCTCGCGCAGGTAGGCAACGTAGACCCGCAGGATCTTGACGTTGTACCACTGTGCCTCAGTGTCCTGCGCGAGTCGCATCGCCCGCCTCATGCAGCCCCCCGTAAGACTTGTCGCTGTGGTCGCGGTCCCTCTGACACGCAATCTTCCTGCATCCGGCCCCCGTACCCTATAATAGACACGTGACCGCCTGCGCGCGGGCCATTTTCGAATTACGCTAAGCATATCAGCTGGTTGTACAATAATACACGCGTATCGTTGGCCGCCGCGGACGGGATTTCGCACGCCGGCGGACACTCGGTACCGACGCACCGCATGAGAGAAGAATGAGAATACCGACACCGAAGGCCCTACGATGGACCTGCGCAATCGCCATCCTGCTCGTATCACGTCAAAGTTTCGGCGGCGCCTATGCGCTGACCCCCTACCTCGGCGACATGTACCGAAGCGGGGCGGGAGCGACCGCGGCGGCCGATGACGCCTCGACGGTATTCAACAATCCGGCCGGCATGAACCGCCTCGACGGCCGCCGGCTCACCGTCGAGGCCCAGCTGTATTTGCCCTCTTCCGTCTTCACCGATGCCGGCAGCACTGACATCAACGGCGCGCCGCTCACCGGCAACAACGGAGGCGACGCCGGGACCAATACCTTCATCCCGGCCCTGTACTACACGCACCGAATGAATGATCGCTGGGCGCTGGGCCTGTCCATCAACGCGCCTTTCGGGCTGTCCTCCAAGCGCAATCGCGACTGGGTCGGCCGCTATCAGTACATCGAGACCGGCATCAAGACCCTCAACATCAATCCCGGCGCCAGCTACCGGATCAGCGACGCCTGGTCGTTCGGCTTCGGGTTGAACGCGCAGTACGCCAAGGCCAAACAAAGCAGTGCCATCGACTTTGGCCAGTCCTTCGGTCCCCCCCAGTCGGCAGACGGCTACCTGGATCTGGAGGGCGACGACTGGGGCTACGGCTACAATCTCGGCGTGCTGTTCTCGCACGGGAAGCTGCGCCTCGGCCTCACCTACCGCTCGAAGATCGACTACAAGCTCTCGGGCACCGCCGATTTCACCAAGCCGGCGGGTGTCCCGGGATTCAACGACACCTCGGCCATTGTGCCGCTGGTCATGCCGGAGATGGCGGCCATCGGTTTTTACTACCAGCTCAGCGACGCCTTCGCGGTCATGGCCAACGGAACCTGGACCCGCTGGAGCCGCGTGGACAAGCTGGTCGTCGATTTCCAGAACGGTCAGCCCGACATATCGATCCCTCGCAATTTCCGCGACACCTGGCGCTGGGCTATCGGCTTCGACTACCGTCTCGCGCCGAAGTGGCGCCTGCAGTGGGGCGCCGCCACCGCCAAGAGCGCCGTCCCGGACAGCACCTACAACGGCTCCATCCCGACCACCGACGCCTATTGGGTGACTCTGGGGGCCCAATATACCTACTCGCCGACGCTGGGCTTCGGCTTCGGTTTCAATCACATCATCTTCAAGAACCGCGACGTCAACCATACGGGCAGCACCTTCGGTGACACCCTGCGAGGAACCCTCGACCCCGGGCTCGACGTCATCGGTGCGCAGGTGCACTGGAAGATGTAGGAACGCCGGCCGCTCACGGCCGCGAGTGGCGAGTAACGAGTCGCGAGGACCCAGGGGTGGATACCCCAGAGCGCGTGCACGGCGCCCGGCTCAACCCCGCACCGCTTCCTCGAAACTCGCACCTCGATACTCGCCACTCGACACCGGACTCCGCCCGGCTGTCGAACCGGCCGTTTGAAGTCGGAGGTTCGAATCCCCGCAGCAGGACAAACGAAAAGGGGCCACCTGACGGTGACCCCTTTTCGTTTGTATGGCGTGCGACCAGAACGAGCGCAGCGAGTTCGGGAAGTACTTGATGAACCGCCGTAGGCGGTTCTAAGTGCGACCAGAACGAGCGCAGCGAGTTCGGGAAGTACTTGATGAACCGCCGTAGGCGGTT
>DATFLL010000096.1:0-14323 GCA_035267785.1 Gammaproteobacteria bacterium | reverse complement strand
GGCCGACAGGCCGGCCTGCAGGGCCGATTCGAACATGTAGCCCGAGATGCGGGTGTCCTTGCCGATAAGGACCTTGCCCGAGCCGCGCCCGGCCAGCACCCGCCCGGCGGCCCAGCCCAGCTTGAGTACGAATTCCGGGGTAATCGGCGCCTCGCCGACCCGGCCCCGCACGCCATCGGTGCCGAAATAACGTCGCATGCCTTCTCTCTTCGTTTCGCGTCCCATTGGAATCACGTCGCGTCGCGCACGGCCTGACACATGGCCAGCACATCGGCGGTGGCCGCCACGTCGTGCGCCCGCACCAGAGCCGCCCCCTGCCAGGCACCCAGCGCGGCCAGCGCCAGACTGCCGTACAGGCGCTCCTCGACCGCCCGGTCCAGCACGGCGCCGATGAACGACTTGCGCGACACCCCGAGCAGCACAGGCAGCTCCAGTTCGCTCAAGGCATCCAGGTGCTTGAGCAGGCCCAGGTTATGCTCCACCGTCTTGCCAAAACCGATACCCGGATCGACCAGCAGGCGCTCGCGCGTTATCCCCGCCGCCTCGCACGCCGCAATTCGATCGCTCAAAAAGGCGACCACCTCACCCACGACATCGTCGTAGCGCGGCGTGCGCTGCATGGTGCGCGGCTCGCCCTGCATGTGCATCAGGCAGACCGGCACACCGAGCTCGGCCGCCGCCTCCAGCGCCCCGGGCGCGCGCAGGGCGCGCACGTCGTTGACGAGCCCGGCCCCGGCGGCCACCGCCGCGCGCATCACCTCCGGCTTGCTGGTATCGACCGAGACGACCACGTCCAGCTCGGCCGCCACGGCCTCGATGACGGGCACCACCCGGCGCAGCTCCTCCTCGATGGGCACATCGGCCGCGCCCGGTCGCGTCGACTCACCGCCCACGTCGATCACCGCCGCGCCCTCGCCCGCCATGCGCCGCGCCTGCTTCAGGGCCTGTTCGGCCGCCAGATAGGCGCCCCCGTCCGAAAAGGAATCGGGCGTGACATTCAGCACCCCCATGACCCGAGGCCGGCTCAGGTCCAGCGGCCGACCGCCGCAGCTCAACACTGTCATCCTAGGCAGGTCCTGGTCATGCAATCGACCCATTGTATGTCCGGGCACGCCCCAACGGCCAGCCCGGTCCCCGGCCCGCGGGGCCACAGGCCCCGGACCGGGCAAAAGAAAACCCCGCGCGCCGAAGCGCGCGGGGTCGGGTTGGGTTCAAAACGCCTCAGTGCGAACGCCGGTTCAAGACCCGCTCAGTGCTGACTGGCCGGTCCGCCGATCTTGCCGTCGGCCGCGCCCTCGTCGCCCGTCTCGGTACTGGGAGCGGGCGTGCCGTCGCTCGGGCCCTGATCGCGCCAACCCTCCGGCGGACGGGGCGTGCGCCCGGCCATGATGTCCTTGATCTGCTCCGAGTCGATGGTCTCGTATTTGATCAAGGCCTCGGCCATCAACTGCAGCTTGTCCGCGTGGTCCTCGAGGATCTGCTTGGCCCGCTTGTAGTTGCGGTCGACGATGGCACGCACCTCCTCGTCGATGATGTGCGCAGTCTCGTCCGAGACGTTCTTGTGCTGGGTCACGGCATGGCCCAGGAACACCTCACCCTCCTCCTCGCTGTAGGTCAACGGACCCAGGCGCTCGGACAGTCCCCACTTGGTGACCATGTTGCGCGCCAGCTCGGTGGTGCGGTGGATGTCGTTGGAGGCGCCGGTGGTCACCTTCTCCGGGCCGAAGATCATCTCCTCGGCCAGGCGCCCGCCGAACAGACTCGAGATCGAGCTCTCCAGACGCTCCTTGCTGTAGCTGTAGCGGTCCTCCTCGGGCAGGAACATGGTCACGCCCAGGGCGCGGCCGCGCGGGATAATCGTGACCTTATAGACCGGGTCGTGCGAGGGCACGTGCAGACCGACGATGGCATGGCCCGCCTCGTGATAGGCCGTGAGCTTCTTCTCGTCCTCGCTCATCACCATGGAGCGGCGCTCGGCGCCCATGATGATCTTGTCCTTGGCCTTTTCCATCTCCTCCATGTCGACCAGGCGTTTGTTCGCCCGCGCGGCGAACAGCGCCGCCTCGTTGACCAGGTTGGCCAGATCGGCACCGGAGAAGCCAGGCGTGCCGCGCGCGATGATCTTGGCATCGACGTTGTCGCCCACGGGGACCTTGCGCATGTGGACCTTGAGTATCTGCTCGCGCCCGCGCAGGTCGGGCAGCGGGACCACCACCTGGCGGTCGAAGCGGCCCGGGCGCAGCAGGGCCGGGTCGAGCACGTCCGGGCGGTTGGTCGCCGCGATGACGATTACGCCCTCGTTGCCCTCGAAGCCGTCCATCTCCACAAGCAGTTGGTTCAACGTCTGTTCGCGCTCGTCGTGACCGCCGCCCAGACCCGCGCCGCGGTGACGGCCCACGGCGTCGATCTCGTCGATGAAGATGATGCACGGTGCATGCTTCTTGGCCTGGTCGAACATATCGCGCACGCGCGAGGCGCCCACGCCGACGAACATCTCGACGAAGTCCGAGCCGGAAATGCTGAAAAACGGCACCTTGGCCTCGCCGGCGATCGCCTTGGCCAGCAGCGTCTTACCGGTACCGGGCGAGCCGGTCATCAGCACGCCGCGCGGGTTCTTGCCGCCGAGCTTCTGGAACTTGCCCGGGTCGCGCAGGAACTCGACCAGCTCGGCGACCTCCTCCTTGGCCTCTTCCACACCGGCCACGTCGGCAAAGGTCACCTTGACCTGATCCTCGCCCATCATGCGCGCTCGGCTCTTGCCGAAGGACATGGCGCCCCGGCCGCCGCCGGCACCCTGCATCTGGCGCATGAAGAAGATGAACAGACCCAATATGAACAGGATCGGGAACCAGGAGATGAATATCTGGGTCCAGATGGACTGCGTCTCGGGCGCCTTGGCGTCGATCTTCACGCCGCTGTTGAGCAGCTCGCCGATCATGGCGCTGTTGTCCGTCTCGGGGCTGTAGGTCTTGAAGCTCCCCCCGCTCTCCATCTTACCGGTGATGGTGCCGTTCTGGCGGTTGATGGCGACTTCCTTGACCTGACCCTGCTTGACGTTCTGCATGAAGGTCGAGTACGCCACTTCCTGGGCGCTGCTCTTGTGGGTACTCAGGTTGTTGAACACGGACATCAGGATGACCGCGATCACCACCCAGAGAATGATGTTCTTGGCTAAATCGTTCAAAATTTGAAGCCTCGGTCATGGTTCCCTAACACGCTAAAAAAACGCTGACGCGCCGAAACTACGGTACTACACATTATAGTTTCTGGCCAGCAAGTACACCTCGGGCGAACGCGGCCGCGAGGCCTTGGGCTTGCGCGTTGACACGCGCGCGAAGCTGCCGCGCAGTTCGCGCAGCAGGGCATCGAAGCCCTCGCCCTGGAAGGCCTTCATCAGCAAATCCCCACCAGGGGCAAGGATTTGACGCGCCAGGTCCAGCGCCAGCTCGCACAAGTACATCGCCCGCGGCTGATCCACGGCCTTCATACCGCTGATATTGGGGGCCATGTCCGACATTACAAGGTCCACCGAACGCCCATCGAGCGCCGCGAGGAGCCGGTCGACGACCGTCTGCTCATGAAAGTCGCCCTGGATGAAGGTGACGTCGGCCAGGGCGTCCATGGGCAGGATGTCCAGGGCGAAGACCCGCCCCCCCTCGCCGACCCGGTAGGCGGCATACTGGGCCCAGCCGCCGGGGGCGGCGCCCAGGTCCACCACGGTCATGCCGGGGCGCAGCAGGTGGTCGCGCTCGTCGATCTCCATGAGCTTGTAGACCGCGCGCGAGCGCAGGCCCTCCTGCTGGGCGCGGCGCACGTAGGGGTCGTCGAAGTGCTCGCGCAGCCAATGATGGCTGCTCTTGCTGCGGCCCACGGCTCAGCGCTCCCGCACCGAGGCGGGGCCGGCCGTTGCGGGAGGCGAATCAACGCGTGCGATGCGCGCGTGTCCGATTCCGGTTAGACTACGCGGCCCCCGCAGCGGGTATGGCAAATCATGAAGAGGGGTTCGAATCATGGCGTTGAGTGAGGCACATAAGCGATATCTGCGCGGTCTGGCGCACCACCGCAAGCCGGTGGTCATTGTCGGCGCCAACGGCCTGACCGACGCCGTGGTCGAGGAGATCGACGCCGCCCTGGCCCATCATGAGCTCATCAAGGTTCGCGTCAATGCGTCCGACCGCGAGGCCCGCCAGGCCATAATAGCCGAGATGGCCGGGCGCACCGGCGTCGAGGTCGTCCAGACCATCGGCCACATCGCCGCGCTGTTCCGCCCGGGCGAGCGCCAGGTCATCACCCTGCCCTAGACAAACAGACAACCGCCGATCGGCCGCTCAGACGTAGCGCACCTCGACGATCTCGTATTCCTTCACCCCGCTCGGCGCCTGCACCTGGGCGATATCGCCCTCCTGCTTGCCGATCAGGGCGCGCGCGATGGGCGAGTTGATCGAAATCTTGCCCGCCTTGATGTCGGCTTCGTCCTCGCCGACGATCTGATAGGTGACTTCCTCGCCGCTGTCCTCGGCGATGAGGTCCACGGTGGTGCCGAACACCACCTTGCCGTCGGCATTGAGCTTGGTCACGTCGATGATCGAGGCATTGGACAGCTTGGCCTCGATCTCCTGGATGCGTCCTTCGATGAAGCTCTGCTGCTCGCGCGCGGCATGATACTCGGCGTTCTCTTTCAGATCGCCGTGCTCGCGCGCCTCGGCAATGGCCTGGATCACCCTGGGCCGGGCCACGGTCTTGAGCTCGTTGAGCTCCTCGCGCAGCTTTTCTGCGCCCTGCGCGGTCAGGGGTACTTTGTTCATCAGTTACAGCTCCTGATGCAGGTCCTGCAATCGGTTGACGGACGTGACATCCTTTTCGCTGAGCGCCCGGCAGGTCGCCTCGGCGCCGGCCAGCGTCGTCGAATAGCTCACCTTGTGGTGCAGCGCATTGCGTCGGATCGTGTACGAGTCGGCGATCGCCTGCTTGCCCTCGGTCGTATTGACAATAAGATCGATCTCATCGTTCTTGATCATGTCCACGATGTGCGGACGGCCCTCGGTCACCTTGTTCACCACGATGCACGGCACGCCGCCCTGCGTGAGCACCTCGGCGGTGCCCCGCGTGGCCACGATCTCAAAACCCAGTTCCACCAGCGACCGACCCACGGCGACGACGCCGGCCTTGTCCTCATCGCGTACACTGACAAACGCCCGGCCGCCGTGGGGGAGCACCACACCGGCGCCCAGCAGCCCCTTGGCGAAGGCCTCGGCAAAACTTCGCCCAACGCCCATCACCTCGCCGGTGGATTTCATCTCCGGCCCGAGGATGGGATCGACACCCGGGAACTTGATAAAGGGGAACACCGCCTCCTTGACCGAATAATAATGGGGCACCACCTCGTGGGTGACGCCCTGCTCGGCCAGGGTCCGGCCGACCATGCAGCGCGCCGCGATCTTGGCCAGGGGCAGCCCCGTGGCCTTGGAGATGAACGGCACCGTGCGCGAGGCCCGCGGGTTCACCTCCAAAACATAGACCGTATCGCCCTGAATCGCGAACTGAGCGTTCATCAAACCGACCACGTTCAGGCCCCGCGCCAGTTGGCGGACCTGCTCACGCAACTCGTCCTGGATGGCGGCGCTGAGGGTGTACGGTGGCAGCGAGCAGGCCGAATCGCCCGAATGCACGCCGGCCTGTTCGATGTGCTCCATGATCCCGCCGATGACTACCGTCTCGCCGTCGCAGACCGCGTCCACGTCCACCTCGGTGGCGTCGTCCAGGAAGCGGTCCAGCAACACCGGTGACTCGTTGGACACCTTCACGGCGTCGGTCATGTAGCGGCGCAGCTCCTCTTCATTGTAGACGATCTCCATCGCCCGGCCGCCCAGCACATAGGAAGGGCGCACCACCAGGGGATAACCGATTTCCGCGGCCAGGCGCACGGCCTCGAGCTCGTCGCGCGCCGTGCGATTGGGCGGCTGCTTGGCATCCAGCTTGGCCAGCAGCTGCTGGAAGCGCTCCCGGTCCTCGGCCAGATCGATGCTGTCCGGGGTGGTGCCGATGATCGGTGCGCCGGCAGCCTCCAGGTCGCGGGCCAGCTTCAGCGGGGTCTGCCCGCCGTACTGGACGATCACACCCTTGGGCCGCTCGATCTCGATCACCTCGAGCACGTCCTCCAGCGTCAACGGCTCGAAGTACAGCCGATCCGACGTATCGTAGTCGGTGGAGACCGTCTCGGGATTGCAGTTGACCATGATGGTCTCGTAGCCGTCCTCGCGCATGGCCAGAGCCGCATGCACGCAGCAGTAGTCGAACTCGATGCCCTGACCGATGCGGTTGGGCCCGCCGCCGAGGACCATAATCTTTTCGCGGTCGCTGGGCTCGGCCTCGTTCTCCTCCTCGTAGGTCGAGTACATATAGGCCGTACTGGTGGCGAACTCCGCGGCGCAGGTGTCGACGCGCTTGTAGACGGGGCGCACGCCGAGGCGGTGGCGGTGTTCGCGCACCGCCGACTCGCTCACCCCGAGCAGCGCGGCCAGACGCGAATCGGAAAAACCCATGCGCTTCAGGGCGCGCAGCTGCACCGCATCGATCTCGGCCAGCGGCCGGCCGCGCACCGCGTTTTCGGCGGCGACGAGTTCCTCGATCTGTATCAGGAACCAGGGGTCGATATGGGCCAGATCGTAGACCTCACGCACGCCCATGCCTCCGCGGAAGGCATCGGCGATGTAGCGGATGCGATCGGGGCCCGGCAAACGCAGCTCTTGGGTCAGCGTGTCGGCCGCACCGGGCGCCTCGGGATCGAGTATCTCGTCCAGACCGTCGATCCCGGTCTCCAGGCCGCGCAGGGCCTTCTGCAGCGATTCCTGGAAGGTGCGTCCGATGGCCATGACCTCGCCGACGGACTTCATCTGCGTGGTCAGATGGGCCTCGGCCTGGGGGAATTTCTCGAAGGTGAACCGCGGCACCTTGGTGACCACGTAGTCGATGCTCGGCTCGAAGGACGCCGGCGTGAGCCCCCCGGTGATCTCGTTGCGCAGCTCATCCAGCGTGTAACCCACCGCGAGCTTGGCCGCGACCTTGGCGATGGGAAAACCCGTCGCCTTGGAAGCCAGCGCCGAGGAGCGCGAGACGCGCGGGTTCATCTCGATGATGATCATACGCCCGTTGTCGGGGTTGATCGCGAACTGGACGTTGGAGCCGCCCGTGTCGACGCCGATCTCGCGCAGCACCGCCAGGGAGGCGTCGCGCATGATCTGGTATTCCTTGTCGGTGAGCGTCTGGGCCGGTGCCACGGTAATCGAATCGCCCGTGTGCACGCCCATGGCGTCGAAGTTCTCGATGGAGCAGACGATGATGCAGTTGTCGCGATGGTCGCGCACCACCTCCATCTCGAACTCTTTCCAGCCGATGATGGACTCCTCGATCAGCAACTCGTTGGTCGGCGACAGGTCCAGACCGCGCTCGCACAGCTCGGAGAACTCTTCCTTGTTGTAGGCGATGCCCCCGCCGCTGCCGCCCATGGTGAACGAGGGGCGAATGATGGCGGGAAAGCCGATCTGGGCCTGCACCTGCTGCGCCTCTTCCATGCTGTGAGCGATACCGGCGCGCGGCATCTCCAGACCGATCTTGAGCATGGCCTGGCGGAAGCGCTCGCGGTCCTCGGCCTTGTCGATGGCATCGCGCGAGGCGCCGATGAGCTCCACGCCGAGCTCCTCGAGCACGCCCTCGCGGGCGAGGTCCAGGGCGCAGTTCAGCGCCGTCTGCCCGCCCATGGTCGGCAGCAGGGCGTCGGGGCGCTCCTGCTCGATGATCTTGGCCACGGCCGGCCAGACGATGGGCTCGATGTAGGTCGCATCGGCCATCTCCGGGTCAGTCATGATGGTCGCCGGATTGGAGTTGACCAGGATGACCCGATAGCCCTCCTCGCGCAGCGCCTTGCAGGCCTGAGCGCCGGAATAGTCGAACTCGCAGGCCTGGCCGATGACGATCGGACCGGCGCCAATGATGAGGATGCTTTTTATGTCGGTACGTTTAGGCATGAATGCAGTGGCTAGTTACGCGGGCCCAGGGGTGTCTCATCTCGTTACTCGCTGCTCGAAACTCGGTACTGTTCGATAAGTTCTATGAACTTATCGAACAAAGGCGCCATGTCATGCGGGCCGGGGCTGGCCTCGGGGTGGCCCTGGAAGCTGAAGGCCGGCCGGTCGGTGCGGTGCACGCCCTGCAGCGTGCCGTCGAACAGCGAGCGGTGCGTCGGGCGCAGGTTGTCGGGCAGGCTGTCCTCGTCGACGGCGAAGCCGTGATTCTGGCTGGTGATGATCACGCTGCCGGTATCCAGGTCCTGCACGGGATGGTTCGCCCCGTGGTGGCCGAACTTCATCTTCACGGTGCGCGCACCGCTGGCCAGGCCCAGCAGCTGATGGCCCAGGCAGATGCCGAACACCGGCAGGCCCGTGTCGACGAGCTCGCGGATGGCCTCGATGGCGTAGTCGCAGGGCTCGGGGTCGCCCGGGCCGTTGGACAGGAAGATACCGTCGGGC
Organism: Gammaproteobacteria bacterium; assembly: GCA_035267785.1. Classification (GTDB taxonomy): domain Bacteria; phylum Pseudomonadota; class Gammaproteobacteria; order DATFLL01; family DATFLL01; genus DATFLL01. The sequence goes on along the minus strand of DATFLL010000096.1, from coordinate 5,798 downwards.
TTGAGCGCCAGCGCCTCGCTCGCCGGCGCACGCGCCGGGATGACCGTCAGGCGGCAGCCGCGGTCGACCAGCATGCGCAGGATATTGCGCTTGACTCCGTAGTCGTAGGCGACCACGTGATAGGGCAGCTTCTCCTCGATGGGGTGCGGCGCCTCGGGAATCCCCCCCTCGAGCGTCCAGGTGCCCTGGGCCCATTCGTAGGGGCGGTGAGTGGTGACGTCCTTGGCCAGATCCATGCCCTTGAGCCCCGGGAACCCGCGGGCGGCGGCCACGGCGGCCGCCTCGTCGATGTCCTTGCCCGCCACGAGACAGCCGTTCTGGGCGCCCTTGTCGCGCAGCAGGCGGGTCAGCTTGCGGGTGTCGATGCCGGCGATGGCCACGACCTTGCTGCGCCGCAGATAGTCGCCGAGCGGCTCGCTCGAGCGCCAGCTGCTGGCCAGGCGCGGCAGGTCGCGGATGACCAGGCCCGCGGCCATGACGTGCCCCGACTCCTCGTCATCGTCGTTGCAGCCGGTGTTGCCGATGTGGGGATTCGTCAGAGTGACGAACTGCCGGAAATACGATGGATCGGTGAGTATCTCCTGATAACCGGTCATCGCGGTGTTGAACACCACCTCGCCGACCGTTTGCCCTTCAACGCCGATGGCCTCGCCGCGAAACAGCGTGCCGTCCTCCAATGCCAGTAGGGCGGGCGTCGTCAAGAGAACCTCCGCAGTCGTCAGATGTGCAAAGCGGGAGGAACCTCGAAGGGACCTCCCGCTCAGGAATTCGCGCATGCCGGCCGGCGCCGGCAACCGGCTTGGTGTCTACCGGACTTGAACCCTCCGCCGCAGCGCGCTCGAGATAGCTCTAAGGCACGGTGCCGACGTTTCGAGTGGCGCCGATTTTACTGCAACGCCCTGTCACTGTCCACGGGCTGGCGCCCGCAGGACAGTGACAGGGCGCCCGTCGCAAGCCACAAGTTCCAAGTTCCAAGTTCCAAGCAAAGGCAGGCGGAGCTCAGGCATTTTACTTGTAGCTTGCAACTTGAAACTTGTAACGGGCGTGCTGGGCCTGAAAGACGCCTCAGGCGTCTTTCAGGCCCAGCACGTCCTGCATATCGAACAGACCGCGCTCGCGCTGCATGAGCCAGGCCGCGGCGCGCGCCGCACCCTTGGCGAACGTCATGCGGCTGGAGGCCTTGTGGGTAATCTCCACGCGCTCGCCGACGTCGGCGAACATGACGGTGTGCTCACCGACGATATCGCCGGCGCGGATGGTCTCGAAGCCGATGGTCTTGGGATCGCGCTCTCCGGTGTGGCCCTGGCGCCCGTAGACGGCGCAATCCTTGAGGTCGCGGCCCAGCGCGGCGGCCACCACCTCGCCCATGCGCAGCGCCGTCCCGGACGGGGCATCGACCTTGTGCCGGTGATGGGCCTCGATGACCTCGATATCCACGCCGTCGCCCAGCGCCCGCGCCGCCATGTCCAGGAGCTTGAGGCACAGATTGACCCCAACGCTCATGTTGGGCGCAAACACGATGCCGATATCGGCGCTCGCCGCCTCGATGGCCGCTCGCTGCCCGTCGTCGAAACCGGTGGTGCCGATGACCATGCGCCGACCGGCCTGACGGCAGACGGCGAGATTGGCGAGCGAGACCTCGGGGCGGGTAAAGTCGATAAGCACATCGAACGCATCGGCCGCGGCCGCCAGGTCGTCGCCGACGGCCACGCCGAGGGCTCCAACGCCGGCGAGCTCGCCCGCATCGGCCCCGATCACCGAGCTGCCGGGGCGCTCGATGGCCGCGGCCACCGCCAGGCCCTCGGCCGCGTGGACCGCCTCGATGAGGGTACGGCCCATGCGCCCCGCGGCCCCGGTAATCGCTACTTTGATCATGAGTACGTTCCTGTTGTTCTTATCGCGCCCGGCCGCGTTACCGGCTCAGGCCCCTACCAACTGAGATAGGCGAAGCCCTTTTCCTGCAGCTCCATGAGGTCAGCGGCACCGACCGGGACGACCTTGGCGAAATCGACCAGGTCGTCCTTGGTCCAATCCAGAGACTTCATGGTGTTGTGGCAGGCATGGAATTCCACGCCGTACAGGGCCAGGCTGGAGACCCGCGATTTGATCTCCTCGGCCACCGGGCGCAGGGGCTTTTTGGCCAGGACGTGGATCCCGGGTCCGAAGCACACGACCACGATCTTGATGTCGTCCTGATAGCGGCGCAGCATCGCGCCCACCGAGAACGTCACGTCCTGCTGGTAGTCCGGATCGGCCTTGTTGAATTGATAGACCACATGATGGTGGGCGAACACACCGGGAAAGGCCTGTTGGGTCGGGTTGTCGTCCGCCCGGGCCTCGCGCGTGCCGCCGAGCGCGGCCAGACCGCCGCCGGCGACCAAGCCCCCCAATAAACGGCGGCGCACCGTATCCACCGTCCTCGTCCACAGCCGGTCGCTGTCTGACTTACTCATACGTTCATCCTCGTTGGCTCGTCGACAAGCGCGTCGTGCCCGGTCGGGCCGCACAGGCCCGAGCCCTCGACGCACCGCCCGCCGTCGCCGGCCGGGGATACGGTCCGGCCGGTTCAGGACACCATATCGTCGAAGAATTTCTTGACCCCGTCCCACCAACTCGAGGCCCGGGGGCTGTGTTTGTCGCCGGCGTCCTGCAGGGTCTGCTCGAACTCGCCCAGCAGCTCCTTTTGGCGCGCCGTGAGATTGACCGGCGTCTCCACCGTCACGTGGCACATCAGGTCGCCCACGGCGCTGCCGCGCACCGAACGCACCCCTTTGCCGCGCAGGCGGAACTGCTTGCCGCTTTGAGTCTCGGCCGGGACCTTGAGCTTGACCCGCCCGTCCAGGGTCGGCACCTCGAGCTCACCGCCCAGAGCCGCCGTGACGAAGCTGATCGGTACCTCGCAGTGCAGGTCGTTGCCGTCGCGCGTGAAGATGGGATGAGTACGCACGTCGATCTGCACGTACAGGTCGCCCGGTGGGCCGCCGTTCTCGCCCGCCTCGCCCTCGCCCGCCAGGCGAATGCGATCCCCGGTGTCCACACCGGCGGGCACGCGCACCGACAGGGTCTTGTGCTCCTGAACACGGCCGTGACCGCGGCAGTTCGTGCAGGGCTCGCTGATGACCTTGCCGGTGCCGCGGCAGTTCGGGCAGGTCTGCTGCAGCGAGAAAAAGCCCTGCTGCATGCGTACCTGACCGTGACCGCCGCATGTCGGACAGGTCGTGGCCGAGGTGCCCGGCTTGGCGCCCGAGCCGTCGCAGACATCGCAGACGACCATGGTCGGGATGCGCACCTTGACGGTGGTGCCGCGCACAGCCTCTTCCAACGACAGCTCCAGGTTGTAGCGAAGGTCCGCGCCGCGGAAAACGCGCGAGCCGCCGCGCCCGCCGCCACCCCCGAAGATGTCACCGAACACGTCGCCGAAGATGTCGCTGAAGCTGGCACCGGCACCGAACCCTCCGGGGCCGCCGCCCATGCCCGCCGCACCCTCGACCCCCGCATGGCCGAACTGATCGTAGGCGGCGCGCTTGCGCGCGTCGCACAGCACATCGTAAGCCTCGCGGGCCTCCTTGAACTTGAGCTCGGCGTCGGCATCGCCGGGATTGCGGTCGGGGTGATACTTCATCGCCATGCGCTTGAAGGCCTTCTTGATCTCGGCCTCGCTGGCGTTCTTCGCCACCCCCAGGACTTCGTAGTAATCGCGTTTGGACATAACTTTCGCGTTTCAGGTTACAAGCAACAAGTTTCAAGTTACACAATACAAGCCGCAAGGACGCCGCATGGGACCGGAATGCTAGCCGATCCGCGGGACGCCGTCACTTGCGGCCTGTGACTTGCAGCTTGTAGCTCTCGCTTACTTCTTGTCTTCGTTGACTTCCTCGAACTCGGCGTCGACCACGTCGTCGCCCTGCGCCGACTGCTGGCCGCCGGCCTCGCCCTGGGCCCCGCCGGCTGCGCCCTGGGCACCCGCCTCGGCACCCTTCTCGGCGTAAAGGCGTTCGGCCATCTTGCCCGAGGCCTCGGTCAGGGCCTTGGTCTTGGCCTCGATGGCGTCCTTGTCGTCGCCCTTCATGGCCTCCTCGAGCTCCTTGATGGCGTCTTCGATCTTGGTCTTCTCCTCGGCCTCGAGCTTGTCGCCGAGCTCCTCCATGGACTTGCGCGTGGCGTGGATCAGGTTATCGGCACTGTTGCGCGCGCTGACCAGCTCGTGGAACTTCTTGTCCTCGGCGGCGTGAGCCTCGGCGTCCTGGACCATCTTGTCGATCTCTTCATCGGACAGACCGGAGGAGGCCTTGATGACGATGGACTGCTCCTTGCCGGTGGCCTTGTCCTTGGCCGAGACGTTGAGGATGCCGTTGGCGTCGATATCGAAGGTGACCTCGATCTGCGGCACACCGCGCGGCGCCGGCGGGATATCCGACAGGTCGAAGCGGCCCAGCGACTTGTTGGCCGAGGCCTGCTCGCGCTCGCCCTGGAGCACGTGCACGGTCACCGCCGTCTGGTTGTCGTCGGCGGTGGAGAACACCTGGTTCGCCTTGGTCGGGATGGTGGTGTTCTTCTCGATGAGCTTGGTCATCACGCCGCCCAGGGTCTCGATGCCCAGCGACAACGGGGTAACGTCCAGCAGCAGCACGTCCTTGACCTCGCCGCCGAGCACGCCGCCCTGGATGGCCGCGCCCACGGCAACCGCCTCGTCCGGGTTGACGTCCTTACGCGGCTCCTTGCCGAAGAACTCCTTCACGGCCTCCTGCACCTTGGGCATGCGGGTCTGACCGCCGACCAGGATGACGTCGTCGACGTCGGAAGCCGATACGCCGGCGTCCTTGAGCGCGACCTTGCACGGGTCGATGGTGCGAGCGATCAGCTCCTCGACCAGCGACTCGAGCTTGGCGCGGGTAATCTTGACCGCCAGGTGCTTCGGACCCGAGGCGTCGGCCGTGATGTACGGCAGGTTGACCTCGGTCTGCTGACTGGAGGACAGCTCGATCTTGGCCTTCTCGGCGGCCTCCTTCAGTCGCTGCATGGCCAGGGGATCGCCGCGCAGGTCGATGCCCTGGTCGTGCTTGAACTGCTCGGCCAGGTAGTCGATGATGCGCTTGTCGAAGTCCTCACCGCCGAGGAAGGTATCGCCGTTCGTGGAGAGCACCTCGATCTGGTGCTCGCCGTCGATGTCGGCGATCTCGATGATGGAGATGTCGAACGTGCCGCCACCCAGGTCGTAGACCGCGACCTTGGTATCGCCGCGCTTCTTGTCCATGCCGTAGGCCAGGGCCGCGGCGGTGGGCTCGTTGATGATGCGCTTGACGTCGAGACCGGCGATCTTGCCCGCGTCCTTGGTGGCCTGGCGCTGGGAGTCGTTGAAGTAGGCCGGCACCGTGATCACGGCCTCGGTCACCGGCTCGCCCAGGTAGTCCTCGGCGGTCTTCTTCATCTTCATGAGCACGCGCGCGGAGATCTCCGGCGGCGCCATCTTCTTGCCCTTGACCTCGACCCAGGCATCGCCGTTGTCGGCCTTGATGATCTGGTAGGGGACCAGGTCGATGTCCTTCTGAACCTCGGCGTCCTCGAAGCGGCGGCCGATGAGTCGCTTGACCGCGAACAGGGTGTTCTGCGGGTTGGTCACCGCCTGGCGCTTGGCCGAGGCGCCGACGACGATCTCATCGTCGTTGGTGAAGGCCACGATGGACGGCGTGGTACGGTCGCCCTCGCTGTTCTCGATTACCTTGGACTTCCCACCCTCCATGACGGCGACACAGGAGTTGGTCGTCCCCAGGTCAATTCCGATAATTCTTCCCATTTTT
>DATFLL010000095.1:0-34452 GCA_035267785.1 Gammaproteobacteria bacterium | reverse complement strand
CGCTGCACGGGCGGGCTGTACTGCGCCGCGCAGCGCCGCGAGGCCATTCAGCACTTCGCCTCGCGCCGGGCCATGGACATCGACGGCCTGGGCGAGAAGCTCGTCGAGCAGCTCGACGAGCAGGGACTCATCCACGACCTGGCCGATCTCTATACGCTGGAGACGGAGCAGGTCGCCGCGCTGGAACGCATGGGCGAGAAGTCCGCGCAGAACCTGCTCGACGCGCTGGACAAGAGCAAGTCGACCACGCTGGCCCGCTTTTTGTTCGCCCTGGGCATTCGTCAGGTCGGTGAGGCCACCGCCCAGGGCCTGGCCGCGCACTTCGGCGATCTGGAGCCCATCATGCAAGCCGACGAGCAGGCCCTGCAGGAGGTGCCCGATGTCGGCCCGATCGTCGCCGAGAGCATCCGCGCCTTCTTCCACGAAAAGCACAATCGCGATGTCATCGGGAAATTGATCGAGGTGGGCGTGAAGTGGGAAAGGGTCAAGGTCAAGCCCAGGACTGAGCAGCCCCTGGCCGGCAAGACCTTCGTGCTCACCGGGGCCCTGGACTCACTGACCCGCGACGAGGCCAAGGAGCGCCTGCAGGCCCTGGGCGCCAAGGTGACCGGGAGCGTCTCGAAGAAGACCGACTACGTGGTGGCCGGCGCCGATCCGGGTTCCAAGTACGACAAGGCCGTCGAGCTCGGTATCGAGATCCTCTCCGAGGACGGCCTGCAAGAGCTGCTCGAACGGTCGTAGGCCTGCGGGCGTTGCGCCCGCAAGGTTCAAGCGTTCGCCGCTTCCTGGCGCTGCTTCTCCATGTTCTCGGCCAGCAGGTTGATCGTCGTGAACTCGAACAGATCGACCACGTCCGTCTCGCCCGGCCAGGTCTCGTTGATCTTCTCGTGGATCTGGGCGAGCACCAGCGAGCTGATGCCGATGTCGAAGAAGTCGTCGTCGTAGCCGACGTGCTTATCGGGGATCACGGTATCGAAGATCGCCTTGAGCTCGGCGGCGAGCGGGGTGGCGGCCTCGCCCGAGTCCGCGGGGGCGGCGGGGCTCAATGCCGCGAGCTCGGCCAGCACGGCGTCGAACTCGCCGTTGATGTAATCCCGGCCCAGTGCCGTACGCTGCAGCTTGCCGCTGGTGGTCTTGGGGATGCGCTTGACCGGGATGACGTGCGTGACCTCCAGGCCGGTCTGCTCGTTGATATGCCGCGCCACCCGGCCGGCCAGGGCCGGGAATTCGGCCAGGTCGCCCCGGTAGAGCAGGAAGATCAGCAGCTCCTCGCGCTGGGCCTCGTCGCGGTGCTGGCCGACGGCCACCACCTTGCCCAGCTCCAGCTCGTCGAGCTCCAGGGCGATATCCTCGATGTCGTGCGGATAGTAGTTCAGGCCGTTGGCGAAGATGATCTCCTTGGAACGGCCGGTGATGATCAGCTCGCCCTCGTGTATGAAACCCAGATCGCCGGTGTCCAGCCAGCCGTCCCCGGTCAGGGCCTCGGCGTTGGCCTCGGGATTGCGGTAGTAACCGGCGGTGACGTTGTCGCCGCGGATCTCCACGCGCCCGACCGTCGCCCCGGGCAGCGGATCGTGCGCCTCGCCGGCGATGCGCACCTGGCAGTCGCGAACCGGCCGTCCGACGATGGCGAAGCTGACGCAATTGGGATCGTCCGTGCTCACCGTGCGTACGGTCTCGCCGAGCGAGAGGGCATGGCGGTCGACGTGCACGGCGCGGTAGGGCTCGCCCAGCGGCGGGAAGGCGACGGCGAGAGTGGCCTCGGCCAAGCCGTAGACGGTGAACATGGTTTCGCGGCGCAGACCGTAGGGCGCCAGCGCAGTGAGAAACTCATCGCACAGGTCGACCGAGATGGGTTCGGCCCCGTTGTAGATGAGGCGCACGTGCGACAGGTCGACGTCCTCCAGGCCCTTGCTGCCCATGACCTTGAGGAAGTGCTTGTAGCCAAAGTTGGGCGAGCACAGGACCGTGGCGCGTTTTTCGCTCGCCTTCTGCAGCCAGAGCAGGGGCCGGCGGCTGAACAGATCGGTGGGCATCAGGCACTGGTTCATGCCATAGGCGATCATATTCAGGTGAAAGCCGATGAGGCCCATGTCGTGGGTGAGCGGCATCCAGCTCAGGCTGGTGTCGTCGCGGTGGTAGCCCGCCCCCTCGCCGATGCCGCGCAGGTTGGACATCAGGTTGCGATGGGTCAGGACCACGCCCTTGGGCTGGCTGGTCGAGCCCGAGGAGAATTGGATAAATGCGACGTCGTCGCTCTGGCCGGCGTGCGCCTGACCGGGCGAGCCCGGTGGGTCGAGCTCGTCGACGAGGAGCGTTCGCTCGCGCAGGCGTGCCAGCGTGTCCTGGCGGCCGTGCGTGGCCGCGAAGGCCTCCAGGCGTTCGAAGTTGGTGCGGTCGGTGTAGAGCCAGGGCCGCTCGAGCAGCTCGAAGACGTTGAACAGCTTGGCCCGGTGCTCGTCGCTGATGCCCACGGCGATGGGCACGGGCACGATACCGCCGAGAAAGCCCGCCCACAGCGCCTCGACGAACTGCGCGTTGTCCTTGAGGAACAGGATGAGCTGGTCACCGGCGCTCAGACCGTGCGTCTGCAGCTGGCCGAGCCGGGACAGAGCCCGGTCGTGCAGCTCGGCGTAGGTCAGCGTCTGCTCGGCGCCCTGGCCTTCGATAAAGGTGATGCTGCGCGGCTCGTCGCGAACGGCGACGAGCGCCTCGGGCAGGGTGGAAAACGACTTCATGGCTTACCGATTCTGAGAGTTATGGAGTACGGGGTTCGATGGACATGTGCAGCGGCTGGCGGCTGCGCAGATTGACCGCGGGCTCGAGCTCGACCGGCTCGGCGGCCTGCAGGCGCAGGCGGAAGCGCCGCGCCATCAGGGCCAGATGAATCTTCATCTCGACCATGGCGAAGTGATCGCCGATACACCGGCGCGGGCCGGCGGAGAACGGGATATGCACGTGGCGGTGGCGCGCGGCGACCGCTTCCGGCGCGAAGCGCTCCGGGCGAAACGCCTCGGGCGCGTCCCAGAAGTCGGGATGACGGTGCAGATAGTAGGGCGTGATGAAGATATCGGTGCCAGGGGCAACGTCGTAGGGCCCGAGGCGATCGGCGTTGACGGCCTTGCGCGTATACAGCCAGACGGGCGGATAAAGCCGCAGGGCCTCCTCCAGGACCTGACCGGTGTAAGTCAGCTGTCCGACGTGCTCGATGCCGGGCGTGGCGTCTCCCACGACGGCATCGATCTCGGTCTGCATCCGCGCCTCGGCCTCCGGGTGATTGCAGAGCAGGTACCAGGTCCAGTTCAGGGTGGTGGCCGTCGTCTCGTGGCCGGCGACGATCAGCGTCATGACCTCGTCGATGAGGGCGGCATCGCTCATGGGCTCCCCGGTGCGGGGGTGGCGCGCGGCCATCAGCATGGCGAGAAAATCCAGGCGCTCGTCGCTCGTCTCAGCCCCGGTCCGGCGCTCGGCGATGATCTCGGCGACCAGCTTTTGCAGGCCGCGAAAGCGCACGGCGAGCTGCAGGTCGCGCTCCGAGTGCTCGACGAGTATCGAGAAGGGATTGTGTCCAAGGCGCTCGATCAGACGCTCCAGGTCGTCGCCGAAGATGGCGTGCAGGATGACCTCGAGCGACAGCTCGCTCATGGTGTCGGTGATGTTGATGGTCTCGGCGGCGTCCGCCAGGCGCTGCCAGCGCGGCAGGGCCGCGAGGTTGCTGGCGGCCATGCGCCCGGCCATGGCGGCGATGACATTGCGGTGAAAGGCCGGCTGAATCATCTTGCGCTGGGCATGCCAGAACTCGCCGTCGGTGACGATGATGCCGTTGCCGAGCAGCATCTTCACGCGCTCGAAGCCCACGCCTTTGATATAGTTCTTGTGATTGGAGACCAGGACGTGTTTGACGTAGTCGGGGTGGTTGATCAGGTAGCTATCGGCCGTGCGCGATTCGGGGCGCACGCGTACGATGTCGCCGTGCTCGGCGAGCACACCGGGAATGTAGTGAAAACTCTCCTCGGTGGTATTGAGATCGAAGGCCGCGGCGGGTCCGGGGGGCAGCGCTGGGGCGGCATCGCTAATCGCGGTCATTCCTGGTTCTTCCGAGGCGTCGATGGTTTCAGACTGGATGCACACAGACCGGAGCGGGCCCGGCAGAACGCATGATTATCCTATATTACCACGACGCGCTCGAACAAATAGGGCCTCGGATAGACCAGGCCCTGCCCGGATGGCTGGCCGCGTGGCCGGCGTCCGTTGTCGAGCGCGTCGAGCGTCGGCGCGTGCTCGACGATCGGCGCCGCGCGGCACTGGGTTGGAGACTGCTGGAGCTGCACCTGCAGGCCGGTGGCGGGCGCGGGCTGGCGTCCGCCGGGGTCGATTATCCCGCCTCGGGCAAGCCACGCTGCGACGCAGGTCTGGATTTCAACATCAGCCACAGCGGCTCGCTGGTCGGCTGCGCCGTCTCGGACGAGGGGCGCATCGGCCTGGACGTCGAACGGGTGCGCGCCGTGTCGAAGGTCTCGTGGCGGCGCTATCTCACCGAGATTGAACGCGCCCGGGTCGCCTCCGACCCGGCCGCGTTATTCGATCTCTGGACGCGTAAGGAGGCCGTGGTCAAGGCGCGCGGGCAGGCCGGGATCGCCGATGTGCCCAAGGTGGTGCTGCAGGGCCAGCAGGCCCGGCTGCACGGGGAGCGCTGGTATCTGTTGCCCGTGGAATTGCGCACCGATTACGCCGCCTGCCTGGCCGCCGAGACGCAGCCGCGCGCACTGGTGCTGCGTCGCGTAACCGACCTGGAGGTGGGGGCGGGGCTCGCCTCCAGGCCCGGCGCGTCGCTGGAATCCGTGTTCGGTCAAGTTGCGCCCGAACCGCCGGGTCAACCATAATGACGCCGCCCGCCCGCCCGCCCGACAGGCGGGGCGGCTTGAAGGGAGAGCGGTTTGACGATCACCAGGCGAGGATCCTGACGGTGGCGCGGCGGCGGTGGTCGCGGCGGATCGGGCGTGTGTTGGCCGTTCCGTTGGTGAAGCTGATTTTCAAGGTCCTGTGGGGCACCTGCCGGGTCGAGCGCGTCCTGGGCGAGGAGCACGTCGAGCAGGTCCTTGCCAGCGGCAAACCGATCATTCCCTGTTACTGGCACCAGCATCACGTCTTCGGCGCCTGGTACATGTTCGGGCTGGCGCGCCGCGGTCTGAAGGTGGGCTTTCTGGTCAGTCCCTCGCGCGACGGCGAGACCGCTGCGCGCGTGGTGCGCGATTGGGGGGCGGTGGTCATCCGCGGTTCGGCCACGCGCACCGGCGCCCAGGCGCTGCGCGAGCTCTATCAGGTCGTTACCCGCGACGGCGTCTCGCCGGTACACACCGCGGACGGGCCGACCGGCCCGCTGCACGAATTCAAGCCCGGCGCGGCGATGCTCGCGCAGATCACTCAGGCCCCGCTGCTGCCGCTCGCCTGGGCCGCCTCGAAATGCTGGCGCCTGAAGTCCTGGGACCGGTTCGTCATCCCCAAGCCCTTCTCGCGCATCGCGATTGCCGTCGGGGCGCCGCGTTACGTACCCAAGGACGTCGGCGTCGACGGCCTGGCCCCGGTGCAGCGGGAGATGGAACAGACGCTGGCGGGACTGATCGACGCGGCCGAGGCGGCCTTGCGCGCACACCGGTAGCAGCTTGTTGAGCCGATTGTTCCGGGGCGCTCGATTCTCCACATTTAATCCAGCGGCACCGGCTCCACCCCCCACACCTGTTCGGCATATTCGGCGATGGCCCGATCGCTGGAGAACAGGCCCATGCGTGCCACGTTGAGGATGGCACGGCGGGTCCACTCGCGCGGGTCCTGGAATACTGCGCTGACCTCGTCCTGGGCAGCCACGTACGCGCCGTAGTCGGCCAGCACCAGGAAGTAATCTCCCTCGTCCAGCAGGCTGTCGACGATCGGCTTGAAGCGCCGCGGCGCTTCGGGTGAGAAATAACCCTCGGCGATCATGTCCAGTGCGCGTTTGAGCTCGCCGTTGTGGTTGTAGTGGTGACGCGGGTAGTAGCCGCTGGCCCGCAGGTGTTCGGCCTGTTCGGCGGTCAGGCCGAAGATGAACAGGTTTTCCTCGCCGACTTGTTCGCGCATTTCGATATTGGCGCCGTCGAGCGTGCCGACGGTCAGTGCACCGTTGAGCGCGAGCTTCATGTTCCCCGTACCCGAGGCCTCGGTACCGGGCGTGGAAATCTGCTCGGACAGGTCGGCCGCCGGAATGATGTCCGAGGCCGTTGTCACGTTGTAGTTCGGTACGAAGATTATCCGCAGGCGGCCGCCGACGGCGGGGTCGTTGTTGACGACGTTGGCGATATCGTTGATGAGCTTGATGATGAGCTTGGCACGATCGTAGCCCGGTGCCGCCTTGCCGGAGAAGATTACGGTGCGCGGCGCTACGTCCGGATCGCCGTCACGCAGCCGATTATACAATGTTACGACATGCAGGGCATTGAGCAGCTGGCGTTTGTATTCATGGATGCGCTTGATCTGCACGTCGAAAAGCGATTGACGGTCGACGTGTATGCCCAGCCGTTCCTCGATCATTTTGGCCAGGTGCGCCTTGTTGCCCTGCTTGACCCCGCGGAACTGCTCCTGGAAATCGGGGTCGTCGGCCAGCGACTCGAGCTGGCGCAGTTTTGTTAGATCCGTGATCCAGCCACGTCCGATGTGCGAGGAGATCAGCGCCGAGAGCGCCGGGTTGGCCTGGTGCAGCCAGCGCCGCGGCGTGATGCCGTTGGTGACGTTGATGATCCTGTCCGGTGCCATGGCGTGGAAGTCGGCCATGACCGTCGTACGCATCAAATCGGTATGGATCGCCGAGACGCCGTTGACCTTGTGCGAGCCGATGATCGCCAGGTGCGCCATACGCACCCGGCGCTCGCCGTCCTCGGCGATAATGGACATCCGGCGCAGGCGATCGACGTCGCCCGGGAAGTGGCGGGCCACGTCTTTGAGGAAGCGATGGTTGATCTCGTAGATGATCTGCATGTGGCGCGGCAGGACCCGCTCCATCAGTGTGACCGGCCAGGTCTCCAGGGCCTCGGGCATCAGCGTGTGGTTCGTGTAGGCGAACGTCCCGACGGTCGCTCGCCACGCACGGTCCCAATCCAGGCCGTGCTCATCGAGCAGGATGCGCATCAGCTCGGCGATGGCCAGCGCCGGGTGCGTGTCGTTCAACTGGATGGCGACCTTGTTGGGAAGCTCCTCCCACGCATCGTGCTGTTTGTGAAAGCGCTGGAGGACGTCCTGTATCGAGGCGCTGATGAAGAAATACTCCTGCTTGAGCCGCAGCTCGCGGCCCATTTCGGTGGTGTCGTCCGGATACAGTACGCGCGAGATGTTTTCCGACTCGTTCTTTTGTGCCACCGCTTTGATGTAGTTGCCTTCGTTGAAATAGTGCAGATCGAATTCGCGGGTGGACTTCGCCGACCACAGGCGCATGTTGTTGACCGTATTGGTCGCATAACCCGGGATCGGCGTGTCGAATGCCATGGCCATCACCTGCTGGGCGCCGGTCCAGTGATGGCACAGGCGTCCGTGCTCGTCGATGAATTCGACGACATGACCGTTGAACTTGACGGGGAACAGGACCTCCGGGCGCGGAAACTCCCACGGGTTGCCGTAGCGCAGCCAGCTGTCGGGATGTTCTATCTGGTAACCGTCTTCGATGCGTTGGGTGAAGATGCCGTAATCGTAGCGGATGCCGTAACCGTACCCGGGCAGGCGCAGGCTCGCGATGGAGTCGAGAAAACAGGCGGCCAGGCGGCCCAGACCGCCATTGCCGAGCGCCGCGTCGTCCTCCAACTCTCGCAGCGCCTCCAGTTCCAGGCCCATTTCGTACAGGCTCTGTTCGCATTCGTCGCGAATGCCCATGTTCAGCAGGCTGTTGGTCAGGGTGCGCCCGATCAAAAACTCCATGGACAGGTAGTAAACGCGTTTCGCGTCTTTGCGATAGTAGTTGCGCATGGTCTCGGTCCAGCGCTCGATGAGCCGGTCGCGAACCGCATAGGCCAGGGCATGGTACCAGTCGCGTTGGGTGGCGGTCAGCGGGTCCTTGCCGACCGAATAGACGAGCCGGTTGGCGATGGAACGTCTGATGGAGGGGACGTCCAGCCCCAGATACTCGTACTTGAAGCCGGAAAAGCGGGTCTTGTGGTCGGCCATCGTGTCATTACCTGTCGGCAGGGAAGCCCGACATCTTGAGATTGACCTGATTGGGCGCGTCCTTATCGGCGGCGCGCCGGCAGGGACAATCTTATCACGGGTCGAATGTTGAGATGGTGAGAGAGAGCCGCTCTGATGACGATGTCCTGTGCGGCGAATGGTGATCAGCGGTTTTGGCGCCAGCGATGCCACAGTGCCAGCAGCGCGCCCGCGGCGAGTACTCCCACCGCGATCCACAACTCGTAGTGTTTGGCCTGTGCAAGGATCTTTTCGACGGCCGCCCCAAACACATAACCCAGCAGACTCACCAGGGTGGACCACACAGCGGCGGCCAGGGCGTCGAGCGTGACGAAACGCCGCGCCCGGATATCGCTCATTCCGATCGCGAAGGGTGTGACCATGCGCAGGCCGTAGAGAAAGCGAAAGCCCAGTATCACCGGGGTCTGGTAGCGCTGCAGTAGCGCCTGAGCGCGTAACACGCGTGAGTGCCAGTGCGGTCGCTGCAGCAGGAAGTCCCTTAGGCGACCGCCGACGCGCCGCCGGCCCAGTTGGAAGAAACTCTGGTCACCGAGGAAGGCGCCCAGTGCGCCTACGGCCATCACCCAGGTCAGATCGAGGTAGCCGCGATTGGCAAGGAAGGCGGCCACGAGCAGGATGGTTTCGCCCTCGAGGGCCGTCCCGAGAAGCAGTACCGGATAGCCGTAGTGCGCAATGAGGCTCTCGGGTGACATGGGTTACGGGCAAGGCGCCGGTTTCGGCGCAAAGAAGCGGCCGACGCGATCAACGCCGCCGCAGGCGAAAGAAAGCGAAGGACTGTTCCTTCCGGGCGGGGGTGACATGCACCTCGCGGCGTTCCTCCAAAAGCTCGAAGGCCGTGCCGAGCTCGCTCAACAGACCTTCGGCGTCGTAGCGGCAGATCGGCAGCCCCGAGCATTGGGTCGGTCCGTCCGGGGCGAACGCGGCCATGATCACGTGGCCTCCCGGAATCACACCGCGCTCGAGGACCTCGCGGTAGCGTTCGCGGTCCTGCGCCTCGGTGAGAAAGTGAAACACGGCACGGTCGTGCCACACGTCGAAGGGCTGCGTCGGGGCGAATTCGGTGATGTCGGCCTCCACCCACTCGACCGTGTCGGCCTTGGCGCCCAGCCGTGCCCGGGCGTGTTCGAGGGCGGCCGCCGAGATGTCCAGCACGCTGAGGCTGCGGTAACCGAGGTCGAGCAGGTGATCGACGAGCGTGGAAGCCCCGCCGCCCACGTCGACGATTCGCGCGTCGGTATCCACCGCGCACTGGGCGATGAGATCGAGCGACAGGCGCGGCTCGGTCTGGTACCAGCTCACGTCCAGGGGCGACTTGTCGTGATAGACGGTTTCCCAGTGCTCTTTGCGGGTCTGGGTCATGGTCGAATTACCTCGCAGTGGGATCGTCCGCGTGAGCCGCCGACGGCCTCCATTGATATCCGGATGGGAGACCCAATGCAGAAGGCGGGGATGATCCCCGCCTTCTGCTGGCGACCGTTTGTCGCGAACGGTCTACGGCTGTTTGATGTCGATCTTGGCCTTCTCGCGCAGCGACTGCACGTAATCCTTGAGCTGCTTGTTGCGCATCACATTGGCGATCTGGCCCTTGACGTCGTCGAAGGCGGGCGGCTGCATCTTACGCTTGTCCTCGAGCTCGATAACGTGCCAGCCGAACTGCGTCTTGATGGGCTCTTTGGTGTACTCGCCTTTCTTGAGCTGGGCGACCGCGTCGGAGAAGGGCGGGACCATCTGGCCGCTGGTGAACCATCCCAGCTCACCGCCGTTCTTGGCCGAGCCTTCATCCGTGGAGTATTTCTTCGCCAGGTCGGCGAATTTGGCACCGCCCTTGAGCTTCTGGATGACCTCCTTGGCCTTGTCCTCGGTCTTGGTCAGTATGTGCCGGGCCTTGTACTGCTCGACGTTGGCATGGGCGATCCGTTCGTCGTATTCCTTTTTCAGTTCCTTGTCTGAAATCGGATGCTGTTCGAGATGATGACGCAGGGCCGCGTTGATGAGCAGATTCTTGCGCTGGAGCTTGATCTCCTCCTTGATCTGCGGCTTTTTGTCGAGCTTTTCCTTGAGCGCCTGCTGGTAAATGAGCTCGCTGTTGACCAGCTCATTGATAATCTGTTCGCGGGAGGCATGCTGATCGGGATGCTGGGAGTTGCGCATCTTCACGTAAAGATCGAAGGTCTCCTGGCTGATCGGCTTGCCGTTGACAATCGCCACGGCCTTGCCGTTGGCCGCATACGCGGCTCCGGATCCCAGCATGGCCAGCGCAACGGCGCCGGTCATCATGGATTTGAAAAGACGTCTGCTCATGGTGTGTTCCCTTAATGGTGTGGTTGAGCCTCATCGGGCGTCGACGCCTTGATGCTCAGTGCGTGAATCTCACTTTGCATGGCATCGCCCAGCGCCTCGTACACCATACGGTGGCGTTGGATCAGGCTCTTGCCAGCAAAGGCCTCAGAAGTGATCTGAACGTTGAAGTGCCCGCCGCCGGAGCGCGCGCCGGCGTGACCGGCGTGCCTGTGGCTGTCGTCCTGGATCTCCAGGCTCACGGGCGCGAGCGCTTCGGTAAGACGCTCGCGTATCATGGCGACGCGCTGTTCGGACATCAGGGCAGTACCTTGCGAAACGGTTTGACGCTGACGCGGGCGTATACGCCCGCCGCGACGTAGGGGTCGGCGTCGGCCCAGCTGCGGGCCTCGTCCAGGGAGTCGAATTCGGCCACGATCAGGCTGCCGGAAAAGCCCGCGGGTCCCGGGTCCTCGGCATCGATGGCCGGATGCGGACCGGCCAGGATGAGGCGCCCGGCCTCGCGCAGCGCCTCGAGCCGCTCCAGGTGCGCCGGACGCGCCTCCTGGCGTCGTGCAAGGCTGTCTTCCTTGTCTTCACTCAAGATTGCGTAGAGCATCAGCCGGCCTCGTTTTCGGTGGTGTCCTCGACCTCTTCCATGTGCCGCGCCAGATAGAACACCAGCGCGACGAAAAACACCAGGTTGAGCCCGAGTATGCCGTAAAACTTGAAGTTCACCCAGATGTCGGTGCGCACTTTGGGATCGAGATCCAGACCATAGAAAAAGGCCACATATAGATTGAGCACGCCGGTGATAAAGAAGAACGCGGCCGTTATCATGTTCACCCGACGCCAGACGGCCGGAGGAACGGTGATCGAAGCCCCGAGCATGCGCTCGGACACGTTACGCCGGCCGACCCAGTGACTGCCCATCAGCACGGCGGCGAACAACCAGTTGATCGCCGTGACCTTCCACTTGATGAAATCGATGTCGTGAAAGATCAGGGTGGCTCCACCGAGCACCACGATGAGGCCCATGCTGACCCAGTGCATCGTTTCCACTTTTCGGTGGCGCAGCCAGGAATAGCCGACCTGGACCACGCTGGCGGCGATGGCTGTCGCCGTCGCGGTGTAGATACCGAACA
Organism: Gammaproteobacteria bacterium; assembly: GCA_035267785.1. Taxonomy (GTDB): domain Bacteria; phylum Pseudomonadota; class Gammaproteobacteria; order DATFLL01; family DATFLL01; genus DATFLL01. The sequence continues at coordinate 22,807 of DATFLL010000095.1, read as the reverse complement.
ACTTATAGGCGACGAAGAATAAGAGGATGGGAAAGAAGTCGAACAGGAATTTCATAGGGACCGCAAAGGGCTACTCGTCAATGTAGGGTTTTGACCACGAAGCGCCGGTGGTAGTTCTCCACGACCTCTCGCACTTCGGCCGGATAATTCAGGGCATCCATCTGCTCCATGCCTTCGGCGAAAAAGGCCGGGGCGTCCTCGGGCAGATTGTGTACCAGCTCGTCGAATACCGCCGTCATGACCTGCGGGTCCTGCGTGCGCGTGGCGACGATGCCGCGATTCAGGTTCAGTATACGCCAGGGCCGGCCCGGTTCGCTGCGATCCAGGTCCTGTCTGAGCGCGGGGGCCACGGCCGCCGTGATCTCGCCCATGACGCGGCTGAGCTCGGCGAGCGTGGCCGGGTCTTGGGTGCTGTTGGCCAGCACGGCCAGCGTATTGACCACCGGCTCCAGGTCGTTGATGTAGCCGCCGCGGCGTGCCACCCACAGAGCGACCGGCACGGACAGGGCGTCGAGGCGCTCTCGGGCCTCGGCAAGCCGCAGCTGGGCCGCCCACTGGCTGAGGTCCTGCAGCAGGCTCAGCGCGTGGTCCCCCAATTCGGTGATATCGGCCTCGGCGGTCGTTTCGCCCGTCTCACCGGCGCCGGCCTCGATGCGCCGCACGACGTCGACGAACTGGCGCAAGGCCTCGGCGAGCAGCTCCGGGCTGACCACATCGGGCGAGTAGGGGCCGCTGGCGCGGTAGGCCGCCATCACCTGGTCGCCGACCAGGTCGATGACCTCGGCAACCGTATCGATATCGGAGGAGCCAAAATCCATGCCGCTGTCCTGCCGTCGTTGGCCCGCCGGCCTGAGGCAGGGCGGCGGGCCGGTGAGCTCAATAGCGGGGCACTTTACCACAGGCCCTGATCGGGTGGCAGCTCACGGCGCGAGCGCGGCCCGGCCGGGTTTGACGCGACAGCCCCCGCGGCGGTGCGATAACATAGCCGGCTTATGAGCATCGACTACGATCTGCACTCCCATTCGCGCGCCTCCGATGGCACCCTCACGCCGACCGAGCTGGTTCGCCGCGCCCGGGCCCAGGGCGTGGGCGCCCTGGCGCTGACCGACCACGACGTCACCGACGGCCTGGCCGAGGCCGCACGGGAGGCGGCGGCCCTGGGACTGCAGCTGGTCCCCGGCGTCGAGGTCTCGGTGACCTGGAACCATCAGACAGTGCATATTGTGGGGCTGAACATCGACCCCGGCGAACCGGCACTCGCCGCGGGTCTGGCGCGCCTGCAGGAGTTCCGCCAGTGGCGCTGCGAGGAGATCGCGCGGCGCCTGGAGAAGCGCGGAATCGGGGGAGCCCTGGAGGGCGCACGGGCCCTGGCGACCGGCAGCGTGGTCAGTCGCACCCATTTCGCGCGGTTCCTGGTCGCCCAGGGGCGGGCCGAGAGCGTGCGGGACGTCTTCAAGCGCTACCTGGTCCATGGCAAACCGGGACACGTGCCCGGACAATGGGCGCCGCTGGAGGAGGCCGTGGGCTGGATCCGCGGGTCCGGTGGTCAGGCCGTGCTGGCGCACCCGGCGCGCTACCGCCTGACCGCGACCCGCCGGCGCCAGCTGGCCGGTGAGTTTCAAGAATGCGGCGGCGAAGGCATCGAGGTTGTCTCCGGCAGTCACTCCCGCGATGACGTCGCCAATATGGCCCAGCTCGCCCGGCGCATTGGCCTGTACGCCTCGCGCGGCTCCGACTATCACGGCCCCGAGCAGCCCTATATCGAGCTCGGCCGCCTGCCGCCTCTGCCCGAAGGCTGTCAGCCCATCTGGGAAAGCCCCGGCTGGGGCTCGGCAGTCTGCGCCGATTCGCGGGCCGTGCCGAGCCCCTCGCTCGGCCTGGCCTGACGTGGGAACGTACGGCTTCCGAGGCACGCGGGCGTGAGTCAGTATTTCCAGGTCCATCCGGACAATCCGCAGCCGCGCCTGATCCGAAAGGCGGTGGAGATGGTGCGCGACGGTGCGGTGATCGTGTATCCGACCGACTCGGCCTACGCCCTGGGCTGCCACCTCGGCGACAAGGGCGCCATGGAGCGCATCCGGCGCATCCGCCAGCTCGACGACCGCCACGATTTTACGCTGGTCTGTCGCGACCTGTCGGAGCTGGCCGTCTACGCCAAGGTGGACAATACGGCCTTTCGCCTGCTCAAGGCCCTGACACCGGGCCCATACACCTTCATCCTGCAGGCCACGCGCGAGGTGCCGCGCCGGCTGCAGAATCCGCGGCGGCGCACCATCGGGCTGCGCGTGCCGGACAACGCGGTGGTGCGGGCGCTGCTGGCCGAGCTGGGCGAGCCGCTGATGAGCGTGACCCTGCTGCTGCCCGGCGAGGAGCTGCCAATGACCGATGCGCAGGACATCCGCGAGGCGCTCGAGCGCCAGGTGGACCTGGTCATCGACGCGGGCGCCTGCGACATCCATCCCAGCACGGTGGTCGACATGACCGGCGAGGTGCCCGAGGTCGTACGCGTAGGCAAGGGCGATACCGCCCCCTTCGAGGCCTGAGCGCTCACGCGATGCCGCGGGGTGTTTAGCGCAGCAGAGATCAAAACGGGTATAATCGACCGATGTACAACCTGAACCTTATACAGACGGTGGCCGTCATTGCGCTACCGGTCCTGTTCGCAATCACCCTCCATGAAATGGCCCACGGCTGGATGGCCGAGCGACTCGGCGATGGTACGGCCCGTATGCTCGGTCGCATCACGCTCAACCCGCTCAAACACATTGACCCGGTCGGCACGGTGGCAGTGCCGTTGGTGCTCGTCCTGATGAGCGCGCTGACGCATGCGCCGCTGTTTCTGTTCGGTTGGGCCAAGCCGGTACCCATCAACGCCCGCAACCTGCACCGCCCGCGACGGGATATGGCTCTGGTGGCCCTGGCCGGTCCGGGGGCAAACCTGATCATGGCGATTCTCTGGCTGGTGGTGCTGCGCGTGGCGGCGGGGCTGGGGCCGGATGCATCCTGGGCAGCGATTCCCTTGCAATACATGGGCTACGCGGGGGTCACCATCAATATCCTGCTGATGGTGCTCAACCTCGTACCGATCCCGCCGCTTGACGGAGGGCGGGTCATGACGTCATTACTGCCACCGCATGCGGCAATGACGTTCTCGCGGATCGAACCTTATGGCCTCGTGATCCTGCTCCTGCTCCTGTTTACGGGCGCGCTGTGGTACATCATCGGTCCGGTCATGGCGCTGTTCAACCATGCCCTGTTCTCGATAGCCGGCCTCGGTTGAGGGACGGCGTTCGGGTGGTGTAAAAGATCACGCGCCCGTCAATCTGGCAAGGAGAGTTTGTGAGTTCGGTCCCCAATCAAAAGCAGCGCGTGCTCTCGGGTATGCGCCCCACCGGCGCGCTGCACCTCGGTCACTATCACGGTGTCTTGAAGAACTGGCTGCGCCTGCAGCACGAGTACGAGTGCTACTTCTTCGTCGCCGACTGGCATGCACTGACCACGCATTACGAGGAATCCGAGATCCTGTCCCAGAACGTCTGGGAGATGGTCATCGACTGGCTGGCCGTCGGTATCAATCCGGGCGCGGCCACGCTGTTCCTGCAGTCGCGCGTGCCCGAGCACGCCGAGCTGCACCTGCTGCTGTCGATGATCACGCCGCTGGGCTGGCTCGAGCGCGTGCCGAGCTACAAGGATCAGCAGGAAAAGCTCAAGGAACGCGATCTGGCGACCTACGGCTTTCTCGGTTACCCGCTGCTGCAGAGTGCGGACATTCTCATTTACAAGGCCGGTCTGGTGCCCGTCGGCGAGGACCAGGTCGCCCATGTCGAGTTGACCCGGGAGGTCGCGCGGCGTTTCAACCATGTCTACGGCCGCGAGCCCGATTTCGAGGAGAAGTCGGAGGCCGCCATCAAGGCCATGGGCAAGAAGCAGGCGAAGCTGTATCGGGAGCTGCGCAAGCGCTTTCAGGAGCAGGGCGACGCCGAGGCCCTGGAGACCGCCCGGGCGCTGCTCGAGCAACAGCAGAATATCACCCTGGGCGACAAGGAACGGCTCTACGGGTATCTGGAGGGCGGCAGCCGGGTCATCCTGCCCGAGCCCGAGTCCCTGCTCACGCCCGCGGCCAAGATGCCGGGGCTGGACGGGCAGAAGATGTCCAAGTCCTACAACAACACCATTTCGCTGCGCGAGGACCCGGCCTCGGTCGAGACCAAGCTGCGCACCATGCCGACCGACCCGGCGCGGGTGCGGCGCAGCGACCCGGGCGAGCCGGAAAAGTGCCCCGTCTGGGCACTGCATCGGGTATACTCGGACGAAGAGCGCAAGGCCTGGGTCCAGGACGGGTGCCGCAGCGCGGGGATCGGCTGCCTGGACTGCAAACGCCCGCTGATCGAGGCGGTTCAGGCCGAGCTGGCGCCCATCCGGGAACGTGCCGAAGAGTACGTCGCCAATCCGGCCATGGTTCGCAATGTTATCAGCGAGGGCTGCGAGGCGGCCCGAGACGTGGCCCGCCAGACCATGGACGAGGTGCGCCAGGCCATGGGATTGGCTTACCGCTGATCGATCGCATACCGGCCTGAGGGGAATTTACGAAGGCCGGGTTTCCACAGGATGACGATACAGGCGTCGCGCGCCGGGCGAAGAGCATGACAGACACCGACGTCCCCACAAGCCAGCCGCACCAGGAAGAGATGCCGTTCGCCATCGTCCAGGGGGCGGCCGTCACCGAGCTGCCCACTGACCTGTATATCCCGCCCGATGCGCTCGAGGTGTTCCTGGAAGCATTCGAGGGTCCGCTCGACCTGCTGCTGTATCTGATCAAGCGCCAGAATCTCGAAATCCTCGACATCCCCATCGCGGAAATCACGCGCCAGTATATGGAATACGTGGAGCTCATGAAGGAGCTCCAGCTCGAGCTGGCCGCGGAATATCTGGTCATGGCCGCCATGCTGGCCGAGATCAAATCCCGCATGCTCCTGCCGCGGCCTGTCGAGGCCGAGGGTGAGGAGGAGGACCCGCGCGCCGAGCTGGTGAGGCGCCTGCAGGAATACGAGCGCTTCAAACAGGCCGCCGAGGACATTGACGAGCTGCCGCGCGTGGGGCGCGACACCTTCGTTGCCGAGGCGGACCTGGTCGATCGCAAGGTGGTACGCCTGCCCCCGCGGGTGGAGATGCACGATCTGCTGATTGCCATCAAGGAAGTCATGGCGCGGGCCGAGATGTTCGCCCACCACCACATCCAGCGCGAGCCGTTGTCGGTGCGCGAGCGCATGTCGCATGTGCTCTCTCAGGTAAAGGGCAGCGCCTTTACGGATTTCAGCGCCCTGTTCACACTGGAGGAGGGACGCAGCGGCGTGGTGGTCACGCTCCTGGCCATCCTCGAGCTGCTCAAGCAGTCGATGATCGAAATAGTACAGACCGACCCCTACGGCGCTATCCACGTCAAGGCCGCAGGGGGCAGTCACGAGACGGGTCCGTCCGACGCGACGGCCCAGGCGGACGGCTGACGACAAGAGACGAGATGGACGAGCAACAACTGAAGAACATCGTCGAGGCGGCCCTGCTGGCCGCGGGCGAGCCGCTGAGCATCGACAAGCTCCTGGGCCTGTTCCCCGAGGACCAGCGCCCCGAGCGCGATGCCGTGCGCCAGGCACTGGCTGCATTGGACGAGGACTGCGCGAGCCGGGGTATCGAGCTCAAGGAGGTCTCCAGCGGCTTTCGCTTGCAGGTGCGTTCGAATCTGGCCGAATGGGTCGGCAAGCTGTGGGAGGAGCGCCCGCCGCGTTACTCGCGCGCCCTGCTCGAGACCCTGGCCCTCATCGCTTATCGCCAGCCCATCACCCGCGCCGAGATCGAGGAGATCCGCGGCGTGACGGTCAGCACCCATATCATGAAGACGCTGCAGGAGCGCGATTGGGTGCGGGTGGTCGGCCACCGCGACGTGCCGGGCAAGCCGGCCATGTACGCCACGACCAAGGACTTCCTCGACTACTTCAATCTCAAGAGCCTGGACGAGCTTCCGACCCTGGCCGAGATCCGCGACATCGATCGCCTCAACGAGGAGTTCGAGCTGTCGGTACCCGTCTCGGACGAGCCCGGCACCGAAACGGGCGCGCCGGAGGGTGACGAGCACATCGGCGAGGACACTGACGAGATCGCCGACACCGAGTCGCAGTCCGACGACGAGGGCGAAGGCGGGCAGGTCGCGGCGGACGAGCCTACCGCGGAGAGTGCCGAGGCCGACGAGCCAGAATCGGCCGATCGGCACGAGCCCGTCGAGCAGACCGATCCGCATTCCCAGGCCGGGCAGGATGACGAGCAGGGAGATACGGACGCCGAGCAGGACCCGTCCGACGAGATGCCGGCCGAACCGCCGCTGTCCGCCGAGCGCTGAGCGCCGGCCATATTCCCCATGGACGAAAAGCTTCAGAAGGTGCTGGCCCGCGCCGGCCTCGGCTCGCGCCGTGAGCTGGAGGGCTGGATACGCGAGGGCCGCATCCGGGTCAACGGCAAGGCTGCGACCATCGGCGACCGGGTCGGGCCCGACGATCGTATCACCGTCGATGGCCGGCCGTTGGCCAGGCAGCGCCAGAGTGCCCCGCGCCGGCGCGTCATCGCCTACCACAAGCCGCTCGGCGAAGTATGTACCCGCGACGATCCCGAAGGCCGCCCCACGGTCTTCGAGCACCTGCCCGGCCTGCGCAGCGGGCGCTGGGTGAGCATCGGGCGCCTGGACATCAACACGGCCGGACTGCTGCTGTTCACCAACGACGGCGAGCTTGCCAACCGGCTCATGCATCCCTCCCACGAGATCGAACGCGAATACGCCGTGCGCGTGCTGGGCGAGGTCGACGCCGATATTCTGGAGCGCTTGCGCACCGGTGTGGCGCTCGAAGACGGCACGGCGCATTTCGAGCGGATCCAGGACGCCGGGGGACAGGGTGCGAACCACTGGTACCACGTGGTGCTGCGCGAGGGACGCAACCGCGAGGTACGCCGGTTGTGGGAATCCCAGGGCGTCGTGGTCAGCCGGCTGCTGCGGGTGCGCTACGGGCCGATCGGGCTGTCCCGCCGGGTGCGTCCCGGAAAATGGGAGGAGCTTGCCGCGGCCGATGTGGACGCACTGCTGGCGGCGGTTGGCATGACGCCCCAGGCGCGCCGCGCCCCGGGGCGGGCGGCGCCCAAATCGGGTGGGAAGCCGGGTCCCAAGCGCACCGGACGTTCGACAGCTACTCCCAAGAGCAGGCAGGGCCACGCTTCGTCCCGTTCGCGCGGGCGCGGGCCGGGATCGCGCAAGCCCTAGCGCCGCGAGCCGGCGGCGTCATCCGGGCATTGGGTTCGACTCATGGAGCTGCGCGACATCTACCGCCGCCTTCTGCGCCATTACGGCCCCCAGTCGTGGTGGCCTGGCGAGACGCCGTTCGAGGTCATGGTCGGTGCGGTCCTGACCCAGAACACCGCCTGGGAGAACGTCGAGAAGGCGATCGCCAATCTGCGTGCCAATGACGCGCTCGATCCGCGCGCCATCGTCGAGGTCCATCCCAAACGTCTGGCGAGCTGGCTGCGCCCCTCCGGCTACTTCAACGTCAAGGCCAAGCGCCTGCGCAACTTCTGTCGCTGGTATCTCGCCCAGGGCGGCGAGGCGGAGCTGGCGGCGCTGCCCACGCCCGCGCTGCGCCGCGGGCTGCTGCACGTCAGCGGCGTGGGGCCGGAGACCGCCGACGACATCTTGCTGTATGCCTTCGAACGTCCGGTCTTCGTGATAGATGCGTATACACGCCGCATCTTCGCGCGCCTGGGAGTGGTCGAAGGCGGGGAGGACTACGAAGTCCTGCGGGCGTTTTTCGAGGAGCGCCTGGGCCGGGGACGGCGCAACGTGGGACTGTTCAACGAGTATCACGCGCTGATCGTGCGTCACGCCAAACAGGCGTGCCGAGTGCGCCCGCACTGCGCGCACTGCTGCCTCGCCGCGGTTTGTCCCAGTGCCGAGGTGGCGGGGGAGGACTCATGACGCGGGCAGGCGGTCGCGATATCTCGCGGGCCTGGAGGCGATTGTGGAGCGGAGACATAAGGCGCAGCGGTGCCGTGCACCGCTGCGACAGTCTTTCAACAGCAGGCTAGCTGGCCTGGCGCAGCTGATGCCGCGAGCGCAGCGTATAGGGTTTGAGCGCCTCGGGCAGCTCCACGTGCTCGCTTAGCAGCACAACCACGCGGTGCGTGTCGCCGGCAGTGGCGATGTGGTTCAGCAGGCCGACGTTTTCCTTGTGGGTCAGCGCCTCGTTGAAGTCGCGCAGGATGAATACGCCGAAGTGGGTGCTGGCATCGATGTGTTCCAGGACGTTTTTCGGGTCCTGTGTGCGCGGAATGATGATGTGGTTGGCCCCGATGCGATGCATGCCCTGTTCGGGCTGCCACTGGTAGATGGCCTTGTTGGTGAAACGGCTCAACCGCGTGAACATATCGATCATGCGTTCGATGTCGTAGGTCTCGAGGGAGATGATTCGATAGTTACCCTCGAGGATCTTTTCGAACTGGCTGAGGTAGTCCATCGCTGCTTCCCTGGGTTGAATCCGAGAATAACTATAGACCAGGGATCGCCGGGGAATTGTGAAATCCTTCAAAAAACAAAGAATTGGCGAAAATGACGATACGCCGCACGTTTTTTCGGCGAAGATTGTATGCTAAATCAACACGTTGCGGCATTTTCCGGGCAGCGCCGGGGCGGCAAATGACGGGCCCGGCGCCACTGGACGGGCCGCGGTGCGGCCGATAGAGTGAAGCTTACGTTAACGCAGGAGGTGATCGATGCGAGTGTTGCGTGTCGCTGCCCTATTGGGTATCGGTCTGTTCATGGCGCTGTCGGCCCGGGCGGCCGAGCAGGAGAGCCTGAGTGCGGGGATGGTGCACCCCGGTTATCACGAGCAGCCGTCGTGGTTCAAACAGTCCTTCCTGGATCTGCGCGAGGACGTGGCGGAAGCCTCCGCCAAGGGCAAGCGGGTCATGCTGTACTTCTACCAGGACGGCTGTCCCTATTGCGCCAAGCTGTTGGAGGACAACTTCAGTCAGCGGGACATCGTGCAGACCACGCGCAAGCACTTCGACGTTATTGCCATCAACATGTGGGGCGATCGGGAGGTTACGCGCCTCGACGGCAAAGTGACCACCGAGAAGCAGTTTGCGCAGTACCGCAAGGTGATGTTCACGCCGACGTTGTTGTTCCTGGACGAGAAGGGCCGCACCGTACTTCGTCTCAACGGCTACTATCCGCCGCACAAATTCCTGGTCGCCTTGGACTACGTGGCCCAGAAGAAGGAGCGCCAGCTCAGTTTTCGCGACTATCTCAAGCAGGTCGCGCCCGAGCCGGCCACGGGCAAGCTGCACAGCGAGCCCTATTACCTGGAGACCTCGCCGCCCCACGACCTGGCCAAGGCCGTGAAGCATTCGCGCAAACCGCTGCTCGTGTTGTTCGAGCAGAAACAATGTCCGCCCTGCGACGAGTTGCACACCGACATCATGCAGCGTGAGGAGACGAAAAAGTATCTGCGCAAGTTCGACATCGTGCAGCTCGATATGTGGGGGAAGACGCCGATCGTCACGCCCGATGGCAAGCACATGACAGCCGGGCAGTGGGCGAACAAGCTCTCGATCAAGTACGCGCCGACCATGGTGTTCTTCGGCAATAACGGTAAGGAGATCTTCCGCGCCGAGGCCTATCTCAAGGCCTTCCACACCCAATCGGTGCTGGACTACGTCTCCTCGGGAGCCTATCGGGATCAGCCCAGTCTGCAGCGTTTTATCGAGGAACGCGGCGACAAGCTTCGTTCCGAGGGGGTGAAGGTCGATCTGTGGAAGTGACGCGGGCCGTTTGCATGCGGGGCCGACCCGCGATTGACGTCACTGGGCGTTGAACTTCTCGCCCGTGTGGTCCCTGCTGTCCGGTCCCATCAGGTATAGATAGGCCCTCATGATGTCCTCGGGCTGGGCGATGGTCGAGGGGTCCTCGCCCGGGAAGGTCCAGCGGCGCATCTGCGTGTTGACCGGGCCGGGGTCGAGGCTGTTGACGCGGATATTCGTGTTGTTCTCCAACTCGTCGGCCAGCACCTCCATCATGTTCTCCACGGCCGCGTTGGAGATTGCATACGCACCCCAATAGGCTCGACCTTTGCGCCCGACGTCGGCGGTCGTGAAGACCACCGAGGCGTCGGGTGCCTTCTTGAGAACGGGCAGACAGGCGCGCGTCAGCAGGAACGCGGCGTGCAGATTGACCTGGATGACCTTGCCCCACACCTCCAGGTTGTACAGATCCATGGGCGTTCGCGTGCCGAACATGGCCGCGTTGTGCAGCAGCCCGTCCAGTCGGCCAAACTCCTTGTCCAGCGTGCCGGCCAGGTCGTCGTAGTCCTTGGCCGTGGCCCCTTCCAGATTCATCGGATAAATGGCCGGCTGCGGGCCGCCGGCCTGCTCGATGGCGTCGTAAACGGCTTCAAGCTTGCGGATGGTTCGCCCCAACAGGATGACGGTGGCCCCGTACGCGGCAAACGTCTTGGCGGCAGCGGCGCCGATGCCGTCACCGGCGCCCGTGACCAGGATCACGCGATCGGCAAGCAGGTCGGGGGCGGCTTGATAGTCCATCATGGAGTGTTACCTCATACCTTGTTGGCTTGAATGGCCGGCGTCATGCCGTGCCGGGCACGTCGGCCCGGGCGATGATTTGCCGGGCGCATTGTAGCCCACTTCTGACCGCGCCTTCGAGCGTCGCGGGATAACCGGTGGCCGTGTAGTCGCCGGCCAGCCAGCCGCCGCCAATGGGCATTGCATTGACCGGCCGCGACTGGTCGATACCGACGCGACAGGAAAAGGTCGCGCGCTTTTCGCGTATGACCAGCGTCTCCACCGCCGCCGGCCAGTCGGGGAACATGGCGGCGAGCTCCGATTCGACTCGGGCGACGAGCTCGGCATTGGCCTGCTGCATGTGCGGACCGCGGGCGCTGATCACCACGGCGATGAGGCCGGGTTGATTGCTCAGCCCGCGGTCGAAGGCCCACTGTCCCGTCGTGCCGAGCATGCCCAACATGGGCGTCGGCAGTCGGACCGATTCGGGATATTGAAGGTAGACGGTGCAGATCGGCTCGTAGGTGAATCGGGCGAGCTGTTCGGCCACGGCCTTGAGCTCGGGATGGGGCGCGAGCAGCGGGCGGGCGGCATGCGGCGGGACGGCGAGCACGACGTGCTCGGCTTCAACAAGCCCGCCGTTGGCGATGACGCCGCGCACGCGTCCTTCCTCGATCTGGAGCGCGGTGACGCGCTGACCCAGATGGATGCTGCCGCCGTGGGCCTCGATGAACTCCAGCGCCGGGTCCGGCAGCAGGGCGCCGAGATCCGTCGCGGTGAACAACAGGTCCGAGGCGTGGTGAGTGCCGGTAAAGCTGTCACGCAGCACGCGCAGAAAGACCCGTGCCGAGGCCTGTTCGATTGGAATGTTCAAGGTGGCCAGGCAGAGTGGTTCCCACAGAGCGCGGATCAGGTTCGGCGGTTGGCCGTAGCGCTCGAGCAGCGCAGCCACGCTGATGTCGGTCTCGAGTTGAAAGCCCCGCAGCGCAAGGCCAACGCACATGCTCGCGGCGCGCCAGCGTGCGCGCGCGCCCAGCCCGCGTGCACCGACCAGGGCGGCCAGCAGGTGCAGTGGTGCGGGCAGCGTCGGCGCCGCCAGGCGCACGCGCCTGCCATTGGTGTCGTGCATCTCCAGGCGCAGGGGACGCCGGTGCAGTGTCCGCGCCTCGTTCACGCCCAGTATGGACAGCATGTCCATCGTGGCCGTGTAGGCGCCGATCATCAGGTGCTGGCCGTTGTCGATACCGTGGCGACCGAACAGCAGGCGGCGGGCGCGGCCGCCCAGCTGGCGCGCCGCCTCGCACAGCGTCACGGGCAGGCCGGCGCGGCTGAGCATCGCGGCGGCGCTCAGGCCCGCCCAGCCGCCACCCACGACCACGACACGCGGCGGGGTCATGGCGCGGAGTCGCCCTCCGAGGCACGGTCCCGTGCGCGCCGCCGCAGCTGGCGCTGGTAGCGTCGGTGGCGGCGGCGTTCGCGCCGCGCCGTGGTCCACGCAATCCAGAGCTTGCGCAGGGGCGTCAGGGAAATGCGGTGCTCGAGAACGCGATAGCCATCGGCGGCAATCTCGTCCAGCGTCGCCTGGTAAATCGCCGCCATGATGATCCCGCTGCGTTGAGCGAGGCGGTCGATCTCGGGCAGCAGCGCAAAGGCCTGGGCGTAGGATTGGCGTGCTCGCTCGGCCTGGAATCCCATCAGCTGCGTGAAGGCCGGACTCGGCCGGGCATGTACCAGATCGAGCTCGGTGACGCCGAACCGCGCGAGCTCGTCCAGCGGGATGTAGATGCGCCCGCGCTCGGCGTCCTCGCGCACGTCGCGCAGGATGTTGGTCAGCTGGAAGGCCAGGCCGAGCTCATGGGCGTATTTCAGTGTGCGGCGATCCTCGTAGCCGAAGACCTCGGCCGAGAGCAGGCCGACCACGCCCGCGACGCGGTGGCAGTACAGGGCGAGATCCTTGTAGCTGGCGTAGCGGGTGCGGTCCAGGTCCATCTCCATGCCGTCGATGATTTCCTGGAACTGCTCACGCGGCAGGTCGAAGTGTTCGAGCGCCGTGGCCAGGGCCTTGGTCACAGGATGGCGCGGCTGACCCTCGTAGAGCCGTTCGATCTCCTCGCGCCACCACTGCAGCTTGAGGCGCGCGACCCCCGCATCGGTGCATTCGTCCACCACGTCGTCGACCTCGCGGCAGAAGGCATACAGTGCGACGATGGCCTGACGTTGGCGGGCGGGCAGGAACAGAAAGCTGTAGTAGAAGCTCGAGCCGCTGCCGGCGGCTTTGTCCTGGCAGTATTCGTCGGGGGTCATGAGTGAGAGACGCTTCGTGATACGAGCGGCAAGTGTACAGGAAACGGCCGTTCGAGGGTCAATCGCCGCGGCGGCTCGCCGATGGCAGCGCTGGCGGTGTACCGCGGCGCAGGGCCCGCCACAGCATCCACGCCCAGTCGCCCGCCCCCAGGCGCGGGCGTGCGAAGACATCGGCACCGCTGGCATACAGGCGCTGTAGTATCCGCTGGCCGCCCAGGACGATTAATCGCAGCTCCCAACCGAGGCGGCCGTGGAGGCGCCCGGCCAGCGGGGCGCCGCGGCACAGCAGCGCCGAGGCGCGCCGGATCTGCGCATTGACGAGGGCCCGCATCGCGGGCGTGCTGCGCCGCTGGGCGATGTCGCTTTCGTGTACGCCGTATTCGCGCATCTCGTCCTGCGGCAGATAGATCCGGCCGTTTTCGTCGTAGTCCTGGGCGATGTCCTGGAGAAAATTGATCAGCTGAAGTGCGCTGCAGACGTCGTCGGACAGGGTCAGGTTTTCTTCCGTGGCAGCGCCGTCGAGGTGGAGCAGCAGTCGTCCGATCGGATTGGCCGAGTAGCGGCAGTAACCGAGCACGGCTTCGAAGCTCTCGTAGCGGTGAGTGGTAACGTCGCTGGAGAAGGCATGCAGCAGATCGTGCAGCGGTGCGACCGGCAGGGCGCAGTGGGCGATGATATCGGCCAGGGCGACAAACACGGGGTCCTCGTCAGGGCGGCCGGCCGCGGCCGCGTCCAGGCGCCGCCCGAAGGCCTCGAGTGCGGCCAGTCGATCGGCGGGCGCCGCTGTCCCTTCGTCGGCCAGGTCATCGGCGGCGCGCGCGAAGGCATAGATGGCCGCCACTGGCCGGCGCAGCCTCGCCGGCAGCAGACGCGAGGCGACGGGAAAATTCTCGTAGTGCGAACGGGCGATGTGCAGGCAGTGACGATAGGCCTGTTCGACGTTCTCGGCCGTCATGGGCTTTGTGTTATGGTAAGAGGCAAACAATAACCGTTTCCGCGTGGAGGATGCGCATGAAAAAAGTTAAGAACTTCGTTATTGCTTTGGTCATCGGGCTGCTGCTGGGTCTGTGGTTCGGTGTGAACATCGGCAAGGGCCATCCCTTCTACGCCAACCCCTTCAAGGCGGCTACCGTCAAGGAGCAGCTCAAGCGCACCGGCGAGTCCATCATGGAGAAGAGCGGCCAGGCTCTGGAGAAGGGGGGCAAGGCGCTGCAGGACAAGATGAAGGAAAACCAGTAGGCCTTGTCGAGCGCCGCCGCCCGAGGCGGCGGCGCGCCTCACTCGTCCGCGGATTCATTTTCCACCCGCCGAACGCCCCGCTCGATCTGCTCCAGTGATCCCAACTCCTTCTTGGTGCTGATACCCAGCTCCGAGAAACGCCGTGCGCCGGGCAGCACCCGGCTGTCAAAGGAACCCACCGCCTCGTTGTAGGACTTGATACTGCTGTCCAGGCCCCGACCGACCTTCGCCAGGTGCTCGGTGAAGGTGGTCAGGCGTGCGGCCAGCTGCTCGCCCGCCTCGCGGATACGCTCGGCGTTCTCGGCCAGCTGTGACTGGCGCCAGCCATAGGCGATGGCGCGCAGCAGTGCCACGAAGCTGGTCGGCGTGGCCAGGATGACCTTCTGGCGCAGGGCGTCCTCCAGGAGCTCGCGGTCCATCTCCAGCGCCGCGCTCAGGAACTGTTCGCCGGGAATGAACAGCACCACGAAGTCCGGCGCGTTCTTGAACTGACTCCAATAGGCCTTGCCGGCCAGCTCCTTGACGCGCTCGCGCACCTTGCGCGCGTGGCGCTGCATCTCGCGCCGGCGCGCTTCCTCGTCGGGGGCCTCGACCGCGCTCAGGTACGCATCGAGCGGGGTCTTGACGTCGACCACCACCTCGCGCCCGTCAGGCATGCGCACGATCATGTCCGGGCGCAGACTGCCTTCCTCGGTGCGGGTATGTTCCTGTTCGAAAAAGTCGCAGTGCTCGACCATGCCGGCCAACTCGGCCAGGCGTTTCAAGGTGAGCTCACCCCACTGACCGCGCACCTCGGGACGGCGCAGGGCCTGGACCAGATTGCGCGTCTCGCCCTGCAGGGTCTCCTGGGCGCGGGCCATGGATTCGAGGTGCTTGTGCAGCGCACCGTAGGTCTCCTTGCGGTCCTTTTCGATCTCGCGCATCTGGCGTTCGGTCTTCTCCAGCGTTTCACGGATCGGTTTGACCAGGTGCTCGATCGATTTTTCGCGCTGCTCCAGGTCGCCCTGGGCCTTGACCTGAAACTGCTTGAGATTTTCCTGGGCGAGCTTGAGGAACTCCTCGTTGTTGTTCTTCAGGGCCTGGGCCGACATCGAACTGAAGGTGTCGGCCAGGTGCTGGCGCGCCTCGGCCAGGGCTGCGGCCTTCTCCTCGGCGCCGCGGCGCTCCAGCTCCAGGGTGGTGCGCAGGCTGGCGATCTCGCCCTGGGCGCGCAGCCGCGCCCACAGGTAGCCGGCCGCGGCCGCGACCACGGCGGTCAGGACGAGGACACTGATTAGCAGGGGGGTGGACATGCACCGATTGTAGCAAGAACGACCGCCCTTCGGGCGGAGCTGTCAGTTTGCAGTTGGCAGCCGTCAGAAAGAGAAAATTCTTTTGGTTTTTGCTGCCAACTGCGAACTGCCGACTGCCAACTCTACCTCACGCCTCACACCTCACCCCTCACGTCTTTGAGAGTCCAGCCAGGCAAGAATCTCCTCCGGGCTGCGCACGAGCCCGTCCGCCCCCCAGGTCTCCGGCCGGTCGTCTTCGCCGAGGTAGCCGAACAGGGCGACCAGGGTGTGCATGCCGGCGGCGCGGCCGGCGGCGATATCGCGTTCGGCATCCCCGATATAGACGCATCGGGGTGCATCGCAGCCGGTCAGCCGGCAGGCGTGAAGCAGCGGGGCGGGGTGCGGCTTGCGCTGCTCCAGGGTGTCGCCGCTGACGATGCACGCGGCGCGCCGGTCGAGCGCCAGGGCGTCGAGCAGGGGCTCGGTCAACCAGCCGGGCTTGTTGGTGACCACGCCCCAGCGCAGGCCCCGTGCCTCGATGGCGGTGAGCAGTGATTCCATGCCGGGAAACAGGCAGGTCTCGCGGGCGAGGTGGTCTTGATAAATGTCGAGCAGCTCGCGGCGCAGACGCTGAAAGTCGGGGTGAGCTTCGTCGATGCCGAAGCCGAGGCGGATGAGCCCCTGGCTGCCGTGGGAGACCACGGGACGGATGCGTTCGAAGGACAGCGCCGTGTGCCCCTCGGCCTCGAGCACCCGGTTGAGGGCGTAGGCGAGATCGGGCGCGGTGTCGGCGAGGGTGCCGTCGAGGTCGAACAGGAGCGAGCCGATGGGCGAGGCGCAGGTGTCGGGCACGGTCGGGTCGCTCATCAGCGGGAGACGCTCAGTCCTCCCGGACGCAGTGCATCAGGTAATTGACGTCGGTGTCGCGGCCGAGCCAGTAGCGCTGGCTCAGCGGGTTGTAGCTCATGCCCGTCAGCTCGCGCACGCCGAGACCGGCGTGGCGCGCCCAGGCCTCGAGCTCGGACGGACGGATGAACTTGCGAAAATCGTGTGTGCCCTTGGGCAGCATGCGCAGGACGTACTCGGCGCCGATGATGGCGAACAGATATGACTTGGGATTGCGGTTGATGGTCGAGAAAAACACATGGCCGCCCGGCTTGACCAGGCGCGCGCAGGCGGCGATCGCCGAGTCGGGTTCGGGCACGTGCTCGAGCATCTCCAGGCAGGCGACCACGTCGAAGCTGCCCGGCTGCTCCTCGGCCAGGGCCTCGGCCGTCATGCGCCGGTAGTCGACGTCGACCTCGGATTCCATCCGGTGCAGTTTGGCCACGGCCAGCGGGGCCTCGCCCATGTCGATGCCGGTGACCTCGGCGCCGCGTCGGGCCATGGACTCGCTGAGGATGCCGCCGCCGCAGCCCACGTCGAGCACGCGTTTGCCGGCCAGGCCGGCGCGCTGATCGATATAGTCCAGGCGCAGGGGGTTGATGTCGTGCAGCGGCTTGAAGTCGCTGTCGGGATCCCACCAGCGCGCGGCCAGCGCCTCGAACTTGGCGACCTCCGCGCGGTCGATGTTTTCTGCTGCGTTGCTCATGGCGCTAGGATAACGGCATTCGGCCGGCGCGGCCAGCGCCGCACCCGTCACCCGGCATCACTGTCTCGTTCAAATGCCGGGCATGCTGATGAAGCCGGGCAAATCGTGGATGCGGGCAAGCCAGTTGTTGATGCCGGCATAACCCGTCAGCGGGATGCCGGCCTCGGGGGCGAGGGCGACGTAGGGGAAACAGGCCACGTCGGCGATGGTGATGTGATCCACGGCCAGCCAGGAGCGCTGACTGAGATGGTCGTTCAACAGTCGCAGCACCCCGCGGCCGATCTCCTGGCTCTCGGCCACACTGCCCGGCCGGTTGAACAGCTTGATGCTGCGCGCCCGTGCCAGGCCGTGAAGGATCTCGTTCTCGGAGACGGCCAGCCACTGCATGATCTCGGACATGGGCTCGGCCGCCACCGGCAGCCAGTAGGCCTCGCCGTAGCGCCGAGCCAGATACACCAGGATGGCCATGGAGTCCCACACCCGCCGGCCGCCGTCTTCCAGCAGGGGGACCTGGGCGCGGGGGTTGAGCTTGAGGAACTCGGCCTTGAAGTTTTCGCCGGCGCTCAGGTCCACCGGTACGGTCTCGTAGTCCAGACCC
Source organism: Gammaproteobacteria bacterium (assembly GCA_035267785.1). Lineage (GTDB taxonomy): Bacteria > Pseudomonadota > Gammaproteobacteria > DATFLL01 > DATFLL01 > DATFLL01. Next base: position 5,196 of record DATFLL010000095.1, on the reverse strand, counting down.
AGGAGGTTGAGCAGCAGCCGGACCTTGTAGCAGTTTCCGGAGCGTTCGAAGTCGTAGAGTTTCATGCGCCCATTCGTCCGATGATTGGTTCTCGATTGTGACCGACGCTGCGTATCAAGACATCGTCGGACGGGGCCGCTCGCTCGCCCGGGTCAGCTTTCGGCCCGCAGTCGTTCACCCCATTCGGCGGCCGTTGCACCGATGTCACCCACGTCGAGCGTCGTCAACGTACGCTCCTTCAGGAGATGACGCCCCGCCACCCAAACGTCGGTGACCTTGTCGCGGCCGGCCGCGTAGACGAGGTGCGAGACCGGGTGGAATACCGGCTGGGTCTCCACCTCACCCAGGTCGACCGCGATGAGGTCGGCGGCCTTGCCCGGCTCCACAGAGCCGATCTCCTCTTCCAGTCCGAGCGCGCGGGCGCCGTTCAGGGTCGCCATACGCAGGACCTGCTCGGCGGGGACCGCGCTCGCATCGCCCGCCACGGCCTTGCCGAGCAGCGCGGCGGTGCGCATCTCGCCGAACATGTCCAGGTCATTATTGCTGGCCGCGCCGTCGGTGCCCAGCGCGACGTTGACGCCCGCCCCGAGCAGGCGCTGGACGGGGCAGAACCCACTGGCCAGTTTCAGGTTCGACTCGGGACAGTGCACCGCGTGTGCGCCCGCCGCGGCCAAGGCCTCTATTTCCGCGTCCTCGAGTTGGGTCATGTGCACACCGACCAGGCGCGGTGAGACCAGGCCGAGCCCGGCCAGCCGCGCCAGCGGGCGCTTGCCGTTTTGCCGCACCGCGTCTTCGACCTCATGGGCGGTCTCGTGCACGTGAATATGGATGGGGATGTCCAGTTCCTCGGCGTACATCAGCACCTTGGCGAGGGGCCCATCGGAAACCGTGTACGGGGCGTGCGGCGCGAACGCGGTGCGCACCAGCGGGTTGTGCTTGAGCTCGTCGTGCAGCGCCAGGCTCTTGTGCAGATACTCGTCGGCATCCTGCGCCCAGGCCGTGGGAAAGTCGATGACGATGAGTCCGACCACTGCGCGCATCCCGGCGCGCTCGGCCGCCCGAGCGGTCTGCTCGGGGAAGAAGTACATGTCGTTGAAGCAGGTCACCCCGCCGCGCAGCATTTCGGCGCAGGCGAGCAGCGAGCCGTCGTGCACGAACTCGGCGCTGACCCATTTCTGTTCGGCCGGCCAGATGTGGTTCTTCAGCCAATCCATCAGGTGCAGGTCGTCGGCCAGCCCGCGCATCAGCGTCATGGCCGCGTGGCCGTGGGCGTTGACCAGACCGGGCAGCAGCGCGTGGCGCTCCAGTTCCAGCGTCACTTCGCCCCGGTATTTGGCTCGTGCTTCGGTGCTGGGCAGCACCTCCACGATACGGCCCTCGTGTATGGCCACGGCATGGTCATCGAGGGAGCCGGTCTGCGGCGCGACCGGGATCACCCAACGGGCATGGATCAGCGTGTCGATGTTTTGCATAGGAGGCAAAGATATCGGGGCGCGGCGGCGGGGACAAGCTTTCCGCCCCCTGGGCGGAGTTGGCAGTTGGCAGTCATCAGTCGGCAGCAAGAATGAAAGACACGATCTTCTTGCCTTTTCTGCCAACTGCAAACTGCCGACTGCCAACTCGAACGCATGCGTTATAATGGGCCGACTATGTTGCAGGATACGCATGACACGATTCGCGCGATTGACTGGTCCGACGACGCTCTGCTGCTGCTCGACCAGCGCCGCCTGCCGGCCGAGCAGGAGTACCTGAGCCTGACCTCGGCCGATGCCGTCGCGCATGCCATACGCGACATGGTGGTGCGCGGCGCGCCCGCCATCGGCATTACCGCGGCCTTCGGTGTGGTGTTGGCCGCGCGCGAACGCTATGCCCGCTCGCCCACGAGCTGGCGCGAGGACATTGAGGCCGACCTGGCGCTGCTGGCCGATGCGCGTCCGACGGCGGTGAACCTGTTCTGGGCGCTGGAGCGAATGCGCGGGCTCATCGCCGGCATCGACGGCGACCCGGTGCCGGCGCTGCTGGACGAGGCGCGGCGTATCCACGAGGAGGACATCGCCGCCAACCGGCACATGGGCGAGCTGGGTGCGGCCTTGATAGAAGGCCCGGCCGGTCTGTTGACCCACTGCAATACCGGCTCGCTCGCCACCGGCGGTTACGGCACGGCGCTCGGTGTCATCCGCAGCGCGTATGCCGGCGGCAAGGTCCAGGCCGTCTATGCCGACGAGACCCGCCCGTGGCTGCAGGGCTCGCGCCTGACCGCGTGGGAGCTGGTCCAGGACCGAATCCCGGTCACCCTGCTGGCCGACGGGGCGGCGGCGCACCTGATGCGCGAGGGGAAGGTCCAATGGGTCATCGTCGGTTCCGATCGCATCGCGTCCAACGGCGACGTCGCCAACAAGATAGGCACCTATGGCCTGGCGGTGGCCGCCCGCCACCACGGCGTGGGTTTTATGGTGGTGGCGCCGACCTCAACCGTGGACATGGCCATCGGTTCCGGCGCCGACATCCCCATCGAGCAGCGTCCCGCCGAGGAGGTCCTGTCGCTGGGAGGGCACCGGATCGCCGCCGAGGGCGCCGAGGCCTGGAATCCCGCCTTCGATATCACACCCGCCGAGCTGGTCGATGTCATCGTCACGGAGCGGGGCATCGTGCGCTCCCCGAGCCGCGAAGCCCTCTCGGCCATGATGCAATCCGCCTGATTTTCGACCGCCATCCAGCCTGAGGCGCACACATATCCCCTGTGACAGGCGTTCGTCCGGATGCCGTAGGGGGCGCGACTATGTTAAACTGGCGTCTTTGAGCGGCCCGCATTTGGCCGAATTGGTCCGGGCGAGCAAGGCCGTACCCCCAAGGCCGAACCTGAGAGGATAGCCGGTTCCCAGCATGGTCGATTTCGCCAAAGAAGTCCTCCCGGTCAACATCGAGGAGGAAATGAAACAGTCCTACCTGGATTACGCCATGAGCGTAATCGTGGGACGTGCCCTGCCCGATGTTCGCGACGGACTCAAGCCCGTCCACCGCCGTGTCCTGTTCGCGATGCAGGAGCTCGGCAACGACTGGAACAAACCTTATAAGAAGTCGGCCCGCGTGGTCGGCGACGTCATCGGTAAATACCATCCCCACGGCGATGCCGCGGTCTACGACACCATCGTGCGTCTGGCCCAGCCGTTTTCCATGCGCTACATGCTGGTCGACGGCCAGGGCAACTTCGGCTCGGTCGACGGCGACTCGCCGGCGGCCATGCGCTACACCGAGGTGCGCATGGCTCGCATCGCTCACGAGCTGCTGGCCGACATTGACAAGGAGACAGTCGACTTCGTCCCCAACTACGACGAGTCGGAGAACGAGCCGGAGATCCTGCCCACGAGGGTACCGAACCTGCTGGTCAACGGCTCCGCCGGCATCGCCGTGGGTATGGCGACCAACATCCCGCCGCACAATCTGACCGAGGTCATCAACGCCTGCCTGGCGGTTATCGACAATCCGGCCATCGACGTGCCTGGTCTGATGGAGCACATACCCGGCCCGGATTTCCCGACCGCCGGCATCATCAACGGCGCGCGGGGCATTGTCGAGGCCTACCTCGGCGGGCGTGGACGAATCTACGTACGGGCCCGCACCGAGGTCGAAGAGGAGGCCAACGGGCGCCAGCGCATCGTGGTGACCGAGCTGCCTTACCAGGTCAACAAGGCGCGGCTGTTGGAGAAGATCGCCGAGTTAGTCAAGGAAAAGAAGATCGAGGGCATCTCGGAGCTGCGCGACGAGTCCGACAAGGAAGGTATGCGTATGGTCATCGAGCTGCGCCGCGGCGAGGTGGCCGAAGTGGTGCTGAATAACTTGTATCAGCACACCCACATGCAGCATGTCTTCGGCATCAACATGGTGGCCCTGGTCGACGGCCAGCCGCGTCTGCTCAATCTCAAGCAGATACTGGAGGCCTTCATTCGCCACCGCCGCGAGGTGGTGACGCGGCGCACGATCTTCGAGCTGCGCAAGGCGCGCGAACGTGCCCACGTCCTGGAAGGCCTGGCGGTCGCGCTGGAGAACATCGATCCTATCATCGCGCTCATCAAGGCCGCGGCCAGCCCGGCCGAGGCCAAGGAGCAGTTGATGGCCCGGGCCTGGACGCCCGGCGTGGTCATCGACATGCTCGAGCGCACGGGTGCCGAGGCCTCGCGTCCGGACGAGCTGCCGGCGGGGTTGGGTTTGGTCGAGGGCAAGTACCGCCTCTCCGACGCCCAGGCCCAGGCGATCCTCGATATGCGCCTGCACCGGCTCACCGGCCTGGAGCAGGACAAGATCATCAACGAGTACAAGGAACTGCTCGAGAAGATCGACGATCTGCTGGCGATCCTCGCCAGCGGCGATCGCCTCATGGAAGTCATTCGTGAGGAATTGGTCGATATCCGCGACCGCTACGGCGACAAGCGGCGCACCGAGATCGTCTCCAGTCAGGAAGACCTCACCATCGAGGACCTCATCAGCGAGGAGGACGTGGTGGTCACGCTCTCGCACGAGGGCTACGCCAAATCGCAGCCGCTGTCGGCCTATACCGCACAGCGCCGCGGTGGACGCGGCAAGTCGGCTACGGCGATCAAGGAAGAGGACTTCATCGACAAGCTCTTTATCGCCAATACGCACGACACCATTCTGTGCTTCTCCAGCCGCGGCAAGGTGTATTGGAAGAAGGTCTACGAGCTGCCCCAGGCCGGGCGCGGGGCGCGCGGGCGGCCCATCGTCAACCTGTTGCCGCTCGAGGAGGGCGAGCGCATCAACGCCATCCTGCCGATCCGCGAGTATACCGAGGGTTACTTCATCTGTTTTGCCACGGCCAACGGCACAGTGAAGAAGACGCCGCTGAAGGACTTCTCGCGCCAGCGTGCCTCGGGCATCATCGCCGTCGAGCTGCGCGACGACGACCAGCTCGTCGGCGTCGCCCTGACCGACGGTACGCGGGACATCATGTTGTTCACCTCGGCCGGCAAGGCGATTCGATTCAATGAATCCAGCGTGCGCCCGATGGGCCGTTCGGCCTGCGGCGTGCGCGGCGTCAAGCTCGGTAAGGATCAGCGCGTGATCTCGCTCATCATCGCCGATCAGGGCTATGTGCTGACGGCCACCGAGAATGGCTACGGCAAGCGCACCCGAATCGACGACTACCCGGTGCACGGGCGCGGCGGTCAGGGCGTCATTTCC
>DATFLL010000094.1:0-13498 GCA_035267785.1 Gammaproteobacteria bacterium | reverse complement strand
TGCTCGCGCGCGAGGCCGACGGCACGCTGGCGGTGCGCAGCACCGGTGCCCAGGGCTCGCATATCCTCAGCTCCATGAGCCGCGCCAACTGCTTCATCGTCCTGCCCAGCGACTGGGGCGACGTCGAGCCGGGAACGCTGGTCGAAGTGCAGCCGTTCGAGGGCCTGCTCTAGCGAACCGGTTGCGCAGACGCGCCAGCGCCGGACGGACGCGGCGGGGCGGCCGAACGGCTTGAATCGTCTGCGCAACGCCCTCATGTCGCTAACCTGTGTCGAATAACAAGCGCGACAAGGCAATGGCTGACAACGACAATCCGGAACAAGAGCTCCTGACCCGCGACGAGTCGCTCGAAGGGGCGCCCGAGGAACAGCCGAACGAGGAAGGCATCGAGCAGGCCGGCGGCGAGCTGGTCCTGCCCGGCAAGGTGCTGCCCTCGACGCTCTATGTGCTCCCGCTCGCCGAACGTCCCTTCTTCCCGCCGCAAACGCTGCCGCTGCTGCTGGACGAGGCGCGCTGGTTGGAAACCGTCGAGAAGGTCGGCGACAGCGCCCATCACATGGTCGGCCTGCTGCTGTCGGACGCGGAGGACCCCGACCGGGCCTCGCGCGAGAGCTTCCATGAGGTCGGCTGCGCGGTGCGCATGCACAACCCGGTGCGCGGCCAGGACAAGATCCAATTCATCGCCGACGGCGTGCGGCGTTTTCGGATAGTCGAATGGCTCTCCCATGAGCCCCCCTTTCTGGCGAAGGTCGAATACCCCGAGGAACCGCGTTATCGGGACACCGACGAGCTCAAGGCCTACGCCATGGCCATCATCAACACGCTCAAGGAGCTGGTGCCGCTCAACCCTCTCTACAGCGAGGAGCTCAAATTCTTTCTCAACCGGTTCAACCCGAACGATCCCTCACCGCTGTGCGATTTCGCCGCCAGTCTGACGACCGCCGAGAAGGCCGACCTGCAGGATATCCTCGAGACGGTCGACGTGCGAAAGCGCATGGAAAAGGTCCTGGTGTTGATCAAGAAGGAGCTCGAGGTCGCCAGGCTCCAGGCCGAAATTCACCAGCAGGTCGAAAAGAGCATGACCGAGCAGCAGCGCAAATTCTTCCTGCGCGAGCAGCTCAAGGCCATCCAAAAGGAACTGGGCATCGCCAAGGACGATCGCACCGCCGACGTCGACCGCTTTCGCGAACGCATCGAGGCGCTGTCCCTGCCCGAACAGGCCGAAAAGCGCCTGGACGATGAGATCAACAAATTGTCCGTGCTCGAATCCGGCTCGCCCGAATACGGCGTCACGCGCAACTATCTCGACTGGATGACCTCGCTGCCCTGGGGGCGGTATTCCGAAGACATCCTGGACCTGGAGCGGGCACGCAAGGTCCTCGACCGCGATCACTACGGCCTCGATGACGTCAAACAACGCATCATCGAGTTCCTGGCCGTCGGCTCGCTCAAGGGGACGGTCGGCGGTTCTATTTTGCTGTTGGTCGGCCCGCCGGGCGTTGGCAAGACTTCGATCGGCCAGTCGATCGCCGCCACTCTCGGTCGCAAGTTCTATCGGTTTTCGCTCGGCGGCATGCGCGACGAGGCGGAGATCAAGGGCCACCGGCGCACGTATATCGGCGCCATGCCCGGCAAATTCGTCCAGGCCATCAAGGAGGCGGGCAGCTCCAACCCCGTCATCATGCTCGATGAGATCGACAAGGTCGGGGCGTCCTACCAGGGCGATCCGGCCTCGGCGCTGCTGGAGGTCCTCGACCCGGAACAGAATCGCGAGTTTCTCGATCACTACATCGACGTTCCCTACGACCTGTCGCGCGTGCTGTTCGTCTGCACCGCCAATCAGCTGGACACCATCCCGGCGCCGCTGCTCGACCGCATGGAAGTCATCCATCTGGCGGGCTATATCACCGAGGAGAAGGTCCAGATCGCCAGGCGCCATCTTTGGCCGCGCCAGCTGGACAAGGCGGGGCTGAAACGCAGCGAGCTCAAGATCGGCGTGGCCGCGCTGCGCCACCTCGTCGAGGGTTACGCCCGCGAGGCCGGGGTGCGCAATCTGGAGAAACAACTCGGGCGCATCGTGCGCAAGGCCGTGGTCAAGCGCGTCGGCGGCGAGCGCTCGCCGATCACCATCGGCGTCGAGCAGGTCGAGGAGTATCTGGGCAAGCCGATGTTCGTGCCCGAGACGCCGACTCGCGACGTGGGCGTGGTCACCGGTCTGGCCTGGACCGCGATGGGCGGCGCGACCCTCAACATCGAGGCCACGCTCGTCCACAGCAAGACGCGCGGATTCAAGATGACGGGCAAGCTCGGCGAGGTCATGCGCGAATCGGCCGAGATTGCCTACAGCTACATCGCCTCGCACTTGGAATCCTACCGCGGCGACCCGGCGTTTTTCGACGACGCCTTCGTGCATCTGCATGTGCCCGAAGGAGCCACGCCCAAGGACGGGCCGAGCGCGGGCGTGACCATGGCCACGGCGCTGCTGTCGCTCGCCCGCGGCACGCGCGTGCGCCGGCCGCTGGCCATGACCGGCGAGCTCACGCTCACCGGCCACGTGCTCGCCGTGGGCGGGATTCGCGAGAAGGTCATCGCCGCACGGCGTAACAAGCTGCGCGAGATCATCCTGCCCGCGCCGAATCGACGCGACTACGACGAGCTACCGGATTACCTGAAAAAGGGGATGAAGGTGCACTTCGTCGAACACTACGACGAAGTGGCTCGGATCGCCCTCGGCATCAAGATCGACGAAAAGGAGTGAGGCCGCGGCGAACGGCTATTGTTCGCCGCCCGCCTCGGCCGCCTTCTGCTGCTCGGCGATCTCAGCGTGGACCTTCTCCATGTCCAGCTCCTTGGCCTTGCCGATGAGCTCTTCCAGTGCAGAGCCCTGCAGCGCACCGGCTTCGGAGAAGATGATCACCTGCTGGCGGAACATCATCAGCGTGGGAATGGAGCGGATCTGGAAATAGGCGGCCAGCTCCTGCTGCTCCTCGGTGTTGACCTTGGCGAACACCACGTCCGGGTGCTTTTCGGAGACTTCCTCGTAAATCGGTGCGAAAGACTGACACGGGCCGCACCACGTCGCCCAGAAGTCCACGATGACGAAGTCGTTGGACGTGATGGTCTCTTCAAAGTTTTCCTTGGTCAGTTCGACAGTGGCCATAGCTAGCTCCGGGGTGTGCGGCTACCTGGCGCGAACAAACACCCAAACCGGTCGATACGTCGCGAGGGGCGCAATCGGAATGCGTGGATGCCTACAGGCAGTAGATTGAACGGATGATGATGCAGATTGAGCGCCATTATAACGCCTGCGCACCGTGCATGCCAGGCGGTGCCCCGGGGCGGCTGGGCTCAGCGCAGCGGCGCCCGCTCACCCGAGGCGCGATAGTGCAGATAGTCGGCGAGGATGAGCGCGTGGTCGAACGCCAGGGGCTCGGGCGGGGCGGCCGGATCGATAACCTGCGCCTCGGCGGCGTCGTCCGCCCCGAGAGGCTCGCCGCGGGCCTCGCCGACGAACACCGCACTGACGGTGTGCCCACGCGGATCGCGTGTGGGGTCCGAATAGCAGCCCAGCAAGACCTTGAGCGTGACATCCAGGCCGGTCTCCTCGCGCGCCTCGCGCCGGGCGGCGGTCTCCAGACGCTCGCCGACGTCGACGAAACCGCCCGGCAGAGCCCAGCCCGGCGGCTCGTTGCGCCGGCGAATGAGCACGATGGGGCGCGCCGGGCGATCGACGAGCTCGATAATGACGTCGGCGGCAAGCAGCGGGGTCTGCGGTGCGGGCACGATTCAATGGTCCTTGCGCGTGAAGCGAATGATGCGCCGGCGCTCGCGCTTGTCGGGGCGATGGCGGGGCGCCGGTGCCGCGGCCGCGGCGAGGCGGCGCTGTTCGGCCAGCGCCTGGCGGGCCGCCACGCTGTCGGGATGCTCCTCGTACATGGTGCGAGCCTGCTCGGCGGGACCGCGGCGCGTGGCCAATCCGGTCACCGTGAGGCGAAAGGTGTACGGTCCCTTGGTCACGGACAGCTCGTCGCCCTCGCGCAGCCCCCGGGCGGGCTTGACCCGTGCCCCGTTGACGTGGACATGGCCGCCGGCGACGGCCTCGGCCGCCAGGGCCCGGGTCTTGAAGAACCGCGCCGCCCAGAGCCACTTGTCCACGCGCACGCCAACCTCGTCATCGGAGGCGGTCGGTCTGTGCGAATCGTGCGAGGAACGCCGTGTCATCTCTGCAAAGCTCGATCATCGGGGAACGCGCCGTCCGGCTGCGGGGGTTGATGAACGCCTCCTGCGACCCCAGGGTCTATGCTAACAGGGCGCGTGGGCCTATTGCACGACACGCACCAGTAACCCGAGGGCGTGTCGGGTCATTCGTTTGCCAGTGCGGCCGACGCCGTCTAGGCTTTGGTTGACCGCCCCCGCGGCGCAGCGCCCCCAGCGCCGTTCCAATCACACCAACGAGGAGATGCCGACAGTGAACGTACAAACGGATAAGGACGGAAAGGTCCTCGTGGAATTCGAGCTCGATGCCGGCAACAAACTGGCCGAGGCCATCGTGCAGCACAACGAGGACAATATGCCCTCGGCGCTGCTGGAGCTCGCCAGTCTCCTGCACAAGGCGAACTATCAGGCCCATGACGAGTTTCGCCAGCCTCCGCATGCCTGGGAGCCCGGCCTGCCCCATCCCTCGCTCGGCAAGGAGGGTTGAGCCGTGCATATCGAAAAACAATCGGACAAGACGGTCACCATCACACTCAGCGCCGAAGAGGCGCAGCACGTCCTGGCCGGTCTGGGCGAGCATGCCGGTGAGCTCGGCGATGCCGGCCAACCGCTGGCGAAGGCTTTGACCGACGCCGGGATAACGCCGTATCAGCCGCCGGAGCATGTGCGCCACGAATGGCCGTAAAAACGGCTGCGCGGGGTTTCACTCCCAGCCGTGACCCTGAAAAAACCCGGCCCGGTTGAACACGTCGGCCGAATAATCGCGCCCGGCCGTGTAGTAGTCGATGTCACGCCCGGCGCGATAGGCCTTCAGCGCATTGCCCGGCCCGCAGTTGTAGGCGGCGATGGCCGCGCGCAGCAGCGGACGATCGGTCAGGTCGGTCTTGCGCTGCATGAATCGAAGCGCATCGCGCAGCACGCCGCAGCCGTAAAGAATGTTCTCGTGCGGGTCCTGCCAGTTGCCCTCCCGGGCGAAGGCGTGTGCATCGTAGTCAATCTGCATCAGGCCGCGGCCGAATCCGCCGCCGTCCGGCGGCAGCGCCCCGTTGCGATAGCGCGTGGGATAACGCCGTTTGGACGAGTCGCCGGTGCCGCCCGGTTCTGGCGGCTTGAGCGCCAGCCCCCAGTGTGACTCGCGCGAACCGATACCCGCAATCACGCAGGGCTGCACCTCGCACAGGCGCGCGCCCTCCTCGATGGCGCCGCGATATCTCTCGGCCGCATCGAGCTGTTCGAGCAGCGAGGCGTTGTTGCTCGCAAAGGTGGTTTCGAACACACGCTCGGGCGACGGGGCGGCCTCGCGGCGCAGCGCCGCCCAGGTCAGCGGCCCGACGATACCGTCATCGTCCAGTCCGTTGGCACGTTGAAAGGCCTGTACGGCCGTCTCCGTCTCGCGCCCGAAACGCCCGTCAAGCTTGAGCTTGAAGCCTTCCTGATTGAGCTCGCGCTGCAGCGCCTTGACCTCGTCGCGCAGATGGGGATGGGTGTGTTTGAAACCGTCGAACAACCGTAGCGTGGGTGTGGACATCGCCGCCTCCCTGAGTTGATGTATCGCCTCCAATGTGTCGTCCGGGGGCTGCCCGCGGACAAACGCAGCGCCGCACCCGCCGTCCCGCTGGTCCAGGCGGGATACACTGCGCTATCATGATTGTAGTTCCCATCGTCCATTCTGCCCCCGGCACGGCCCCGGCTCCAATGCCAGCGCCATCGTCCGGGCCAACAGCGAGGCAGCCCAGGTGTTCCAGGTCCATTCCTCCGAGCGCATCAACCACGATATTCCCCGCGAGACCGTGATCGAACGCCTGCAGGGGATAGTCGACGCCGACTCCATCTTGTCCGAGTCCGAGGACACCCGGCCCTATGAATGCGACGGCCTGTCCGCCTACCGCAGCGTCCCGTGGCTGGTGGTCCTGCCCGAGACCGTCGATCAGGTTCAGGCCGTGCTGCGCACCTGCCACGAGCTCGGCGTGCCGGTCGTCGCGCGCGGCGCCGGAACCGGCCTGTCCGGCGGGGCGCTGCCGCCCGACAACGGCGTGCTGCTCAGCCTGGCCAAGTTCAACCGCATCCTGGAGATCGATCCCCTGGCGCGCACTGCCCGCGTTCAACCGGGCGTGCGCAACCTCGCCATCTCCGAGGCGAGCGCGCCGCACGGTCTATACTACGCGCCCGATCCCTCCTCGCAGATTGCCTGCAGCATCGGCGGGAACGTGGCGGAAAACTCCGGCGGCGTGCACTGCCTGAAGTACGGCCTGACGGTGCACAACATCCTCCAGCTCACGCTGGTCACCATGGACGGGGAGCTGCTCACGATCGGCGCCAGCGGCCTCGACGCCCCCGGCTACGACCTTCTGGCGCTGCTGACCGGCTCGGAGGGGATGCTCGGCGTCATCGTCGAGATCACGGTCAAGCTGCTGCCCCGCCCCGAACGCGCTCAGGTCGTCATGGCGGCCTTCGACGACGTCGTCAATGCTGGCGAGGCCGTCGGTCGCATCATCGCCGCCGGGATCATCCCCGCCGGCCTGGAGATGATGGACAACCCGGCCATCCGCGCCGCCGAGGCCTTCGTGCACGCGGACTACCCGGTCGAGGCCGCGGCCATCCTGCTGTGCGAGCTCGACGGCACCAACGAGGAAGTCTCCGAACAGATCATGCAGGTGCGCCGTCTGCTCGAGGAGTGCGGCGTGAGCGAAATACGCACGGCCCGCGACGACGAGGAACGGGCCCTCTTCTGGAAGGGCCGCAAGGCGGCCTTCCCGGCCGTGGGGCGCCTGTCGCCCGACTATTACTGCATGGACGGCACCATCCCGCGCAAACGCTTGCCCGAGGTGCTCAAACGCATCAACGAGCTTTCCGAGGAATACGGCCTGGCGGTGGCCAACGTCTTCCACGCGGGCGACGGCAACCTGCACCCCTTGATTCTCTACGATGCCAACCGCGAGGGCGAGCTCGAACGCGCCGAGGCCTTCGGCGCACGCATCCTCGAGCTGTGCGTGGACGTCGGCGGCACCATCACCGGCGAGCACGGGGTGGGCGTGGAGAAGATCAATCAGATGTGCGTGCAGTTCGCCGAGGGTCAGCTCGAGCAGTTCCATGCCATTAAAGCGGCGTTCGACCCGCGCGGCCTGCTCAACCCCGGCAAGGCGGTGCCCACCCTGCACCGCTGTGCCGAATTCGGTGCCATGCACGTGCACCACGGTAAGCTCTCGCATCCGGAGCTGGAGCGCTTCTGAACGGGCAGCCGGGTCCGCGGACCCTGGCGCTGTCGAGTCCCCCGCCGCCCAGAACGCGCCGGTGCCGTTGGGGGCGCCCAGCCGAGCGGTCACCATGGCCTTGATCGACGCACTGCAGAATCCGGATATCTATCCGCACCCGGTCTCCGGCGTTACGCTGATCGAAACCCACATCTCCTGGGTCCTGTTGACCGGAGACTACGCCTACAAGCTCAAAAAGCCCGTCGACCTGGGCTTCCTGGATTTCTCCACCCTCGAACGGCGCCGCCACTTCTGCGAACAGGAGCTGCGCCTGAATCGCCGCCTGGCGCCCCAGCTCTATCTGGAGGTCGTCGCCATTGGCGGCTCTAGCGCCGCGCCGCGACTCGCCGGTCCGAACGCGCCCCTGGACGGCCCGCCCATCGAGTACGCCGTCAAGATGCGCCAGTTCGACCCCCAGGCCCAGCTCGACCGCCTGCTCGAGCGCGGCGAGCTCACGGGCGCGCATATGGATCGCCTGGCCGCCGTGGTCGCCGACTTCCACGGCCGCATCGCGCCGGCAGGACCGGACCGGCCCTTCGGCTCGCCCGAGGCGGTGCACGCCCCCGTGCGGGAGAACTTCGAACACCTGCGCCGCGCCGACGCCTGTATGGGCGAGCGCGCCGAGCTGGCCGGTCTCGATGCCCTGGAACGCTGGAGCGAGGCAAGCTTCACGCGTTTGGGCTCGACGTTCGCCGCCCGCAGATCCGGCGGTTTCGTGCGCGAATGCCACGGCGACATGCACCTTCGCAACATGGTGCTCATCGACGGGGAGGTCGTGGTCTTCGACTGCATCGAGTTCAACGACAATCTGCGTTGGATCGACGTTATGAGCGAAGTCGCCTTCGTGGACATGGACCTGCGCGATCGCGGCCGGCCCGATCTCGCGCAGCGCTTTCTCAATGCCTACCTGGAGTCCACCGGCGACTACGCCGGTCTGGCCCTGCTGCCCTACTACCGGGTCTACCGCGCCCTGGTGCGCGCCAAGGTCGCCGCCATCCGTCTGACCCAGCACGACCTGGACCGCGACGAGACACAGGCCGTGCAGGCCGAGTGCCGGAGTTATATCGAGCTGGCGCGTTCATTCACCGCCAGCCGCCCGCCGCTGTTGATCATCACCCACGGGCTCTCGGGCTCGGGCAAGACCACCTACACTCAACAGCTGCTCGAGGCGACGCAGGCCATACGCATCCGCTCCGACGTCGGGCGCAAGCGCCTGTTCGCGGTGGCGCGCGAGGATCACCGCGCGCGCGAGATCGACGTCGGCCTGTACGGCCGTGAGGCGAGCGAGCGTACCTACGAGCGCCTCGCGGAGATGGCCAAGGGGCTGCTGGAGGGCGGCTATGACGTCATCGTCGACGCGGCCTTCCTCAAGCAGGCGCAGCGGGCGCACTTCCGAGCCCTGGCCGAGCGCAGCGGTGTGGGCTTTGCCATCCTCGCCTGCGAGGCGCCGCCGACGCTGCTGCGCGAGCGTCTGCGCCAGCGCGAACGGGCCGGCCGGGACGCCTCCGATGCGGGGCTCGCCGTGCTGGAACACCAATTGAAGACGGCCGACACATTGGATGCACAGGAGCGCGCCGAGGCGCTGAGCCTTGACCCTGCCCGGGGAATGGACATCGCCGCGGTGGCGAACGCGCTCGAGGCGCGGCGGCCGACACCGAACTGATGCGGCAAGGTTGACATCGGCCCGGCGATCGCTACATTGCACCCCTTGCGCCAATGCAACCGCACGGGCGCCGCAGCTGATACCATGGCCGATACGACGAACAAGAGCGAAGACCGCCCCGACATGACTGGCGACACCGATATCAGTGCGCAGCTGCGCGAGCGCGTGCGCGCCGCCGCAGAGGCGGGCACGGCCCTTCGCATCGTCGGCGGCGATACCAAGGCCTTTTACGGCGAGCCGTGCCAGGGCGAGGAATTGGCCGTGGGCGGCCATCGCGGCATCGTGCACTACGAGCCCACCGAGCTGGTGATTACCGCGCGCGCGGGCACCCCGCTCACGCAAATCGAGGCGACGCTCGGCAAGGCGGGCCAGATGTTGGCCTTCGAGCCGCCCCACTTCGGCGACACGGCCACTCTGGGCGGGACCGTGGCGGCCGGACTGTCGGGGCCTCGCCGGCCCTATGCCGGTGCGGTACGCGATTTTGTGCTGGGCACACAGGTGTTGACCGGCAAGGCCGAGGTCCTGGGCTTCGGCGGGGAGGTCATGAAGAATGTCGCGGGCTACGATGTCTCGCGCCTGATGGCCGGCGCGCTCGGCACGTTGGGCGTGCTGCTGGAGGTTTCACTCAAGGTCCTGCCGCGCCCGGTCGACGAAGTGACCGTGGTACGCGAGGAAGAGAATGCGGCCGCGGTGCTCACGCGACTGAACCGCTGGGCCGCGCAGCCGTTTCCGATCACGGCCTCCTGTTACGACGGCGACCGCCTGTATCTGCGCCTGTCCGGCACGCCGCGCAGCGTCGCCGATGCGCGCGCCCGTCTGGGCGGAGAGGTCCTCGCCGAGGGCGCCGATTTCTGGCACCGCCTGCGCGAGCAAGAGCTCACTTTCTTCGACGGACCCGCGCCCCTGTGGCGACTGTCGGTCAGTCCGACCACCCCACCGATGGAGCTGCCCGGCAAGTGGCTGCTCGACTGGGGCGGCGCCCAGCGCTGGCTCAAGAGCGACGCCGAGGCGCAGACCATTCGGGCGGCGGTCGCCCGCTTCGGTGGCCATGCGACTCTGTTTCGCGCCTCCGCCAAGAACGCACCGGTCTTCCATCCGCTGCCCGAGGGCCTGGCACACATACACCGTCAACTCAAGCGCGCCTTCGACCCCTCCGGGGTGCTGAACCCCGGACGCCTGTATCCCGATATGTAACATCGGGCAACGTCATCGAGAGCAACGCCGGACATGCAGACCCATCTCGCCGATTTCATCAAGGACACCCCCGCCGGCCGCGAGGCCGATCGCATCCTGCGCAACTGCGTGCACTGCGGATTTTGCACGGCAACCTGTCCGACCTACCAGCTCCTCGGCGATGAGCTCGACGGCCCGCGCGGGCGTATCTATCTCATCAAGCAGGTCCTGGAGGGACACGAGGCCAGCCGGCGCACACAGCACCACCTCGACCGCTGTCTGACCTGCCGCGCCTGCGAGACGACCTGCCCTTCGGGCGTGGAGTACGGGCACCTGGCCGACATCGGCCGTGAGGTGGTCGAGTCGCAGGTGCGCCGACCGCTGCACGAGCGCCTCATGCGCCGGCTGCTGCGCTTGGTCCTGCCCTATCCGGCGCGCTTCGGTCCGCTGTTCGGCATTGGCCAGCGCCTGCGCCCCTGGCTGCCGCGCGCCGTGCGCCGCCACGTGCCGCCCCGCGCCCCGGTGCGCGAGCTGCCGGCGCCGCGACACAGCCGCCGCATGCTGATTCTGGAGGGCTGCGTACAGCCCGTGATGGCACCCCATATCAACGACGCCACGGCGCGAGTCCTGGACCGGCTCGGCATCAGCCTCGTGCGCGGCACGGGCGGGTGCTGCGGCGCACTCAGCCAACACCTCAGTGCGCCGGAGGAGGCGCGCGACTTCATGCGCCGCAACATCGACGCCTGGTGGCCCTACATCGAGGCG
This sequence comes from Gammaproteobacteria bacterium, assembly GCA_035267785.1. Lineage (GTDB taxonomy): Bacteria > Pseudomonadota > Gammaproteobacteria > DATFLL01 > DATFLL01 > DATFLL01. Next base: position 2,431 of record DATFLL010000094.1, on the reverse strand, counting down.
GGTATCGAGGCGATCGTCATCACGGCGAGCGGCTGCGGCACGGTTGTGAAGGAATACGACCGGCTGCTGGCCGACGACCCGGCCTATGCCGACAAGGCCCGACGGGTCGCGGACCTGGCCAAAGACCTCGGGGAGGTGCTGCGCGAAGAATCGCTTGAGGCCCTTGGCGACGGCGTGCCGGCCACCAAGCGCGTGGCCTTCCACTCGCCCTGTACCCTCCAGCACGGCCAGCAGCTGAACGGCGTGGTCGAATCGATCCTGCGCCGTGCCGGCGTGACGCTGACCCAAGTGGCCGACGCGCACCTGTGCTGCGGCTCGGCCGGAACATACTCCATCCTCCAGCGGGATCTGTCCCAGCGCCTGCTCGCCAACAAGGTCCAAGCGCTGGCCGCCGATGCGCCTACCTGCATCGCGACGGCCAACATCGGCTGCTGGCACCATTTGCAGTCCCGGGCCGAACAGCCCGTGCGTCATTGGATAGAGTTGTTGGACAGTTGAATGCCGGCTTCGCCGGCGGAGCGCTCACTGCGGTACGGCAAGGCCGACGACCAGCCAACCGACCAGCAGCAGGGTACTGAGCGCAGGCACCCAGGTCAGGTACCGCCAGGCGAGCAGCGAGGCGCCGCGCTCACGGCACAGCTCGCCGTAGGCGGCGATCTGGGACCAATAGCCCTGCGGCTCGCGCTGCACCGACGCCGCCCGGCCGGCCGCCGCCAGCGCGGGCAAGACCCGGCGCCGATACACGGCGTCGGCCGTCACTATCATGAGCGCGAGCACCGCGGTCAGCGGCAGCATGAGGATATCCAGCACAATCGCCTCGCGTGTCTATTGGCCGGTCGGCAGCGTCGTTGTCATGGAAGCGCGTGCGGCGAAGCGTTCGAACCAGACGGCCAGGGCCGAGCGCCCCGTGCGCCAGCTCTCCTGGGGAAAACGAAAGTCGAGATAACCGAGGGCGCAGGCCGCGGCGATTTGTCCGATCTGCAGGCGCCCGTCCCAGCTCGCCGCCTCCCGTTCCAGGGCATCGAGTCCGCGTTGCACGGTCTCGCGCTGCATCGTCTCCCAACTGTCAGAGCGCTGGGCCGCGGGACGCTGCCCCTCCAGGCGGCGCAGCACGGCCGCATCCAGAATACCGTCACCCAACGCCTGTTGGCGCAACGCCATCCAACGCGCCTTACCCGCGATGGGAAACACCCGTGTACCGTGGTGCAGACTATCGAGGTACTCACAGATAACCGGCGAGTCGTAGAGCACCATGCCGTCGTCGGTCACCAGCGTCGGGACCTTGCCCAACGGGTTGTCGTTCGCCAGCGCGGCATCGTCCGCCCAGGGATTGGTCAGCACACGTTCGATGCGTTCATCCAATCCGGTCTCGATGGCAAGGACCAGGACCTTTCGCACATAGGGCGACGTCGGCGAATAACGCAGTTTCATGGCTCTCCCCGGCACACTAACCGAATAAACATGACCCATTTCGCGACGTCGCGCAACATCAACCGGCCCCGGTCCTGCCGCTGGGCCCCGACGCTTGCTCGACGCGCCGTTTGAGTGCGTGGTTCATCGCCTCGAACGAGCCATACAGCTCGCTTTCCAATCGACGCCGAAGGCACAGCGCCACAAATCCCTCAACGCGTGCGCGCTGCACCAAGCGTACCGCACCACTGCCGTTATCGTTTTCGATCAAAAAGGCGTGCTCGACGTCCAGCAGACCCGGAAGCCACAGGCGAGCCAACCAGCGCAGCTGCGAGGGCGCTGCGACCATCAGCACCATCGGGCGAAAGACGCGCGTTCGTCCCCGCGGGCGCGCCACCTGGACCGTCATCCGCCCGCCGGCTTCAGGCGTTCCCTCCGCGCGGAGGATGAACGGGTTCCACCGGGCGTAAGCCGTAAAATCCGTCAGCACCGCCCAGACCCGTTCGGCGGTCGCACCGATCGTAATCTGCGTCTCGATCACGGTCGCCATGACACCGCCCCGGCCGCCTTCTGTGTTGGAAATCGTCCAGTAGCAGTCAAACTTAAGCGAACGGGTGTCACTATTGCGTCATGATCGCCGGACCGGGTATCGGATGGCAACGAGCATACGGTGTGCGATACCGGCATCGGCGCAGCCCCCGCGCGACTGTCCTGACCCCCACACCGGCGGTAGCGGCGCGACCGCCTCGCCCGCCAATGGGTCGGCCCCGCCAGCCGAATTTGCCGAGCGAGTCCGGCCCGCGCACCTTTGCCGGTGTACCGCGTTCGCTAGGCGCCCGTACCGCCGCCGAAGCGCCCGACCAGGACGTTGTACAACCACGCGAAGACCGCGCCGCCCACCAGGCCGTCGAAAAATCCCCACACCAGGCCGACGACGCTGCCCGTCGGACTGACCGTGTAACCGCGGTAGATATGGCCGATGAGGGTGACATCGCCGGTGGACCCTTCGAAGGCGATGACC
>DATFLL010000093.1:0-51959 GCA_035267785.1 Gammaproteobacteria bacterium | reverse complement strand
GCCGTAACCGGTCAGGAATAGCCACTCCCCGCTCGGCACGCGGCTGCGTACCGATTCCAGCAAGTCCAGGGTATTGCCGTCCGGCAGGCTCATGTCCGATAGCACGACCAGCGGGTCGAGCCTCTGATCGAAGAGTACCCGGCGCGCGCTGTCGATATCCTGCGCCAATACCACTTCCCAGCCGTGGTGGCGGTAGTGACGCTGGAGCTCGCCGCCGAGCAGAGCTTCATCTTCGATTACGAGTAGGGTGTCAGCCATGATTCTCCTTGCAGGGCAAGATGAGCTCGACGCAGGCACCGCCCTCCGGGCGGTTGGACAGGCGAAGCTCGCCGTCGAGCTCGCGGGCGAAGCGGCGTACCATGCTCAACCCAAGCCCGGTGCCGTTGTCGCGCCAGGTTGCGAACGAGCGTATGCCGTTGTCGAGCAGATCCGAGGGTAGTCCGGGGCCGTCGTCGCATACCTGCAGCGTCAACTGCTGGCCGTCGCGGGCGGCCAAGACCTCGACCGAACCGGCACGGTCCCCGATCGCCTGAGCCGCATTGAGGACGAGGTTGAGCAGCGCCTGGCGCAGGCGTCCCGTCGGCAGTGGGCAGTGCAGGGTCGCGGGGACCGCATGGCGCAGCTCGATGTGCTCGGGTACTTGGTAGCGCACCAGCGTCAGCAAATCGTCCACTGTCTCGGCGAGCGGAACGTCGGTCAGTGGTTCCGGGACCTGGTGTGACTCCGTGAGTTGATCGTTTAACAGTCGGGTCAGGCGTTTCAGCTCGTTAATAACGAGGTCCAAACGGGCAGCCTGGTCGGGATCGGTGAGATCCCTGCGCAGATTGCCCAGCGCCATCTGTATCCCGGCCAGCGGATTGCGCAGCTCGTGAGCGAGGCCGGCGGCGACTTCGCCCACCGCGGCCAGCCGTTCGGTTCGGGCCAGGGTGCATTGCTGCTCGAGCAGGGCCTGGGCCGCAGTACGCACCTCGTTCTCCAGCGTGTGCTGGCGCGCCTGATGGTGCGTTTCGAGCTCGGCCAGGCGGCTGACCAGGTCGTTGTAGTTCTCGAACAACGGCTGCAGCAGCGGGTCGACCTGGCGCGGCGAGGTCGGCGTATAGTCCTGCGCGGCGAGCAGCGACATCAACGTGCCCAGATTGTTCAGCGGGACCAGGATGCGTTTTCGCAGGAAAAACAGGGTGACCACGATCAGCGTCGGAAAGGCGATCATCAGGACGACCGCAATCTCCAGCTCCATGCGCGTGTTGCGCTGCAGTGTTTCGAGCATGTGGTCGTGGGCGGACGTCTCCTCGGGCAGAATACGGCGCATCTGAGCCAGGCTGGCTGCGAGGGAGGCGCGCGAGGGCCGGTCCAGGCTCGCGCGGGCCTGGCGCAACCGTTCGGGGGTGGATGCGCTCAGATGGCCGTTCATCGCAATCAGCTGGTCGAGTTGATGTCGCAAGTGCTTTACTCGGGTCGGGTCTACCGGTTTGTTTTGACTCAGACTCTGTAGCAGGAGTTCCTGAAGATCGAGACTGGTCTGCTCCAGGCGACTGACTTCCGTCATATGGCTGTGCACGGGTCCCAGGCGCTGCAGGCTGCGCCATGACATGCCAACGAGCAGCGCCAGCGCTATGAGCAGCAAAACGGCAGTCAAGGCCGCGGGCAACCATACCGAGCGATAGAGAATGTTTCGCGTCATACGCTGTTGGCGAGGGTGGGCATTCATAATATTAGAACGGGCTTTCGCACCATACGCAAACTGCGGCGGAGCCGGACGATACGATCAGCCGCGCTCCACGTTTTCGTTGGATACACGCCCTCGGTTATCGTTTTCGGCCGCGTCGCGGTATCCGATCTGCGCCGTCTGCCTGGACGACGTGTCATGCTCGTACTGGGCGGGCTCGATTCTGGCGCGAAACACAACATATTGATACCCGCTGTAGATGAGTATGATGGGGATGAGCACTCCGATGCCTGTCAGCATGAACACCAGCGTCTTGCTCGAGGCGGCCGCCTGTCCCACGGTCACGCTCTGCGGTATGACATAGGGATAGAGGCTCAGGGCCAAACCGAGCAGCGACAGCACGACGATGGTGTTGCTCCAGAGGAAGGGAGCCCGCTTGCGTCGGTTGCGCAGCGCGCGCAGCAGCATCGCGAATGCGAATACCGCCGCGACCGGCAGCGGCAGCAAATAGTCCGCCGAACTCGATTCGAACCAGTTGTGCGCACCTTGCGGGTGTTGTAGCGGGGTCCAGAGGATGACAGCCGCGGCGGCGACCATCATGAGCCATGCGGCGGCCCAGGCGCGGCGGATGTTGCGCCGCTGTGTCTCGCCGCGCGTCTTCATGAGCAGGTACGTGGCGCCGAGCAGTGTGTAGCCGGTGCTCAGGCCCACGGCCACCAACGTCGAGAACGGCGTCAGCCAGTCCCACAGGCCGCCGGTGTAGATGCCGTGGCGAACGGCCAATCCCTTGATGAGGGCGCCGAGGGCATAGCCCTGCGCGACGGCGGCCAGGAGGCTGCCCGCACCAAAGGCGATATTCCATGACTGCGTGCTTGCGGCGCGTTTGCGCATCTCGAAGGCCACAGCGCGGCCGATGAGCCCGACCAGCATGAGTGCGATGGGGATGGACAGGGCGTGCAGTACCACGCCATAGGCCAGCGGAAAGGCGCCGAACAGCGTACCGCCGAGCACGATGAGCCAGGTTTCGTTGGCGTCCCATACGCTGCCGAGCGTGGACATCATCACGCCGCGGCGTCCCTCGTCGCGAGCGAAAAACGAGAGGATGCCAACGCCCAGGTCGAAGCCATCGAGGACTACATAGAGCGCGAGCATCAGGCCCAACAAAACGAACCAGGTGTTGGCCAGGAACAGGTGCAGCTCGTTCATGATCCGCTCCGCGTGAGCAGGGCGGGGAATCGTGACAGACGACGGGCCGGCGCCGGCCGGAGCCTGTGAGGCATCGCGGTCATCCCGAATCGGGTTCGGAGCTGGAGGGTCGGATCCGCAAGTGCCCGGGTCATTGCCGCGTGCCCATCATGCTCGTGCGTCAAACCGCCGCCGACGCGGCTGGATATCCGCCCTGGCCGGGGCTGGAGACCTCGGCCGGGAGAGGCGGGAAGGCGCCGGGGCACGTATCGGGCGAATGGGGCATCGTGCCAATCTCCTTGTCGGGCGGATTAGACCGGACGGATGCGTTATGATTCGGGTGGTCGGTCCGTCGACCGGCGCAACATCCTTATGCCAACAGCGAGGAGCAAGCGCTGTGCCAGGGGCAAACCGCGATAAAAAACAACAAGTAATGGCCGTAAACTGGAAACCAATTGGCATTTCGGTGGTCAAATCCACCGAATTCGGGGCAAAACCACCCCGAGCACGCCGCATCTGACGGGACCGGATCGGCACTGGAGGCCGCGCTGGCGGCTCGAGACCGGCCGATCGGCACTGGCCTCTCGATGCTGGCGGAGGTATAAATCACATTCGATTATGGCCGTCTCGGCGCGGTACCTGGACCGACCGACCGTGGCTCCCGATTCCCGGCGCGGACTCCGGGCTCAACGAACAGACCGTACCGGCTTGGACCGAGGGGGTGGAATCTTGGAAACTATGAATATTCTGGTCATCGAAGACAATCCGGATCTGGTAGCGAACCTCTATGACTACCTCGAAGGCAACGGCCATACCGTCGATGCGGCCAACGATGCCCATACGGGTCTTCGATTCGCGTTGGACAACCGCTATGACGTCATCGTCCTGGATCTGATGCTGCCGGGGATGGACGGCCTGGAGGTCTGCGAGCAACTGCGCGAGCGGGGCAACGAGACGTCGGTGCTGATGCTCACCGCGCGCGACACCCTGGATGACAAGCTGCAGGGGTTTGCCCACGGCGCGGATGACTATCTGGTCAAACCCTTCGCGCTGCAGGAACTGGAAGTGCGCCTCAAGGCCCTGGTCCGCCGGGCACGCGGCGAGACCACGCGCCGCTGCCTGGAGGTGGGCGACCTGAAGTTCGATCAGGACACCCTCGAGGTGACTCGCGGCGACAAGAAGATCGTGCTGCCGCCGATTCCGCTCAAGATACTCGGCCTGCTGATGCGTCAATCGCCGCGGGTACTGACGCGCCAGGAAATCGAGCGTGAGATATGGGGTGATGCGCCGCCCGACAGCGACGCGCTGCGTGCCCATATGCATCTGCTGCGTGCAGCGGTGGACAAGCCCTTCGATCGCGCCTTACTGCGTACCCTCCACGGCATCGGATATCAGCTGGTCGAACCGGATGCAGTTCAGGCGTAGTCTACGCCACCGAGTCGGTTTTTCTTTCGCGCTGTTTGGCGGGCTGATCAGCCTGCTCCTCAGCGCCGTGCTCTATCTTGGTACACAGGACATCGAGCGTGGTCTCATCGCCGAGACGTTAACGGCAGAGCTGGACGAATACGCCAACCGCTTTCAGGTGGACCCGCACAGCCCGCCGCCGTCGAGTCTGGCCATTCGCACCTTCATCGATTCCTCCAAGGTCAACGATGCGCCCGCGCCACCGCAGTTCGCCGCCCTGAAGGACGGTTTTCACCGCGTCGAATTTCAGGGTAAAAGCCACTTTCTGGTCATCGCCCGCCGCGGCGGCGATCGCTTCTTTCTGCTCTACGACGAGGCCCGGGCCAAGGAACGCGAGCACCGCTACCTGCTGTTTCTCGCCAGCGGCGTAGTCGCCATGACGCTGCTGTCGGCCGCGCTCGGTGGTTGGTTGACCGGACGGGTAATCTCACCCGTGGTCACGCTGGCCCGGCGCATCGGCGGGCTGCGCGCCGAGGATCGCCTGACGCCGGTAGCGGGCGATTTCACCAACGACGAGGTGGGCGAGCTGGCAGCCGCCTTCGACAAGTACCTCATGCGACTGCACGCCTTTATCGAACGCGAACGCTACTTCACCAGTGATGTCAGTCACGAGCTGCGCACTCCGTTGACGGTCATCAACGGAGCGACCGAAGTGCTGTTGGCCTCGCCGGGGCTGGAGGGGGCCGCGCGCGAGCGGGTAGGGCGCATTGCCCGGGCGGCGCGCGAGATGTCCGAGCTGACCGCCGCGCTGTTCACTCTGGCGCGCGAGGAGCGTGGGCCGGCAGGCGCTGCAACCTCCTGCTCGGTGGGAAACGTACTTCGGGACGTCATTGAAAATCACGCCTACCTGCTCAAGGACAAGCCGGTGGAAGTCGACATCGAACGCGAAGGCAATCTTCAGCTCCCGGTGGAGCGGGCGGTCCTGGCCATCGTGGTCGGCAACCTCATACGCAACGCCTTCGCCTATACCGAACGGGGTCGGATCACGGCCCGGGTGACCCGCCACGGCATCGAAGTCGAAGACACGGGCAGCGGCATGAGCCCCCAGGACCTGGACCGAGCCTTCGAGCGGTTCGCCACGGGTCCGCACAGCGGCGGCAGCGGGATCGGCCTGTCGCTGGTCAAGCGCATCTGCGATCGCTATGGCTGGGAGATCGCTATCGAGAGTCAACCGGGCACGGGCACCCGCACCTCCCTGCGGCTGGTCACAAGCGGTAACGCCGCCCACGTCAACCCTGTGTCCGTGACCTGAGCAGTTGCGCTTGTGCCCCCGCATGGCACCCCCTAATATTTCCTTGAACGGACCGACGCCGCCCGGGCGTTGAGGCGCCGGGTGGGCGTTGTCTTCGACTCGCCATTACTATATGGAATAACTGCCATGCTCCGTTTCGCTCTGGTTGGGCTCTCCGCGGCCGTGCGCTCTGCGCCGGCGCCGAGAATCACGTTGTTAACCTCCGTGCCCGGTTTGGTTCTGGCCCTGCTCGTGAGCGCGGGGCTCCCGGCGGCACCGGCCTTGGCCGACAACGGCAAGGATATCGTCGGCTGGGTGGAAAACGTGCGCCTGTTCCCCGGCAACGTCGAAGTCAAGGCGAAACTCGACACCGGCGCCAAGATGTCTTCGCTGAGCTGCAATTGCCTGCGGCCGTTCGAGCGCGACGGTGAGCAGTGGATAGGTTTTCAGATAGAGACCAAGAACGGAAAGCTGGCGAGCTTCGAGCGTAAGATCGTCGGGCACATCAAAATCAAGCGTCACTTCGGGCGGGTTCAGCGTCGCCCGGTCGTCGAGCTGGGGATTTGTCTGGGCAACGTATACAAGGTAACGCGAGTCAACCTCGTCGACCGATCCGGTTTTCGCTATAACATGCTGATCGGCCGTGACGATATGCAGGGGCATTTTGTGGTCGACCCGGGCGAGACCTTCCAGGCCAAACCCCGCTGTAAAGGGGACCTGAAGGTTGAATAAGCGCCATCTGTACGTTCTGTCAGCGGCGTTGACACTCATCGCGCTGATGGTGTTCTTTTTTAAGGTATTCGTGCTGCACTTCCCGCTGCTGCCCGATACCACCTCCGACAGCTGGGAGATCGAGGTGCGAGCGGCTTTTCGCGCCTACAACGCCCCGGTCAAGCTGTCGATGTACGTGCCGCGCAGCACGAGTCAATACGCGCTCATCGACGAGAATTTCATTTCCAAGGGCTATGGCTTCAGCGCGAAGAATGTCAACGGCAGCCGCAAGGTGATCTGGTCGACGCGGCGGGCAAGCGGCAATCAGGTACTCTATTACCGGGCGATCGTGCGGCGTGTCGCAGATGCCTATCCGGTCGTAAAAGCCGAGGCGGAGCCGGTCACGCCGGTCGGCTACGAGGGCGCCCACCGCGCGGCCGCCGATACTCTGATTGCCGACATTCGGGCCCATTCGGCGGACATAGACTCCTTTGTCACCGAGCTTCTCAAGCGTTTGAACAGCCCGGAAAAGGACGAGAGTGTGTCGCTGCTATTGGGCCGCAAACCGGACAACGAACGCCGGATCGCGGTCGCCATCGACGTGCTGGCCGAGGCGGGTATTCCCGCGCGTGTCGTCCACGGAGTACGCCTGCAGGAGTTGCAGCGCGATGTTGTCCCGGTCGCCTGGCTGGAGGTGGCGGAAAAGGGTGTCTGGCGCCCGTATGACGCGGCCAAGGGAACCGGCAAGCTGCCGGACGACTACCTGACGTGGTGGCGAGGCAGTGAACCGCTGGTTACCCTCAAGGGTGCGCGCGATCTAAAGACGCGACTCGCGGTACGTCTGATCAAGGAGTCGGCATTGAGCGGCGCGGCGATGCGGGGTCGGTTCATGACACCGGGCTTGATCGATTTTTCCCTGCTCAGCCTTCCGATCGAGACGCAGGCCGTCTACCAGGTACTGCTTCTGGTGCCACTCGGCGCATTCTTGCTGGTGGTGCTTCGCAACATTGTCGGCGTCAAGACCTTCGGCACCTTCATGCCGGTGCTGATCGCGCTGTCCTTCCGCGAGACGCAGTTGCTCTGGGGAATCATATTGTTCGCCCTGGTCGTGGGATTGGGTCTGACGGTGCGCTTTTATCTGGATCAACTCAAGCTGCTGCTGGTGCCGCGGCTGGCCTCGGTCCTGATCGTGGTTGTACTGTTGATGGCGATGATCAGTGTATTAAGTTTCAAGTTGGGTATCGAGCGAGGGCTGTCCGTAGCGCTGTTTCCGATGATTATCATGACCATGACCATCGAGCGCATGTCCATCGTCTGGGAGGAGCGCGGTGCGGCCGAGGCCATCGAACAGGGCATTGGCAGTCTGGCCGTGGCGGCGGCGGCGTATCTGGTCATGAGCATCGACTTCCTGCGACATCTCGTCTTCGTGTTTCCCGAATTGCTGCTCATTTTGCTCGCGAGCACGTTGCTGCTCGGGCGCTATTCGGGCTATCGCCTGACTGAACTGGTTCGTTTCCGCGCGATGACCCGCGAGTGAGATAGCATGTTCGATCGCATTCGCAAGCTGCGCGAGGCAGGGGTGCTCGGGATCAACCGGCGCAACGCGGACTACACGCTCGTCTACAATCCCCGGCGGCTCTATCCCCTGGTCGACGACAAGCTGCAGACCAAGCGTCTGGCCCTGGAAGCCGGCATGGCCGTGCCCGAGCTCTACGGCGTGATCAGTCATGAATACGAGATCAAACGACTCCCCGAAATGCTCGCACCTCATGCCTCGTTCGTGGTCAAGCCGGCCCATGGCAGCGGTGGCAACGGGATCGTCGTGATCACGGGGCGTATGCGCAAGATGTACCGCAAGGCCGGCGGTCTGCTGCTCAGTCCCGACGAGCTCGCCTATCATGTCTCCAATACGCTGAGCGGGCTGTACAGCCTGGGCGGCTATCCCGATCAGGCAATCATCGAGTACCGCGTGCAGTTCGACCCGGTATTCGAGGCCATCAGTTACCAGGGGGTCCCCGACATCCGAATCATCGTCTTCCTGGGCGTGCCGGTGCTGGCGATGGTGCGCTTGCCGACACGCGCCTCCGAGGGCAAGGCCAACCTGCATCAGGGCGCCCTCGGCGTGGGCGTCGATATCGCCACGGGCCGGACATTGACCGCCGTGTGGGGCAACGACACCATCGACGAACACCCCGATACGGGCAACCCCGTCAACGACGTGGCCGTGCCGGGGTGGGATGACCTGCTGCGTCTGGCCTCTCGCTGCTGCGAGCTGACCGCTCTGGGCTATCAGGGCGTGGATATCGTCCTGGACCGCGAGCGCGGGCCCCTGATCCTGGAGATCAACGCCCGACCCGGCCTGAATATTCAGATTGCCAACCGGACGGGGCTGCTGCATCGGCTCCACGCCGTGGAGCGCCATCACCGCGAGCTGCGCGACGTCGAGGCACGCGTGGCCTTCGCAAAAGCCCATTTCAGCCACGGCGACCGGGTCCCGGCGGCCCCCGCCTGAGTGAACTGCCTACCCAAGCCGGCCGCGTTGTATTATGCTTTGCAAGACAACGCGTTAAATGTCATAAAATCGTCATACTCCCATGGCCACGCCACCGCCGACCATCGCCCAGCCCCCTGCCATGCCCGACGCCGAAGCGCCCGGCCAGGTCGATCTCAAGCAGCCCGATCTGTATATCAACCGGGAGCTCAGTCTGCTCGAGTTCAATCGGCGGGTCCTGGAGCAGGCCAAGGACGAATCCACACCGCTGATCGAGCGGCTGAAATTTCTTTGTATCTCGACGACCAATCTCGATGAATTCTTCGAGGTCCGCGTCTCCGGCCTGAAGCAGAAGGTCGAGCTCGGCTCCGTGCAGGCCGGGCCGGACAACATGACACCCGCCGAGGTGCTCAACGCGATCAGCCAGCGCGCCCATGCCCTGGTCGAGGAACAATACCGGGTGCTCAACGAAGTGCTCATCCCGGAGCTCGCCGAGCAGAAGATTCGTTTCATCCGCCGCGGTGAGTGGAGCGCCTCGCAGGACGCCTGGTTGCGCAAATACTTCGAGGAGGAACTGCTTCCCGTCTTGAGTCCCTTGGGGCTCGATCCGGCGCACCCGTTTCCGCGCATCCTGAACAAGAGCCTGAACTTCATCGTCTCGCTGCGGGGAACCGACGCCTTCGGTCGCAGCGGCGGCATGGCGGTCGTACAAGCCCCGCGCGCCCTGCCGCGCCTGATTCAATTGCCGCAGGACAAAACGGACAGCGGCCCGCACGATTTCGTCTTTCTCTCATCGGTCATTCACGCCTACGTCGACGATCTGTTCCCGGGCATGACGGTCACCGGCTGCTATCAGTTCCGGGTCACCCGCAACAGCGATCTGTTTGTCGACGAGGAGGAAATCGACGACCTGCTGCGCGCGGTGGAGGGCGAGCTGGCATCGCGTCGCTACGGCGACGCCGTGCGCCTGGAGGTCGCGCACGATTGCCCCGAGGAGGGTCTGAGCTATCTTTTGAACAAGTTCGACCTCGGCCGGGACGATCTGTACCAGGTCAACGGACCGGTCAACCTCAACCGCTTGCTGGCCATTGCCGACCTCGTCGACCGCGCCGACCTGAAGTACCCGTCGTTTACGCCGGGACTGCCGGCGCAGCTCGCGCACAACAACGACATGTTCGAGCTCATCCGCAATCAGGACGTGCTGCTGCATCATCCCTTCGAGTCCTTTGCGCCCGTGATCGATTTTGTGCGCCAGGCGGCCACCGACCCTCAGGTGCTCACCATCAAGCAGACCCTGTATCGCACCGGACCCGAATCGGCCATCGTCGATGCGCTGGTTTCGGCCGCGCGCGCGGGCAAGGAGGTCACCGTTATCATCGAGCTGCGTGCGCGATTCGACGAGGAGGCGAACATTGCGCTCGCCAATCGCCTGCAGGAGGCCGGGGCACACGTCGTGTACGGCGTCGTTGGCTACAAGACCCACGCCAAGATGATCCTCATCGTACGCCGCGAGGCCAAGGGACTGCGCAACTACGTTCACCTGGGTACCGGCAACTATCATCCGCGCACCGCGCGGCTTTACACGGACTACGGCCTGTTCACCTGCGATCGGGCCATCGGCGAGGACGTTCACAACCTGTTCCTGCAGATGACCAGCCTGGGGAGGGTCTCGCGTCTGCAGAAGCTGCTGCAGTCGCCGTTCACCCTGCACGAATCCCTGCTCCAACGCATAGAGCGCGAGATTGAACATGCCCAGGCGGGGCGCGAGGCACGTCTCATCGCCAAGCTCAACTCCCTGGTCGAGCCGGGCATCATTCAGGCGCTGTACCGGGCCTCGCAGGCCGGCGTCGAGGTCGACCTGATCGTGCGCGGTATCTGCTGTCTGCGCCCCGGCATCGCGGACGTCTCCGAGCGCATTCGTGTACGCTCCGTGGTCGGACGCTTCCTGGAACACACGCGCGTGTATTACTTTCACAACGACGGACAAGCCGAGGTCTTCGGAGCAAGCGCCGACTGGATGGAGCGTAATTTCTTCCGGCGCGTGGAAGTGGCATTCCCAATCGAAGATGCACACCTGCGCCAGCGAGTCATCCAGGACCTGGCCTATTATCTCGATGACAACGTGCAGGCCTGGGAATTGAACCGCGACGGGAGTTACGTGCGCTGCGTACCGGGGCAGGAGGAGGCGCGTTCGGCGCAGACCCGCCTGCTCGAGGCGCTGGCGGAAAGCGCCTGACGCGGGCAGGCGGCGCTAAGCGCGTTATTCGAAGTCGAGCTCGATCCGCGCCGACTTCAGGTAGCTGGATTCCTGTTCCAAATCCGCCCGCGTCAGCGGGTGCTCATTCAGCCAGCCGGACGGAAACGTGAGCTTCAGGCGTCGGTCGCCGGCTTTGAGTCGCAGGGCCGGTAACGGGGTGGGGCTGCGGCTGCGGTGCAGCACGGCGGACAATCGCAGCAGTGTCGTCAGGTACGTGATGGGCTGGCGCCAGTCGGCCGGCAACTCCTTGATGACGTCCATGGCGAACTTGCGCCGATGCAGGCGCACCATGCGTGCCAGTACCCGCTGTTCCTGACGGGAAAAGCCGGGCAGGTCGGCGTTCTCCAATATGTAGCCGCCGTGTTTATGGTATTGGCTGTGGGCGATGTCGAGGCCGACCTCGTGCAGGCGTGCCGCCCACTGCAACCATTGGGCGGGTTCTTTACCGTCGAGCTGCCAGGCCTCGGACACTTGTGCCAGGCAGTCGGCGGCGGTCTGCGCGACGCGGGCCGCCTGATCGGCGTCGATGTGATAGCGTCCGGCCAGGGATTCGACGCTGCGGTTGCGCACGTCTTCGTGACGGATACGCCCGAGCAGGTCGTAAAGCAGGCCTTCGCGCAGCGCCCCGTCGGACACGCGCATCTGCTCGATGCCGAGCGCCTCGAAGGCGGCCAACAGGACCGCCACACCGCCCGGGAAGACCGGCGCGCGTTCGGCGCTGAGCTCGGCGAGCTTCAGTTTGTCGACGTGGCCGGCCTTGAGCATCGTCTCGGCCAATCGCTGGAGCGAATCGCGGCTGATTCCGGCGCTGCTCCATCCGGCGGCCTGCACCACGGAACGCACCGCGCGTATGGTGCCCGATGCGCCGACGGCCTCATCCCACGCGGGGTGCCGAAATGTCGTCTCGATGGGTTCTAGCTCCTGGCGGGCGCTGAGCAGGGCCCGCTGCCAGCGCTTGGCGGTGATGGAGCCGTCGGGGAAGTGGCGTTGGCTCATGCTCACACAGCCCATGTACAGGCTTTCCATGCGCTGCGGTTCGAAGCCGCGACCGACGATCAATTCGGTGCTCCCGCCGCCGATGTCCATCACAAGACGCGGCTTTGTGTTGCCGGGCGTGCTGTGGGCGACGCCCAGATAGATCAGGCGGGCCTCTTCGACGCCGGAGATGATCTCGATGGGATGACCCAGGGCCTGCTCGGCGGCGTCGAGAAATTCCGAGGCATTGTGGGCGCTGCGCAGTGTGTTGGTCCCGACGGCGCGGACACTGCCCGCGGGCATGTCGCGAAGGCGCTGTCCGAAGCGCTCCAGGCACTCGAGCGCACGGCGCTGCGCGGCGGCGTCCAGGCGGCGCCGATCGTCCAGGCCCGCGGCCAGGCGCACCATTTCGCGCAGCCGATCGACGACGGTGAGCTCGGTGCCCTGGGGACGGGCCACGATCATATGGAAGCTGTTGGAGCCGAGGTCGATCGCGGCGACCGTCTCGGCGGCGGGGGTGGCGCCCCAGTACCGGCGCAATCTGATCATGCCGGCGTTCGCGCTGCTGCTGCCATGAAAAGTCTCCCCTGTTCGCCCCGGCAACCGGCCGGCAGCGCTCGGTGTGCGCGGCGGCGCCTCGGTCGGGTCCCTATGATATCAGCAAGCCTGATCGATTGGGTTAGTGGCGTGTATGGTCTAGTGGCGTGGACAGCGTGCGGTTCAGTCCGTCCCTGCGAGCCCGCGCAATTGACGTGGTGTCAGCAGCCACTGCAATTCGCCGTGTCCCGGAGTGGGGAGTTCGTTGAAATCGATGCAGCAGGCCGAGCCCTTTTTCAGACGCAGCATTGACCGCGTGCGCCCGTTCACAAGCCACCCGGCCCAAAGGCCCAGGTCCGGTTCGTGTCCGACCAGAACGACCGTGTCGGGAGCGCCGCGGTCGGTTAACCAGTCGAGCAGCTCGGGTTGAAGGTGGCCGGGCAGTAGAGCGGGGGTTGTGACCACCTCGTGCACGCCGAGGGGCTTGGCGAGGATTTCGGCCGTTGCGCGGGCGCGCCGCCAGGGGCTGGTTGCCAGCAGGGCGGGTCGCGCCCGGAGGCGGGCAAGACCGAGCGCGCCCTGGGCCATCTTGTCGCGGCCGGCGTCGGTCAACGGGCGATCGGCGTCGTCGATTCCCTGAGCCGCGGCCTCGTTGCGGTCCAATGCGATCGCGTGGCGGACGATGACGATGCGCATCCGGAGTTCTCCGCCGTGGTGGTGGACCGGTCAGCGTTCGACCGTTTGCGGGAACAACATATCGATGAAGCGTTCGGCGGTCGGCTGCGGCTCGTGATTGGCCAGTCCGGGTCGCTCGTTGGCCTCGATGATGACGTAGTCGCGCCCGTCGACTTTGGGGACCAGGAAGTCGAGTCCGACCACCGGGATATCAATGGCCCGCGCCGCTTCGACCGCCGCCTCGGCCAGGGCCGGATGCAGCTGGGCGGTGACGTCGTGGATGGTACCGCCGGTGTGCAGGTTGGCGGTTTTTCGTACGACCAGATGTTCGCCGGCGGGCAGGACGCTTTCCATGTCGTAGCCGGCGTTCTTGACGCAGCGGCGGGTTTCGTCGTCGACCGGTATGCGGCTCTCGCCGCCGGTCGCCGCGGCGCGCCGGCGGCTTTGTTTCTCGATCAGTTTGGCGATCGAGTGCTGGCCGGTACCGATGATCGAAGCGGGGCGGCGCACGGCTGCGGCCACGACCTCATCGTTGATGACGATGATGCGAAGGTCCTCGCCCTCGACGAATTGCTCCAGAATCACCTCGTCGCAGACGTCACGGGCCCGTGCGACGGCCTCCGTCAGCTCATCGGCGTCGCGCACGTCCACCGTGATTCCGGCGCCCTGTTCGCCGCGGGCCGGTTTGACGACGAGGCGCTTGTAGCGCAGGAGGAAATCCTCGTTCTCCTCCGCATCGTGGGCACGGGCCTGTGCCGCTACGCTCAATCCGGCGCGCGAGAGCAGGCGCGTGGTTACCCGCTTGTCGTCGCAGCGGCTCATGGCGATGGCGCTTGTGAGCTCGGAGAGCGATTCGCGGCACACGACGGTGCGTCCGCCGAAAGTCAGTGCGAAGTAGTTGGCCTCCTCGTCAAGGACCTCGACGCCGATGCCGCGCCGGCGGGCCTCCTT
This sequence comes from Gammaproteobacteria bacterium, assembly GCA_035267785.1. Classification (GTDB taxonomy): domain Bacteria; phylum Pseudomonadota; class Gammaproteobacteria; order DATFLL01; family DATFLL01; genus DATFLL01. The sequence goes on along the minus strand of DATFLL010000093.1, from coordinate 37,816 downwards.
GACGATGATCTCGGCATAGGGGTTGAGCTCCTCTTCGGGCGGCGCGGCGATAAACAGCGGCTCGTTGAAGGCATTCTTGTGTTTGAGCGTGAACACCGGCACGCGTACGAAGCCGAGCTTGTCGTAGAGCCGGATCGCCTGGCGGTTGTCGTACATGACCGACAGGTCGAGAAACGCGCGACCGCGCGCCATGTAGTGCTCGGCGAGATATCGCACGAGCGCCTCGCCGATACCCGGCTGCGAGGCCTGCGGGTCGACGGCCAGGCACCACAGACTGGAGCCGTTTTCCGGATCGTTGAAGGCCTCGTGGTGGTCGACGCCGGTGACCGTGCCGACCACCTCGCCGGTCGCCTTGTCCTCCGCGACGAGGTAAGTGATGTTGCGCGACTCCCGGTTCTTCCACAGAAAATCCGGGTCGACGGTTACCATGTGGCGTTGGGCGTAGATTCGATTGATGGCTTCGGCGTCCTCGCGGGCGAGCATCTTGCGCACGATGAACCCCTTGGGCGGCGTGTGGCCCGCTTGATATCGGTCGAGCCACAGGCGGTAGGTGTGGGAGGGGTCGAGGAACAGCTCCTGGGGTGCCATCGATATGACGACGTGCGGATCGCGCAGATAGATTGCGATATCGCGGCGCCCTGGCCGCTCGTCCATCAGTGTCCGGGCCAGACGTTCATTGTCGCGGAAGGTGTGCGCAAAGATCAGCCGGCCCCAACCGCAATCGAACACGACGTCCGATTCCAGCTTGTCGGAGGTCGGGCCGCTCGGACGTTTCCAGTTCTGTACCGTCGGGGCGTTGCTTCGTTCGAATCGGTGATGTTTGGCCATGGGTGTTGTCCGTTGCGTACTGTTCACAGTCCGTGCGTCTGGAGCCAGAGCTCCAACAGGGCGATCTGCCAAAGCTTGGAGCCGCGAAGCGGCGTGATGTGATTCTCCGGGTCGGCCAGGAGCTTGTTGACATAGTCGGCCTGGAACAGCTCGCGCTCGCGCGCGGCAGGCTGGTTGAGCGCATCCTTGACGAAATCCAGATAGGGACCGCGCAGATACTTCAGGGCCGGTACGGGAAAGTATCCCTTGGGCCGGTCGATGACGGCCGACGGAATGATCTTACGGGCCAACTCCTTGAGGACATATTTGCCGCCCTGGTCCACCTTGAAGTGCGCCGGTATGCGCCCGGCGAGCTCGACCAGCTCGTGATCGAGGAAGGGCACACGGGCCTCGAGCCCCCAGGCCATGGTCATGTTGTCCACGCGCTTGACCGGGTCGTCGACGAGCATGACCGTCGAGTCGAGGCGCAGGGCCTTGTCCACGCCGCCTGCGGCGCCGGGCTGAGCGAAATGGCGTTCGACGAAGGCGCGGCTGTAGTCGCCGTCGACGAAACGCGGGTGCACCGCGCTGGCGTATTCGGCGTGATCGCGGTCGAAGAATACCCGCTGATAGTCGTCCACCGGGTGATGGCTTTCGAGCAGGGGCGGGTACCAGTGATAGCCGCCGAAGACCTCGTCGGCACCCTGTCCGCTCTGCACGACCTTGACGTGCTGCGAGACCGCCTGGGAGAGCAGGTAGAAACCGATGTTGTCGTGGCTGACCATGGGCTCGGACATGGCGGCGAAGCAGTTGGGCAGCTCGCGAAGCGCCTGGTCCGACTCGACGTGGATCTTGTGGTGTTCGGTCTGGAAATGGTCGGCGACGATGTCCGAGTATTTGAACTCGTTGCCTTCCTCGCCGCCGACGCTCTCGAAGCCGACGGAGAACGTCTTCAGACCCTTTTGGCCGGCCTCGGCCAACAGACCGACGATGAGGCTGGAGTCCAGGCCGCCCGACAGGAGCACGCCCACCGGCACGTCGGCGACCAGACGGCGCTTGACCGCCAGGCGCAGGGCGTCGGTCACGCGAGCCTGCCAGTCCTCGAAGCCGAGCTCCAGGTCCTCGGGCTGCGGTTCGAAGGCCGGCTGCCAATAGGTACGCTCATGGCGTCGACCGTCGGGTTCGATGCTCATGACGGTGGCCGGCGGCAGCTTGCGCACGCCCTTGAGGATCGTGTGCGGGGCCGGGACGACGGAGTGAAAGCTCATGTAATGGTGCAGCGCCACCGGGTCGATGCTCGTGTCGACCTCGCCGGCGGCGAGCAGGGCGGGCAGGCTGGAGGCGAATCGCAGCGCGCCGCGTCGTTCACTGTAGTACAGCGGTTTGATGCCGAGGCGATCGCGGGCCAGGACCACGCGGCCGCTGTCGCGCTCCCACACGGCGGCGGCGAACATCCCGTGAAAATGATCGACGAAATCCTCGCCCCAGGCATGGTAGGCCTTGAGCACGACTTCGGTGTCGCCGGTCGAGAAGAAGCGATAGCCGCGCGCCGAGAGCTCGTCGCGCAATTCCTTATAGTTGTAGATCATCCCGTTGAACACGATGCCCAGGCCGAGCTCGCTGTCGATCATCGGCTGTTGGGCGTGGCGGGAGAGGTCGACGATCATCAGGCGTCGGTGGCCGCAGGCGATTCCGTCCTGCTGATACAGGCCATGGGCGTCGGGGCCGCGGGGCGCCATCGTGTCGGTCATGGCCTGCACCGCCTCCAGGGAGGCGCGCTGGCCGTCGAAACGGATTTCACCGCAAATTCCACACATCTGATTCTCGATTCCTAATAATATTCAGAGTCCCCAACCGTCGGGGACAGGGTTTAGCCGCTGCCTTACGCCTCGCGCGGCGTGGAGTCCTCGCTCAACATGGCATCGTCGAGCGCCGCGTCGCCGAGCCCGGCGGCGTCGATCCGTGCGTTGTCGAGCAGGGGAGGCGCGGCGAGCTGTTCGGCGTTCATCATGGCCGCTATGCGTTGCACGGTCGCGACCATGGCGGTCTGCTCCCAGCGGGGCAGCTCCTGAAAGCCGGCGACAAAGCTGTCCTGCAACAGGGGCGGCGAGGTTTCGAGCAGCCGCGTGCCCTCCGCGGTGAGCGTGACCAGTACCCGGCGCTTATCGGCCTCGCTGCGCATACGACTGACCAGACCGCGGCGCTGCATCCGATCGAGGATGTCCGTGACGGTGGCCTGGCTGAGATTGGCGCGGCGCGCGAGCTCACCGACCGCGAGCGGTGCGGCCTCGGCAAGCTTTTTGAGTACGAGCATCTGGGGGCCGGTGACCCCGTGCCGCTGCACGAGCTTCTTGGAGTGCAAATCGATGGCGCGGACGATCTGGCGCAGGGCGACGAGTACGTCCTCGCACAGTCGGTCTTCTGGTGACATGGTTCTGATGGAGCGGGCGGGTTCGAATGTGCAGGCTATTATATCGTGTACGATATAATTGTCAAGAATGGGTGCCGTCCTGCGCGCGGGCGAGTTGCCTCGAAGTGCGCTCAAGCGACGGACCGGCAACGGGTTATTGGTTACATTCTCATGCGGCGAGTCGTTCGGACGGCTCGTGCCGGCTTTGGCTGATGTATCGGGGTCGTTGTAATGGACGTTCACAGGGGCCGCTGCACCAGGCGCACGGACGGGTCGTCCGCGCTGGTCTGAACGGTGAACCCCAACCGCGAGACCAGCCCCAGCATTTCAGCGTTGCCCGACAGCACTTCGCCTTCCATGGTCTTGAGCCCGCGGGCGCGTGCGATTTCAATCAGGCTGCTCATCAGTCGTGAGCCGATGCCTCGCCGGTGCCATTCGTCGGCCACCACCAGCGCGAATTCGCAGCTCTGACCGTCGGGGTTGATGGTGTAGCGGGCCACGCCTATCTCCGTTTCACTGCTGGCCTCGGTCCCATTGCCGAGTACGGCAATGAGCGCCATCTCGCGGTCGTAGTCGATCTGCGTGAAGCGTACCAGCATGGTGGGTGTCAGCTCCTGGAGGCTCTGCATGAAACGAAAGTACTTGGACTGCGGCGAGAGCCGGCGCACGAAGGCCTGTTCTATCTCGGCGTCTTCCGGGCGAATGGGGCGGATGGTGATGTCCGTGCCGTCGGGTAGCTGCCAGTGCCTGACCAGGTGCGCCGGATAGGGATAGACCGCCATATGCGCGTAGCGCTCGGTCGAGGGCGTGTAATAGTCGACCCGGATTCGTGCATCGACGGCGATGACGCCGTTTTCGTCGGCGATGAGGGGGTTGATGTCGAGCTCCTGGATATGGGGCAGCTCGCAGACCATCTCGGAGACGCGGCGCAGCACGTTCTCCATTGCGTCCATGTCGATCGCGGGCATACCGCGAAACTCGCCCAGCATCCCGGCGATGCGTGTATTGGCGATGAGGGTGCGGGCGATGAAGCGGTTCAGCGGCGGCAGGGCGACGGCGCGGTCGCGCACGATCTCCAGGGTCGTGCCACCGGCGCCGAAGGCGATGACAGGGCCGAAGGCGGCATCGCGCAGCACGCCGACCATCAGCTCGCGCCCATGCGGGCTGATGTGCATGTGCTCGATGGTCACGCCCTTTATGTCGGCCTGGGGATTGTGTTTGCGCGCCTGGTCGATGAGTCGGTTGTAGACACTCTTGACAGTATGCGCGTCGGTGACATTGAGGCGCACGCCGCCGATGTCGGACTTGTGCGTGATATCGGGTGAGTCGATCTTCATGGCCACCGGAAAGCCGATGGATTCGGCCTCGACCAAGGCCTCGCTCGCCGAATGGGATTCGACCGTCGGCGTGACGGGCACGCCGAAGGCGGCGAGCACCGCCTTGGCCTCCATCGCGCTCAGCACTTTGCGGTGTTCGCCCAGCGCCCCTTCGATGATGAGCCGTGCGCCCTCGATGTCCGGTTCGCTGCGCCGCGACAGCGGTCCGGGCACCTGCATCAGCAGCTGTTGGTTGTGCTGATAGTGCGCGAGATAGGAAAACGCCTCGACCGCCGCCTCGGGCGTGTGGAAATAGGGCAGGCCTCCTTCGGAGAACGCGTGCCAGGCACTCTCGACCTGGCGCTGGCCCAGCCAACAGGCGAGCACGGGTTTGCGCGTGCGCGTCGTTTGCTTGCCCTTGGGGTGGGCGGCCGCGAGCACGGCCTGCGCGGCTTCCAGGGGCCGGGTCATGGCCTGGGGCGTAAGCATGACCACGATGCCGTCGACGTTCGGGTCGTCCAGGCAGGCAGCGACCGCCGCACCGTAGCGTTCGGGCGGTGCATCGCCCAGGATGTCGACCGGATTGGCGCGGGACCAGTGGGCGGGCAGCACTTCGTCGAGCCGCTTATGGGTCTCGGGTGTGAGCTCGCTCAGGCTCAGGCCGAGCTCGACGGCCCGATCGGTGGCCAACACCCCGGGACCGCCGCCGTTGGTGACGATGGTCAGGCGTTTGCCGGGGGCTCGCGCACCGCTGGAGAGGATCTGTGCGGCGGCGAACAACTGCTCGATAGTGAAGGCCCGCACGGCGCCGGCACGCGCCAGTGCGGCATCGAAAACGTCATCGGACCCGACCAGTGCCCCCGTGTGGGACATGGCCGCACGCGATCCAGCCTGGTGGCGTCCGGCCTTGACCACGATTACCGGTTTCATGCGTGCGGCCACGCGCAGTCCGCTCATGAATCGCCGGGCATCGCGAATACCCTCGACGTACATGAGGATGCTGTGCGTCTCGGCATCGAGCGCCAGGTAGTCGAGTATCTCGCCGAAGTCGACGTCGGCCGCATCGCCCAGCGAGATCATCGCCGAAAATCCCACCTGGTTGGACTCGGCCCAGTCGAGGATGGCCGTGCACAGGGCCCCCGACTGGGAGATGAGTGCGAGCTTGCCGGGCAGGGCATTGTTGTGACCGAAGGTGGCATTGAGCCCGATGCGCGGGCGCATCAATCCCAGGCAGTTGGGTCCGACGATGCGCACTCCGAAGCGGCGCGCCTGTTCGAGCAGTGCCTTTTGCAGGCGAGAGCCCTCTGTTCCCGCCTCGCCGAAGCCGGCCGACAGCACAATGGCCGCGCCGACGCCGTGCTCGCCGCATTGGCGGATGATGTCGGGGACCGTGGGCGCGGGCGTGGCGATGACGGCGAGATCAATCGTCTGGACTCCCTTCTCCTTGGCCAGGGCGGCCAGGTCAGGGTAGCTGGTATGCCCTTGGACTTGTCCGTGTTTGTGATTGATCGGATAGAGCCGTCCCTCGAAGCCGGCTGCGAGGATGTTGGCGAATACCCGCTGGCCGACCGAGTCGGGGCGCTCGCTGGCGCCGAACACGGCGATGGCGTTCGGGGTTATCATCCGGTCGAGGTAATGTGGACCCATGCGTATCTTTCTTCCGTGACAGTCTCGGCGTTGGCTTCTAGCTGGAGTGGATGTTCGGGGCGCACCCCGCTGCATCGAGCCGGTCCGCGGCGCGGGGGGCCGGGCGGTACGAATGTGATAAGCTTAGCGCGAAGCCTGGAATTTCACACGGCGAATTGGAATGACGCTCGCCCTGATCTCCCATCCCGACTGCCTGCTGCATGACATGGGCCCGGGGCACCCCGAGCGGGCGGCCCGTCTGAGCGCGATCAACGACCAGTTGATCGCCTCGGGACTCGAATTCGTGTTACGCCACTATGAGGCGCCGCTGGTCAGCGACGAACAGCTGCTGCGCGTTCACAGCGCCGATTATCTCGCCGAGGTGCGCGATACCGCGCCGTCCTCGGGCATGGTTCGCCTGGACGATGATGCCTTCATGAACGCACACACCCTTGCCGCGGCGCGCCGGGCGGCCGGCGCGGTCGTCTTCGGCGTGGATCTCGTGATGTCCGGCCAGGCCGAGTCGGCGTTCTGCAACGTGCGCCCGCCGGGCCATCACGCCGAACGCGCGCGGGCCATGGGCTTTTGCTTTTTCAACAACGTCGCGGTGGGTGCGGCGCACGCCCTGGTCGCGCACGGACTGAAGCGGGTGGCGATTGTCGATTTCGACGTTCACCACGGTAACGGCACGCAGCAGATTTTCCAGGACGAGCCGCGGGTCCTGTTCTGCTCGTCCTTTCAGCATCCGTTCTATCCCTACAGCGGCACCGAGCCCACCGGCGATCACATCGTCAATGTCCCGCTCAAGGTTGGCACCGACGGCGAAGGCTTTCGCGCGGCCGTCGGCGATCGGTGGCTGCCGGCCCTGGAGCGGTTCCGGCCGCAGTTGATTTTGATCTCTGCGGGGTTCGATGCCCACCACGAGGACGAGATGTCCCATCTGCATCTGCACAGTTCGGACTACGGCTGGGTGACGCAGGCCGTGCGCGAGGTCGCCGCGCGCCATGCCGGCGGGCGTATCGTATCGACGCTGGAAGGCGGTTACGCCCTGCACGCGCTGGCGCGCTCGGTGGTGGCGCACCTCAACGCACTGATCGGAGAGCGGGGGTGAGCGACGCGGCAGACGGTCTGAATGCCGCGTTGGCCGAAGGCGCCGCCGTCATCACCGCCAATCGCCGTCTGGCGCGCGCTGTACTGGATAGCTATAACCTCGCCCAGGCGGCAAACGGTAGCGCGGCATGGGAAACGCCGGACGTGTTGCCCTGGGCGAGCTGGCTGCAGCGCGGCTGGGAGACGATGGCGGTTGGCGATGGGGCGCAACCGCTGCTGCTGACCCCGTTTCAGGAGTTGAGCCTGTGGGAACAGGTGGTGCGCGACTCGGTCTGGGGCGGCGCGTTGCTGCAGCCGGCGCCGGCGGCGCGCGCCGCCCGCGAGGCCTGGGAGCTGGTGCACGCCTGGTGTCTGGACCTGGCACCACTGTCCGCGCAGCGCGATGTCTGGGGCGAGGACACGCGGGCCTTTGTGGACTGGGCGCAAAGCTATACCCGGCGCTGCGCGGAACACGGCTGGCTGGATCAGGCGCGCCTGGCCGACTGGGTGGCCAGGCGACTGCATGACGGCGATGCCGACACTCGTCTGCTGCCCTCACGCCTGTTACTGGTCGGATTCGACGAGCTGACGCCGCAGCAAACGGCGCTCGTTGAAGTCCTGCGCGAGGCGGGTGTGGCGGTGGAGGTCGGCGGGAACGCCTTGCCGACGCAGTATGTGCGCGCCGTGGCTCTGGTCGACGCCGAGGCGGAAATATCGGCGGCCGCGCGTTGGGCGCGGGCGCGTCTGGCGCGTTCTCCCCAAGCACGGATCGGTGTGGTCGTGCCCGACCTGACAAACACCCGCGCTCGAGTCGAGCGCATCTTCGACGACATCATGCTGCCCGCGGCGGTGCTGGCCGAGACCTGTACACCCGAGGCCCGCTGGCAGGCACGGCCGTTCAATATCTCGGCCGGCCGACCGCTGTCGGACTACCCCCTGGTGCACGCGGCATTTGCAACCCTGGAGCTCGGCGGCGAGCCGCAGCCGCTGGAGCGGGTCGGTGCCCTGCTGCGCTCGCCGTTTCTCGGCGGCGCCGAGAGCGAGCGCGAGGCGCGCGCCCGGTTCGATGCCCGTCTGCGCCGCCGCGGCGAGACTCGCATCGGTGTGCGCGGCCTGCTGGCCCTGCTTGCCTCCGAAGAGGAGACCGGGGCGTCGCCCGCGGCGTGTTCCGGCTTGCGCAGCCGCCTGGCGGCGTGGGAGCAATTGCGCCAGAGTTTGCCCGCGCGCCAGGCACCGGGCCGCTGGGCCGAGGCCATCCCCCGCTTGCTCGATGCCTTGGGCTGGCCGGGCGAGCGCTCCATGGACAGCATCGAATATCAAACCTGGCAGGCCTTTCGCGAACAGCTCGGCGCTCTGGCCGGACTGGACGTCCTCGAGCCCCGGCTCACCCTGGCGCAGGCGCGCGGTGCACTGCAGCGGCTTTGCGCGGCGCAGCTGTTTCAACCCGAAGGCGGCGAGGCGCCGGTGCAGATCCTCGGCACGCTCGAGGCGGCGGGTCTGAGCTTCGATTATCTCTGGGTCATGGGGTTGCATGATGAGGCCTGGCCGCAGGCGCCGCGCCCCAATCCGCTCCTGCCGGTACGCCTGCAGCGCGAGGCGGGAATCCCGCACGCCTCGCCCGAACGCGAGCTGCTGTTCGCCGCCCGCATTACCGAGCGCCTGTGCGCCGCAGCGCCGGACGTCGTGCTCAGTTGGCCGCAGCGCGACGGCGATCGCGACCTTCGCCCCAGTCCGCTGATTGCCGAGCACGCAGCGTCTATCGAGGAGCCGTCGACTGTGCTCGACGCGCTCGACGATGCGCAGTTCCCACTGTATCGCGAGGCACTGGTCGGGACGGCTCCGATGGAGGCGCTGGACGATCGTCGCGCGCCGCCCGTGGATGCCGCGGACGCGCCGGGCGGTACGGCCATCTTCAAGCATCAGGCGGCGTGCCCGTTTCGCGCCTTTGCCGAGCATCGTCTCGGTGCGGCGCCGCTCGAAGAGGCCCAGTTGGGGCTGGATGCGCGCGGGCGCGGCATCGTTCTGCACACCGCGCTCGAGAGGCTTTGGGCGCGCCTGGGCTCGCATGCGCATCTGGCGGCGCTCGATGCCGACGAACGGGCCGCCGAGGTACACGCGGCCGTCGAGCAGGCGGTGGACTTCATGGCATCGCGTCGGCCCGCGACGTTCACGCCGCGGTTTCGCGAGCTTGAAGTCAAACGCCTGTTGCGTCTGCTCGATGCCTGGCTCGACTGTGAGCTCGAACGCGCGCCGTTCAGCGTCGTGTACCAGGAAGAAGAAGGACGAATCAGCCTGGGCGGCGTCACCGCCCGGTTGAAGATCGATCGTATCGATCGCCTCGACGACGGCGGCCTGGCGATTATCGATTACAAGAGCGGGCGCACCGACATTCGCGACTGGCTGGGTGAGCGGCCCGAAGAGCCGCAGCTGCCGCTGTACGCCCTCAGTCAGGATGGCCGCGAAGACGTATCCGCCGTCTTGTTTGCCCAACTGCGGCCCGGCGAGTTGGGCTTCAAGGGTCTGACGCGTGAGGACGATCAGATCCCCGGGGCGCTGACACTGGCGGCATCCAAGCATGCGGCGGACTATGCGGACTGGCACTCGCTGCTCGCGCACTGGCGCGAGATGCTGGTCGAGCTGGGCGAGGCATTTCGCGCCGGGCAGGCTGCGGTCGATCCGAAACAATACCCCCAGACCTGCCGTTACTGCCACCTGCCCTCGTTGTGCCGGGTCGGCGAGCAGCACGCATTCGGCCCGCACGAGACGCCGATCGGCGAAGGTGACTCGGACGTGGATGATGCGGTGCAGGGGGACGCGCGCTATGAGTGAGGTGCGCATGATCGCCGACGCCCCGGCGCGTGCGCGCGCCCTGGACGTACAGACCTCGTTCATCGTTCAGGCACCGGCCGGTTCGGGCAAGACCGAACTGCTCAGCCAGCGCTATCTCACCCTGCTCGCGCACGCCGATGCGCCCGAAGAGGTCGTGGCGATCACCTTTACGCGCAAGGCGGCCGCAGAGATGCGTAACCGTATCCTCGAGGCGCTCGACCGTGCCGGCAATGCGGATTACGTTCCCGGCAGCGAGCACGAAAAGCTCACGCGCTCGCTCGCCCAAGCCGTGCTGGCGCGCGATCGCGAGCGCGGTTGGCGTCTGGTATCGCACCCGACCCGTCTGCGTATTCAGACTATCGACTCTCTGTGTTCGGCGCTGACGCGCCAGATGCCGCTGCTGTCGAGATTCGGCAATCAGCCCGGCATCGAAGACAACGTCGGCGAGCTTTACAGGCGCGCGGCGCGGGCCACGCTGGCGGAGGTGGAGCAGGGCGAGTCGTGGTCGCCGGCCATCGAAGAGTTGCTGCGCCATTTGGACAACAATCTTGCGGTGGCCGAGTCGCTGCTCGCGGGCATGTTGGCGCGCCGCGATCAATGGCTGCGACACGTCGCCGATCGCACCAGTGGGCGCCTGCGACGCGAGGAGCTGGAGGCGGGGCTGCAGCGGGTGGTCACCGATACGCTGGCCGATGCCGCGGCGCACGTGCCGGGACAGTACGCCGGCGAGCTGACCGCGGTGGCGGCCTGGGCAGGCGCGAATCTGGCCGAACAGGACGGCGACAGTGCGCTGCGGGCATGCGCGGAGCTCACCTCGCTGCCGGGCGGCGATCTGGAGGCCTTGCCCGCCTGGCAGGGGTTGGTCGAGCTTCTGCTGACACGCGGCGAACCGCCGAGCTGGCGCAAGAGCCTCACCGTGAAGCAGGGCTTTCCGGCCCCGAGCGGCGCGCGCGACAAGGCCGCCAAGGCCGAGCGCAAGGAAAACAAGGAACGCGCGGTCGCCCTGATCGCGGCACTGGGCGAGGTGCCGGGCCTGCTCGAGCGACTGCAGCACATCGCTCAGCTGCCGCCGCCTGCCTACACCGATCGCCAATGGGCGGTCCTCGCTGCCTTGGTGGAGCTGCTGCCGCTGGCCGTGGCGCAGCTGCGCCTGGTCTTTGCCGAGCAGGGACGGGTGGACTTTACCGAGGTATCGCAGGCGGCCCTGGTCGCGCTGGGCGAACCCGGCGAGCCGACCGATCTCGCGCTCGCTCTGGACTACCGCATCCAGCATCTGCTCGTCGATGAATTCCAGGACACCTCGCTCAGTCAGTTCGAGCTGCTCGAGCGACTGACCGCGGGCTGGCAGCCCGGCGACGGGCGCACCCTATTCGTCGTGGGCGATCCCATGCAGTCGATTTATCGCTTTCGCGAGGCGGAGGTGGGCCTGTACCTGCGCGCCCGGACGCGCGGTATCGGATATATCCCCCTCGAGCCGCTGTCGCTGCGGGTCAACTTCCGTTCCCAACGCGGTATCGTCGACTGGGTGAACGCGAGCTTTGCACGCGTACTCGCCGCCGAGGACGACATTGCCAGCGGTGCGGTTGGTTATACGCCGTCGGAGGCTGTACACAGCGCCGGGTCACAAGAGGCGGTTCGCGTGCATCCCGTGCTCGGTCGACAGCCGGCCGGCGAGGCGGCGCGCGTGTTAGAGCTCATCGAACAGACGCGAGCGAACGATCCCGAGGCCAGCATTGCCGTGCTGGTGCGAAGCCGCGGCCATCTGGTGGAGCTGCTGCCGCTGCTCAAGGCGGCGAGGATTCGCTACCGCGCGCTGGAGATCGAGCAACTTGGCCACCGGCCCGTGGTGCAGGATCTGCTGGCGCTGACACGGGCGCTCGTCCATCCCGCCGATCGCGTCGCCTGGTTGAGCGTGCTGCGCGCCCCATGGTGCGGATTGACCCTCGCCGATCTGCACGCGCTGTGCGGCGCCGAACCTGCGCGCGGCGTCTGGACGTTGATGAACGATCCGGCGCGGGCTGCGGCGATGAGTCGGGATGGTCAGGCGCGCCTGCAGCGCGTAGTGTCCGTGTTGGGTCCGGCACTGGCGCAGCGCGGGCGCGTGGGGCTGCGCCGCTTCGTCGAGGGTGCCTGGTTGGGGTTGGGCGGGCCGGCCTGCGGCGATGGACGCACCGATCTCGAGGACGCGCTCGTCTACCTGGCGCTGCTCGAGCGGTTCGACGACGGCGGCGCCCTGGTCGATTTCGCGGGTCTGGCCGAGGCGGTCTCGTCGTTGTTCGCGCTGCCCGACGTCGACGCCGACGAACGCCTGCAGATTATGACCATCCACAAGGCAAAGGGGCTGGAGTTCGATACGGTGATCGTTCCCGGTCTGGGGCGCACACCGCGCGGTGAGGACCCACGCCTGTTGTTGTGGAGCGAGCGTGCGCGAAGCGACGACGATGCCGACCTGCTGCTCGCCCCCATCAAGAGCAGTGCCGAGGCGAAGGGCGACCCTATATATAGGTACCTCAAACGCCTCGAGCAGGTACGCCAGCGCCATGAAGACGGGCGTCTGTTGTACGTGGCCGCCACGCGGGCGCGCCGGCGCCTGCATCTGCTCGGCCACGTCGACTATCGCGAGACCGACGACGGGCCGAGCCTGGGTATTCCCGCCTCGACCAGCTTGCTGCGCCGCCTGTGGCCCGTGGTCGGTGCCGAATTCGAGGCTGCGCTCGCGGACTTGCAGGTCGCGTCGGCGGAACTGGCAGCGGCGGCGGCGCCCCGTGCGGTGCTGAGGCGCGTCGGCGCCGACTGGCAGCCCCCCGCTCCGGGAGAGGATGTGCGGTGGCGTGCGGCGCCGCTCTCCGCCCGCGAGGCGCAAACCGAGGCGATCGAGTTCGATTGGGCGGGGGAGACCGCCCGCCACGTGGGTACGGTGGTTCACCGTTATCTGCAGACGATCGCGCGCGACGGCGCCGCGCAGTGGGACGAGACGCGGGTGAGGGCCCTGGCGCCGGCCCTGGAGGTGGCGCTGCGCCGCCTCGGCGTGCCGGGCGAGGAATGTCCCGGGGCGGTAGGCCGGGCGGTCCAGGCGTTGGCGGGAGCGCTGGCCGATCCGCGCGGGCGTTGGGTACTCGATGCCGGCCACGCGCAGGCGCGCAGCGAATATGCCCTGAGCGGGGTGCTCGGGGGGACATTGATAAACGTGGTAATGGATCGCACCTTTGTCGATGGCGACGGTGTACGCTGGGTCGTCGACTACAAGACCAGCGTGCACAGCGGCGGCGATCTGGAAGGTTTTCTGGATCGCGAGCAGGAGCGTTACCGCGCCCAGCTCGAGCGTTACGCGCATCTGCTGGCGCGCCTCGAGGATTGCCCCATCCGCATGGGGTTGTACTTCCCACTGCTGCGCGGTTGGCGCGAATGGTCGATCTGATTCCGCCCGAACCGGCGGAGCGTTCGAGGACGCATGGAATGGCAGTCGAGGGGAGACTTCAGATGAACAGGAATATGGTGACCGGGGCGGCCCTGGTATTGCTGGCGGGCTGCGCGAGCCCGATGGTGTCCGAGCATGCCGAACCGGCCTGCGGCTTTCCGGACGTGCCGCAGGCCTCGGCGGCGGACTGGGTATGCGGCGCTCCCGTGAGCGGCGTTGCGGTGGCGGCCGTGGGTTCGGCCCCGCCGTCTTCGTACGGTTACGCCTACATGAAGACCGTGGCCACGGCGGCCGCACGCGAGAACCTCGTAGCGAAGATGCGCTCTTATATAGCGGATCGCTTGGCCCGCTATGCCAAGTCCAAGGGCGTTGACGACCGTCAGGTCCTCGCCGAGCTCGAGGCCTCGGTCAAACGATACATTACCGATACCTCGCTGCTCGGCAGCCGGGTTTTTCGCACTGCAATCAGCCCCCGGGGGAAGCTGTATGTGCTGGTCGGCATGAGCGAGACCCTGGCGGTGCGCTACGGGCAGGGCGCACTGCGCGCCAGCATGGAAAACGATTCAACCTTGTGGCGCGTCTTGCAAACGGACCAGGCTCCCAAAGATCTCGCGGAGGCGATTATGCATTGGGCGCCGTGACCGGATAAAAAAGGGGCGGTGCCTGACACACCGCCCCGCGGTCTGGATCGAAACGCAGGGGCCTTACGGAAACGCGGGGATGGTCGGTTCGATACCGCGTACCGCCGCCTCCGGGTAGTGCTGTCGGATCTTTTCGCTGACCTCGTCGACCTGCTCGACGGGCACCTCCACGAGGAACAGCAGACCGCCCTTGTCGATGTGCCGCTGGAACTCCTTGTGTTTGGTGTTCGGAACGCTCACGCCGATCATGCTCGAGGTAAACGCGCCGATGACCGCACCGCCCAGACCGGTGCCGAGCATCGCCAGACCCTCCAGCCCGGAGACGAGATAACCCATGACGCCAGCCAGCCCGCCGAGCACGATGCCGGCGGCGCCGCCGAGCATCAGCCCGATCTGGATGCTGTGGACTAGGTCGGTCTTTTGCAGCAGGCCCGCCTCGGGCAGGTCGTCGAGGTCGACGTCGTCGCGGGCGACAACGTGCATGTGACGTTCCTCGATACGGGAGAGCAGTAGCTCGTTGTGGACCTTCCGGGCGCTGTCCACTGTAGGCAGCAGGAAATACAGTCGTCTGCGCATCACCTTCCTCCTTCCAGGCAACCCTGGCGTCGTGAAGAGATTGCTGAGCGGTTAACTCAAGTATAGTGCAGATTCCGCGGTGTCCATCGAAGCGGGCGGCCGCTTCGAGGGCGGTCTGCACTTATATTAGGCACCACTGTAATAGCTGTGTTCCGTGGCGGTGCAGGCGCCGGGAGGCACCGAACCCTGGATAAACCGCAACGCACTGTTTTCACGCGAAATATTATTCCAGCCATGTTTGGCATGTGGCTTGCTACGAGGTGGGACGTGGGTTGTATACCAAGCAGCGGTGGATGGCGTTATGAACCAGTGGGGTGATCGAACCGGGGGGCTTGCCCGGCCGGCCGGCGGGACAGCAAGGCGCGGCCGGTGAGACAGGAGCCGAAGCCGGCAGGTTCGCTGCGCGTCCTGCTCGTCGACGAGAGCGTCGGGCGCGCGGCGATTTTGGAGCAGGCCCTGGCCGACGCGGGCCATGCGGTGGTCGGGCGCATCGCGGCGAGCGAGGACCTGCAGGCAGCCGTGCAGCGCATCGAACCCGACGTGATCATCATCGACATGGACTCGCCCGACCGCGACACCCTGGAACATATGCGGGGGATTAGTGCGGACCGCCCCAAACCGATCGTCATGTTCGCCGAGGACGGCGATAGCGCCACGATCGAGGAGGCAGTGCGTGCGGGCGTCAGCGCATACGTGGTCGACGGACTCAATCCGGGCCGCGTCAAACCGATCATGGAGGTGGCCATCGCGCGGTTCCGCGAATTTCAGGCCCTGCGCCAGGAACTGGCCGATGCCAGGCACAGCCTCGCCGAGCGCAAGGATATCGAGCGCGCGAAGGGTATCCTCATGCAACAGCGCAACTGGACCGAGGATGAGGCCTATCAGGCACTGCGCAAGCTGGCAATGGATCGCAACCTTCGCCTCGCCGAGGTGGCACGCAATATCATCGCGGTCGCCGATCTGTTGTGAAAGAGAATAACGAATTGACGGCCCCGCCGATCGCGATGGTATTCACCGCTGCGAATCGGCGTAGGCCGGGGCCACGGACGGCCCTTTCTTATTTTCGTTTTGCACCACGGGTGGGCGTCAGCGCCGACGCCGGCACCACAACGGCGCAATTCCTATGCGTCTCGGGCGGTGCGCAATTGACCATTTCTCGGCGAAACAAGCGTTTAGGTTTTTGGCACGACGCTTGCTGTTTGTTACAGCAAGACTGAACGACAGTCGAACACGTATCGGTGCAACGGCGCACCGCTACGTTATCCCAGACGGGACCTAATTCGGACGGCGGCCAAAGGCGGCCATCGTTCATTCGGACAAAGGCGTCCATCCCTATGCCCATCGGGCATGCGGGTGGACGCCTTTTTTGTTGCACAGAATTGTCAATCAGGCACACAGAGGTGGTCATGGACAAGCAAGACGAGAAGAAGGCAGACATGGGCCGGCGCGATTTTCTCAAGGCGGGCGGTATGGTGCTCGGCGGGGCGACCCTGATGGGTGCGGTTCCGGGCTGGCTCAATTCGGCGGCCTACGCCGGTGGCAGCGAGGGGTTGGAAAAGACCAGGCTCAAGTTCGGCATTATTCCGCTGACCGACTGTGCCTCTATCGTGGTTGCGGCTGAGAAAGGTTACTTCAAGAAGCATGGCCTGGACGTCACCGTCTCCAAGGAGGCCTCATGGGCGAATATCCGCGACAAGGTCTCGATCGGTGCGCTCGACGGCGCCCACATGCTGGCCGGCATGCCGATCGCGGCGACCTACGGTATCGGTGCGGTCAAGAAGCCGACCATCACCGCCTACAGCATGGATCTCAACGGCAACGGCATCACCGTCTCCAATGAGCTCTACGATCGTATGGTTAAGGCCGACCCCGAGGCGATGGCCGAACACCCCACTTCCGCGCGCGCACTGAAGAAAGTCATCGACGAGGACAAGGCCGCGGGCAAGCCGCCCATGACCTTCGCCATGGTCTTCCCAGTGTCCACGCACAATTACGAAATCCGCTATTGGATGGGCTCGGCCGGCATCGACCCCGACAAGGATGTGCGCCTCATCGTCATTCCACCGCCGCAGATGGTCGCCAACCTGCGCGCGCGTAACATCGTCGGCTACTGCGTCGGCGAGCCCTGGAACGAGCGCGCGGTCAAGCTGGGTATCGGGCGCACCATCATCACCAACTACGAGATCTGGAACAACAATCCGGAGAAGGTCTTTGGCGTCAATCTCGACTGGGCCGAGAAGTACCCCAATACGCACAAGGCTGCGGTACGCGCGCTGATCGAGGCCGCGCAGTGGATGGATAAGCCCGAGAACCGCATGGAGGTCGTGAAAATCATCTCGCGCAAGTCCTATGTCAATGCGCCGGTGGATGTCGTCAAGATGTCCATGACCGGTACGTTCAAGTACGCCGAAAACGAGGCCCCTCGGCCTCTGCCGGACTTCAATGTGTTCTACCGATACGCGGCCACGTTTCCATGGCAGTCGCACGCCGAATGGTTCATTACGCAAATGTACCGCTGGGGGCAGATCGACCATGCCATGGATATCAAAAAGGCGGCCGCGCAGGTCTATCGGCCGGACATCTACCG
Source organism: Gammaproteobacteria bacterium (assembly GCA_035267785.1). Taxonomy (GTDB): domain Bacteria; phylum Pseudomonadota; class Gammaproteobacteria; order DATFLL01; family DATFLL01; genus DATFLL01. The sequence continues at coordinate 20,517 of DATFLL010000093.1, read as the reverse complement.
CGAGGCTGCGAAGGAAGTCGGCGCGCCGTATCCCACCATCGACTACAAGACCGAGGGCGAGCACGCCAAACCCTGGACTCTGGACCAGGCGACATCGCCGATCGCGATGGGACCGGATCGGTTCTTCGACGGCATGACCTACGACCCGGCGAAGCTCATGGCCTACATCGACGGCTTCAAGGTCAAGAATCTCGCACTCGCCATGGACGCCCTGGGCAAGCTCAATGCCTGACGGCGTCAATTCATCGATGACATGAGCCGAACACGCGAAGGAGGTCCCTCATGACGAACCTGGTCAAGCTCGCCGTCGAGGCCGAGCCGGTCTCAGCGCCGCCCGGCGATGTGCAGGCAAAGTCCGATTCGGCGTCCGCAGCGCCGGCCGCGGCCAAGGCGGTTTCCGCTCCGCCCGCGGCGGGCGATACGCGCCGCGCCGGGTCGCGCGAGCGGCGCAGCGCGATGGTCCAGGCGGTGATCCTGCCGGCCATCACTTTTCTCATCGTGCTCGGGATCTGGGTTGTCGTTCACAGCGAGGTGAGCCGTGCGATCCCCTCGCCGGTGGACACCTGGCACCGGGCGGTGGAGATGCTTTCGCATCCGTTTTACGCCAACGGTCCGAACGACATGGGTGTCGGCTGGCAGGTCCTGTACTCGCTCGGGCGGGTCAGCGCCGGATTCGGTCTGGCCGTCCTGGTCGGTATCCCGGTCGGTTTCATTATGGGCATGAGCCCGGTGTTCCAACGCGCCTGGCAACCGCTGATCCAGATCCTGCGTCCGGTCAGCCCGCTGGCCTGGCTGCCGATCGGGCTGCTGTTGTTCCGAGCGGTCAATCCGTCGGCCATTTTCGTGATCTTCATTACATGTATCTGGCCGACCTTGCTGAACACGGCGGCGGGTGTCAAGGCGATTCCGAAGGACTATCTCAACGTGGCCCGTGTGCTCAAGCTCGGCAAATTGGAGATCGCCCGCACGATCCTCCTGCCAGCGACGATGCCGCACGTGATTACCGGGATGCGCCTGTCGTTGAGCATCGCATGGATGGTGATCGTCGCGGCCGAGATGCTTACCGGCGGAATCGGTATCGGGTTTTACGTTTGGGACGAATGGAACAACCTGAACGTCAAGTCGATCATCGTGGCCATCATCATCATCGGTCTGGTGGGGATCGCACTGGAGCTCGTGATGAATCAGGTGCAGAACCGTTTCGACTACACCCGGCGCTGAACGAAAGGGCAAAGTTGTGAATATCCATTTACGTAAGCTGAGGAGGTCGCCGTGCGCGCATATTTGAACCTCGAAGGCGTGGGGATTGAATTCCCGACGAGCAACGGGCCGTTTCGGGCCCTGAGCTCGGTCGATCTCAACATCGAACGCGGCGAGTTCGTCAGCATCATCGGCCATTCGGGCTGCGGCAAGTCCACCGTGTTGAACATCGTCGCCGGTCTGCTCGACGCCACCGAGGGTGTGGTCCTGTTGGAAGACCGCGAGGTCAACAGCCCGGGCCCCGACCGCGCGGTGGTCTTCCAGAACCATTCGCTGCTGCCCTGGCTGACGGTCTACGAAAACGTCCGTCTGGCCGTGGACAAGGTGTTCGGCGCGACCAAGTCGAAGTCCGAGCGCAACGAGTGGACACAGCACAATTTGCGTCTCGTGCAGATGGATCACGCGCTGGACAAGCGTCCTGGCGAGATATCCGGTGGTATGAAGCAGCGCGTGGGAATCGCCCGAGCCCTGGCCATGGAACCGAAGGTGCTGCTCATGGACGAGCCGTTCGGGGCCCTGGACGCGCTGACGCGCGCACATCTGCAGGATGCGCTGATGGGTATCCATGCTGCGTTGGGAAATACCGTAATCATGATCACCCACGATGTGGACGAGGCCGTCCTGCTCTCGGACCGCATCGTCATGATGACCAACGGGCCGTCGGCCACCATCGGCGAGATACTGGAGGTCGGACTCGATCGCCCGCGCGACCGGTTGCGCCTCGCCGACGACCACGAATACAACCGGCTTCGCTCCTCGGTCCTGCGCTTTCTGTACGAGCGCCAGCGCACTCCGGGCGAGCGCGTCGCATGAGGGACGGGGGTAACATGAAACAACGTCTGGTACTGGTCGGAAACGGGATGGCCGGCGTGCGGACTCTGGAAGAGCTGCTGAAGTTGGCCCCGGACAAGTACGACATCACCGTGTTCGGGGATGAGCCCCACGGTAATTACAACCGCATCCTGCTCTCGCCGGTGCTGTCCGGCGAGAAGGGCATAGACGATATCATGCTCAACGACGACGCCTGGTACGCCGCGCAGGGTATTGCGCTGCACAAGGGATCGCGGGTCGCGCGAATTGACCGGGCCGCCCGGCAGGTGGTCGCCGAGGACGGGACTGCCGTGGCCTACGACCGGCTGCTTCTGGCGACGGGCTCGCGTCCGTTCGTGATCCCGGTGCCGGGTCACGACCTGCCCGGTGTCATCAGCTTCCGCGATATCGGGGACGTCGATGCGATGCTGGCGGCGAGCCGCGAACACCGGCGCGCGGTGGTGATCGGCGGCGGTCTGCTCGGACTGGAGGCGGCCAACGGGCTCATGCGGCGCGGGATGGACGTGACCGTGGTGCACCTGGGGGATGTGCTCATGGAACGCCAGCTCGACGGCGCCGCTGGGGCGCTGCTGCAAGCCTCGCTCGAGGAACGGGGTCTTGCGTTCAGGATGGGCGCGCAGACCGAGGCGATCCTGGGCGCCGAGCGCGTGACCGGCGTGCGCTTTGCCGACGGCAGCGAGGTGTCTGCCGATCTCGTGGTTATGGCCGTGGGAATTCGGCCGAACATTCAGCTCGCGCAGGAGGCGGGCATCCATTGCGAGCGCGGTGTCGTGGTCAACGACACAATGCAGACCTTCGACCCCGCCGTTTACGCCGTCGGGGAGTGCGTGCAGCACCGCGGTGCCACGTACGGTCTGGTCGCTCCGCTGTTCGAGCAGGCCAAGGTCTGCGCCAACCACCTGGCCGCGCTGGGCAGCTCGCGCTACGAGGGTTCGGTCACCTCGACCAAGCTGAAGGTCACCGGCGTCGATCTGTTCTCCGCCGGTGACTTCGTCGTCGAGGACGGCGACGAGGAGCTCGTGTTCAAGGACGCGGCGCGCGGCGTGTATAAAAAGATCGTAGTACGCGACAACCGGATCAAGGGCGCCGTGCTCTACGGCGATGCCGTCGATGGAGCCTGGTACTTTCAGTTGTTGCGCGAGGAGGCCGACATCAGCGCCAGCCGAGAGCACCTGCTGTTCGGTCAGGCTCATCTGGGCGATTCGGGTCACGGCGAGCAGGAACGCGTGGCCGCCATGGCCGATACCGCCGAGATCTGCGGCTGTAACGGCGTGTGCAAGGGGGAGATTGTCGAGGCGATCACCGCCAAGAAGCTGTTCACCGTGGAAGACGTGCGGGCACATACCAAGGCCTCGAGTTCCTGCGGCTCGTGTACCGCATTGGTCGAACAGCTCTTGGCCAACGCGTTGGGCAGCGATTACTCGGAATCGCCAAAGAAGAAATCGCTGTGCGGCTGTACGGAGTACACGCACGACGAGGTGCGAGAGGCCATCCGGGCGAACGAACTGAAGAGCATCCGTCAGGTCATGGAGTTCATGGAATGGAAAACCGCCGACGGCTGCCCCAAGTGTCGACCGGCCTTGAACTACTATCTGCTGTGCGCCTGGCCGGGCGAATACAACGACGACTATCAGTCGCGTTTCATCAACGAGCGCGCGCATGCCAACATCCAGCGCGACGGAACCTATTCGGTGGTGCCGCGCATGTGGGGCGGGGTGACCAGCCCGCAGGAGCTGCGGGCCATCGCCGACGTGGCGGAGAAATACCAGGTGCCGACGGTGAAGGTCACCGGCGGTCAGCGCATCGACCTGCTCGGCGTGAGCAAGGAGGACCTGCCGCGCATCTGGGGCGATCTCAGCCGCGCCGGGTTCGTCTCCGGTCATGCCTACGGAAAGGCGGTGCGCACGGTAAAAACCTGCGTGGGCTCGGAGTGGTGCCGCTTTGGGACGCAGGATTCGACCACGATGGGGGTCAAGCTGGAACAGTCGACCTGGGGTGCCTGGACGCCGCACAAGTTCAAGATGGCCGTCTCCGGTTGTCCGCGCAACTGTGCCGAGGCCACCATCAAGGACCTGGGGGTCGTGGCGGTGGAGTCGGGCTGGGAGTTGCATGTGGGCGGCAACGGCGGTGTGAAGGTGCGCGCGACCGATTTTCTCTGCAAGGTCGAGAGCATGGACGAGGTGTTGGAATACACGGCCGCCTTTCTGCAGCTCTATCGCGAAGACGCCCGTTATCTGGAACGCACGGCGCCGTGGATCGAGCGCGTGGGGCTGGCCTCCGTCAAACAGCGCGTCGTCGACGACGCCGAAAGTCGCCGCGCCCTGGCCGAGCGCTTCCGGGCGGCGCAACAGGGCGCACAGGTCGATCCGTGGGCCGAGCGCGCCGAAGGCGCGGCGAAACACGAATTCATTCCTATTCGTCAGGTAGGGTAAGCTATGAATCAAGCCGACGCAGAGACACAATCGATGACACAATGGTTCGATATTGGCGCATTGGACGACATTCCCCGCTTGGGGGCGCGCGTGGTGCGCACGGCCTACGGCGATATCGCCGTGTTTCGTACGGCCGAGGACCGGGTATTTGCGCTCGACGACCGCTGTCCGCACCGGGGCGGGCCGCTCTCTCAAGGCATCGTATTCGACGGACGGGTGGCCTGTCCGCTGCACAACTGGTGCATCGAATTGTCGGACGGTACCGCCGTCGCTCCCGATGAAGGTTGCACCGGTACTTATCCCGTGCGGCGGGATGGCGATCGGGTCCTGTTGGGGCTGGCGCCCGGCATGGGTAACGTCGTGTCGCTGGTTCAGGCCGCGGAAGCCTGAGCATGGGGGAATCGGCCCAGACCGTCCGGACGATCTGTCCTTACTGCGGCGTGGGCTGCGGCGTGGAAGTCGCGACGGCCGGGGATTCGGTCATCGTCCGCGGCGACAAGTCCCATCCGGCCAATCTGGGCCGTCTCTGCTCCAAGGGCGCGGCGCTGCCCGATACGCTTTCGCTCGACGGGCGGTTGTTGCATCCGGAAGTCGGGGGCGAGCGCGTCGACTGGGATACGGCGCTGGACAAGGTGGCGGGTGGAATCGCCGGGGTGATCGCGCGCCATGGGCCGGAGGCCGTGGCGTTCTATGTGTCCGGCCAGCTGCTCACGGAAGACTACTATGTCGCCAACAAGCTCATGAAGGGTTTTCTCGGCTCGGCGAATATCGATACCAACTCGCGCTTGTGCATGTCCTCGGCGGTGGCGGGGCATCAGCGCGCCCTCGGCGCGGATTGCGTACCGGGTTGTTACGAAGACCTGGAGCTGGCCGATCTGGTCGTGATCACCGGCTCCAACCTCGCGTGGTGTCATCCGGTGATCTACCAGCGAATTGCACGCGCCAAACGCGAGCGGCCCGACATGAAGGTGATCGTCGTCGACCCGCGGCGCACCGCCACCTGCGATATCGCCGATCTCCATTTGCCGCTCGCGCCGGGCAGCGACGTGTTGTTGTTCAATGGGCTGTTGAACTATCTGCGCCGCACGGATGCGCTCGACTGGAGTTTCCTCGAGGAGCATACCAGCGGTTTCGCCCAGGCCCTGCAGAGCGCACGCGACTGCGCCGGGTCCATTCCCGCCGTGGCCGATGGCTGCGGTCTGCCCGAGCAGTCCGTCGCCGAATTCTTCCACTGGTTCGCGCGTACGCAAAAGACCGTGACCCTGTTTTCGCAAGGCGTCAATCAGTCTTCCAGCGGCGTGGACAAGGTCAATGCCATTATCAACTGTCACCTGGCGACCGGGCGTATCGGACGACCCGGCATGGGACCGTTTTCGATGACGGGTCAGCCCAACGCCATGGGCGGGCGCGAGGTCGGTGGTCTGGCCAATCAGCTGGCCGCTCACCGGGCGTTCGACGACGCGGCGGCGCTGGAGCGCGTGGCCGGTTTCTGGCGCGCCGCGGACATGGCGCGCAAACCGGGACTCAAGGCCGTGGATCTGTTCGAGGCCGTGGCGGACGGGCGTATCAGGGCCGTTTGGATTATGGCGACCAATCCGGCAGTCAGCCTGCCGGACGCCGACCGCGTGCGCGAGGCACTGCGCGTCTGTGAGTTGGTGATCGTTTCGGACTGCGAACGCGATACCGATACCACGGCCTGTGCGGATATCCTGTTGCCGGCCGCGGCCTGGGGCGAGAAGGAGGGGACCGTCACCAATTCGGAGCGGCGCATCTCGCGCCAGCGCGCCTTTCGTGACGCGCCGGGAGAGGCGAGGCCGGACTGGTGGATCGTCAGCGAGGTTGCACGGCGCCTCGGTCATACCGAGGCCTTTGGCTACGAGTCGGCGGCGGAGATCTTTCGCGAGCATGCAGCACTGTCCGGTCTACTCAACGGCGGTGCCGATCGAACCGGCCACGACTTTGACATCAGTGCGCTGGCGTCCATCAGCGATGAGGAATACGCAGCGCTGCAGCCCGTGCAGTGGCCCGTTACGGCAGCCCGGGGCAAGGGTGTTCGCGGTACGGCGCGCCTGTTCGGCGACGGTCGCTTTCCCAGTGCATCGGGCAAGGCACGCTTCGTCGCGGTGAGACCGCGGCCTCCGGTCCACCTGCCGGAGGGCGGTTTTCCGCTCGTGTTGAACACGGGGCGTGTACGCGATCATTGGCACACGTTGACCCGTACGGGCAAGGCGGCGCGACTCAGCGTGCACACCGTCGAGCCTTACGTGGAAATGCACCCCGCCGATGCCGCGGCGCGAGGGCTCGACGAGGCGATGATCGCCGAGGTGCGCAGCCATTGGGGATGCATGCGGGCGCGCGTGAAAATCACATCGGGTCAGCGCGAGGGGAGCGTGTTCGTGCCCATGCATTGGAGCGACCGTTTCGCCGCGCGCGCGCGGGTCGACGCGCTGGTCAATCCCGTGACCGACCCGGTCTCCGGTCAGCCCGAATCCAAGCACACACCGGTCGAGGTATCACGCTGGCAGGCGGCCTGGTACGGGTTTGTGCTGACGCGCGAGCCGTTGCCCTGGGACATAAAAGACGACGCGGACTACCGGGTACGTGCACGTGCCGACGGCGCATGGCGTTACGAGATCGCCGGCAGCGAGGCGTTCGACGATCCGGCGTTACGTGCGCGGGCGCTGATAGGCCGTGGGCTGTCGGAGGACGACAAAGACGAATGGGTCGAGTACCACGATGCGGCCCAGGGGCGCTACCGCGCCGCGCACCTGCACGGCGGGCGGCTGGAGGCCTGTGTGTTCATTGAATCGCGGCCGCAGCTGCCGGCGCGCGAATGGCTGCTCGCGTTGTTCGCCGAGCAAAGCCTGGACGAGTCCAGCCGTATGGCGTTGTTGAGCGGACGTCCGCCGGGCGGGCAGGGCGATGCGGGCCGGATTATCTGTTCGTGTTTCGGCGTGGGCCTGAATACGCTTCGCGAGGCGATCGCCAATGAAGGCCTGACAACGCCGGAGGCCATCGGCGCGGCGCTGCGCGCCGGCACGAACTGCGGTTCGTGTATTCCGGAACTCAAGACGCTCATTGCGGAATGTAAGGATCAAAACGCCGCCTGAGGCGTGCGACGCAGAACGGACCGGGGCCGTGGGATGGGTATCCGCGGGCGCGGGGCCGGGCCTCGATCCGGTACGGCGGTGGACGTTTCGCCATCCTGACCGCTGCGTGCAGGCGGGGTCGACGGCCTGGTTCACGTCTAGTCCAGGCCGCGGATCTCCACGCCCTTCCAGAAGGCCACGTGATCGGTGATGCGCTGCGCGGCGTCCTTCGGACTCGGGTAGGTCCAGGCGGCATCGGCGTTTCGCGCCCGCTCGGTCACGACATGGTAATAATGCGCCGTGCCCTTCCACCCACATTCGGTGCGGGTTTCACTGGGCTCCAGGTAATCGAAGTTGACGCTGTCCGGCGGGAAATAATAATTCCCCTCCACGATCACGCACTTATCGCTGTCTGCCAGTACGGTTTCCCGCCAAATGGCACAGGTCATATCCTCCTCCTTGACGCCGTGTGCGCCGCGTCACGGGCCCGGTTTGTCATCGCCCGTCCCGCAAGTATAGAATGAAAGCCAAGCCGAGCCAGGGAACGATCCCATGCCCAATTCCAACGGCGTCCTTCACACCGGGCGCGGCGCGCGGAGCGATGCCGCAAACGGTTCCGAAGATTCCCCGTCCGATGCCCGTCACGTAGCGGGTGGCGATCTCTTCGCCGATTACCGGCGCATTCGCGGCGACAGCGAGGCGCTGTGCGGCCCGCTGGAGATCGAAGATTACGGCATTCAGACCATGCCCGACGTCAGTCCGCCCAAGTGGCATCTGGCGCATGTGAGCTGGTTCTTCGAGACCTTCCTGCTCAAGCCGTATTTGTCCGACTATCGTGAGTTCCATCCGCGCTTCGCCCACCTGTTCAACTCGTATTACGAGACCGTCGGCACGTTTCATCCGCGCCCCGAGCGGGGCCTGCTTTCTCGGCCGACCGTGGAAGAGGTCTATCGCTACCGCGCACATGTCGACGCACATATGGGCGAGCTGCTCGATCGCCTGGCGGCGGGCCAGCTGGCGCCGCGGGACACCGAGGACGTTCGCCTGCGCACTGTCATCGGCCTCAATCACGAGCAGCAGCACCAGGAGCTGCTGCTGACCGACATCAAGCACATCTTCGCTTACAATCCGCTGCGTCCAATATATAAGGAACAGCCCAATTTCCCGCACGCGGTACCGCGCCCGCTGGAGTGGGTCGAGTTTCCGGGCGGCGTCCACGAGATCGGACACGCCGGCGCCGGGTTCGCCTACGACAATGAGACCCCGCGCCACAAGACCTATACCGAGGACTACCGCCTCGCCTCGCGTCCGGTGACCAACGGCGAGTTCATCGAGTTCATCGAGGCCGGCGGGTATACGCAGGCCGAGCACTGGCTGTCCGAGGCTTGGAAGACGGTGCGCGACAATGGTTGGCAGGCGCCGCTCTATTGGGAGCGCATCGACGGGCGCTGGTGGTATATGACGCTGGGCGGCATGTTTGCGGTCGACGAGCATGCACCGGTGTGCCACGTCAGCTACTACGAGGCGGACGCCTACGCACGCTGGGCCGGCAAGCGTCTGCCGAGCGAGGCCGAATGGGAGCTCGCGGCCGCAGCCGCGCCGATCGCCGGCAACCTGCGCGACTCGGGTCTGCTGCACCCGACCTCGAGCAATCAACCGAACGCGCCGGCGCAGCTCTACGGCGATGTCTGGGAATGGACCCAGAGCCCTTATGCACCTTATCCCGGATTTCACCCGCTGGGTGGCTCGCTGGGCGAGTACAACGGCAAGTTCATGTGCAGTCAGATGGTGCTGCGCGGCGGCTCATGCGTCACGCCGGCCGAACATATCCGGGCGAGTTACCGGAACTTCTTCTATCCCGGCGACCGCTGGCAGTTCAGCGGTTTCCGTCTCGCGGAGGACAAATGAGATGGGCGCCACCGCTGCCGATATCAGCTTCTACGATCACCATCCCAAGCCGGCCAATTTTTACCGCGAGGTCCTGGATGGCCTGAGCCGAAGCCCGAAGGCGATCCCGCCGAAGTTTTTTTACGACGAGCGCGGCTCGCACCTGTTCGATGCCATCTGTCACACCGAGGATTACTATCCCACGCGCACCGAGCTGTCGATCCTGCGCGACAACGCCGATGAGATCGCCGCCCTGGTCGGCGAAGACTGCCTGCTGGTCGAGCCGGGCAGCGGCAACAGCATGAAGGTGCGGGTGCTGCTCGATACCCTGCGCCCGTGCGCCTATATGCCGATGGACATCTCGCGCGACTACCTCATCGCCGCGGCCGAGAATATTTCACAGGACTATCCCTGGCTGGACGTGCACGCGGCCTGCGCCGACTTCACGCGGCCCATGGATCTGCCGTACTCGCCCGAGGGTGCGCGCAAGGTGGCGTTCTTTCCCGGATCGAGCATCGGCAACTTCGAGCCGCCGCGGGCCGCTGAGTTCATGGCCAACGTCGCGGCGATGGTCGGTCCGGGCGGCGGGCTGCTGATCGGCGTGGATCTGAAGAAAGACCCGGCGGTGCTCAACGCGGCCTACAACGACTCCGAGGGCGTGACTGCCGCGTTCAATTTGAATCTGCTGGAGCGCATCAATAGAGAGCTCGATGCCGACTTCGATCTCGGCGCTTTTCGGCACCACGCCTTTTTCAACGAAGAGCTCGGGCGTATGGAGATGCATCTGGTCAGCGAACGTGACCAGAGCGTGCGCGTCGACGAGCGGCGCTTCGAGTTCGCGGAGGGCGAGAGCATCCATACCGAATGCTCTTACAAATATCACATCGAGGAGTTTCAGGCCCTGGCCGATCAGGCCGGATTCGCCGCGACGCAGGTGTGGACCGATCCCAAGGGCCAGTTCAGCGTGCACTTCTTCGAGGTCAACAAATAGAATCCTAGGTTCAGCGACTTACCCGGGCGGGTCGCAGCAAGCGCACTAACAACAGCGCGAAGGCCAGCGTCCAACAGCACGCCGCCGCCCACAGGCCGGGCGCATCGGCAGGGCCCAGGGTAATCCGCAGCACCGCGGCGGCGCTCAGCAGCAAGGCCGCCGCGCTGATATCCCACCACGTATCTCCGGTGCGCGTCGGTTGGCGCGGCGCGCGAAGTGCCTGCGTGCGCGCCATCATGACCAGCGTCAGCGTGCCCACAGCACCGATGGTGATCGCGTGCAGTGAGGTGTTCACGTCCAACCAGCCGAAGGCCTGGGCACCCCCCTTGAGCGCCAGGCCCGGGATCAGCCAAACGTAGCCCAGCGCAAGCGTCCACAGGGCGGGGCGGGCGAGAGTATGGTGCAGCGGCCACGCGGCGACGCGCGCCAAGGCGAGCAGCGCTGCACTCAGGCACAGCACCCCGGCGGCTTGCCCCGCACCGAAGGCATCCGAGGCGCAGGCGACACCGACCAGAAACGCCAGCGGCAGCTCGTAGCGTCGGTTGGTCATATTGAACCGGGCGCGCTCCTCGCGCGGGATGCCCTGGCGTTCCATATGGCCGCCGATCGCTGCAGGCAGGGCGCGCCCGCCGACGATGAGCGTGAGCAGCGCGAACAGGTCCACGGTCGCGCGCAGCGCATCGAGCTGCATGGAGAGGTCGCCGCGCACCACGCCGGCCCACCACAGAGCATCGGCCAGCAGGAAGAGCAGCAGGACGCTCGGGACGATGCGATTCTCCGGGCGTTTGGCCGCGCGCAAGAGCGGCGGGGCGGCACTGGCCCACAAGGCGAACGCAAATGACAATCCCGCGGCCACGGCCGCCAGTACGGGCCAGGCCGATCCGAACAGCGTCGCCAGGCGAGCGGCGAGCCAGGTCGCGACCAGCAGCCACGCGCCGGTGCGGCTGGTGCGGGTGAGCAGAAAGCCGGCGACGACCGTCAGCGCGAAACCGAACAGCATTTCGTGGCCGTGCCAGGTTGGCGGGATCGGGCCGGCATCGCTCCCGATGCGCGTGCGCAGCAGTATCCAGCCGGGCAGGGCCGAGATCGCCCAGCCGGCGGCGAGCGGGAAGAACAGGCGATGGGCGGGCCAGGGGCGGGATGGGGATCGGCGGCTCACCTGTCACAGTATAGCGGCGATCGCAACGAAGGGAACGCATCGGATGCATTCAAAGGAGCCATAAGCACGTTCTAAACGGTCATCTGCGGCTCAGGCCCCTTTGCGTATTGGTGCGGAGGGTGCCCGAAGGGTCCCTTAGGATGACGGGATGTACAAGATTCGCCCACGCCGCGCCTTGTGCGACGCGGGGGAGCGCGGGAAGATCGCACACAGGGAGGTGCGCCATGACAAAACGGCACGGATTGCCGTTTTGCGCGACCAAAGGTTGTCCGAAGGATGGCGCACAGGGAGGTGCGCCATGACAAAACGGCATGGATTGCCGTTTTGCGCGACCAAAGGTCGTCCGAAGGATGGCGCACAGGGAGGTGCGCCATGAACGGCCCAAAACGCAGCAGGACCACGTACATGGAACGACGGGAACGCGATGGATACCGGCAAAGGAGCCGTGCAAGCACACTCTAAACGGTCATCTCCAGTTGCAGGGCATCTAGCACTTGCGCAGAGGGTACTCGAAGGGTCCCTTCTCCCTCAGGGAGAAGGATAGGATGAGGGGATCTACAATATTCCCCGACGCCGCGCCTTGTGCGATACGGGGGAGCGAGGGAAGAGCGCGCACGTTTCGCACGAGCCCGCTAGCTGTCGATCGCCCGCCCGGGATGATTGAACAGAACAAAGCCGCCGACGATCAGCGCCAGCCCGACGATGTGAAACGCATGCAGCTCTTCGTGCAGGAAGACGATGGCGAGCGCGGAGGCGAACACCGGGACCAGACAGATGAACAGGCCGGCTCGGCTTGCTCCGATGATTTCCACGCCCCGGTTCCAGAACAGGAAAGCCAGGATCGAAGGAAACACCGCGACGTACAGCGCGCCGCCGACCAGTCCGGCCGAGAAGTGCGGGGCGCCGCGCACCGACCACTCCCACAGGTACAGCGGCAGCAGCACCAGCGCACCGAGCACGAAAATCGCGGCGAGCAGGCTGAGTGGATGCACGGCGGGGCGCTTTCGCAGCAGCACCGAATACAGTGCATAGAAGAACACCGCCAGCAGCATCCACGCATCGCCCGGCACGATGTGGCGGTGCGCCAGGCTCATGGGGTTGCCGCGCAGCACGATGACCGCGGCTCCGAGCATGCTGATCGCCACACCCAGCGCGCCGCGCGGAGAGACGCGCTCGCCGAACAGCACCAGGGCGAGCAGTACGATGACCGCAGGCATGGCCGTCTGGATCAAGGCGATGTTCGTGGCCGTGGTGGTCTGCGCCGCGGTGTAGAGCAGCGTATTGAAGCAGCTCACCCCGAACACGGCGAGCACCAGGACGATGGGCCAGGCCGCGCGCAGCGCCGGCCAGTCAGCGCGCACGCGGCGCCAGGTGAAGGGCAGCAGGAACAGCGCGGCCAGCGTCCAGCGCCAGAAGGCGAAGGTCACCGGCGGCACCTCGGTATGCAGGGCGCGCCCGACGATGGCGTTGCCCGCCCAGAACAGCGTGGTCAGGGTGAGCAGCAGGTAGGCGATACGGGCACTGGTGACTGGCATGGCGTGCATTGTATCCGATGGCACCGCATGAGACATCGCCGGAGGCGCGGGTATCGAAGCCGGCACCGGCGTGCAATCGGGCGGGCAAACGTACTACAGTAGAGTCCGAATTTACACGCCACGATTGATTCAGAGGTCGCTAAGTATTATGAACATCAACGCCTTCGACATCGCCGCTCTGCCGCGCATCGTCTTCGGCCCCGGCCGCCTGCAGGAACTGGCGGACATCGTCGCCGCGTACGGGCGCTCGGTCCTGGTACTGACCGGTGGCAAGTCCTTTCGCGAGACCGCGCATTGGTCCGCGCTGCAGACGGGGCTCAAGCGCGCTGGCGTGCAGTTCGCGGACATGACGGTCACCGACGAGCCTTCCCCGCAGATGATCGACAACGCCGTGCGCCATCACCACGGCCGCGGTATCGAAGCGGTGGTGGCCATCGGCGGCGGCAGCGTGCTCGATGCCGGCAAGGCCATCGCCGGGCTGCTGCCCTTCGGCAACTCCGTGCTCGATCACCTGGAAGGCGTGGGGCGGGGCATACCCTACACGGGCCCGGCCCTGCCGTTCATCGCCGTGCCCACCACCGCGGGCACCGGCAGCGAAGCGACCAAGAACGCCGTGCTGAGCGAGCGGGGCGAGGGCGGTTACAAGAAATCCTTCCGCCACGACACCCTGGTGCCGCGCGTCGCCCTGGTCGACCCCGAAATGCTCGCCTCCTGTCCGGCGCCGCAGATCGCGGCCAACGGCATGGATGCCCTGACCCAACTGCTCGAGTCCTACGTCTCGCTCAAGGCCAATCCCTTCACCGACGCCCTGGCCTGGAGCGGGCTGGTCGCGATACGAGACGGTTTCCTCGACGCGTGGCACGGCGGCGACAGCGAAGGCGCGAGCGCCGGGCGGGCAGGGATGGCCTACGGCGCGCTGCTGTCCGGTATCACCCTGGCCCAGGTTGGACTGGGCTCGGTGCACGGCCTGGCCTCGCCGCTGGGCGCCTTCTTTCCCATCCCGCACGGTGTGGTCTGCGGCACGCTCGTTGCCGCCGCCACCGACGTCAATATCCGAGTGCTCAAGGATCGGGCCCCCGACAGCCCGGCGCTGCCCAAATACGCCGCGGTCGGCCGCCTATTCGCCCGCGACGACAACCTGGACGACGATGCGGCCCGGGCGGCCCTGGTCGAGCGCCTCGCCGACTGGACCGCCCGCATGGAAATTCCGCACCTGGGCGCCTACGGTGTAACGGAGACCGACGTCGCGCGTGTCGTGGCCGACAGCCGGGGCAGTAGCATGAAGACCAACCCCATCGTGCTTACCGACGAAGAGGTGGGAGAGGTTGTCAAGAAACGACTCTAAGGAGACGACCCAACGCGAGAGAGTTCCGTGTTGACCGGAATGGACGCTGTGCTGACGATAATAGATTTTATGAGAATTAACCGTTCACGGCATGGTCGGCGGCGTTATACGGCGCTTGCGCCAGTTTATATGATATTTATAGCGTAGCATTGTGGTCACTTCGATGGAAAAAATGAATACAGATCAGGCATCGTAATATTTCCAATTGGTATCTCCAGATGAATAACGCCTTTCGGAGCACGGATTTCGACGATGTTATAGACGGATGTTTGAGGAAGGCGAGACGTTATCTGCGGCTAACGACAAGCATGGTAGTGAAGTTCAGGTGCAAACATCGAGTGAGTATGATTGCTCTGCTTTGCGCTGCGCTCATGGTCGCGCTTGATGTGTCGGCTTACGCGGCGGATAAACCGTCGAGCCTTGGGGAGGCGTTCCATGCGTACTATTCGCATGAACAAAAGGGCGACTGGGAATATATCTATTCGCTGAGGACGACGGCATTTCAAGCGGGCGTCAGAGAGAGCGAATTTGTGAGAGCGATGAGAAACAATAACAGGGGTTGGCGTCTGGACGATTTCCGCATCGTCGCGTATCGGATCGATGGAGACCGTGCCCGGATTCTAATCGGCTTTCGAGAACGACCACCTGCAAGTTTCTGGTCTTCGCTGCGTACCGGATCGAAGCGGTATTTGGAAATGACCCAGGAGTCGATTTGGGTGCGCGAGGCAACGGGCTGGAGATGTGCACGTTCCCCGTCGGAAGCGCATTTGCCGTTTACCGAGTAAAGTCCGCGTAAATCTGATTGCGGCGCGCTGGCGGTCAAAGTGTGGATTCCGTCAGCGCAATTCCTCCGGCGTCAGGCCGACGCCGCACCGGAGTCGCTTCCCATCTCGCCAATGTCGAAGCTCAGGTCGACCGGTACGCCGCGCCGCAGGGTCGCTAAGTTGATGCAGGACCGCTCGGCGCCGAGCTTCAGGCGCTGGACCAGTGCGGGCGGTGTGCCGGGCGCGACCTGGATGTGGGCCTTGCACTCCATGGTCTGGAATTCCAGCGGTGAGTCGACGTGCACCCCGAGGCTGGCGCGGACGTCGACGCGGCCGATGACTTCAACCTCCAGCTCTTCCAGTACGATGCCGAGCACGTCGGCAACCATGCGGATGGTGGCGTCTTCGCAGGCGGCCAGGGCCGCGCACAGGAGCTCGCCGGGATTCGGGGCATCGTGGTCGCCGCCCACGGCCCGGTCGATTCCGTACTTCACTGAGACGTCGTACCGGTCTCCGGGGATCACGACGCCGTGGAGGGCGTCCGTACCGGGCAGGGCGGCGGTACGTACATGTTTGACGATCAGGGCGGATTGCGGGTCCTTCTGGTAGGCCGCTCGCAGCGGTGCCTGGCGCTGCAGGACCCTCGATTGGATGTTCGGCATGGTTTGTCCTCCTGGGGATTCGGTACATCGACTGCGCTTTGCTGAAAGCCGAGGCCCTTGCCAAGGACTGTAGTCCTTGCGCCGGAGGATTCGGAGGGGAATACTTGCCAACAAACGCGCGAATCGGGACAACCGACCATGAGCTATCGCGTCACGCTGCTGGCCCTGGAGGGCTGTTTCGCCTCCAACGTCGCCGGCGCGATCGATCTGTTCGATACCGCGAACCAGGTGGCGGCTCGGCAGGATCCATCGACGGAGCCGATTTTCACCTGGCAGGTTCTCTCGCCCGGCGGGCAACCGGTGCGGGCCTCCAGCGGCTGCATGCTGGCCGTCGACGGGCCGGTTGACGGGGCACCGCCAGCCAGGCTGATCATGATCCCGGCCTTCGGTTCGCCCCGTCCCTCACAGCTGGCCGCGGCCATCGGCCGTTATACCGATCTCATCCCCTGGCTGAGGGCGCAGCACGAGGCGGGAGTGGCCATCGCGGCCACCTGCAGCGGGAGCTTCCTGCTCGCAGAGAGCGGGCTGCTCGATGGCAGGCGGGCGACCACCAGCTGGTGGCTGGCGGACGCCTTCGCCGAGCGCTACGCGAACGTCGACCTCGACGTGACCGCCATGGTGACCGACAACGACGATCTGTTGTGCTCGGGCGCCGGCATGTCGCACCTGGACCTGTCGCTGCACATCATCGAGCGGGTCGCCGGTCGCGATATTGCCCACCAGTGTGCCCGCTATGTGGTGTTGGACGACCAGCGGCGCTCGCAGGCCCCATATATCATCCTCAATCACATTCGCAGCCACGATCCCGTGGTGGTCAAGGCCGAGCAGTGGATCCGCGCCAATCTGAACAGGACGCTGCGGGTCGAGGATATCGCCGAGCAGGTGGCCGTCAGCCCCCGTACGCTGATTCGCCGATTCAAGGAGCACATCGGCGATACCCCGCAGGCCTTCGTGCGCAAGGCACGCATCGAGGCCGGCAAGGCCTTGTTGGAAAACACGAATCTGCGTCTGTCCGAGATCGTCGAACGCCTGGGTTACGAGGACGCCAGTACCTTCCGGCGGGCGTTCAAGCGATATACCGACCTGTCACCGCGTGACTATCGCCGACGTTTTGGCGCCGGCCGCTAGGGGGCAACCGACGCGGAGCGACAATCCCGAGGACTCGAGACACAGCGTTTTGCGTCTGAACCGTTTACCGGGTTGGTGCGACTTATCGAAATACGGCCACTGGGGCCGCACGTCAGGGAGGCCACGATGACCAATAAGCTTATCCGCTCACTGCTGTTTGTCCTAGCCACCGCGCTCGCCGTCCCCTTCGCGTCGGCGGGGCCGAGTGTCTCTACCCCGATGAAACCCCTGAAAATGGCGCCGCCCAAGACCACGGCCAAGCCGAATCTGGTGATCGACGCGGTGCGCTGGAGCGGCGAGTTCTGCGGTCTCTACGGCTGCAAGGCCGCCGAAGACATCAAGCACGACCTGCAGGTGAACAAGGCGACCTGTGCGCTGAAGGTACGGGTGCGCAACAAGGGCGGTGCGGCGGCCGGGGCCTTCCAGGTGCAGTTGCTGTACACGCACTGGAAGGGGCGGGCGCTGCTCCAGAAGGTCAAGGGCGTCGGCGGCGGCTTGGCCGCGGGGGCAGTGACCGAGGTGGTCTTTCCGGCCGCGGACATCGGTTACTACTACACGGGCGCGCCTTTCAAGGCCAAGGTGGACTACCGCAATCAGGTCAGTGAGAGCAACGAAGACGACAACACGGGTCAGCTCAACAATCCCTGAGCCGGGAGCCTATCTCTTTCGTTCGCAAATCTCGCGGCGACCGGGGTGCCCGGCAGGTTGGCGCTTGAAACGACTTCGGCAACTTGCCAAACTGCACCGCTTCGTTCGTCAGTGAGTTGTTCGATATGGTGGCAGTGCTCTTTCTGGCCGTGGCCTTGAGCATGGACGCGTTCGCGGTGTCCATCGGTCTGGGCGCAAAACGCAAGACGGGTTCGGTCGCTCTGGCGCTGATGGCCGGGCTGTATTTCGGGGTCTTCCAGGGCCTGATGCCATTGCTGGGCTATCTGGGTGGCAAGGGACTGCTGGGCTGGATCGAAGCCTATTCGTCCTGGGTCGCGTTCGCCCTGCTCGGTCTGATTGGCGGCAAGATGATCTATGAATCGTTCGCCGGGGGCGTGGAACAAGATATCGCGCGGATCACGCATCGGGTCATGCTGATGCTGGCAATCGCGACGAGTATAGACGCACTGGCGGCGGGCTTTACGCTGACCCTACTGGACGTGAATCCGTTTCTCGCATGTCTAATCATCGGCCTGGTGACGTTCGGCTTCAGCTGGGCAGGCGTGTTCGTCGGCGCGAAAAGCGGAACGTGGCTGGAGAGCAAGGCGGAATTGTTCGGCGGCGTGGTCCTCATCCTGATTGGGCTCAAGGTCCTGTTCCTGTAGCTGGGCGGGGCACATCGTATTCGCACCCGGCGGCGCGGGCATCCGGGCCGTCTGCGGCACGCCCGGGCGGTCAACTGGAAAAATCGGCGTCGGTCGCGGGCTCGCCTCTCAATTCGAAACGGATCCGGATTTCGTCTTTGACGGCAAGCGCGCCGCCGAGAACGCTGTAAGGGGTGATACCGAAATCGGTCTGCCGAATCGTGAGCTCCCCGGTGGCACTCAGGCGCGGCCTGTTTCGATTCACCCGTGCGGGCACCTCGAGGGCGTGCGTTTGGCCATGGAGAGTCAGCTCGCAGCTTACCAGGACGTCTGGCGGCCGACCGGTGATGCGGGTGACCCGAAGGCGCACATAGGGATATTCTTGGGCTTCGAGCACGCTGTGAAGCATGTGTCGCCGGGTGCCTTGGATATCCTCAGCTGAGGGTGTGGTTTCCAATCCGGCGTCCGCCCGAAGCGCGGCCTCGTCGACGCTCAGGGTAGAGACGGGGAAATACAGATCTGCGCGAACGCCCGAACCGTCGGCGGGGAACACGGCGTAGCCGTGGACATCGTGGCTCGCGACCACATGGTCGTGCCCCATGCGTGCGAGAATGCCACCCCGGTAGACGTCGATCAGGATACGGGAGTCACGGGTATCGACCCGGTAGACCGGCTTGGCCTGGGCAGCCGCCCGGCGGTACGTCTGCGACGGAAAGTCCGCGGGGGCGCCCCGGGCAGGCGCAGGCGGGGGAGCGGGCGGGGGCGCGCAGGCGACCAGGGCCAGGAGCAGCGCCAGGAGCAGGCCCAGGGGGGCCAGGGCCCTGAGGGCACCGTTGTTCACCTGGCACCGACCCTGTGCAGGCGCACGCGGAAGCTCACCTTGATATCCAGACCGATGGGATGACCAGTCGACCACTGGCCGGTACCAATCGCGAAATCGGCGCGGGGCAGTGTGAGGCTCCCCGTCATCGTGGCCTGAGCGCCGTCGGCCTCCCAGCGAAATGGCACGTCGATGTTGCTCACGGTACCCTTTAGCTTGAGGTTTCCATGCGCGACGAACCGCTGCGGTCCCGTCTTGGTAATCGCCGTACTGCTGAAACGGGCAGTCGGATGTTCGGCGGCGCCGAACCATTCAGGCGCCCGGATGGCATCGTTGATGTCGCTGCTGTGCATGTCGGCGCTGGTGACGTCGACGGTCACGTCGAGGGCGCCGTTTTCCGGTTGTGCAGGATCGAAGCGAAGGCGTACCTGAAAGTCATGGAAGAGGCCCGTGGCCGGCTGTTGTTCGTACGTCGCGACAAAGGTCAATTGGCTCTGAGCCGGGACCGCCGTCCACTGACTGGTCTGCCCGGCGGCGACCGGAGCGAAGAGTACCAGAAGCAGGGCCTGCAGTCTCATGTGCGCGGCGACCTCGGCAACATGCGTGAGAGGATGTCATCTTTCCTGACGAGGTGATGGCGGAGGGCGGCCGCGATATGCATGATCAGCAGGGCGGCGAGCAGGCCGAACAGACCCAGATGTATCAACTTCGTGTACGCTTCCAGCACCTTGTCCGGCGGGGCGATGGAGGGCAGCGGGAGCGCCCAAAAGACCTTGAACGGTATGTTGGCCGTGGAGTTGATGACCCAGCCGGAAATCGGCATCGCGATCAGTATCGCATACAACGCGAGGTGGGTCGCGTGCGCTGCCCTCCGCTCCCAGAGGGGCATATCGGCGGGGGGGCGGGGTATCGGGTTGGTGAGGCGCCAAAGGACGCGGATGCAGACCAGCAACAGAACGAGCAGGCCGACCGACTTGTGCCAGACGAACAAATCGAGCTTCGCCGGAGACAGGCGCCAGGCGACGGAAAGCCAGCCCAGGGCGAGTTGCGCGAGCACCAGGGACGCTATGATCCAATGCAGTGACTTGGCGATGCTGCCCCACGACTGATGTGTATTTCGAAGCGTGTCGCCGTTTCTTCACTCGTCGCGGGAAGGCGCGTACCCCGGTATTGATGGGTGCTCTCGAGTGAGCGTAGGGAGATCGTGCCCGGATATCAAGCGCGCGTCCGACGCGGTGGCGCGGACCGGCCAGAGACGGACCGTTATGCCTCTGATCCGTAGAGCCTTCGATGCGCCGTGGTTCGCCCCTCCCCCCCCCCCC
>DATFLL010000092.1:0-22403 GCA_035267785.1 Gammaproteobacteria bacterium | reverse complement strand
CAAGAAGAAGACTGCAGCCAAGAAGAAGACTGCAGCCAAGAAGAAGACTGCAGCCAAGAAGAAGGCCGCGGCCAAGAAGAAGCCTGCAGCCAAGAAGAAGACTGCAGCCAAGAAGAAGACTGCAGCCAAGAAGAAGTCCGCGGCCAAGAAGAAGTCCGCGGCCAAGAAGAAGACTGCGGCCAAGAAGAAGACTGCGGCCAAGAAGAAGACTGCGGCCAAGAAGAAGGCTGGCAAGAAAAAACCGGCCAAGAAGAAGACTGCGGCCAAGAAGAAGGCTGGCAAGAAAAAACCGGCCAAGAAGAAGACCGTAGCCAAGAAGAAGGCTGGCAAGAAAAAGCCGGCCAAGAAAAAGACCGTAGCCAAGAAGAAGACAGTGGCCAAGAAGAAGGCTGGGGCCAAGAAAAAGACGGCGGCCAAGAAGCGGCCTGCAGCCAAGAAACGCCGCTAACGTGCCCATGGCCCGGAGGCTCTGGCGCGGTGCTGCCGCGCCAGAGCCGTGCTGATGCCTTGGGGTCACGTATTGATGCGCTCTTCATATCATTTAACAGTCAGTTGGTTTTATTTTTTTGGAGGAACATGATCATGAAGAAGTTTTTTACTCGCTACCTGCTGATCGCGCTGCTGCCGGTGATGGCCGCCTTCTCGCTGCCCTCGCATGCCGACAGCATGACGCCCAAGCACAAGGTTGTCATTCAGGTGAGCTCGGGCAGTAAAAAGACCCAGACCATCGCCATGAACAACGCCGTCAATCTGCAAAAGGCGCTGGGCATGGACAACGTCAAGATCGAGATCGTCGCCTACGGCCCCGGGCTGCAGATGATGACCGCCAAGAGCAAGGACGCCAAGCGCGTCTCGAGCCTGGTCCAGCAGGGCATTCGCTTCAGCGCTTGCCACAACACGATGTTGAAGATCCAGAAGAAGACCGGCCATCTGCCGAAGCTCGCCAATGGCGTAAAGGTGGTGCCGGGCGGCGTGGTGCGCATTATGGAGTTGCAGGAGCAGGGTTACTCCTACATCCGTCCGTAAGCCGCACACGGTGTTGTGATGGAACAAGGGCGGCCCCGCTTGCGGGTGCCGCCCTTTTCAATGGTGCACTGCGGCCCCGCTTGCGGGTGCCGCCCTTTTCAATGCTGAACTGCGGTTTCGCCGGTGGGTTCGGAATACGATCTGTCGATATCCGTCCCGGGGCCCGTTTGGGATTACTGCTCTTTTCCGTCTCGGGCTGCGTCGGTCGCGCGCTGTTGGGCCGCCTGGGCGGCGTTGAGTTGGTCCCGCGCGGATTTGGCCTGGTCGATGGTGTCGGTCTGACTCTTCCAGATGTGGTCGCCCTGTTTGCTCTGGTCGTTTTGGTCGGGCGAGCAGGCGCCCAGCAGCAGGGCCGCACTCAACAATATCATCACGCGTCGCATTGGGTTGTTCCTCCTCGTGGTCTGCAGTCTCCGTGGTGTTCCTTAAACATAGCAGGTCGCGGGCCGCCCCAGCCTCGACCGGTTCTCAATGGCGATGCCGGCGGCGGTGTGAGCGCCGCCGCCCGATCCCTTCCAGATACAGATCAACGTGCCCGAAGAACCACTCGAGCAGCCGCCGATGCCAGGGGCGGTAGCGCCATTCGTTATAGATGATCTCGTGACTGTCCTGAAAGTCCCTCTCCAGCATCGCCGCCACGCGTTCGGCGAAAGGCTGGTCGTCGATATCCTGATTGGCCTCCAGGTTCCAGCGCAGGTTCCAGCGGTCCAGATTGCTCGAACCGATGGATACATGTTGGTCGCACAACAGCACCTTCTGGTGCAGGAATCGGGGCTGATACTCGAAGATGCGCACGCCGTTTCGCAGTAGACGGGAATAGAAACGCCGCCCGGCATGGCGCACGCCCGGATGGTCCGTGTGGGGGCCGGGCAGCAGCAGACGAACGTCCGCCCCCTGGCGCACCGCGCGGCGCAGGGCGCGACGGATCTTCCAGGAGGGGATGAAATAGGCCGTGGCCACCCAGACGCGATGTTCGGCACTGCGTATCCACTTCACGGCCGCCCGCTTGACCTCCTGAACCTTGATTCGCCCGCTGTGGCTGACTCGCCCGAGTTGCCCCTCCGGGATTGGGGCGGGCGTGTTCATCGCCAGTTCAAGGGGCTGCGGATGGTGCCGGTTCCAGACCTCGGTGAACAGGGTCTGCCAGTCGGCGAGCACGGGTCCGCGTATTTCCACCATGGTCTCGCGCCAGGGAGCGGGCAAAGGGCCGTCCTGTCCGAAGGCATCGGTGATTCCGGCGCCGCCCGCGAATCCGACGGCACCGTCGACGATCAACAGCTTGCGGTGGTCGCGAAACAGATTGCGGCGAAGCTTGCCGTAGCGCAGTGGATTATAGAAGGCCAAGGCGATGTTTTCGCCCGTCAGGCGTCGGCGGTCGCTGCGGTTGAGGCGCCGCGCGCCAAAATCGTCGAGCAGGATCAATATCCGCACGCCGCGCCGCGCGGCGCGCTCGAGCGCGGTGATGAATCGCTCGGCAACCCGTCCCGACTCGAACAGATACATCTCGAGCAGAATGTACTGCCGGGCCGCACCGATGGCGCTGAGCATGCGCGGAAAGAAGGCGGCGCCATCGACCAGAAGATCGAAGCTGTTGTCCGCGCGCCAGGGAAACCGGTATTTGTTGCTCGGCATCCGCGTGCATCCGTCCTCGCCTGGGGCTGTCCCAGGGTACTAGGTGCCCGAGGGCTCCGTGACCAGCCGGCCGTCCTGCACGCGCAGCGTCAGGCGACCGGCTAGTAGAGACTCGATTGTTTCGCCGGCCAGTGCGGCGCGCCAGCCCTGCAGCAGCGGAACATCGCGCCGTCCGGCGACGATGGCCTCCAGATCGCGTCGGGCCGCCAGGGCCGGGGCACTGACCCGGTTCTGATCGGCGCATTGACGCAGCACAGCCATCATGGCATCGACGACGGCTTCCTGTCCCGGGTCCAGGCGCAGTCGCGGCGTCGGCTCGGGCCACTGGTCCTTGGGTGTCTCGCGCGCCTCGCGGATGATTCCCAATAATTCGCGCCCGGAGCGATTTACGGTCGCACCGTCGAGGCCGCGCACCCGCTCCAGGTGTTTGAGGTCCGTGGGGGCATGGCGCGCCAGGTCCGTCAGTACGTCGTCCTTGAGGATCCATTTGCGCGGTTTATTGATTGCGCGTGCCCGCTCTTCGCGCCAGGACGCCAGGCGCTGCAGAATGGCCAGTTGAACGCCGTGCAGGCGATTGGCGCCGCTCACCCGGCGCCAGGCCTCTTCGGGCGGATTGTCATAGGTCTGTGGTCGGCTCAATGCCGCGAAGTCTTCGCTCAGCCAGTCAAGTCGCCGCTGCTCGGCGAGTTCGGCGAGCAGGCGCGGATAGATCTGCGCGAGGTAGCGCACGTCGTCGGCAGCGTAGCGGATCTGGGCCGCGTCCAGAGGGCGCCGGCTCCAGTCGGCGCGGGCATGAGACTTGTCGAGCCCGATGCCGAGCACGTCCTGTACGAGGGCGCCGTAACCGACCTGATCGCCGTGGCCCAACACCGTGGCTGCCAGCTGGGTATCGAACACCGGCGCGGGGAGCTCACCTCGCAGCAAATAGAATATCTCCAGGTCCTGGCGCGCCGCGTGCAGCACCTTGACCCGCTGCGGGTCGTAGATGAGCTCGAGCAGTGGACTCAGATCCTCGATCGCCAGCGGATCGACGCAGGCGGCCAGCTCGGGCGTACCGACTTGCAGCAGGCACAGCTCGGGCTGATAAGTCCGCTCGCGCATGAATTCGGTGTCCAGGGCCAGCCAGGTCGCCGGGGCGAGCTGCTCGCACAGCGCCGCCAGGTCCTCTGCGGTATCGATATAAAGGGGGGCGTCGTCGTGTTGGTGCGTGGAATCCATATGTCTCTATCCGAGGCCGCACACGCGGCGTGAGTACGAGGTCACAGCATAACAGGCCGGAGCGGGGGGGACAGTAGGCGCGTCGTGACCGCGCTGTCGGGGTCTCAAGAGCGCCAACGGGGTGTTTCTCCATACCCGGGCAGACGTTATGATGACGCTTGGTTTCGACTGATTGGGACGAAGCGGCCGGCGTGCGTATTCATATCCTTGGTATTTGCGGCACCTTCATGGCCGGCGTGGCCGTGCTGGCGCGTGCGGCCGGACACGAGGTCAGCGGCTCGGATGCCAATGTCTACCCGCCGATGAGTACTTTGCTCGCCGAGGCGGGCATCCCGGTGCACGAGGGCTATCGGCCGGAACACCTGAACCCGGCGCCGGATTGCGTGGTCATCGGCAATGCGCTGAGCCGAGGCAATCCCGCCGTCGAACACGTCCTCGAGCGGGGCCTGCCCTATGCCTCGGGGCCCCAGTGGCTGGCCGACCACGTACTGGCCGGGCGCTGGGTGCTGGCGGTGGCGGGCACCCACGGCAAGACCACCACCAGCGCGATGCTCGCCTGGATCCTGGACAGCGCGGGGTTGGCGCCGGGCTTTCTGATCGGCGGTGTGCTGGAAAACTTCGATACCTCGGCCAGGTTGGGCGATATGCCTTTTTTCGTGGTCGAGGCCGACGAGTACGATACCGCGTTCTTCGACAAGCGCTCCAAGTTCGTCCATTATCGCCCGCGCACACTGGTCATCAATAACCTGGAATACGATCACGCGGATATCTTCCCCGACCTCGCGGCCATCGAGACGCAGTTCCACCATCTGGTGCGAACCGTTCCCGGCAACGGGCTGATCGTCGCGCCCGCCGACGATCCCAATGTCGACGTCGTGTTGGAGCGCGGCTGCTGGACTCCCATCGAGCGCTTCCGGGCGTCGGACGCAGCGAGCGAGCAGGGTTGGTCAGCGCGAGACATCGAGCCGGGCGGCGGAGCCTTTACCATGTGCCTCGACGGTGCGCCGGTGGGGCGGATCCAGTGGGACCTGCTCGGTCCGCACAACGTGCGCAACGCCCTGGCCGCGATCGCCGCCGCGCGCCACGCCGGCGTGCCGCCGAATCAGGCGATCGAGGCGCTGGCGGGCTTTCGCAACGTCAAGCGCCGTTTGCAGGTGCGCGGCGCAGTCGACGACATCGTCGTTTATGACGACTTCGCCCATCATCCCACCGCGATTCGCTCCACCCTTGCCGGTCTGCGCGGGCGGGTCGGCGGGGCGCGCATCCTGGCCGTGCTGGAGCCGCGCTCCAACACGATGCGCCTGGGCGTACACCGGGATAGCCTTGCGGGCTCGCTCGAGGATGCCGATGAGGTCTTCGTGTTCCGCCCGGCCGACCTCGACTGGGACCTGAAGGCGGCCCTGGCGTCACTGGGTAACCGGGTTCAAGTCTTCGACGACGTCGGTGCCATCGTCGAGACGGTCGCCGCGGCGGCGCGCCCGGGCGATCACGTCCTGATCATGAGCAACGGCGGCTTCGAGGATATCCACGCACGTCTGCTGGATGCGCTCGAGACGCGGGCGGCAGCGGGCAGGGCCGAGGGGGCGACGGGGTCGTGACCGACACTGCCGATCTCCGCCGCGACACCGTGACACTCGCCATGACCGGTGCGTCGGGGGCGGCCTATGGGTTGCGCCTGCTGCAATGCCTGCTCGAGGCCGGGCGGCGTGTCTATCTGCTGGTCTCGCAGCCGGCCCAGCTGGTGTTGGCGACGGAAACCGATCTCAAGATCCCCGGTCGTCCGGCAGACATGCAGGCGTTTTTCGCCGAGCGCTACGGCGCCGGCGACGGGCAGCTGCAGGTGTTCGGCCGCGAACAGTGGACCGCGCCCGTGGCCAGCGGCTCGAGTGTCGCCCGGGCCATGGTGGTGTGTCCCTGCACGACGGCGACGCTGTCGGCGATAGCCTGCGGCGCGTCGAAAAGCCTGATCGAGCGCGCCGCGGATGTCACGCTCAAGGAACAGCGTCGGCTTATCCTGGTCGTGCGCGAGACGCCGTTTTCCGCAATCCACCTGGAGAACATGCTCAAGCTGGCGCGGGCGGGGGTGACCATCCTGCCGGCCAATCCCGGTTTCTACAACAAACCCCAGCGTGTCGACGAGTTGGTCGACTTCATCGTTGCCCGTGTACTCGACCACCTGGATATCGACCAGGCCCTGACGCCGCGTTGGGGTGCGGATGAATCGCCCCGTCAGCCGTAGCGCCCATCCTGCCAGTTGGTGAGTGTCTACCTCGGCTGCTACATTGACTGAGTAATCAAGACCATCGGACGGCCGCCATGTGCCTCGACCATTGTTGTTCGTCAACCAGACTCTTGCGACCGTGACGCGCCAGACCGTCCCTTTGTTTCCGCTGAACACGGTCCTGTTCCCCGACGGACCCTTGCCGCTGCGTATCTTCGAGCCGCGGTATCTCGATATGGTCAGCCGCTGTCTGAAGACCAACACGGGTATCGGTATCTGCCTGATCGAAGATGGGGCCGAGGTCGGCGCCGCGGCCAAAACGTATGACATTGGCACGCTGAGCAATATAACCTATTGGCACCGGCGTCCAGACGGCCTGCTGGGCATCACCGTGCGCGGCGTCGAACGGTTCCGGATCGTGTCGCGCTCGGTCGAGCGCTCGCAGTTGATTCTGGCCGAAGTCGAGACCATTCCCAACGAGCCGTCGGTCCCGCTGCCCCACCAGTTCCAGCCCCTCGCCGATCTGCTGCATTCGATCATTCATCAGCTGGATGCGCCGTACACGACGATGCCCATGCGCTTCGATGAGGCGTCCTGGGTCGGCGGGCGGCTGGTCGAGCTGCTGCCGCTGCGTCTGTCGCAAAAGCAGTATTTTCTGCAGCTCGAGGACCCGCTGGAGCGGCTGGACCGACTGCGCGCCGTGCTCGACGACATGGATCTGTGGTCCGAGGACTGACAAGACGTGAGGTGTGAGGTGTGAGGCGTGAGGCGGTCAGAGAAGTGGCCGTCAACAGTTGGCAGTTGGCAGCGAGAAGGACTCGGTGCTCAGGACTGGGGACTATACGCCGCACACCCAAGCCCTCGGCAAGCAGTCCTATTCTTCCCCTCGCAACTCGCCGGGGCGGAGTTATCAGTTGGCAGTTGGCAGTCTGCAGAAAGAGAAAGGCGGCTTTGTCTTGCTGCCAACTGCCAACTGCCGACTGATAGCTGCCTACTGCTTTATCAATAACACCTGCCCGGTCCAGTCAGCGCCGGGTGTGGTGCCGATCGCTTCGGTTGCGAAAGGCGCCCGCCGGCGCAGCACGTGCGGCAGGTCCCCGAGTTCGGCCTGCAGCGTGCGCAGCGGTTGGGCGAACAGGACATCGCTCTCGAGTACGGTGAGCCCAACCATGTGCACCGGATGCAGGTAGGAGACGTTGCCGATCCACACCGGTACCGCGGGTTGTGCTTCGGTCCCGCGGTCGCGCGCGACTCGCAACGGTGAGTGCCACAGGCGCAGGACCAGCAGCCGACTCTGCATCGCCCCACGCGGGCCGGCACGGCGCACCAGCAGGATGGACTCGTAGGCGCCGTCGTGTACCTGCGGCAGCACCGGCAGCTCGTCGATGCCGGGCTGGGCGCGAAACCACTGCAGCAGGTTGCGCGGTGTCGGCGATGACGGGCGGTACCAGCCGTGGGCCTCGAGCCGGCTGACGATGGCCGCGCGCGGTGCGGCCCACTGAATGGTGAGGGGGTGGCGGTGGCGACCGCGCAGGTCCCCGCGCAGCGCCGGCAGCTCGCGCCAGCCGCGGCGCCACCAGTCGGCTTCGCTCATGGTTTGCGTCGCCGCCGGCGGGGCCAATGCGCGCAGCTCGGCGGGCAGGCGCAGGGTTCCGTACAGCACCGCCGCGCCGGCGATCCCCAGCACCGAGACCAGCAGCAGCCCGCGTGCGGGCAGGGCGGCGGAGGGGTGGCGTCGGTAGGCGATGCCGAGCAGGGCCACCCACGCCAGGCCGACGCTCAGACCGCCGAGCACGTCGGACAGCCAGTGCACGCCCAGATACAGCCGCGCGAAGGCGATGACCGTGACCAGAAGGCCCGCGACGGTATAGACCAGCGGATGCCAGCGCACCGGCAGCTCGCGCACCACCAGCACGGCCAGAAAGCCGTAGACGGCCAAACTCAAGGTGACGTGAGCCTCGGGCTGGGCCAGCGCCGCGTGCGTGGCGGGCACGAGGCCGAGCGCGACTGCGTTGGCCGGCAATAACCAGCGCAGCAGCTCGATGAGCAGCGCGGGCAGGGCCGCTGCCGCGAACCAGTGCACCGCGCCGTGCCAATGCCGCTGCCAGCACAACCATCCCAGAACCAGCGCGAACACGGCGCCCAGCACGGGGGCGCTGCCCAGCCCCGACAGGGCGACCATCAATTGGTTAGCCAACGGGGTATGCAGCTCGGCGAGGCGGTTGAGCACCAGTGCGTCCAGGTTGCCCAGTATCGGTCCGCCGTAGGCCAGGCGCAGCACGCCGGCAAAGCCGAGGGCCGCGAGTATCAGGATGAGGGCGAGCAGCGTCAGGCCGCGCAGCTCCGGGCGGTCGGGGTCGAGCAGGGCGGCCGGGATATTGCCCAGGCGGGGGTGGGCGCTGCTCCAGCGCAGGGCCCGAAAGATCATCACATTGGTGCGCGGCGCGAGCAGCGCGTAGATTCGGCGCAGCAGCCAGATGCTGAACCACGCCACGGCAAGCACCAATAGCAGAAATACCGACAGGCGCAGGGCGACCTCCGAGGCCAGGGCGAGCGAGGCGCCGAAGGCGATACCGGGGAGCAGGTACAGCGGCGCCCAGAACAGCGCCGAGATGACATTGGCGATCGCGAAGCGCCGCACGGGCATGTCCAGCATGCCCGCGACCGCTGGTATGATGGCGCGCAAGGGGCCGATGAACCGACCGAGCACGATCCCCTTGCCGCCGTGGCGATAGAAGAAATCGACGCCGCGGGCCAGCAACTGCGGATAACGGTTGAATGGCCAAATGACGCGCAGGCGTTGGTGATAATGACGTCCGAGCCAGAAGCTCAGTCCGTCGCCTGCGATGGCACCGGCCACCGCCCAGGCCATGGTTGGCCAGAACGACAAATGCCCGGTGGCGATTAACGCGCCGATGCCGAACATGAACAACACGCCCGGGACCAGGACACCGATGACGGCGAGCGATTCGGACAACGCGATGAGAAAAACGATGACGCCCGCCCAGGTGCCGTGTGCGGCGATCCAGTCGAGCAGCGAATGCAGGGCGGCTTCCATGACGCCGGATTATAGCCCGCGCTGATGGCCGTGCGACGCACAGCGAACGGTGCCGGTCGATCGGGGGCGGGGCGGGCGAGCCGGCGCAGACCCGTACGCGACGGGGGCGTAATGGAGCCGAGCGCGTTTTGGGATTTTTCGCTCGCCGTGTACGGCCGGCCGGAGGTGGCCGCCGCCTGTCTCGGTCTGCAGGATCGCCACGGCCTGGACGTGAACCTGCTCCTGCTCGCCTGCTGGCTCGGTGCCAGCGGCCGCGGCGCTCTGGGACAGCCCGCCTGGCGGGATCTGTGCGCGCAGGTGGCCGTGTGGCAGGGTCAGGTGGTCAGTCCGCTGCGCGAGGTGCGCCGGCGCCTCAAGGGGATGCTGCCGGCGGATGCCAGCGCCAACGCCGATCCCATCGCCGCGCTGCGCCGCGCCGTGGCTGACTGCGAGCTGGATGCCGAGCGCCTGGAGCAATTGATGCTCGAGCGCGCGGTGGCCATGGCCGACAAGGCCGGCGTCGAGCAGGACGACGCCGAGGTCCGCTGCGTCGCGGCGATTGCCAACTTGTGCGCCTATCTCGCCGTGGCGGGGGTCGATTCGACCGGCGAGCGACGCGCCCTGTCCGTCTTGCTCGGCGCTGCCTTTACCGAGCTCGCGCCGAACCGCCTGGCCGAGCGCCTCGAGGCGGGCTGCTCAAGCTGAGGGCGGCGTCTCGCTGGCGCGCCGGCCCTGGCGGGCGAGGAACAGCGCGGCGAGCAGCGTCAGGCCCGCCGAGACCAGGAAGGCCGTTTCCATATTAATCGACTCCCACACCGCGCCGAACCATAGGGCACCCGGCAGCGCCAGCAGTCCGACCAGCATGTGATAAATGCCGAAGGCCGTGCCGCGACTCGACGGGTCGGCCGCATCGCCGATCAGGGCGCGCTCGGCGCCCTCGGTGCTGGCCGCCGCCGCGGCATAGAACAAGAACAGTGCGACCACCGCCGGCGTATTCCCGACGAACCAGGGCATGAGCGCGAGCAGGCCGGCCCGCAGGCTCCAGCCGCCGAGCAGGACCGGCAGGCGCCCGAGGCGATCCGACAGGCGCCCGGCCGGCAGCGCTACCAGCGATTTGACCCCGTGGGCCAGGGCCCAGAGCAGCGGGATCCAATGCACCGAGACGCCGTCCCGGCTCAGCCACAGGACCAGAAAGGCGTCGGGCACGGCGGCCAGGGAGAGGCCGCCGGCGGCGAGGACCAGCCCGCGCAGCCGGGCCGGCAGGCGTGACCAGCGCAGGGGCGCCGGGGTCTGTGGGGCCGGCTGGCGCACTTCGCGCACGCCCGCGATCAGCACCGCAACGGCGAGCACGCCGGGAATGACCGAGGCCAGAAACACCTCGCGCATACCCAGTCCCCAGGCGAGCAGGGCGCTGGCAACGAGCGGCCCCAGCATCGCCCCGGCATGGTCCATGCTGCGGTGCAGGCCGAAGGCGCGGCCGCGGATCGTCTCGGGCACGGACAGGGCCAGCAGGGCATCGCGCGGCGAGGTGCGCAGGCCCTTGCCGACGCGATCGCCGAAGCGCAGCACCAGCACGATGGGCCAGCTGGCCGCCAGACCGATGAGCGGGCGCAGGGCGTTGGACAGCGTGTAGCCCGAGACGGCCAGGCGCTTGTGGCCGATGCCGCGGTCGCCCAGGCGGCCCGACCAGAGCTTGAGCAGGCTGGAAGTCGCCTCGGCCACGCCCTCGATGAGTCCGATGGCGGCGGGCCCCGCTCCCAGCGCGGAGGCCAGGAACAGGGGCAGCAGCGGGGCGATCATGTCGCTGGCGACGTCGTTGAGCAGGCTGACCAGCCCCAGGACGACGACGGTCGCCGGCAGGCGGCGCATAGGGGGCCTCAGCCGCCGTCCATGTCGGGCCCCGACGAGGCGGGCAGCTCCGCGAGAACCTCCCCGGCGGCGTTTACGGTGGTGTCGATGTCCGCCTCGCCGTGGGCGCCGGAGACAAACCCCGCCTCGAAGGCCGAGGGTGCGAGGTAAACGCCCCGCTCCAGCATGCCGTGGAAGAACAGGCGGAAGCGGTCGACGTCGCAGGCGGTGACCTGGGCGAAGTTGGTGATCTTGTCTTCCGTCGAGAAGAACAGGCCCATCATGCCGCCCACGTGGTTGGCGGTCATCGGTATGCCGGCCGCCTCGGCCTTGGCCAAAATGCCTTCGACCAGTCGGGCCGTGCTCGCCGCGAGCCGGTGGTGGAAGCCGGGCTGGCTGATGATGTCCAGCGTGGCCAGCCCCGCCGCCATGGCGACGGGATTGCCCGAGAGGGTACCGGCCTGGTACACGGGCCCGAGGGGGGAGATCTGCTCCATGACCTCACGCCGCCCGCCGAAGGCGCCGACGGGCATGCCGCCGCCGACGACCTTGCCCAGCGTGGTCAGGTCGGGTGTGACCCCGTAGTGCGCCTGGGCGCCGCCGAGGGCCACGCGAAAGCCGGTCATGACCTCGTCGAAGATCAGCACGCTACCGTACTCGTCGCACAGCTCGCGCAGCCCTTCCAGGAAGCCCGGCACCGGCGGAACGCAGTTCATATTGCCGGCCACCGGTTCGACGATGATGCAGGCGACCTGCCCGCCGACGTGGCCGAAGGCCTCGCGCACGGCTTCCAGGTCGTTGTAGGGCAGGGTCAGGGTGTGCTCGGCCAGGGCCGCGGGCACGCCCGGCGAGCTCGGCACGCCCAGCGTCAACGCGCCCGAACCCGCCTTGACCAGCAGCGAGTCCGAATGGCCGTGATAGCAGCCCTCGAACTTGACGATCTTGTCGCGGCCTGTGAAGCCGCGCGCCAGGCGGATGGCGCTCATGGTGGCCTCCGTGCCGGAGTTGACCATGCGTACCAGGTCCATCGACGGCACGAGCTCGCAGAGGCGATCGGCCATCTGCGTCTCCAGCACGGACGGCGCGCCAAAGCCCAGGCCGCGCGCGGCGGTCTCCTGCACGGCGCGAATCACGTCGGGGTGGGCGTGTCCCACGATGGCCGGTCCCCAGGAGTTGACGTAGTCGATGTAGCGTTTGTCCGACTCCGAATACAGGTAGGCGCCTTCGCCGCGTTTGAAGAACACCGGCTCGCCGCCCACGCCGCGGAAGGCACGCACCGGCGAATTCACCCCGCCGGGTATGTGGCGTTGGGCCTGTTCGAACAGATCGTGGGAAGAAGTCATTGCAGTTCCTTCGGAAGTTGGCAGTTATCAGTTGGCAGTCGTCAGAAAGACAAAAGAGCGTCGAAGTTAGGCGTTGGCAGCCGGTCAACTCAAATCAAGGCGTTCGCGATCTTGCTGCAAACTGCCGACTGACGTCTGTCAACTTGGTCTTATTCGAAGAGCCGTGCGAATTCGCGCGCCGCGGCCTCCACGTCGCTTTGGCCGAACAGGCCGTCGATGACGGCGAGCATATCGGCGCCGGCGGCGATCAATGGTGCGCCATTGTCCGGTGTGATGCCGCCGATCGCAACCACGGGCCGGTCGAGCTCGGCCTTGGCCCGAGTGAGCAGCGCGGGCTCGGCCTGAATCGCCTCGGGCTTGGTACGCGAGGGGAAAAAGCGGCCGAAGGCGACGTAGTCGGCGCCGTTGGCGCAGGCACGGCGCGCCCGATCGAGCTCGTTGTAGCAGGACACGCCGATGAGCGCGTCCTCGCCCAATGTGCGGCGGGCCGCCTGCAGGTCGGCGTCCTCGCGTCCCAGATGCACGCCGTCGGCACCGATCGCCTGGGCCAGGGCGATGTCGTCGTTGACGATGAGCGGCACGCCGCGGACGCGGCACAGGACGAGCAGTGCCTCGGCCTCGCGGCGGCGTGTGTCGGCGTCGGCCTCTTTGTGGCGGTACTGGATCAGTCTTGCGCCGCCGGTAATGGCCGCGGCGACCTGATCGCACAGGGTCGGCTCCGGGGTGAGACGGGGATCGGTGATCGCGTACAGCCCGCGCAGTACCCGCTCGCTCACGCCTCGCCGTCCTCCTCCCCACGTGCCCAGAACAGGCGGTTGGGCGTGGACTGGCACATGCCGAGGCGAAAGCCCTGCTGCAGCGCCTCCCAGGTGTATTCCTGGGCCTCGTGGATGGCGGTCATCGGCTCCAGCCCCTGGGCCAGCAGACCCGCGATGGCGCTGGCCAGGGTGCAGCCCGAGCCGTGATAGGTTTGCGGCAGGCGCTCCCAGGTGTAGGTCTCCAGGCATCGGCGGTTGGCGTACAGCCGGTTTTCGACCTCGGTCGTGTTTTCGTGTGTGCCGGTGACCAGCACGAATTCGCAGCCCTGCGACAGCAGCTCCTGGGCGCAGGCATCGAGGGTGTCCGCACCGGGGGCCAGTGCGCGCGCCTCGTTACCGTTGGGTGTGAGCACCGTGGTCTCGGGCAGGAGCAGGGTGCGCAACGCATCGACAATGTCATCGTTCGCCAGCTCCCGACCGCCGCCGGCTGCCAGCACGGGATCGAGCACCAGCGGGATGTCCGGGTAGTCGATGACCACGCCGTGGATGGCCTCGATGACTTCGACGCTGCCCAGCAGACCGATCTTGAAGGCGTGTACCGGCATGTCCTCCAGCACGGCCCTGGCCTGTTCGGCCACGAGCAGGCCGTCGACCGGGCTGACTTGGTGGACGTTGCACGAGTCCTGGACGGTGAGCGCGGTGGTCAGCGGCGCCGTGTGGCAGCCCATGCTTGCGACGGCCTCGATGTCGGCCTGCAGGCCGGCCCCGCCGGTGGGATCGAGTCCGGAGAAGACCATCACGACCGGGATGTTATACTGCGTGTCTGTCATGGCGGCGTGTTTCTGGAATGTTCCCCTGCATACTCATTTGGAGCGGGTGCGGCTCAGCCAGCATGCGGTCGCCGCAATTGTAGCATCGATTGTCGGCGCGGCTCTCCTGGACTCTGTCGGGGCCGCCCGGTGGTCAACGTCAACAGGTTGAAGAATGAAGTCTTACATGTGTGTCGTCTGTGGGTTCGTATACGAGGAAGAGCGTGGATTACCCGAAGAGGGTATCCCCCCAGGCACACCATGGAGCGAGATACCCGTCAACTGGGTCTGTCCGGAATGCGGCGCGTCGAAGGACGATTTCGAGATGATCGAGATCTGAGGCCGGGGGCCGGACTTGAACCCATAGCGCGCAGCCGAGCGCGGTGCGTGCGACACCGGAGGGCGTCATGCGTATGTTGGTGACCACTGTATTGATCGCGCTGGTTCTGGGCATCGCGGTAGCGGCGTGGGCCCTGTGGCCGCGCGAGCGCGCCGCTGCAGATTCGAACAATGCGCTGCAGGCAGGCGACCGCGCGCCCGACTTCCGGCTCGCCGACGCCGAGGGAAAGGTGCACCAGCTGTCGGACTACCGGGGTCAGTGGCTGGTGCTGTATTTCTATCCCAAGGACGACACGCCGGGCTGTACCACCGAGGCCTGTCATTTTCGCGACGACATCGCCGCGCTGCAGGCCCTGGGCGCGAGGGTGGTGGGCGTGAGCCTGGACGATGCCGCCTCGCATCGTGCCTTCAGCGCGAAATACCACCTGCCCTTCACCCTGCTCAGCGATCCCGACGGCAAGACCGTGGCGGCATACGGCAGCCTGTTCAAGCTCGGTCCCCTCGCCATGGCCAGGCGCCATACCTTCATCATCGACCCCGAGGGGCGCATCGCCAAGGTCTATCGCGACGTCGCGCCCAAACAACATGCCGCGGAGATCATCACCGAGCTCAAGCGTCTGCAGGCCGCTGAAGGCGGCGGTGCGGGTGCGGGCGAGACGGCACCACCTTCCCCGGGTTGATTGGCCGTCGGTCACTCGCGCCGCGCGCTCAGCGCAGGGTCCCCGCCTGTCCTGCGATGAATGCTGTTTTGGCCGAGAGCTCCAGCGAATTGGTCCACTTGTAGGCCCGGTCGACGGTCTCGCCTGCGGCGTATACGCCGTGACCGCGCACTACCACGATCCGGTTTTCCGCCAGGGCTTGGGCCACCCGTCCGGGTGACTCGGCCAGATAGTCCTCGTAATCGATATCGAGCACCGGCACACACGTGAAATAGTACTGGCCCTCGAAATCGGGGGGGACGAAATCGCCGTTGCCCATGGTCAGCGCCACTGAATAGGGGCCATGGCTGTGCAGCAGGGCGTTTGCGTTCGGGTTGCGCCGATAGACGGCCAGATGCAGCGGGGCGTCCAGCGAGGCCCCTTCACCGCATTCGCCGTCGAGTGCGCAGGCCACCAGCTCGTCGGGCGCGAGCGTATCGGCGCAGGCGCCGGTGGGGGTCACCCAGATCGTATCGCCCTCGCGCACGGAGGCATTGCCGCTGTGCGAGTCGTTGCATCCGTACTGGCGCAGCCAGCGATAGTGGCGCACCAGGTCTTCGCGTACATCCATCGGGTCGTCCCGCTTGTCGTTGTTGGAGCCGACACGCTATAACGCGGCTGCGACGGGTGCAATAGCCCGCCGACCACCGCGGTCAGTCAGAAGGGTTTGACGACGGCGAGGATGACGATGGCGGTGAGCAGCAGCACCGGCAGCTCGTTGAACCAGCGATAGAACACATGGCCGCGCCGGTTGCGGTCCTCGGCGAAGACGCGCGTGAGGTGCCCGCAGTACAGGTGGTAGGCGATGAGGACCGCGACCAGGGCCAGCTTGGCGTGCAGCCATCCGCCGGTAATGCCGTAGCCCAGCCACAGCCACACACCGAAGACCAATGCGAGCACGCCGAGCGGCGTCATGAACCGATACAGCTTGCGCTCCATGAGTTTCAGGCGCGCGATCTCCGAGCTATCGGTCGCCATGGCGTGATTGACGAAGATGCGCGGCAGATAGAACAGCCCTGCGAACCAGGAGACGACGAAGATGATATGAAAGGCTTTGACCCAAAGCATGGCGCTAAGTTGGCAGTTGGCAGCATTGAAAGTTGGCAGTCGTCAGTTCGCAGTTGGCAGAAAGAGCGAGAGCTCTGCCACGTGAGGGGTGATGGGTTAGGGGTGCGGCGGAAAACCTTCTGTGCCGATAATCGTTCATGGCCATAGGATTCTGATTGTTCAGCGCTTGCGCTACGAGTCTTTGCCTTTTACCCCTCACACCTAACCCCTCACCCCTCACGACGAATTTCTTTCTGACGACTGCGAACTGACGGCTGCCGACTTCTACGCCTTCGGGAGCATGGCTTCGATTTGACGCCGCAGGGCATCGATGTCGACCTCGCCGATCTTCTGTTTGACGATGCGCCCGTCGGGGGCGCTCAGGAACGAGGTCGGGGTCAGCTGCACGCCGCCGAAGGCCTGTGCCGCCTGGCCTTTGAGGTCCAACGCGATGGGGTAGGGGATCTTGCGCTCCTTGCTCATTTCCATGACCTGGTTGGGCGGATCGTAGGACATGGCCACGCCGATGATCTCCAGGCCCTTGGGCGAGAGGTCGCGGTACAGGGCGGCGAGCTCGGGCATTTCCTTCACGCACCCGGGGCAGCTGGTTGCCCAGAAATTGATCAGCACCGGCCGGCCGCGCAGGTTCTGCAGGTCGAGCTGCTTGCCGGTGATGGTTTGCAGGGCGATGTTCGGGGCGCGCTGCAGGCCGGTCGGGCTGAGCCACAAATAGGCCAGCGCGGCGACAAGCACTACGACCACGCCAACGATAATGATGTCTTTGCGTTTCATACTCGTTTTCATCGTGTTTTCGCCCGGCGGGCGACCCTGGCTATGGATTCCAGAGCTATGGACCGCGCTGCGGGCCCGTGGTTCAGCCCGGCCGGCAGTTACTCGACCGGGGCCTTTTCGGATTCGCTGTCGGGGACTGCTGGGGCCTGGTTCGCCTCCGGCGTCCGGCGTTGATTGGTGGTCGTCGCCCCCTTGGCGGCCTCGGAGTTGCCGCGCACCAGAAAGGCCCGCGACAGTGAATGATAGATCGGCTCGTGGCAGATGAGGCGCGAGACCGAGAACGCCACCAGCGAGGTCGCCATGAGAGGCAGCAGCATGTCCTGATTGGAGGTCATCTCCATGACGATGACGAAGGCGGTCATGGGCGTCTGCACGACGCCCGCGAAATAAGCCACCATCCCCAGCAGGACGATCGCGCCGGCCGGCGTACTGTGGAACAAGGGCGCCAGGTCGGCTCCCAGGGCGGCGCCCGTCGCCAAGGCCGGGGCGAAGATGCCGCCCGGTATGCCGCTCAGGTACGAGGCGATGGTGGCGAGCATCTTCAGGATGCCAAAACCGGTGGGCAGCGAAGCGCTGCCGCTGACCACGCTCGAGGCTTCGTGATAGCCCGTCCCGTAGGTCAGGCCGCCCGAGATCAATCCCAGCAACGAGATGGCCGCGCCGCAGATGACCGCCAACCACACCGGGTGGCGTTTGGCGAACGGCGCGATGCGCTGGCTGCCGTAGACGATGGCACTGCTGAACAGCCCCCCGAGCACCCCGCCGACCACGCCGCATACGGGCACGGCCAACCAGTCGCCGGGCGCGGACAGCCAGGCGTCCGTGGAGCCGAAATAACTATAGTCGCCGAGGATGGCGACGGCCGTGATACCCGAGAGCAGCACCATGATGAGGATGGTGCCGTTGGTGCGTTCCTCGAAGGAGCGGCTCATTTCCTCAATGGCGAACAGGATACCGGCGAGCGGGGTGTTGAAGGCCGCCGAGATGCCGCCCGCGCCGCCGGCCAGGATGAGGCCCCGTTCCAAGGCCTGCGGCGGAAAGCGCGCCAGGCGGCCCAGCGAGGTCATGATGGAGGCGCCGATGTGGACCGTGGGCCCCTCGCGGCCGATGGAGGCGCCGCTGGCCAGCCCGAGGATGGTCAGGATGATCTTGCCCACGGCGATGCGCATCGAAAGAATCTGGCGCCGGGCGCGCTCTTTGCGGATGCCCAGCGCGGCGATGGCCTGTGGGATGCCGCTGCCGCCCGCGTCCGGCCAGAAGCGGAAGGTCAGCCAGGCAACCAGGGCGAGTCCGATGGGCGGAATCGCCAGGGTCAGGTATCGATGCGAGGACGACAGTGAATGAAAGCTGTCGTCCGCTACACTGGCGATTTCGGCAAACCCCGCGGAAATGGCCCCGACAAGCAGCGAACCGCCCCAGAATACGATACGGGTTCGCCAGTGACGCAGCGACAGGAGTCGGCGTCGGGTGTGTCGGAGTCGTCGGTAAAGCATACCTGCTTATTGTGTGTATTGGACCACCGCAGGCGATGCCACCTGCGCGCCACCCCGGGTCGGTGGCAGGGTTCGGGCATCGAAACGGTCCGGCGGCATCCCTGGTTAAGCTTCGGTGCGTTGGCGGCCCGTATTCGACAGAACCCGTTGATGTTACCAGGAAATGCCCACCAAGGCACATTTGCCTGCCTGTCGGTGCATTTCACACATACGCTCGATGATGTGCGAATATTATAAAAAAATGAAATATAAACAATGGGTTGACGTCAATCTATTGGCGCCGGTAGAATGCGTACCCAGGATGAGTCCGGACCGCAGGCTCATCAGCCGAACAAGAACGACAACCAAAGCATTATCGATTCAAAGCGGCATTTTGCCGCTTCTCTTTTTCCGGCCGCCGGGGGGCAGATCGAAAAGGGCATCCATGAGGATGCCCTTTTTGGTTGCCGCGGTCGCTGCGGCTCAGCCGTGGATGGCGTTTCAGATATGGATATAGGTCCAGCCCTCGCGCTGGCGCTTGATGATCTCGCCCATGGCCGAGGGGACCACCTTGGCACCCTTGACCAAATCCAGATTGATGCCCTTGTCGTGCTTGAGACGCTGCAGCGCCTTGTGACAGGCCAGGAACGTCAGATTGCCGTATTCGCGCTGCATTTGACGTATGCGGCTTGCGTAGGGCGAGTTGTCGGCGCTCAGCAGCTCCAGACCGTTGCCGTTGGTCAGCACCTCCACGCGCACCTTCTGCGTGGAGTGGGCGGAGTAGCGCAGCAGGTGATCGGTTTCGTCGAGCAGGGTGTTCAGGCGCACCGGGTCCGCCGTGCTGACGTGCAGCATGACGTGCCAGACCTTGCCGTGAGCACCGGGCGGAGTCTGGACCGTACGCGCCATTTCGAGCAGGCTGTTCGGTTGATCGACCGCCGCGTTGGTGAACCAGCCGACCAGCACGCCGAGGGCCAGCAGCATGCTCGCCGCCAGTGCCTTGGCGTAGCGTGTGGAGAACACCGGGGCCGGCTGGCGATAGCGCTGCGGGACCGCGACATTGTGATAGGCGAGCTGGACCATCTCGCGGACCTTTTGCAGCTCGCACACGCGACCGCTGAGCGCCGGATCGCGCCGGACCTCGTCGAGCAGCCGGCTGCGCTCATCGGCATCGAGCTGGCCGTCGAGAAAGGCGTTGATGAATTCGTCCGAGAATTTTTCCTTGGCGCTCATACGACCCTCCTGATACTGAAGTTGGTCGCCGTCCGCTGCGGCTCGAACTCGAAGAGCCTCTCCGCGAGTGTCTTGCGCGCGCGGCAAAGCCGGCTCATTACGGTGCCGATGGGTATCATCAGTACGTCTGCAACCTCGGCATAGGTGAAGCCTTCCAGGTCGACCAGCGTCAGGACCTGGCGTTGACCTTCGGGGAGCCCCCCTACCGCGCTGCGTACCCGGTCGGTGATGTGCTGCTGCTCGTGCTCGGTTTCGGGCGTTACGTTGTTGGTCAACACGTAGTCGTCGATGTTGTCCATCTCCCGGCGCGCACGGAAGTGATCGCGCCAACAATTTGCCAGTATCCCGAACAGCCAGCTGTCCAGTGCGTCACGATTTCGCAGCTGCGAGGCACTCTTCAGGGCCTTGGCCAGCGTCTCCTGGACCAGGTCATCGGCCAGCACCGGATCATGGCTCCAGGCGTAGGCCAGTCGATAAAGTCTCGGGCGGCTATCCTGCAGCTTGAGGCGGAACTCCTTGTTCCGGCCAAACACGTTCAGCGGATTCATGGTGATTGTCTTTTGTAGTCATTATCGTTCTGGGGAAATCTGCATGAGCGACTATAACCTAGACGGGTGTACGGGGAAAAATATTCCGAATGGGCCGCGCTAACCTCCTGAATTGTGATGTGCGCGCCTGTCCGTGCGCACGTCGCGCGTCGTGCTTTTCCTGCCTCATTAGTAATTTCTAATACGTTAAATATCAGACCGTTCGGAATAATTCCCGACGCTGGCGCGTCTCTAATACCAATCCGCGAACGGGTAGATCCCGTTAGACGGACCGTTTGTGCGTTCATCGGCTCCGGTGGCGTGCAGCGTGTACTACTAAATAAAGTTAGGGAGTGGAGGAATAACAATGAAAGCGATGCCAGCGAAAGTTCTCGCGCTGTTGGCCGCCGTAGGCCTGATGTTTAGCGCCTTCAGTGCGCCGGCGGTGGCCGCCGACAAACCGTTCGCCGAGGCGAAGGTCGTGCTGCAGATCAGCGACCCCAACCCGTTCAAGCAGACCCTGGTCCTCAACGTGGCCCACAACATTCTGAACCACTACGGCCCGGATCGTGTCTCGGTGGAGATCGTAGCCTTCGGCCCCGGTCTGCGTCTGCTGATGAAGAACAACTCCAACGGCAACCGTATCGCCAGCCTGGCCGGCGCCGGTGTGCGCTTCAGCGCCTGCGAAAATACGATTCACGCCTTCACCAAGAAGCTCGGTCACGCCCCGGTGCTCAATTCGCACGCCGTGAAGGTCTCGGCCGGCGTGGTGCGCATCATCGACTTGGTCAAGCAGGGCTACACCCTGGTCAAGCCCTGAGCGGGCCTGAAGAACGAATAACGAAAGACAATCACCCAAGACACCTGGGGAGGTTATAAGAATGAAACGCAGTTTCAAGAAATTGGTTTTGTCCGCGGCCGCCGCCGCGGCACTGGGGGGCATTGCCATGCCCGCTTACGCCATCAACTGGATCAAGCTGCAGGGTACCGAGCCTGCCGATTCGGCTCCGCGTGCCAAGGTCTGGGGCTTCATCCAGGCCCAGTACCAGATCGACAGCAGTGACGCCTGCAAATATCCCCCCTGCACCGGCCAGGTCATTCCGCCCGACATGATTGGCCCGAACCTGACCTCGCAGTCGGCGTTCAACGTCAATCGTGCCCGTATCGGCGTACGCGGCGAGGGGTTCCCGCTGGACAGCAGCATCAACTACTTTATCCTGGCCGAGTTCGGCAACAATGCGATTACCCAGCCGGGTAACGCCTTTGCCAAGATTTCCGATGCCAGCATCACGGTAAACCGGATCCCGGGCGCGCGCATCCGCGTCGGTCTGTTCAAGACCCCGGGCGCCGAGGAGGCACTGCAGGGCATCCCGCTGTTCCCCTATATCAACTTCACCGAGGTCACTAACCAGCTGTTGCTCGAGCGACTGCCTAACCCGAACGGTGCTGACAATCAGAACCTGTTCGCACCGGCTCACGGCGCGGTGCCCGGTGAGAACATGAACGGGTTCAAGAACTCCGTGGCCGCCTTCCGCGACACGGGCATCCAGGTCTTCGACTGGTTCCGCACCGGCAGCTGGGAGCACACCTACGCCCTGATGGTCGGCAACGGCAACGGCCTGAACTTCAGCGACAACGACAACCACAAGGATACCTACGCCTACTGGTCGTCGGAGAAGCTGTTCGGCGCCGGCAAGGGCCCGTTCCGCGAGGGCGTGAAGTTCTTCGTCTGGGGTCAGTGGGGCAAGCGCGAGCTCGATACCACGGCCGACGGGGTGTACAACCCGAAGACGCACGATCGGCGCCGCAGCGGCCTGGGTGTGTCGTATCAGAAGATGCCCTTCCGTTTTACCGCGGAGTACATGAAGGGCAAGGGCATGATCTTTCTGGGCCCGGACAAGCCGAGCTTCGACCAGAACGGGACCAGC
This sequence comes from Gammaproteobacteria bacterium, assembly GCA_035267785.1. Classification (GTDB taxonomy): domain Bacteria; phylum Pseudomonadota; class Gammaproteobacteria; order DATFLL01; family DATFLL01; genus DATFLL01. The sequence goes on along the minus strand of DATFLL010000092.1, from coordinate 475 downwards.
GCACCCGGTGCCGACGGCGCCGATGCCAAGGCGCATGGCTGGTATGTCGAGGGCGGGTACTACATCCCGGGCACGAACTGGGAGTTGGATCTGCGCTACGATCAGTACAACCGCCTGACCAACGGCAGTGCCGCGCCTGTTGGGCCCGTGGCCGGTCGGAGTTTCGAGTCCGAGTGGAAGACGACGACGGTGGGCGTGAACTATCACTTCAACAAGACCACCCGTGCGACGCTCGACTACGCCACGCGTGACGTCAAGACGCCGGGCTTCCCGTCACCGGGCCCTGGTCCGAATCCCAACAACCTGATGTCGGGTGTCGGCAATCGAGTCTCTGTGCAGCTGACCCACATCTTCTAACAACAACGTTTTTACGAAGCGCGGCCCCCGTCTCCTGACGAGTCGGAACAAGCCGTTCTCGAGCGCTCCCCGGCCTTCGGGCCGGGGATTTTTTTTGCCCCCTTCCGCTGTGCGGCTT
>DATFLL010000091.1:0-6331 GCA_035267785.1 Gammaproteobacteria bacterium | reverse complement strand
TAGACGTACGATCGGTGCAGGCCGGTCTGCTCGCAGACTGCGCTGACACCGCCGCGCTGGCGGACGACTCTGGATACGGCTTTGTCTAGCTGCATTTTTCGCCTCCGTGGGCAATGTGTGGTGACTGTAGCGGCGACTAGTGGTGTGTGTCAAGCCATGCATACAGCGCCTCCATTACCGCATCCGCCCCTAATGCCACGCACACGAACGCCCTTCGCTGGTGCGCACCCCATTGACCAGGCGGTAGACGTATGAGCCGTTCATGCCGACGTCTCCAGGTCGACGCGCGTCTGATGCCGCCCCGCCTTGCGGTACGGCTCCAGGTCCGTGCCTTCGGGGATCGCGGCCTTGTAGTCAATCGAACCGTTGATCCACAGGCGTTGCACCTTCACGCCCGCGCCGCGGGCCCGCTCTTCGTCGGCCAATTCCACCAGCGCGTTGCGGGCGGCTTCGACCTCCGCCTTCACGGCGGCCTCCTGTTGCTTGGCCTGACGGAATCGCTCGGCGGCGTCCTGCCATTCGGCATCGTTGCGCTCGACCATATCGGCTGGAGGCTCCTCGTCGCGGTCGAGATAAGGGAAGAACCAATCCCATGCGTGCACGATTTCCTGCTGCGCCTTCTCGTCCGCTTCGACTTCGCAGAGGATGCAATCGATGATGTTCTCGTTGGCGTCCGCCTCACAGACGGCGAACACGCACCGATCGACGCCCGCGCACAGAAGTTGCTGCTGGATCTGCCACCAGTAGTTTTTGGGTGGCGTTTGGTACTGCTCGGTATGCTGCCAGGTTGCCGACTCGCGCCCCTTGGCAGGGACCTTGAGCTCAAGGATCTTCGATCCTTCAAGCGTGATGCCGTCGAGCGAGGCGGACAATCGGCCGCGCTCATGCACATCAGGCGAGAATGAATCCCCGATCCGGTCCTCGACGTGCGCCCTCGCGGGCGCTTCCAGTCTGGAGCCGCGGCGCATGGCTTCGTTCTCATACACGTCCTTGCGCCCCGTCTTGACCTGCCACAACTGGTGCGGCGTGCGCGGGAACCATGGGGATACGCCGAGCAGGGCCGCTACCTCCGAGGCATTGCCCCGGGTGCGGCGATACTCGTGCCATGCGTCGGAGCCCTGAACCTGATGCGCCGGGATATTCATGCGGCCTCCGTATTGCCCAGCTTCTCGGCCTTCTTGAGCAACGCCTTGCGGGCGGACTCATAGCGCGAGGCCGGGAGCAATTCGATGCTGTCGACCTTGAGCCAGCCGCAGAACGACGCCTCTTCGGTGTCGGTGTCGTCCATCAACTGGCGTAGATCGCCCGCCTGTTCCGCTGTGAGGTAGGCGAGCTCCTCGGGCTGGTAGCGCGATTCGTCCGACTCTCCTGTCTCCAGCGCGAATGCTTTCAGCAGGACCGTCTTGGTCGCGTAACTCATGGCCTTGCCCGGGGCCTTGTCGCCGCCATCCTCGGCGTGCGCGTGGACCGGGTAGGTCAGGTATTCGTCCGGACTGTCGGCGTTGTAGAGCGTGATCTCGTACCATGCCTCATACCGGATCTTCGGGTGGCCCTTCATGGTCTGGCCATCAATGGCGCGCTCTGAGGTCTGGCGCACGGCCAGCACGATGCCGTGCTCGATCATCGACTTGCGCAGTTTGGCGATTACTGCGTCATGCGTGACGCCCTTGTAACTACGCCCCGCGCCGGCCTCGACCGTAGCGTCCTTCTGGATGTAGGGCACATCCCGCTCCACACTCAAAATGCGCTGGTACAGGTTTGGCTTGCTCTGTGCGGTCATTTCAGCTCTCCGCTTGCTCTCGTTGCTGTGCTGTGAATACTGAACCCTTGTTCCGGCCGTGTCAAGCGCCTGACACTTCATGGAGTTGACAGGCCCGAAGGCGCGCGGTACGGTGCGAGCCATGACAAAGAAAGACGCCGTCAAGTATTTCGGGTCCCAGTCCGCCATCGCGCGGGCCCTGGGGATCAGGCCGCACGCGGTATCGCAGTGGAGCGACATACCCCCACTGCTGCGCCAGTACCAGATCCAGTCCGCGACACGGGGAAAACTGCGCGCGGACGACGGGGCCGCTGGCGTCAACTGGACGAAAGCCTCCTGATATGGCGCTTCTGGCGGGTGTGGGTATTGCAATGGGAGGGGTTCAAGCATGAGTCGCCCAAACAAAAACCCCCGCCGACATGATCGGCGGGGGCGGGTTGCGCACCACGGGATAGTGCGCTAGTCTTGTGTTTGCGGACACAGACGGGAAATATCCTACCGCTTCAGTCAAGTATTTGCAACCCCCGTCAAATCCGCCGCAGACGTGTCAGCGTCCCGGCTTCGGTCGTCACGGCTCCGCGTCCGCGTACAGGGCGGCTAGAGTGGAACCCGGCAAAGCCGCCGCAGAGGTCGAAAGCTGGACCTGCTCGGGGGGCCGATACCGGCCTGAGCCAGCGAACGCGGAGGGGTATCCTGCCCGCGTGTGTCGAAGCTCCCGGTCGATCCCATCGGCAAGGCTTTGGCGCTGGGCCTCAACCCGTCACCGGCGGGCTGGGGTCTCTGTGCCTGCGCAACCCGTCTCAACCCTCGGCAAGTGGCTTAAGACAATACGTATCTAGGTGGCAGAATACGGAATACCTGAGTGTGTCAGTCAACTATTGGAGCGGCAATGCAATGCAAATGCGGTGAATATCTGACCGATCCACCCGGATATTCGCGATGATTACCGCCGAGCGGATTGCCGAGGGGTTGGGCGCGAAGCGCTACGGCGCAAGTTGGCGCTGCCCCTGCCCGGTGTGTGGCGAGAAGAACGAGAGCAAGTTCAAAATCAGCGAGGGTGACAGGGGCCCGCTGGTCTACTGCTTCGCCGGCTGCGACTTCCGCACGCTTGTCGCGGAACTCAAGCAACGCGGCCTTTGGGATGACTGGGGCCGCCAGAAGCCGAAGGGCCCACCGCCCCGGAAGGTCGAGTGGGCACGCTGGGTCATCGCGATCTTCGAGGGCAACCAGCGCGACGGTCGCTACGCCGGCAACGGGCAATACGAGCCCTGGCAACCCTCGCACGCGGACCGGCAGGAATACCGCAAGGCGCGGGCGGTGCTCAAGGAAGCGCGGGAGGGCGGTACGGCATGACGGAACTGCGCGATTATCAGCACCGGGCCATCCACGATGTACGCGAAATCGTTTCCAGCGGCCACCGCGCGCCGCTGCTGGTCGCACCCACGGGCTCGGGCAAGACGGCCATTGCCGGCGAAATCATCCGCCGCGCCCGCGAGCGCTGCCAGCCGGTGCTGTTCCTCGCGCCGCGCCGGGAACTGGTGTACCAGGTCTGCGAGCGTCTGGATTCGCTGGCGCTCATGTACGGCATCCTTATGGCCGGCGAGGCGCCGTCGCTGCTGCCGAGCATCCAGGTGGCGAGCATCGACACCCTGCACGCACGGGCGGTCCAGCGCGAGAAGATCGCCATGCCGAAGGCGTCGGTCGTCATGGTGGACGAGGCGCACATCGGCATCGGCGGCGCCGCGCAGGCGATCATCGACCACTACAAGGCGCAGGGCGCGGTGGTGATCGGGCTCACGGCGACACCGGCGCGCACGGACGGCCGCGGTCTCGGCATGGTCTACGACGCGCTGGTGCAGGGACCGAGCGTGGCCGAACTCACCGCGCAGGGTTATCTCGTCCCGGCGCGCTATTTCAGTGGCATGCAGCCCGACACAGAAGGCGTGAAGGTGCAGGGCGGCGATTACGTACAGAAGGACCTTGCCGACCGCACGGACGATCCGGTGCTGATCGGCGGCGTGGTCGAGAACTGGCTGCGCTTGGCCGGCGGCCGGCAGACGTTCGTATTCGCCGCGGGCGTGGCGCACTCGAGGCACCTATGCGATGAGTTCCGCCGCCACGGCATCGCCGCCGACCACATCGACGGGCAGACGCCCATCGAGGAACGCCGCGCCATTCATGGGCGCCTGCGATCTGGCGAGACCCAGGTGGTGTGCAACTGCCAGGTCTATACCTACGGCGTCGACTATCCGCCCGTGTCCTGCATCGTCCTCGCCTGCCCGACCAAATCCATCACGAAGTACCTGCAAATGGTCGGGCGCGGTCTGCGCACCTATCCGGGCAAGACCGACTGTCTCGTGCTCGATCACGCCGGGGCGATCCAGGAAGTCGGCTTCGCGGATGACGATCAGCCGTGGTCGCTGGACGGCAGGGGAAAGATCCAGGAACGCAAGGCGCAGGAACCGAAGGAACCGAAGGAACTCACCTGCGGCGAGTGCGGAGAGGTCTTCCGGGCGCGCGGCGAGTGCCCGAATTGCGGCGCCGAGATGAAGGCCGAATACCGCAAGGCCATCAAGGAACGCGACGCGGAACTGGCTGAGATCGAGCGCAAGGCGAAGGACCGCGAGCGCCGCCAGTGGGGCGAAGCGGACAAGGCCGAGTTCTTTGGCATGTTGAAGCACTACGCGCGGTCGAAGGGATACAAGGCAGGCTGGGCGGTGAAGAAGTACGAGGTCCGCATGGGTGCACTGCCGTGGCCGGTCTACGACGCACCCGAACAGGAACCAGACGAGGCGACGCGCAACTGGATCAAGTCGCAGCAGATCGCATGGGCGAAGCGCAAAGAGAGCAATCCGGCGCCGAGCGCGCCGCAGGGGAGTCGGCATGGATGGACGAATCATGGGTGAACAATCCCGGCTGCCAAGCGGCCTGGGTCGAAGCGGGCGGCACACGAGCCGAACGCAATCGCCGGCTCGATCAGTGCCCGAAGGGAATTCGCGAGCAGGTGCGACGACAGGTCGCCACCACGTTCGCATTACGGTTGAGGAGCAAGTCAACGTAATCCGACAGGACTCTAAGGGGAAACCATGACTGAATATGACAACCGCGGCCAGGTCGCACTCTGGAAGGCGGACAGTGACAACCCGAAGGCGCCGGCGGCGAAAGGGAGCGTCGTCGCACACCGGGATATCAAGGAAGGCGAGACGGTCGAAATCGCTCTTTGGCGCAACGACTCGGAAAATCCGAAGGCCCCGCTTATGAAAGGTAAGATCAGCGACAAGCGTAAGGATGGGCAGCAAGATGGCAGTCAGCAGAAAGCCGCACCGCCGGCCGATGACCTCGACGACGATATCCCGTTCTGACCATGCAGCGCGTCATCGAAAACACGGGCGACATCCAGAACCTCGTGACACTCTTGCGTAACCGGGAACTGCCGTGCACGGTTACGGTCACCAAGGGGCGGCCGCGCTCGACGAAGCAGAATCGCCTGCAACACCTATGGGTCAAGGAGGCCGCCGAGCAGATGGGCGACGAGAGCGCGGAGGAAAAGCGCGGCTACTGCAAGCTGGTGCTCGGCGTGCCGATCCTGCGGACCGAGGATGATGAGTTCCGCGAGGCCTACGATAATCATGTGAAGGGCTTGCCGTACGAGTCGAAGCTGGCCTGCATGATGGAGCCGATCGACCTCCCCGTTACGAGGCGCATGACCACGGCACAGAAGAAGCAGTACCTCGATGCCATGTACCAGCACTTCGCCGGCCTGGGCGTGCATTTGACAGACCCTGACTCAATCCCGGAGAGCGCGTGATGATCACGAAAAGCAAGCCGATCCGCAGCAAGAAGATTCGCGACGCGGCTCGGGGTGAGCTCTGCACGCTTCGGATCCCGGGCGTGTGCTGCGGTGACCCGGAAACGACGGTTCTGTGCCATGCGCCTTTTGGTGGGAAAAGCATGGGACTGAAGGCGCCTGATACTTGGGCGGCAGCGGCCTGCCATCGGTGCCATGCGGTGGCGGACGGCCGCGAGTTGTCGGATATCACGCGTGAAGAACTGCTGGAATGCTGGCTAAGAGGGATTGCAGAAACGCAGATGCGTTTGTTTGCAAAAGGGCTTCTGAAGGCGGAGGGCGCGAAATGATCGCAATCGATCCGGGTCCGGAGCAGTCGGCTTGGGTACGTTACGTCAACGGAGAGATCCTCGAAATGGATATTGAGCCGAACGAGCATGTGCGTACCTGGTTGCCTCATGCATCGAGTTCCACGCTCGCGATCGAGATGGTCGCCAGTTACGGTATGGCGGTCGGTAAGGACGTATTCGAGACCGTCTACTGGATTGGTCGGTTCGACGAGGCGCACAACGAGGGCAGCGCGATCCGAATCTACCGCAAGGACGTGAAGGTGCATCTGTGCGGCAACGTGACGGCGAAGGACAGTAATATCCGCCAGGCGCTGATCGACCGCTTTGGTGGCACGGGCGGCAAGGATGCTGCGGTTGGCAAGAAGGCGTCACCGGGGCCGCTGTACGGGATTCGCAAAGACTTATGGTCAGCCCTTGCGGTCGCAGTTACTTACG
>DATFLL010000090.1:0-4529 GCA_035267785.1 Gammaproteobacteria bacterium | reverse complement strand
CCTGCCCGAGGGCGTGGAGATGGTGATGCCGGGCGACAACGTGAAGATGACGGTGTCGCTGATTGCCCCGATTGCGATGGAAGAGGGCCTGCGCTTCGCCATCCGCGAGGGTGGTCGTACCGTCGGCGCCGGTGTCGTCGCCAAGATTATCGAGTAAGACGACATGGCAAAGAACCAGAACATCCGCATCCGTCTCAAGGCCTTCGATCATCGCCTGATCGATCAGTCGGCCCGCGAGATCGTCGAGACCGCGCGCCGTACCGGCGCCCAGGTCAAGGGTCCGATCCCGCTGCCGACCAAGATGGAGCGTTTCACCATTCTGATCTCGCCGCACGTCAACAAGGATGCGCGTGATCAGTACGAGATTCGCACCCACAAGCGCCTGATGGATATCGTGGACCCGACGGACAAGACCGTCGATGCGCTGATGAAGTTGGATCTGGCCGCCGGCGTCGACGTCCAGATCAAGCTGCAGTAAGCATTTGCTAGATCCGCCGGCCGCGAGCCGGATGTGATCGACTGGTTTGCTTCTTGTATTCAGCACCGGTCAATCGAAATCGGTGTGTTGAACGAGGATAAGAGAATGAGTATTGGCGTTATCGGTCGCAAGGTCGGCATGACGCGCGTCTTCACTCCTGAAGGTGCGTCGCTGCCCGTGACCGTCATCGAAGTGGAGCCGAACCGCATCGCGCAGGTCAAGGGCGTCGAGAATGACGGCTACCGCGCGTTGCAGGTTACGGTCGGCAAGCGCCGCGCCTCGCGCGTGACCAAGGCTCAGGCGGGCCACTATGCCAAGGCGGGCGTCGAGGCCGGCCGCGGCCTGTGGGAATTCCGTCTGGGCGAGGGCGAAGGCGAAGAGCTGGCGGCCGGCGGTGAGGTCAAGGTCGACATCTTCGAGGCCGGCCAGATGGTCGACGTCACCGGCACCTCCATCGGTAAGGGCTATGCCGGTACCATCAAGCGTCACCACTTCGCCGGTAAGGACGCCACTCACGGTAACTCGCTGTCGCACCGTACCCCGGGTTCGATTGGTCAGAACCAGACCCCCGGGCGTGTATTCAAGGGCAAGAAGATGTCCGGCCATCTGGGTAACGTGCGCCGCACCGCCCAGAACCTGGAGATCGTGCGTGTAGACGCCGAGCGTAATCTGCTGTTGGTCAAGGGCGCCGTGCCCGGCTCCAAGGGCGGCGACGTGATCGTGCGCCCCGCGGTCAAGGCCCGTTCCTGAGGAGGTAAGACATGGAACTGAATCTCATGACCGCCAGCGGTAACGCCTCCAAGAAGACGGTTTCGGTCTCCGAGACGAACTTCGCTCGTGACTTCAACGAGGCCCTCGTCCACCAGGTCGTCACGGCCTATATGGCCGGTGCGCGCTCGGGCACGCGCGCCCACAAGAATCGTCACGCCGTCAGCGGCGGCGGGGCCAAGCCCTGGCGCCAGAAGGGCACGGGCCGGGCCCGCGCCGGCACCATTCGCAGCCCGCTGTGGCGCGGCGGCGGCAAGACCTTTGCCGCCAAGCCTCAGGACTGGTCGCAGAAGGTCAACCGCAAGATGTACCGCGGTGCCCTGCAGTCGATCCTCTCCGAGCTGGTGCGCCAGGAGCGTTTGATGGTGGTCGACAAGTTCGAGCTCGAGGCACCCAAGACCAAGGAGCTGGCCAATCGGCTCAAGGGCCTGGGTGTCGACGAGGTGTTGATCGTGACCGACAACCTGGACGACAACCTGTACCTGTCGGCCCGCAACCTCTACCACGTCGGCGTGTGCGAGGCCTCGGCCATCGACCCGGTCGCGCTCGTTCGCTACGAGAAGGTGCTGATGACCGTGCCGGCTCTGCAGAAGATCGAGGAGATGCTGGCATGAATCAGGAACGTCTGATGAAGGTCTTGCTCTCGCCGCACGTCTCCGAGAAGAGCACGATGGCGGCCGACCAGGGCAACCAGTTCGTATTCAAAGTGGTGGTCGACGCGACCAAGCCCGAGATCAAGGGTGCCGTTGAATCGCTGTTCAACGTCGAAGTCGAGAACGTGACCCTGTGCAACGTGCGCGGCAAGCTCAAGCGCCACGGGGCCAGCGAGGGCCGACGTGCCCGCTGGAAGAAGGCATATGTGCGCCTCAAGGCGGGTCAGGACATCGACTTCATGGGCGCCGAGTAAGCAGTTTTAAGGAACGCAGTCATGCCAATTGCCAAGGTAAAACCGACCTCCGCCGGCCGCCGCTTCGTCGTCAAAGTGGTCAACTCCGATCTGCATCGGGGTGAGCCGCATGCGCCTCTGCTGGCCAAGAAGTCCAAGAGCGGCGGGCGTAACAACCAGGGCCGTATCACGACCCGGCACAAGGGCGGTGGACACAAGCAGCATTACCGGATCATCGACTTCAAGCGCGACAAGGACGGTGTCCCCGGCCGCGTCGAGCGTCTGGAGTACGATCCGAACCGCAGCGCGCACATCGCGCTGGTGCTCTACGCCGATGGCGAGCGCCGCTACATCATCGCCCCGGCGGGCGTGAAGGCGGGCGATCCGTTGAGCAGCGGCGTTGATGCGTCGATCAAGCCGGGCAACGCGCTTCCGCTGCGCAACATCCCGGTGGGTACCACGGTGCACTGCGTCGAGCTCAAGCCCGGCAAGGGCGCGCAGTTGGCGCGCAGCGCCGGCGCCTCGGTGCAGCTGGTCGCGCGTGAGGGCGATTACGCCACGATCCGTCTGCGTTCCGGCGAAATGCGTAAGGTCCACGTCGAGTGCAAGGCGACCGTCGGCTCGGTGAGCAACTCCGAGCACAGCCTGCGCAAGCTGGGCAAGGCCGGTGCCAAGCGCTGGCGCGGCGTTCGCCCGACCGTGCGCGGCGTCGCCATGAACCCGGTCGACCACCCGCACGGCGGCGGCGAGGGCCGCACCTCGGGCGGCCGCAACCCGGTCACCCCCTGGGGTGTGCCGACCAAGGGCTACAAGACGCGCAAGAACAAGCGTACCGACCACTTGATCGTGCGCCGTCGTAAAACGAAGTAATTGAAGAGAGCTGAACATGCCACGTTCAATCAAGAAGGGACCTTTCGTCGACCTGCACCTTGCCAAGAAGGTGGAAGAGGCGAAGGCGACCAGCAGCAAAAAGCCGATCAAGACCTGGTCGCGCCGTTCGCTGGTGCTGCCGGACATGATCGGTCTGACGATCGCCGTGCACAACGGGCGCCAACATGTTCCGGTCTATGTCTCGGAGAACATGGTGGGTCACAAGCTGGGTGAGTTTGCGCCGACGCGGACCTTCAAGGGTCACGCCGCGGACCGCAAGGCCAAGTAAGGGTCGCAATGATGGAAGTAGCAGCAAAATTGAAATTCGCGCGCATTTCGCCGCAAAAGTGCCGTCTGATCGCCGACCAGATCCGCGGCCTGCCGGTCGAGCGCGCGCTGCAGACGCTGACCTTCAGCCCGAAGAAGGCCTCGAACATCGTCAAGAAGGTGCTCGAGTCGGCCATCGCCAATGCCGAGCACAACGAAGGTGCCGACATCGACGAACTGAAGGTCTCCCGGGTGTTCGTCGACCAGGGGCCGACGCTCAAGCGTTGGCGGGCGCGTGCCAAGGGCCGGGCCAACCGGATCCTCAAGCGCACCAGCCACATCACGGTCATGGTGGGCGATAAGTAACTCGGAGATGGGTTTTGCGTTCCGGACCGCGGTGCAGGCGTCACGGAACGGACAGCGAACACCGACGAAAACGCGGAACACGAAACTCGAAACCAGGAAATATTTGATTATGGGCCAGAAAGTACATCCGACAGGTATTCGTCTCGGCATCGTCCGGGATTGGTCGTCGAAGTGGTATGCCGACTCCAAGGACTTTTCCGATTACCTGTACACCGACCTCAAGGTGCGTGAGTTTCTCAAGAAGAAGCTCTCCCAGGCCTCGGTGAGCCACATTCAGATCGAGCGTCCCGCTCGCAACGCGCGTATTACGATCCACACCGCGCGTCCGGGCATGGTGATCGGCAAAAAGGGCGAGGATATCGAAATCCTGCGCCAGGAAGTCTCGAAGATGATGGGCATTCCGGTCCACATCAATATCGAGGAGATCCGCAAGCCCGAGCTCGACGCCCAGCTGGTCGCCGAGAGCGTGGCCCAGCAGCTCGAGCGGCGCATCATGTTCCGCCGCGCCATGAAGCGCGCGGTGACCAACTCGATGCGCCTGGGCGCACAGGGTGTGAAGATTCACGTTTCGGGTCGTCTGAACGGCGCCGAGATTGCACGCAGCGAATGGTACCGAGAGGGCCGCGTGCCGCTGCACACGCTGCGTGCCGACATCGATTACGGCTTCGCCGAAGCCCGCACCACCTACGGCGTCATCGGCGTCAAGGTGTGGATCTTCAAGGGCGAGGTCATCGGTCGCCAGGAAGCCGAGCCGGCGGCGCCCGAGAAGGCCGCGGCCAACTGAAGAGATTGTTAGGAGTTTCGAACCATGTTGCAGCCAAAACGCACCAAGTTCCGCAAGCAGCAGACCGGTAAGAACCGGGGGCTGGCGACGGTCGGCAACAAGGTGAGCTT
>DATFLL010000089.1:0-16814 GCA_035267785.1 Gammaproteobacteria bacterium | reverse complement strand
ATCAGAGCGATGATGTATTTTTTCATTTGAACGTCACCCTTTCCGGAACCGGCTTGGTCTTATCGATCTTCGTGTACCAGGGCATCAGCAGGAAAAACGCGAAATAGATTGCGCTGAAGCCTCGGGCAAACCACGTCGATGCCGGCGTCGGCGGCTGCATGCCCAGATAGGCCAAGCCAAAGAAAGCGATGACGAACAGCGCCAGCGCCCACTTGAAGATCGGTCCGCGATATCGGATCGATTTCACGGAGCTGCGATCCAGCCACGGCAGGAAGAACAGGACCACGATCGAGACGCCCATGGCCAGAACACCGAGCGGCTTGTTCGGCACCGCACGCAGAATGGCGTAGAACGGCGTGAAGTACCAAAGCGGCGCGATGTGCGGCGGGGTCTTCAGCGGGTCCGCGGGGATGAAGTTGTTATCCTCGAGGAAGAAGCCGCCCATCTCGGGGAAGAAGAACATGACCACCGAGAAGAACATCAGGAATACCACGACGCCGACGATGTCCTTCACCGTGTAGTACGGATGGAAGGGGATACCGTCCTTCGGGATACCGTTCTCGTCCTTGTTCTTCTTGATCTCGATACCGTCGGGGTTGTTCGAGCCCACCTCGTGCAGCGCGATGATGTGCGCGACGACCAGGCCCAGCAACACCAGCGGCAGGGCGATGACGTGGAAGGCGAAGAAACGGTTCAGCGTGGCGTCGGAGACCACGAAGTCGCCGCGAATCCACTGCGCCAGACCATCGCCGATGTACGGAATCGCGCCGAACAGCGAGATAATCACCTGCGCGCCCCAGTAGGACATCTGGCCCCAGGGCAGCAGGTAGCCCATGAAGGCCTCGGCCATCAGCGCCACGTAGATCAGCATGCCAAAGATCCACACGAGCTCGCGCGGCTTGCGGAACGAGCCGTACAGGAGGCCGCGGAACATGTGCAGATAGACGACAATGAAGAACGCCGAGGCGCCGGTGGAGTGCATGTAGCGGATGAGCCAACCCCAGCTCACGTCGCGCATGATGTATTCGACGGAGGCGAAGGCCAGCTGCGAGTCCGGCTTGTAGTTCATCGTCAGGAAGATGCCGGTGACGATCTGGTTGACCAGCACCAGCAGGGCGAGGGAACCGAAGAAGTACCAGAAGTTGAAGTTCTTCAGCGCGTAGTACTCGGACAGATGCTCCTTCCACAGCTTGCTCATCGGGAAGCGGGCATCGATCCAGCCAACAAAGTTCTGCATTCTGCTCATCACGCGGCTCCTTGGTCTTCGCCCACCCGAATCCGGGTATCAGTCAGATACCGGTACGGCGGAACCACCAGGTTGGTCGGCGCCGGCACGCCGTCGAACACGCGGCCGGCCAGGTCGAAGCGCGAACCGTGGCAGGGGCACAGCCAACCGCCCAGCCAGTCCGGACCCAAATCTTCCGGGGCAATCTGCGGGCGATAGGTGGGCGAGCAGCCAAGGTGCGTGCAGATGCCGATGAGCACCAGATACTCGGGCTTGATGGAGCGATATTCGTTGACGCAGTATTTGGGCTGCTGGGAGGAGACTTCGGACTTGGGGTCCTTGAGCTTCTTATCGTTCTTTGGCAGGTCTTCGAGGTTCTGCTTGGTGCGATTGACAATCCAGATCGGCTTGCCGCGCCACTCGACGGTCAGCAGGGCTCCCTTTTCGAGCTTGCTGATATCCGCCTCGATCGGCGCACCGGCGGCTTGGGCCCGCGCGCTGGGATTCATCGAGGAAATAAACGGGACCAGGGCCGCTCCAACACCGACGGCACCGACCACACTGGTCGCCGCGGTTAGGAAACGGCGCCGGCCGATGTCAACGCCTTCATTGCTCATTCGTCGCTCTCCCGAAATCAGGCTGGCTTAATTTCTTTATCTCCCGGCAGGGCCGGGACCATCGCTGATTGGTTGTCTTGACTCTCCGCGTTCCGGCGTATTCACCGCAACGAGCTAAAAGAAGCGTAAGAAAGTCAGAATATTCTTACAGGATGCTGAAAATTAAAGGGCGATAGTTTCGTATATCGGGGGGGTACGGTCAAGCAGATTACGGCCCTGTCCGTGAATTCGACAGTCAGGAAGACATCATCCTTAAAGCATTTTCAAACCGGATTGTCGATGTCGATAAACTCATGTTCCAGACCAAAATGCTCGGATAAATGCATCCCCAGGGCCTGTGCCCCGTAACGCTCGGTCGCGTGATGGCCGGCGGCGAAAAAGTGCACGCCGCACTCACGCGCCACATGGACTGTCTGCTCGGAGACCTCGCCGGTCACGTAGGCATCGACGCCGAGCTCGACGGCCTCTTCGATATAGCCCTGCGCCGCCCCGGTACACCAGGCAACGGTCTGGATGTCGTCGGTCCCGCCCGGCACGTGTAGCGCGGCCCGGCCCAGGGAGCGCTGCAGCCGTTCGGCGAATCCCGCCGCCGGCTCGGGGCGCTCGATCGAGCCATGCATGCCGATGGCCGGCCCGGGGCCGCGACCGAAACGCCCGGCCACGGCCAGACCCAGCACTTCAGCCAGGCGGGCATTATTGCCGTAGACGGGATGGGCATCGAGCGGCAGATGATAGGCCAGCAGGCTGATGTCCTCCCCCAACAGGCGCTTGAGCCGACGCTGCTTCATCCCGACGACGCGCTCGTCCTCGCCGCGCCAGAAATAGCCGTGGTGGACCAGGATGGCATCCGCCCCCGCCTCGACCGCCGCCTCGACCAGGGCCATGCTGGCCGTCACACCGCTGATCAGGCGGCGCACCGTCGACCGGCCCTGGACCTGCAGCCCGTTGGGGCAGTAATCGCTGAACTGGTCGACCTCCAGGAGATCGTCCGTGTAGGCCACCAGCGCGTTCAAATCCACCATGCGCCGCGTCCCTCCATCGGTTAGTATTGCCTTGTAGTACCACACGCGGCCCATCAGTTTAGCGAAAAGTCCGGCGATATGCGCATCTCACGTCTGGTCACGTTCCTGTTCCAGGCCGTCACCATCGGCCTGGCGGCGGCCTTTGTCATCGTCTACCTCTACCCCGAGCTGCTGCATCGCCGGGCGCCGGTGGTGGAATTCCACGAGCACGCCGCCGCACCCAACGCCAGCGCCCGGCCACCCATCGTGAGCCCCGGGCCGGTCTCGTATGCACCGGCCGTCAACATCGCCGCCCCGGCCGTGGTCAACATCTACACCCAGAAGCTGGTCACCGAACGGGCCCACCCCTTTCTGGACGACCCGCTGCTGCGGCGGTTCTTCGGCGACCAGGGCGGTGGCGGCAAACCCCATAAGCGTCTGGAGACCAGCCTCGGCTCGGGCGTCATCGTCAGCCCGCAGGGATACATCCTGACGAACAACCACGTCATCGACGGCGCCGACGAGATCGAGGTCGCGCTGCACGACGGGCGCACCGCCAGCGCCAAGGTCGTGGGGACCGACCCCGAGACGGACCTCGCCGTACTGCGTATCGAGCTGGACAAGCTGCCCGTCATCACGCTCGGCAGCGCCGACAGACTGCAAGTCGGCGACGTCGTCCTGGCCATCGGCAACCCCTACGGGGTGGGTCAGACCGTCACCGCGGGCATCGTCAGCGCCACGGGGCGCACGCAGCTCGGCATCAACACCTACGAAAACTTCATCCAGACCGACGCGGCCATCAATCCGGGCAATTCGGGCGGGGCGCTGATCAACCCCAACGGCGAGCTGGTCGGCATCAACACGGCTATCTTCTCGCGCACCGGCGGCTCCCAGGGCATCGGCTTCGCCATCCCCGTCAGCCTGGCGCGCGACGTCATGGCGCAGATCATCGAGCACGGCCACGTGGTCCGCGGCTGGTTGGGCGTGGAGATCCAGGACATCAATGACGCGCTGGCCGAGTCCTTCGGCGTCAAGAGCAGCGAGGGAGTGCTCATCGCCGGCGTGCTCGACGACGGACCGGCCGACCGGGCGGGCCTCAAACGCGGCGACATCATCACCGCGATCCAGAAACAGCCCGTCAAGGACGTGCACGATGCGCTGGCGGCCATTGCCAAGGCGCACCCGGGCAGCGCGATCCGCGTTGACGGAATCCGCGGGGGTAAACCCTTCCACCTGGAGGCCACCGTCAGCGAACGGCCCAAACAACCCGAGCGCACGCGCCGCGACAACGGCCCGGAAGGCGGACCGAACGACGAGCGCTGAAATATCGTGGGGGATGGTCTCGGACCCGTCGGAGCCGGACTCTAGAGCAGGCCCTTCAGCGCGTCGACAAATGCCGCGTTCTCGTCGGGTGTGCCGACCGTCACGCGAAGGCAGTCTCGCAGTGGCCCGCCCGCCCCATCGAGATTCTTGATGAGAATGCCCGCCTCGCGCAGCCCCCCGAAAATTTCCCCCGCCCGACCGACCGGTACGCGAAACAAGATAAAGTTGGCCCGGCTGGGATAGACCCGCAGACCTGCCATCGCGCTCAGGGCCGCGAACAGCGCCTCACGCTCGGCGCGAATCCGCGCGCTCTGCTCGGCCAGCACATCGGCGTGGCGCAGCGCGAACTCCGCGCTGAGCTGGGTCAGCACGTTGATGTTGTAGGGCAGGCGGACCTTGTCGATTTCTTCGAGCCAGGCCGCGGGGCCGGCCAACAAGCCCAGACGGAGCCCGGCCAGGCCCATCTTCGAGACCGTGCGCATGACCAGCAGATTGTCGTAGTCGCCGACCGCGCCGAGGAAGCTCTCGCCGGCGAAGGCGTGGTAGGCCTCGTCGACGACGACCAGGCCGGGCGCGGCCTCGACGATTGCCCGCACCGCCTCGGCATCGAACAGATTGCCCGTGGGATTGTTCGGGTAGGCCAGAAACACCACCGCCGGCTCGTGCTGCTCGATCGCCGCTCGCATCGCCCCGGGGTCCAGCGAGAAGTCCTCGTCGAGGGGCACGCCCACATAGTCCATCCCGGTGAACGCGGCGATCATCCGATACATCACGAAGCTGGGCTCGGGCGCGAGCACGACCCGGGCCGGCTCGGCGGTCGCGTCGGCCAGGCACAGGGCGATCATCTGGATGATCTCGTCGGAGCCGTTGCCCAGCAGCAGGCCGGCCGTCTGGGGGACATCCATGACTTCGCGCAGGCGCGCGGTCAGCCGGGCCGCCGAGGGATCGGGATAGCGATTGAGCTCGGCCCCGCGCAGGACCTCCAGCCACTGGTCCACCAGCGCCGGCGGCCAGGCGTAGGGATTTTCCATCGCGTCGAGCTTGATAAGCCCCCGGGCCGGCGGGACGTGGTAGGCAGACAGTGACCGGATCGCCGGGCGCACCCAGCGCTCGACCCGCGCCTGCGGATCGGGTCGGTCGGACGGGTCGGCTTTACTGGCGGCCACGATGCGCTCGGGCGCGCCCGGCTCAGCCGGCATCCTTGACGCGGTAGTCGGCCGAACGGGCGTGGGCGGTGAGGCCCTCGCCCTCGGCCAGGACCGAGGCGGTGCGCCCGAGGGTGGCCGCACCCGTAGGGGAGCACATGATCAGGCTGGAGCGCTTCTGGAAATCGTAGACGCCCAGCGGCGAGCTGAAACGCGCGGTGCGCGAGGTTGGCAGCACGTGGTTGGGGCCTGCGCAGTAGTCACCGAGGGCCTCGGCGGTATAGCGGCCCATGAAGATGGCCCCGGCGTGGCGTATACGTCCGGCCAGTGCCTGCGGATCCGCCACGGACAGCTCCAGGTGCTCGGGCGCGATGAAATTGGCCACGGCCACGGCGTCGTCCAGGTCGCGCACCTGCACCAGGGCGCCGCGCCTGCCCAGGGAGGCGCGAATGATGTCTTGGCGTTCCATGGTCGGCAGCTGACGGGCGATGCTCTCGGCCACCCGGTCCAGGAATCCGGCATCCGGGCTGACCAGGATGGCCTGCGCGTCTTCGTCGTGCTCGGCCTGGGAGAACAGGTCCATGGCAATCCAATCGGGGTCGGTCTGCCCGTCGCAGACCACCAGGATCTCCGAGGGGCCGGCGATCATATCGATGCCCACCGCGCCGTAGACCAGGCGCTTGGCGGTGGCGACGTAGATGTTGCCGGGGCCGACGATCTTGTCCACCTGCGGGATGGTCTCGGTGCCGTAGGCCAGCGCGGCAACGGCCTGCGCGCCGCCGATGGCAATCACCCGGTCCACGCCGGCGATGTGCGCGGCAGCCAATACCAATTCGTTGACCGCCCCATCCGGTGTGGGGACGACCATCACCACTTCGCCGACACCGGCGACCTTGGCTGGTACCGCGTTCATCAGCACCGAGGAGGGATAAGCGGCCTTACCACCGGGGACGTAGAGTCCGACCCGGTCGAGTGCGGTGACCTGCTGGCCGAGCACGGTACCGTCGGCCTCGGTATAGGACCAGGACTCCATGCGCTGATGCGCATGATAGGCCCGAAGGCGCTCGGTGGCCGTCTCCAGCGCCGTGCGCTGCTCGGCCGGCAAGCCCTCCCAGGCCTCTTGCAGACGGGCCGCGTCGATCTCCAGCTCGGCCAGGCTCGCCGCCTCCAGGCGATCGAAGCGAGCGGTGTACTCCAGCACGGCGGCGTCGCCCCGGGTGCGCACGCCCTCGATGATCCCGCGCACGGTATCGAGCACGGCATCGTCGGAGACGCTCTCCCAGGCCAACAGGCGTTCCAGGGCCGGCCAGAAATCGGCCGCGCTGCTGTCGAGGCGTTGGATATCGATCATGGTCGCTCTTCCGGATAGTTCACTCGAATCGGTGGTTCGAGGGTGCGGCGTTCGGGATGGCTTCATCCCTCGCCGCGTCGCTCACTGGCGGCCGACCGCCTCGGCCAGGAGGTCGACGAAGGCCTTGACCCGCTCATGTTTCATCTTCATCGAGGCCTTGTTGATAATCAAGCGCGAGCTGATGTCGGCGATGTGCTCCAGGGGCGCCAAACCGTTGGCCTTGAGCGTATTGCCAGTGTCGACCACGTCGACGATGCGATCGGCCAGGCCGACCAGCGGCGCGAGTTCCATCGAGCCGTAGAGCTTGATGATCTCGACCTGCTCGCCCTGCTCGGCAAAATAGCGCCGGGTCGTGTTGACGTATTTGGTGGCGATGCGCAGGCGTCCCGCGGCGGGTGCCTCCTCGACCCGTCCGGCCACCATGAGCCGACAGCGCGCGATGCCCAGGTCCAAGGGTTCGTACAATCCGTCGCCCCCGTGTTCCATGAGCACGTCCTTGCCGGCGACGCCGAGATCGGCCGCCCCGTATTCGACATAGGTCGGAACGTCCGCCGCCCGAATGATGACGAGCTTCACGTCCTCCCGGTTGGTATCGAGGATCAGCTTGCGGCTGGAGCCCGGATCATCGAGCGGCTCGATGCCGGCATGGGCCAGCAGCGGCAGCGTCTCCTCGAAGATGCGCCCCTTGGACAAGGCAATGGTCAGGGTATCGGACATTGGTGCAAACCCGGCAGCGGTCCATTCAAAGATCGTTGGCTCGATCGGCGAGCGGCGATTCAGGCCGGCACGCGCCGAATCTTGGCCCCCAATTGTTGCAGCTTTTCCTCGATGCACTCATAACCGCGGTCGATGTGATAGATGCGATCGACCATGGTATCGCCCTCGGCGACGAGCCCGGCCAGCACCAGGCTGGCCGAGGCGCGCAGATCCGTCGCCATGACGGGCGCGGCGGTGAGGCGCTCCACACCGGTGGAGATCGCGGTATTGCCCTGCAGGCGCACGTTGGCCCCCATGCGCTGGAGCTCGAGCACGTGCATGAAGCGGTTTTCGAACACCGTCTCGGTGATGGTCGCCGCCCCTTCGGCCACGGCGTTCAAGGCCGAGAACTGTGCCTGCATGTCGGTGGGAAAGGCCGGAAACGGCGCGGTGTGGATATCGACCGCGCGCGGTCGGCGCCCCTGCATGTCCAGGGAAATCCAGTCCGGACCGATCTCGATGGCCGCGCCCGCCTCGCGCAACTTGCCAATCACTGCATCGAGCAGCGATGGGCGCGTGTCCTTGAGCTTGACCCGACCGCCCGTGATGGCGGCGGCGACCAGGTACGTGCCAGTCTCGATGCGATCGGGCAATACGCAATAGCGGGTGCCGTGCAGGCGCTCGACGCCTTCGATGGTAATGGTGTCGCTGCCCGCACCGCTGACCCGCGCGCCCATGGCATTGAGACAGTTGGCCAGGTCCACTACCTCCGGCTCGCGCGCGGCATTCTCGATAACGGTGGTGCCCTCGGCCAGCGTGGCGGCCATCATGAGGTTCTCTGTGCCCGTCACCGTCACCATATCCATGACCAACTGCGTCCCTTTAAGGCGTTTGGCCCGGGCCTTGATGTAGCCGTTCTCGACGGTCACATCGGCGCCCATGGCCTGAAGGCCTTCGATATGCAGATTGACCGGGCGCGAGCCGATCGCGCAACCGCCTGGCAGCGAGACCTCGGCCTGGCCGAAGCGGGCCAACAGCGGGCCGAGCACCAGGATGGAGGCGCGCATGGTCTTGACCAGCTCATAGGGCGCGTAGAACTCGCGAATGGTCGAGGTGTCCACCTCGATATTCAGCCGCTCGTCGACGACCAGCTGCACCCCCATGCGCCCCAGCAGCTCCATGGTCGTGGTAATGTCGTGCAAATGGGGAATATTGCACACCGTGACGGGCTCGTCGGCCAGGAGGGTCGCCGCCAGGATGGGGAGGGCTGCATTCTTGGCACCGGAGATACGGATCTCTCCGGTCAGCGGCGTACCGCCAGTGATAATCAATCGGTCCATGTGTTCAGCCAATGATGCCCTCGAAACGCGCCGCTCGGACGCACAGCCAGGGCGGCTCCACGCGGTCGACCTGACCGCGGACTTCACGCCCCGGGATAATCAATGACGGCCGGTCGGGACATGCGTCCCACCGCGGCCAATCGCTTACGAAGAGATCTGCAACTTGCGCGCGGTTTCCCACTGCTCAGGTGTATAGGTCTTGATCGACAAGGCGTGCAGCTCCCCGCTGGCAATGCGGTCGTTGACCGTTGCGTAAACCAGGCGCTGCTGCTCGACCATCGATTTACCGGCGAAGACCTCGCCGACGACGATGGCCTCGAAGTGGCTGCCGTCGCCACTGACGGTGGCCTCGACCCCGTCCAGGCCGGACTCGATCAGGCGTTTAATGTCTTCGGGATTCATACGCTTGCATCCACGTCGGGCTCAAATGGGGTCAAAGGATACCGCCTGCGCGCCCCTTTTGTAACCCTTCAGGCGCGGCCATGTGCTAAGCCATTGATGAAAAACCGGAAACGGCGCGGCCTGAAATTGTCGGCCGCACCCGGATTGCCGCCGGAAAGCGCGTGCTCAGTCGGGGCTGACGGCCAGGAGGTCTTCCACGCCACTGACCCGTGCGATTTCCATCAGCTGGGCGGGAATGTTGCGAAATCGGATGCCCACGCCGCGCTCGCCCGCGGCACGAACCCACTCGATGAGCAGGGCCAGACCCGCGCTGTCGGTGCGATCGACGGCCTCGAGGTCGAAACACAGATCGCCGCGGGCATCGGTAAACACCGCGTTGGCCTCGCGCCACAGTGCCGGCACGGTATCGAAGCTGAGCTCACCCGAGACGCGTAGCTCGCCGCCGTCGCCGGGGTGCAGGCTCGCCCCGCTCATTGTGACTGCTTGTCCTGTGAGGACTTGTCCGGCGAGGACTTGTCCTGGACGCGCTGCTCGAGCCGCGCGATCAGCTGGTTGATACCGGTCTTGTTGATCTCGTCTGAAAAGGAGCTGCGGTAGTTGGACAACAGACTGATGCCGTCGACATTAACGTCGTAGACCAGCCATTGACCATGGCGTTGGTGAAGGCTGTAGTTGATTGCGACCGACTGGCCCCCCGGCTGAGCCACGGTGCTGCGCACCTCCACGTGGCCGCTCGACGGGTCGCCGCGCAGGGGCAGGAAATTGATCTTCTGGTCCTGGTACTGCAGCAGCGCGGTCGCATAGGTGCGCACCAACAACGTGCGAAACGCCAGGACGAAACGCGTTTTCTGCTCGTGACTCATCTGCGACCATGCGGCGCGCCCGAGGACCCAGTGCGACATGCGCACAAAGTCGAAATGCGGCACCACGATGTCGTTGACCAGGTCGTAGAGTCGATCGGGATGGGTCTTGAGCTCGGTACGGTCCTTTTGGAACCGCTGCAGCAGCTCGTGCGTGGTGTCCTCGACCATCTGCTGAGGCGGGGTCACCTTGGCCTGCGCCGCCGTCGGCCCGCAGGCCAACGAGGCACTGAGCGCCAGCAGCGCCACCCAGCCCGACATGAAACGGCGCAAAGAATGCGATATATCGCTGGCTTGCTTCACGTTCATTTGCCGGGGCCCTCCGCCGCCTTGTTGAAGAGGAATTTGCCGATCAAGTCCTCGAGCACCAACGCCGATTGACCACCCTTGACCCGGTCGCCATTCTTCAGGTTGGTATCGTCGATACCGGGCTTTATCCCGATATACTTTTCGCCAAGCAGCCCCGACGTATAGACACCTGCGACGCTGTCCGTCGGTATCTTGTTATAGCGATCGCTGATGCGCATCGTGACCACGGCCTGGAACGTCTTGCTGTCGAATCCGATATCGGTCACCCGCCCGATGCGCACACCGGCGATGGTCACCGGGGCGCGCACCTTCAGGCCGCTGACGTTGTCGAAGTGCGAGTCGACGGTATAGCCGCCTTCAGTACTCATCACGCTGAGGTTGCTCACCTGCATCGCGAGCATAAACAGCGCCGCCAGCCCCGCAGCGACGAACAACCCCACCCAAATCTCCACAACCCTTGACTGCCACATTTGTCAGTGCTCCCCGAACATCAATGCCGTCAACACGAAGTCCAGCGCCAAAACCGCCAGGGCGGTATGAACCACGGTACGCGTGGTGGCGCGGCTGACCCCCTCGGAGGTGGGCACCGCGTCATAGCCCTCGAAGACCGCGATCCAGGTCGCCACGACCCCGAACACGAGACTCTTGATGACTCCGTTAAAGATATCGTCATACAGGTCCACCTTGGACTGCATCTGTGACCAGAACGATCCCTGGTCCACGCCGAGCAGCCCGACCCCGACGAAGTAGCCGCCGATGACGCCCACCGCGCTGAAGATCGCGGCCAGTAGCGGCATGGAAATCACGCCGGCCGTGAAACGTGGACCGAGAACCCGGCGAATCGGATCGACAGCCATCATCTCCATGGCCGAAAGCTGCTCGGTCGCCTTCATCAGACCGATCTCCGCGGTCAGGGCCGAACCGGCGCGCCCGGCGAACAACAGCGCGGTGACTACCGGGCCGAGCTCTCGCACCAACGACAGGGCCACCACCACGCCGAGCGATTGTTCCGCTCCGAAATCGACCAATGTGTTGTAGCCCTGCAGGGCCAACACCATGCCGACGAACAGACCCGAGACCACGATGATCAACAGCGACAATACGCCGACCGAATAGAGCTCCTTGACCACCAGGCGCGGGCGCGGCAGCAGTTCGTGCAGGCCCAGGACCATGTTGAACAGCAGCAGTGTGGCGCGCCCCAGGCGCTCGAAAAACCCCAGGCCGAACTGGCCGAAGGACTGCAGGATATCGAGCATCAGGCCGCTCCCTTCTGCGGCGACGCTTCGCGGCCGGCGAGCAGGTCTTCGCGAAAATCGGGCGCCGGATAATGAAATGGCACCGGCCCGTCGGGCAAGGCCTGCAGGAACTGCTGTGCCCATTCGGAATCGGAGCGCTGCAGTTCCTCCGGACTGCCCTGGGCAACCACCTTCCCGTCGGACAACAGATATATATAGTCGGCGATGGATGCCGTCTCGGGCACGTCATGGGAGACGACGACGCTGGTCAGCCCCAGGGCATCGTTCAGCAGACGGATCAGGCGCACGATGACGCCCATGGAGATCGGGTCCTGCCCGGTAAAAGGCTCGTCGTACATGATCATCATCGGGTCGAGCGCGATGGCACGCGCCAGGGCCACGCGCCGCGCCATACCACCGGACAGCTCGCTCGGCATCAGACTGCGCGCCCCGCGCAGACCGACGGCCTGCAGCTTCATCAGGACCAGGTCACGGATGATGGACTCGGACAGGTCGGTGTGCTCGCGCAGCGGGAACGCCACGTTCTCGTAAACGTTCATGTGCGTCAGCAACGCACCGTTTTGAAACAACATACCCATGCGCTTGCGCAGCCGATACAACTCGCCGCGCGAGAGCTTCGGTACCTGTTCGCCGTCGACCGTGATACTGCCGGTGGCCGGGCGAAGCTGGCCGCCGATCAGTCGCAGCAGCGTCGTCTTCCCGGTACCGCTGGGTCCCATAATGGCCGTGACGCTGCCACGGCGAATGTCGATGTCGACCCCGTCGAAGATCTTGCGCGCACCGCGCGAAAAGCTGAGATTGCGTATCTCGACCAGCGGTCTGTCCGTGTCGGCCATATTCTTGGTGTTCTCCCTCGATTGGCGCCATTGTGGCCCAGGCGGGCCCACCTTGACAACTTGGGGTCGGGCAACGCGGCACTATGTACGTCACAACAGGTCGGCAATCGTGCCCGCCTGCTCTATCGTTTCCACGCTCGGCGGCGAGCCGTCGAATACAAGTACCGAGATGCGTTCCCGCGTGGAAGCCGCCAGGCAGGTTTCAACGACCGCACGCAGCGCGCGCAGGTCCGCCATCGGCGAAGGGATCACCGTCAGCGCCAGGCCACCATGCCCGAACTCGGCCGACGCCGGCGGGCCGTGCCAGCACCGGCCGCAGCGGTGAGCAGTCAAGATGGCCTCGACCCCCTCGGCGGGGGGCTCGGCAAGATCGACGCTGACCGCTCGATGCGAAGCCAATCTCTCCAATAAGACATCGAGCTCGTCGCGACGGTTCAACACCTCGGCACCGGGAACGTAACGAATACCCACGCAGCGCTCTCCGAACGGCGCGATTCGCTCCAGGAAGGCATCGGCATCCGCGGGCGTATTCAGACCCGGCGGCGTCTCGCAGACAAAGCGAAAACCCGCGTCGCTGTCCTCGCACCAGCGGGCCGGGTTGCCCTCGGCCGACAACGTCTCGTCCACGAGTCGCTCGCCGGGTACCAGCACGACGCGAAACTCATTGGCGTAGTAGGTGAGACGCCACTCCGGAGGCAGGTCATCCGGGTAGAAGCTATCTTGCCACCCCGCATGCTGCCAGCCGCGGCTGCCGATCAATAGACGGTGTTCGAACGTTGTGCTCATGTCCCGGTCTTGCGTTGCGCACCCCGCCGTGCTCGAAGCGACGCCAATTTGTCTGGCCCGTCACGGGCGGGCCGAATTTGTGAAATAATAGCGGCCCAAGCCCCGATCGGTCCGCCGCGCCCATCTTATACCAATGCGTTTCGATCTTTTCTATGAACTGTCCGTCCCGGCGTTCGCCGGACGCGACGAATCCCAGGTCTTTCACGACACCCTGAGTGAGCTGCAGTTCGCCGAGGAGTGCGGATTCGCGACCGCCTGGCTGGTCGAGCATCACTTCATGCCGGAGTACTCCCACAGCTCCTCGCCCGAGCTGTTTCTAGCGGCCGCCTCGCAGCGCACCGAGCGACTGCGTCTGGGTCACGCCATCGTCCCCCTGCCCTACAATCACCCGGTCCGCGTGGCCGAACGCCTAGCCACCCTGGACGTGCTGAGCGAAGGACGATTGGAATTCGGCTTCGGGCGCGGCTTCTCGCCCAAGGAGTACGCGAGCTTCGGCGCCGACATGGCCGACAGCCGGACCATCACACGCGAGGCGCTCGATATCATCCTGCGCTCCTTCGACGGCACGCCCGTCAGCTATCGCGGCCGGCACTTCCAGCTCGACTCCGTGGACATCCTGCCGAAAGTGGTTCAGCAACCGCACCCCCCGGTCTGGACCGCGGCGGTCAGCCCCGAGAGCTACGACCTCGCCGCCGAGCTCGGCATCGGCGCACTGGTCGGGCCGTTCAAACCGTGGTTCATGGTGCGCGAGGACATCAAGCGCTACCGCGCCGCCTGGACCCGCCATTACGGCAATGCCGCTCCCGGCCCGGGCCAGAACCCGAGGGTCGGGATGACCGTCGGCATCTTCTGTCTGGAGGACGGCGACGAGGCACGGCGCATCGCCAAGGAAGGCATCGTCTGGTTCTATCGCCAGCTGCTCGGCCAGACCCGGCCCGTGCTCGAGAAGCTGTACGCCAGCTACGAGTACTACCGCAAGGTGGGGCGCCTGTCCGGCCTCATCGACAAGACCCTGAGCCTGGCCACCCTGGAGACCCTGGGCATGGTCATCGTCGGCAACCCCGAGCACTGCGTACGCAAGCTGCGCGCCTTCGAGGCCGCCGGCGTCGACCACGTCCTGTGCGCCGTCGGCGCCGGCGTACTGCCCACGGAGCAGATCCGGCGCAGCATGCACGTCATGGCCCGCGACGTGCTGCCAGCCTTCGGCTGACAGAGTTGGCAGTTCGCAGTCGGCAGCAAAAGCCGTCATGCTTTTTTTCTGCGGACTGCAGACCGCCAACTGCCAACTGCCAACTTGAGAGACAGAAGAAAACGCGTGTTCAATAGCGCCAACAAACAACTTGCGGGCCGCCAAACGTGAGGGTGCTGGTCACCGGCAGTGCCTCGCACCTGGCGCGGGTGCTGCTGCCGCGCCTGTGCCTGGAGGCGGATGTGTCGCAGGTACTGGGCGTGGACCTGCGGGCGAGCGGTTTTCGTCATGCCAAATACACCGAGGTGCAGGACGATGTGCGCTCCCCGGAGCTGGGTCGGCATTTGCGCGGCGTCGATGCGGTGATCCATCTGGCCTTCGTGGTCCTGCCAACGAGTTTGAAAGGCCGACCCTGGCATCGTAACGGCCACCGCGCGCTGATGCGCGACATTAACGTCAACGGCAGCGCCAATGTCTTCGCGCTCGCGCGCGCGGCAGGCGTGACGAGGATCGTGCATCTGTCCAGCGCCGCGGTCTACGGCGCCTGGCCCGACAACCCGCCGCTGCTCGATGAATCGAGTCCGCGGCGCGCGATGCCCGGCTTCGCCTATGCCGAGGACAAAGTGGCCGTAGAAGACTGGCTGGATGCATTCGAGGCCGATGCCAAACCCGGGCACGCGCCCGTTCCCGGCGTCGTACGCCTGCGCCCGCACGTCATTCTCGGCCCGCACGCCCAACCGCTGCTGCGATGGCTCTTGCGCCAGCCGTTCTACCCGAGCCTGCCGGACCCGCAGCCGCTGACGCAGTGCATCTGGGAGGACGATGTGGCCGAGGCTATCCTCTCTGCCCTGCGCTACCCGCACAGCGGGAGCTTCAATCTCGCCGCCGATCCGCCGCTGTCGTTTCGGGACATGCAGCGTGCACGCCACGCCTTGGCGCTGCCCCTGCCCTTCGCCCTGGCACGCGCCCTGCACCGCGGACTGTGGCATATTAGCGGCATCGCGGGCGAACCGGGCTGGCTCGAAGGCATGCGCTACTCGCTGGCCGTGGACTCGCGCCGCGCCGAACGTGAGCTACGCTGGCGAGCCGCACGCTCCACGTACGAATGCCTGCAGCGACTGAGGGCGGCCAGTGACAGGGTCTGATGATCGGGAGGTATCCGATGGGCGAGATTGTCCGCTTCAAAAAGCCCAGCGCGCAGGAACGCCACCGCGGCAAGAGCCTGTGCAAAAGCGGCTTTCACAAATGGGAGGTCGCCCAGGAACGACCCTTCGACGTCAAGACGGGAAAACTGGTGACGCTGTACCGCTGCCCACGCTGCGGGGCGACCAAGACCGAGGCACGCTGAGGCATCCGGCCGCGGGCAGCCGAGGGCGAGCGCCGCCAAGTACTTGAAGGGCCGAACGGGCTTGCATTAAACTGCGAACAGCCCGGGTCTCGGAATCCCCCCACCTCCGGCGGCACGGCCAACTCCCAATTCAACAACAAGACAAACGAAGTTGCCCATGCCTGTGCGCGTCCCAGCCGGTCTTCGCCTTTGCGTAGCGCTCCTCGGCTTGTCGATGCTGGCCGGCTGTGCTTCGAGCGCCGGTCCCGGTGAGCGCAGCGACCCGCTGGAGCCGTTCAACCGGCAGGTCTATGCCTTCAACAGCGATTTCGATACCAAGATCGGCAAGCCCGTCGCCGAATCCTATCAACGGCATGTGCCCAGCCCCGTGCGCACCGGCGTGTCGAACTTCTTCAGCAACCTCAACGATGTCGTCGTCATCGTCAACGACTTGCTTCAGCTGAAGGGCGGTCAGGCGGCGAGCGACACACTGCGGTTCAGCGTCAATACCGTGTTCGGCTTGTTCGGGCTGCTCGACATCGCCACACCTTCCGGACTGCCCAAGCACGACGAGGACTTTGGCCAGACCCTGGGCTATTGGGGTGTGGGCACCGGCCCGTACATCGTCCTGCCGTTTCTCGGGCCGAATGATGCCCGGGACACTGTCGGCCTCGTGGGCGACAGCTACGCCAATCCGCTGTGGGATGTACGAAGCACGAATACCAAGTGGGGGCTGGTAGCGCTGCGGGCGGTGGACACCCGCGCCAGCCTGCTCAAGGCCAGCCGCGTGCTGCAGCAGGCGGCGCTCGACCCTTACGTCTTCGTGCGCGACGCCTACCTGCAGCGCCGCCGCAGCCTGGTCTACGACGGCAACCCGCCGCGCGAGAAATTCGAGGACTTCGACGACGACTTCGAGCTGCCGCCGGACAAGAGCGCGCCGAGCCCGAAGCCGAAGCAGTGAACGCGCAACGCCCGTCATAACTGCTACACTGCGCACTTGCGAACTCCTCGAACCGCGTTGATGCGATGACCCACACCCTCTGGCTGTCCTACGCCGCCCTGGCCGCCGGTTTTGCGCTGCTGGTCTGGGGTGCCGACCGCTTTGTCCACGGCGCCGCCGCCACGGCCCGTAACCTGGGCATCTCGCCGCT
>DATFLL010000088.1:0-56087 GCA_035267785.1 Gammaproteobacteria bacterium | reverse complement strand
AGCGACAATCACCGGCAATGCCACGAACCTGAATGCGCAAGTCAAAAACCTCAGCCTGCGTGAGATTAAGGAAGGCAATGCCGTCTACTATATCGCGGAATTCCCTATCTCTAATATGGAAACCCTGGACTTCAAGCTTCAAGTTACACCAAAAGGCCAATCGACTCCGTTCCACGTCGAATTCCGCCAGCAGTTCTATACGAACTAAAGAAGTCTACAGTCTCCACCCGTCCCGATGGCCGCGCGGCGCTCGGCTGGCGCGTTTGCCGGGCGGGCGCCGGGCGTGGGCCCCGCTCGCCGCGCGCCGGCTGCTGTGCATCGTTCTCCTGTCGGCGCTGGGATGCCTGTCGCCGGCCCGGGCCGGCGAGGTGGCGCAGCGCCCGCTCGTGTTGGGTATATTGCCGTTCCAGAGCCCGGTCACGCTGTTCAAACGCTTTGCACCGCTGCGAGACTATCTCAGCAAGAAGCTGGGCCACGCAGTCATCCTGGAGACGGCTCGCGACTTTCCCGAGTTCATTCACCGCACGGCCGAACGCCGTTACGATTTCGTGATCACCGCGCCGCACTTCACACTGCTGGCGCTGGAGTCGGGAAAATATGAGCTTCGAGCCCGCTACACAAAACCGCTGCGAGCCGTCGTCGTGGTCCGCAGCGACAGCCCCATTACCGATGCCTCGCAACTGGCGGGGCGAACGGTGTCGACACCGCCGCGCTTTGCGGTTATCACGCTGCTGGGCCAGCACTATCTGGCCGGTCTGGGACTGACCGGCGCGCGCGCCCCCCACTACGAAGCCTATCTCACGCACAACGCGAGCCATCAGGCGATGATCGGCGGCGAGGCAAGCGCCGCCATCATCTCGATCAACGTCTACAATCTGGCGCGCAAGCGGAGCAGCCCGTTGCGGATCGTTGGATCGTCGCCGCCGATCCCGAGCATGGGTATCCTGGCGGCGAGCGACCTGCCATCATCGCTGCGCATCCGCTTCGGTAAAGCACTGGTCGAAATGTCCAATACGGAATCGGGCAGAGCGCTGCTCAAGCGCATGGCCTATCCGGGTTTTCGAGTTGCCACGCCGCGAGACTTCGCACCGGCACGTCCCTACCTCGAAGATTACCTGCATATCACCGGGCACAACGCGGACAAACGCTAGTGCGCCTGCGCCTGTCGACACGACTCATCCTCAGCGTCGTCCTCATCGAGGCGATCATGCTGTCGGTGTTGGTATGGAACAGCGTGCGCCTGATCAATTCCAGTCACGCCGAACTGCTCGAACGCTCCACCAAGGAAGAGAGCAGACTGCTGGCCTTCTCGCTCGCACCGGGTCTGGCAGCCAACGATCGTGCCGTCATCGAAGACGTTTTGGCTCTGCTCAAGTCTAAACACGATCTGGTCTACATCGCCGTGTTCGACCGCGAAGGGCAACTCATGTCGGCCCTCGGCAGCCGGCCCAACCGCTTCAGACCGGACAAGGAATATGCCGATGCCGAAAGCGACGGGGTATTCGATATCGAACAACCGATCGAGTTGTTCGGACAATACCTCGGGCGATTGCAGGCCGGATATACTATCGAGGGAATCCAGATACTGACGCGGAAAACTCGTCAACAAAATACCTCCATCGCTGGCATTGAGCTTCTGCTATCGATCATCGTCACGGTCTTACTCGGCCTGTTTCTGACCAAGAATCTGCGCAGGCTCGAGGAGGGCGCCCGCGCACTGAGCCGCGGCGAACATCAGCACCGTATCCCTATAGACACCCGCGACGAAATCGGTGACGTCGCCCATGCCTTCAACCAGCTGGCCGAGCATCTGGGCGAGACCCAGGAGGCGCTGCAGCAGGAACACCAGGCCTTGTTGCGCGAGACGCGCCACCTGAACGCGATCCTCAACAACGTCGATGCCGTAGTCATCGAAATGGATCCGGGAAACGATCACCTCAGCTACGTCAGCCAGGAGGCCGAAAACCTCCTGGGCTACCCCATCGATGAGTGGTTACGCCCAGGATTTTGGAGACGACACATCCACCCCGAGGATGCGGCCTGGCTCGAGCCGCTGCTCAAGGACAGCCTCGACAGTCCCGGCTCGTTCGTGGTCGATTATCGTATGCTGCACCGGGCCGGCCATCAGGTCTGGGTCCGAGCCATTAACACCGTCGCCCTCGACGATCAGGACAGGCTGACCTGTCACAGTATTCTGCTCGACATCACGGATCAAAAGAAATCGGAAGAGCGAATCGTCTATCTGGCCGATCACGATTACCTCACCGGGCTGTTCAACCGACGCCGGTTCCAGGAGGAGCTCGAACGCCACATCGGGTATGCAAAGCGCTTCCAGCACAGCGGTGCGCTGCTGTTCATCGACCTGGACCAGTTCAAATACGTCAATGATTCTCTCGGTCACCAGGCCGGGGACGAGTACCTGTACAACGTGGCTTGCGCGCTGGCGGCGTGTCTGCGCGACACCGATATCCTTGGACGGCTCGGCGGCGATGAGTTTGCCGTCATCCTGACGAAGGCCGATTCGGAGGCCGCCGAACACGTGGCCTCGATTCTACTCAAGACACTGTCCGACTTGACACTCGAGCTCAGCCAGCGGGCGACGTCGGTCAGCGCCAGTATCGGCATCGTGGTGTTTCCCGAGCATGGCGACAACGCCAGCGAGTTGCTCGCCAAGGCCGATGCCGCAATGTACAGCGCCAAAGACGAGGGGCGCAACCGGGCTCATCTCTATACCTTGGACGACAAGGGGCTGGTGGCCATGCACGCCAAGCTGCAGTGGGAGGAACGTATCCGCCGCGCTCTGGATGAGAACCGGCTCAAACTCTACTTCCAACCGGTATTCCAACTGGATACGCGCGGGGTCAGCCACTTCGAGGTCCTGCTGCGGATGATTGGCGAGGATGGCGAGGTGATCTTGCCGAGCGCGTTTCTCGATACGGCCGAACGGTTCGGGCTAATCCGCGATATCGACCACTGGGTATTGAACGAGGGCATACGGATTCAGGGCGAGAGCCGTCGCCGGCGCGAACCGATCACGCTGGCGATCAATCTGTCGGGGCGCCACTTCGGCAACCAGGAGGTCATGGACCTGATCGAGGACGCCATCGGGCGTCACGGGGCCGACGCGAATCAGTTGATCTTCGAGGTCACCGAGACGGCGGCCGTTGAAAACCTCAATCAGGCACGCGGGTTTATCGACGCCCTGCACCGCCTGGGCTGTCGGCTGGCGTTGGACGACTTCGGTGTCGGTTTCTCCTCGTTCCATTATCTCAAACACCTGCCCGTGGACATGATCAAGATCGACGGCAGCTTCGTACGCAACCTCGACCAGGACAAATTCGATCGGATATTTATCCGCGCCATGACGGAATTGGCCGAGGGGCTCGGCATCACGACCGTCGCCGAATTCGTCGAGAGTGAGGCCGTAACGGTCGCCCTGCGTGAGCTCGGAGTTAACATGGGCCAGGGATTTCACCTCGCTCGCCCGGCGCCGGACCATCGACCTTGGCTCAAACGAGCGCTCTGACGACCATCAATAGTCCGAACACGGCGACCAGAGCCCCGGCCACCTGGCGCACACGTGCCCGGCGCAAAAAACCGGACAGCGCCGCCGCGAATACCCCCATGGCCAGTAATGCCGGCAGGGTGCCGAGCCCAAAGCTCAGCATCAACGCAGCACCCTGGCCAACGCTGCCCGCGGCGATGGCCCAGATGAGCACGCTGTAGACGAGCCCGCACGGAAGCCAGCCCCAGATCAGCCCGAGCAACAGCGCGTGGATCGGTGAACGCACAGGCAACAGACGCCGCCCAAAGGGTTCGAGGCGCCGCCACACGAGCGAGCCCACCTGCTCCAGGCGCACCACGCCCTGCCACCAACCTCCCAGGTACAACCCCAGCGCGACCATAAAGCCACCGGCGATGGCCTCCAGGATGGATTGGGCGTGGCGCACGCTGACCGCGTTGGCGGCCAGCCAGCCGATACCCCCCATCAGCGCGCCGGCCATTGTGTAGCTGGTAATGCGCCCGAGATTGTAGGCGATGAGGTACGGCCAGGTGGCGGCGGCCCGCCCGCGTGCCGAGTCGGGCAGACCCAGCGTCAGGGCGGTCACGATCCCGCCGCACATGAAGGCGCAGTGGCCGCCGCCGAGCAGTCCGACGACGAGGGCGGCGAGGTAGGAATAGTCAGCGGACATGGGGAAGGGCCGATTCGCGCTTGCAAATCGTGTATGATAACGCGTGATACGGCGGTGATGAATGCCCGGGATGCCGCCGCTGGCTCGAAAAACAACATTAACGACACGCACGGCGCCAATCTTGTCCCCACACCCCGCGACGGAAAGCTCCCGCCTACACAGGTCGAAGATGTTCTGGGTGGCGGTCCTGTATTTCTCGCAGGGCTTCCCGTATGCGGTCTTCTACGACGTCTTTCCCGTTTACTTTCGTGAGCACGGGGTTGATCTGCGTGACATCGGCTGGGTCAGCCTGCTCGGCCTCGCGTGGACGGTGAAGTTCCTCTGGGCGCCGGCGGTCGACCACTACCGCCATCACCGGCGCTGGATGTTCACCGTGAGCGTATTGATGGGGACCGCCATGCTCGCCCTGGCGCTCCAGTCGGGTGTGGGGATATCCGTCTGGACGGCGATCGGGGTCTTCGCGCTCCTGTCGGCCACTAACGACATCGCCATCGACGGCTACACCATCGACATGCTCGACAAGGACGAGCTCGGTCTGGCGAACGGTCTGCGCATCGGCTTCTACCGGGTGGGCATGCTGGCGGCCGGCTTCTTTCTCATCGTCGCCGACTACGTCGGCTGGGGGCCAACCTACGTCGGTGCAGCCGCCCTGGTCACCTGCGTCGGCGCGTTCATCCTGCTGCGGGCACCGCGGGAGCGGATGGTGGAGAGGCCGCACGGCGTGCGTCTGGGCACCGAGCTGCGTGTCCTGAGCCGTCACCCCCTGGCGGCAGGCGCCGTCTCGGCGTTTCTCCTGGGAGCGTTGGGGTTGACCGACCGCGTCATGGACTGGGGCCAATATGTGGAAGGCTTCTGGTGGTATGCATCGGCCGCCGCCGTGCTGTGGATAGCTGCCAGCGCCGTGCAACACCGTCGCGCCTCACCCGACGATCGCACCGCGCTGAGGGAAGGGCCGATGTTCGGGACGCTCCTGGACATGCTGCAGCGCCGCTACATCGTACCCGTCATCCTGTTCATCCTGACCTTCAAGCTCGGCGACGCCGCCATGGGCCTGATGGTCAAGCCCTTCTGGGTCGACGCCGGTTTCTCACTGGCCCAGATTGGAACGATATCGGTCACGCTCGGGATCGTCCTGTCGATCGCCGGCGGCATCGTCGGAGGCTGGATCACGGATCGCATCGGCACCTTCCACGCCCTGTGGCTACTCGGCCTGTTCCAGGCGGTCTCCAATCTCGGCTATGCCTGGGTCGCACACGTGCTGCCGGCCGCGCCCGGCGGCCATGTACCCGCCCCGGCGCTGGGCCATGTGGTAATGATGTATTCCGCCAGCGGTCTGGAGTCGTTCACGGGCGGCCTCGGCACCGGGGCGTTTCTGGCATTCCTGATGGCCATCGTGAACAGGCGCCGATCGGCGGCCGAGTACGCATTGCTGTCCTCGATCTTCGCGCTGAGCCGGTCGCTGGCCGGCTGGGCATCGGGCTACGGCGCCCACTGGATGGGTTATTCGGCCTACTTCCTGCTGACGTTCTTCCTGTCCTTTCCCGCGTATCTGTTGCTGCCATGGGTCAAGGGCATGCTGCTCGATGCCATGGCCCGCAACTCCGAAGGCGAAGATTACTCCCCCGAGTCCAGGTCGTAGCGGTAGTCGACGATCAGCGGTGCGTGGTCGGAGAAGCGCTGGTCTTTGTACACGCGCGCACGCTGTACCCGGTCTTCCAGACCCGGCGTGATAATCTGGTAGTCGATACGCCAGCCAACGTTCTTGGCCCAGGCCTGCCCGCGGTTGGACCACCAGGTGTACTGGTCGGGGCGCTGATCGACGACGCGGAAGGCATCGACCCAGCCGGCCGGTCCGAACAGCTCGTCCATCCAGGCGCGCTCGCCCGGTGTGCAGCCGGAATTCTTCTGATTGCCCTTGAAGTTCTTGATGTCGATCTCCTTGTGCACCGTATTCCAGTCGCCGCATAGGATGTACTCACGCTTACGCCGACGCATGCGCTTGAGCTCGTCCATGAGCCGATCCATGAACACCAGCTTGTTGGCGTGGCGGTCCTCGCTTGAGGAACCCGAGGGCAGGTAGAAGGAGGCCACGCTGAGCTTGCCGAAATCGGCCTGGATGTAGCGCCCTTCGGTGTCGGCATGGTCCCAGCCCAGACCGGTGACAACGCGGTCGGGCTCGCGCCGGGCGAAGATCGCCACGCCGCTGTAGCCCTTCTTCTCAGCGTCGAAGTAATAGCAGTGATAGCCGCGGGGGTAGAATATCTCCGCATCGAGCTGGTGTTCCTGTGCCTTGGTCTCCTGCACACAAACCACATCGGCGCGCTGACGGCGCAGCCACTCGAAAAACCCCTTCTTCGCCGCAGCGCGGATGCCGTTGACATTGACGGTGATGACTCTCATGGATATTCGGCCCCATCCCCAAAAGGGGCTCAGGATAATGCATCGCGCGCCCGCCCGCATCCCGGCACCGCGGGCTGACACAGGCACGGGGGCGCGGCTACAATGACAGCCCCATTTCCGGATATCGCGCCATGCAGGATTACCAACACGAGTTCATCGAATTTGCAATCCAAAGCGACGTCTTACGCTTTGGCGAGTTCACGCTGAAATCGGGCCGCGTCAGTCCCTACTTCTTCAATGCGGGCCTGTTCAACACGGGCGGGGCACTGGCGCGCCTGGGCGGATATTACGCCGCCGCCGTGCAGGACAGCGGCGTCGCCTTCGACACCCTGTTCGGCCCAGCCTACAAGGGTATCCCCCTGGCCGCCGCCTGCGCCATCGCCCTGGCCGAACGCCACGGGCGCGACGTCCCCTACTGCTTCAACCGCAAGGAGGCCAAGGACCACGGCGAAGGCGGCAATACCGTCGGCGCCCCGCTGGCCGGTCGCGTACTCATCGTCGATGACGTGATCACGGCCGGAACGGCCATCGGCGAGGCCATGCAGATTATCGAGGCCGCCGGGGCGACCCTGGCGGGCGTCGTCATCGCCCTGGACCGTCAGGAGCGCGGTCAGGGCGAGCGCTCGGCCATTCAGGAGGTCGAGCAGCGCTACGCAATCCCTGTCGTCAGCATCGTGCGCCTGGACG
Source organism: Gammaproteobacteria bacterium (assembly GCA_035267785.1). Lineage (GTDB taxonomy): Bacteria > Pseudomonadota > Gammaproteobacteria > DATFLL01 > DATFLL01 > DATFLL01. Next base: position 48,807 of record DATFLL010000088.1, on the reverse strand, counting down.
AGCTCATCGAGTACCTGAACTCCCAACCCGAGCGCGCCGAGGCCCTGGAAGCGGTGCGGGCCTACCGGGAAGAATACGGCGCGACGGGCACCTAGACTGGCGCCCCGGCCCACCGGACGGCTTTTAGGCGTCGCGAGCCCGGATCGATCCGGGGGCAAATGCGAGGCACAGCGGCGCACAGCCCGGCAGGACGACGTACAGGACGTACGAGTGTCGCGGGAGGGCAGGACGCCCGAAGCGACCGCCCGAAGCGACGAACCCTCCACGGTACACGGTAGTCTTTCAACCGCCTGCTAGCCGACGAGGAGCTTCAGCCCCACCGCCACGGTCACCAGCTCGAAGGCGCGCTTTATCCAGACGTTGCCCTTGGCCAGGGCGAAATGGGCGCCTATGTAACCGCCCAGCAGCGAGCCCAGTACCAGGGCGGGGATCCAGTCCCAGCGAATGCTGCCGAGCAGGCCCAGGGTCAGCGCCCCGGTGGCGTTCCAGAATACGCCGACCAGTACCAACGTGTAGGCCACCGCCCGCTTGTAGTCCAGTCCGAACCAGCGCACCAGCCACAGAGTGACGAACAAGCCCGTGCCCGAGGTCAGGGAGCCGTTCAATACGCCGATGCCGAACAACACCGCCCCACCGATAACCAGTCCGCGCCGATCACGGTGGGTGGGCCGGTGCTCCCTGCCCAGACCGGGCCGGGCCCACGAATAGACCCCCAGGCCAACGGTCAGGACCCCGAGCGCGATCTCGGCGACACGATCCGGTATATTGAGGATGATGCCCGCGCCAATAAGCACGCCGGGCAGGCCGCAGGCGAGGATATACAGGGCGAACCGCTGCTCCAAGGCCCGCTCCCTAAAGTGACGCCCCGAGGCGCCGATACCCAAGGCAACGCTGGCGAGTTTGTGCGTTGCCAGAGCCGGGCCGAAGTCCAGCCCGAGGAAGATGAGGGCCGGCAGTTGCAGCAGCCCTGCGCCACCGCCGGCAAAGGCCGAAAAGGCATTGGCCACCAGGGCGATGACGAACAGCAGCAGCTGGTCAGTCATAAGGCAGCCGGGGCCTCGCCAGGAATGTAACACCGGGCATCGCCATTGCAGCCGCGCATCGTGTAAAGTGCCCGAAGGAACGTCGGAACAGGACTTATGTTGTACTCGAAGATACCGCCGCTTGCCCGTCTTTTCGCTGTCTCATGTCTGCTGACGCTGATCGCCGCCGTACCGGCATCGGCCGCCTCCATCGAATGCTGGACAAACGACCAGGGCGTGCGCGAGTGCGGTAACTCGGTTCCGCCCGAGTATTCCCAAAAGCAGGTCGAGGAGCTCGACGAGCACGGCGTCGTCGTCAAGGTGCGCCCGGCGGCCAAGACCAAGGCACAGCTCGCCGAGGAGGCCCGCCGCAAGAAGGAGGAGGAGGCCCGCAAGAAACGCGAGGCCGAACAGGCCAGACAGGACGAGATTCTGCTTAGCACCTTCACCAGCGAGGATGACATCAAGATGGCCCGCGACCAGAAGGTCAAGGCCATCGACGGCATCATCAAGGTTACGCAGGGCTCGGTCCAGATACTCCAGGACAAACTCCAGCGCCTGCAAAAGCGTGCCGCCGACATCGAGCGCGCGGGCAAACAAGCACCGCAGTCTCTCGTGACCAACATGGAAGACGTCAAGCGGCAGATCAAAAACAAAGAGGCGTTCATCCAGGGCAGACGCAAGGAAAAGGCCAGTGTGCGCCGAGAGTATGCGGCCGACCTGAAACGATTTCGCGAGCTGAAGTCGGGCAAGGCCGGGACGGTCAGCCCGCCGGGACCAGACAGTAGCGCAGCGTCCGCCACTGCCAATCCCAAGAACTGATCGGCGAGCGCTCGAACCCGCTGCGCACGAACTGGTGGATGCGCCCCTCGGCTATCGACAACAGTAGGTTGGCAATGGCTCCGAGCGATTCCCCGAGGTCGAGCTCGCCGGCCAACTCCCCTTCGCGCAGGACCTGCTTGAGCTGCGTCTCGAGGCGGTCGTAGAACTGGCCGATGCGCGCGCGCAGGCGATCGCGCTCGCCAATCAAGGCATCGCCCATCAGAATCCGCGCCATGCCGGCGTTGCGATCGGCAAAGCCGAGCAGCAACAGAAGTATCTTCTCGCAGCGCACGACGGCGGAACGCTCTTCTCCCAGTATCCGGTTCACCAGGCCGAACACCGTCTCTTCGATGAATTCGATCAGGCCTTCGAACATTTTGGCCTTGCTCGGAAAGTGGCGATACAGGGCCGCCTCGGACACGCCCACCGCCCTTGCCAGACCCGCCGTTGTGATGCGCTCGCCCGGGCTGGTCTCCAATTCGCGCGCCAGCGCCTCCAGAATCTGCTGACGCCGAGAGGGTTTGTCGTTCACCGTGGCCATATTCTACCTCAGCCGCGAATGAGGGTACCGACACCCTCGTCCGTGAATATCTCCAATAACACTGCGTGCTCGACACGACCGTCGATGATGTGCGCGCTGCGCACGCCGGCGTTGACCGCATCGATGGCACAGTGGATCTTGGGAAGCATGCCGCCGTGGATTGTGCCGTCGGCGATGAGCGCCTCGACGTCGCGGGCGCTGAGTCCCGTGAGCAGCGAGCCGTGGCCATCGAGCACGCCCTGTGTATTGGTGAGCAGGATCAGCTTTTCGGCGTGAAGGGTTTCGGCCAGGCGGCCCGCAACCAGGTCGGCATTGATATTGTACGACTGGCCGTCCTCGCCGACGCCGATCGGAGCGATCACTGGAATGAAATCGCCGTGGACCAGCATATCGACCACGGAGGCTTCGATACTTGCCACCTCGCCGACGTGACCAATATCGACAATCTCCGAGGCGTTCATCTCCGGATCGGTGCTCTTAAAGGTCAGTTTGCGTGCCCGGATAAGATCACCGTCCTTGCCGGTGAGTCCGACGGCGCGACCGCCCTGACGATTGATGAGATTGACTATCTCCTTGTTCACCAGCCCGCCGAGCACCATCTCCACCACGTCCATGGTCTCGCTGTCGGTTACGCGCATGCCTTCGACGAACCGGCTTTCCTTACCGACCTGCTTCAGCATGTTGCCGATCTGCGGCCCCCCGCCGTGCACCACGACGGGATTCATGCCGACCAGCTTCATCAACACGATATCGCGGGCAAAGCCCTGCTTTAGTCCCTCATCGGTCATGGCGTTGCCGCCATACTTGATGACCATGGTCTTGCCCTGGAAGCGCTTGATATAGGGAAGCGCTTCGGTGAGCACACGCGCAATGTTCATTGCCGTTGAAGAATCCAGGCTCATGAGAATACTTTCAGAAATACGAACGACTCGAAAATGGGGCAGGACTCAAACGAATACCGTTCAAAACGGCAACTTCAGCTTGGGCTCGATCTTCAGCAGCTCCTTGCGGAACGATTCCTGGACGCGCTCCAGACTCTCGGCGTTAGTACCCTCGAAGCGCGCCACAAGACAGGGCGTGGTATTGGACGCGCGCACCAGGCCCCAGCCATCCTGAAAGTCGACCCGCAGACCATCGATAGCCGTGATCATGCCGTCGGGGAAATCCGCCTCGGTCAACAGCCGGTCCATAAAGGCGTGCTGTTCGCCCTCGGCCATATCGATCCGCAGCTCGGGCGTGTTGACCGCGTCGGGAAGAGCGGCGAATATCTCGCGTGGCGAGCGCTTGTCCTTGCTCAGTATCTCGAGCAGCCGCGCTGCCGCATACAGGGCATCGTCGAATCCGTACCAACGCTCCTTGAAGAAGATATGGCCGCTCATCTCGCCGGCCAGGGGCGCCTCGATCTGCTTCATCTTGGCCTTGATCAGAGAATGTCCGGTGCGCCACATCAGCGGCCTGCCGCCGAGCTTGTTGATCACGCGGGCCAGATTCGTACTGCACTTGACGTCGAAGATGATGCTCGCGCCCGGCTGGCGCCCCAGGACGTCCGCGGCAAAGAGCATCATCTGGCGATCGGGCCAGATGATCGTGCCGTCTCCGCCAACCACGCCGAGGCGGTCGCCGTCACCATCGAAGGCAAGCCCGAGGTCGGCGCCCTTCTGGCGGACAACCTGGATCAGGTCCTGCAGATTTTCCGGTTGGCTGGGGTCGGGATGATGATTCGGGAACCGGCCGTCGACGTCGCAAAACAACTCCGTCGACTGACAGCCCAACGCGCCGAGCAATTTCGGCATCACCAGACCGGCCACACCATTGCCGCAGTCGACCACCACCTTCAACGGCCGCTTGAGCCTGATATCCTCGGTGACGCGGCGCACGTAGTCCGACAGCACCTTGGCCGTTTCGTAGCCGCCCTTGCCATCGGCGTAGTCCTCGTTTTCGATACACTCGCGCAGCGCCTGGATGTCGTCGCCGGCGAGGGTGTCACCGGCGATCATCATCTTCAGACCGTTGTAGTTGGGCGGATTGTGGCTGCCAGTCAGCATGACGCCCGTCGCGTCGGCCAGCTCGGCCGCGGCGAAATACAGCACCGGCGTGGGGACCTGACCGATGTCGATCACGGTCCCGCCCGAATCGCGAATGCCGCGCGCGAAGGCGCCGCCGAGTTCCGGACCTGACTCGCGACCGTCTCGGCCGAAAACGATACGGCTCGCGCCTCGCTTGGCCGCGAGCGTCGCAAAGGCCCGTCCGATACGATAAATGATGTCATCGGTCAGAGTGTGACCGACGATACCCCGGATGTCGTAGGCCTTGAAGATCGAGGCCGACAGCGGCGTGCGCTCACCCTCTGGAGCGGCGCTCTGGAACACCGCACGCGTGCCCGAACCCCCCGACGAACGAGTGCCGGAACCCAGCGACGATGACGAAGATATCCGCGGCGGCGGTTCATCGCCCTCGTCGTCCTCGTCGAGCAGGGACTTGGCGTGCGCTGAACTCGTGGTCGGAGCCGGCGGAGGCGGCTCGTCCAGTTCCTCGACCTGCATCGAGCCCTCATCCACCGTATGGAAGTCCGCACGGGACGATGTGCCCGAGCGGGCGATGTTCGGCATCGAGCGCTCGCCGAGGCTCGAGGCATCGTCCCGTTCCCGCGCAAGCGTGGTGGTCTCGGGCAAACGCGTGAGCATCAGCGATGCAGTCTTGAACTCCTTGAGCCGCAGGGGCTGCTCGTAGCGCTTGTTTCCCTTCAGAATGTCGCGCGTGAGCTGCATCAGCCCCATGACATCGGATTTGATGATGCGCCCCAGGGTCCGGAACAGGATCAACACCACACCCATCGCGATCAATACCGAGCCGCCGTAGACGATCCAAAACCGTGCGTTGAGGGCGAGCATACTCGGCTCGGGCAGCCAGGCGGCCAGGGTCCACGCGGTGCCGGCTACGGGGGTGCTGTAGCGCGTCGCCCCGTCACGCACCGAGGCCGCACCGTGGCTGGCGAGTACCAGCGCGTCACCGGACTTGTTCTCCTGAGTCAGGGCCAGGTAGGCGCGCTGCTCGGCGGCCGTGGTATGCGTCTGCAGCGCCCGGGTGAGCAGGTCCGGGGCGAGACTGACCTGGATGGCACCCAGGATCTTGCCCGCACCGGAGCGGACCGCCCTGACCATGCTGATATGGGCCTGGGGCGTGCCGAACATGTGGACTTCCGCCGGCGGGGGCGCCTTGTCTCGCTCGGCCTGGTGGAGCAGGTCGAGGCAGGCATAACCCAGCGGCGGCGATTGGCTGTCGTCGGGCTGGTTCACGTTCGGCGGGAGGACGCGCACACGCAGGGCGTCCGGGAAGGCGTATTTGAGCTGCTGGCCGATGCGGGCCAGGGCGGCGGGAGCCCGGGAAGTCAGTGCCGACTTCAACTCGGGGTCCTGGGCCACGGAGCCGAGTGTCCGCCGATAGGCCGCAAACACGGCGGCCACCCGCGAGGCCTGCTGTTTGGCGACGCTGCTGGCGACCAGGTGGCGCTGGGCGTTGAATTGGGTGCGCAGCTCGATCTGTACAAGGTAAAGCGCCAGGAGCAACAGGAACACGAACGAGAGCAGGATTGCCAGGGCGAAGCGGCCCAGGCTGGTTCCGGATGGCGCGGCAGCGCCCCTGTCGGCGGCCTTTTGTTTTTTGCCGAGGATCGGTGACGGCTTTTTCACGCTGGGCTCGCTTCCTTGGTGTTATCCGGTCTTCGTGCGTCAGTGACGCCCGGTGTGTCCAAAGCCGCCCTCGGCACGTTGGCTGACATCGAAATCGGCCACGATATCGAACCGGGCCTGGACTACCGGCACAAAGACCATTTGCGCGATGCGTTCTCCCACTTGGATAGTAAAAGATTCACTACCCCGATTCCAGCAGGAGACAAAGACCTGTCCCTGGTAGTCGGAGTCGATGAGCCCGACCAGATTGCCGAGTACGATGCCGTGCTTGTGCCCCAGTCCGGAACGCGGCAGCAGAACCGCGGCAAGGCCCGGATCGGCAATATGCATTGCAAAACCGGTGGGCACGAGCTCGGTCTGACCCGGCCGCACCTCCAGCGGCGCCTCGACGCAGGCGCGCAGGTCCAGGCCCGCGGCCCCGTCGGTGGCATAGGCCGGCAGCGGTATCTCCCCGCCCAGTCGTGGATCGAGAATCTTGAGTTCAATCGGCTTCATGGTCCCCCCAGTTATTATGCGCCCGAGCCCATCGGCCCATCGGACAGACCGCGGCGCACGCGGCGCCGGGCGCATCCGGTACGAAAGCCGCCCACCCGGGACGCGAGGCAAGTGTTCCCGCCTAGTGTTTCAGCGTCACGACGTTGTCATTGTGTATGCCGGCACGCGGATGCCGGCAGCGCTCGGCGATAACGGCGACCAGCTGCCGCGCCAGCTTGTCCTTGGTCGTAACGGGCAGCTCCAGACCGCCGTCCGCCCAGAACAGGCGCAGCGCGTTGACGTCGGCGCCGAAACCACCGTCGGTCTGAACCGCCGCCGGTCCAACCCAATTCGCCGCGATGAGGTCGGCACCCTTGGCATAGAGCTTGGCGCGTGCGTTGGCTTCCAGCTCGTCGGTCTCCGCGGCGAACCCCACACAAAACGGTCGCTTGGGGCGCGCGCCCACGGTGGCCAGGATATCGGGACAGGGTTCGAGCTCCAGGAGCCACTCGCCCTCGCTCTTTTTTATCTTGTGCCCGGAAGGCAGGCGCGGGCGATAATCGGAAACCGCGGCGCTGGCAATGAAGATATCGGCCTCGGCGATATGGGCCTCGACGGCCGCCAGCATATCCGCAGCCGAAACGACGTCCACGCGCTGCACGCGCCCGGGGGTATCCAGCGCGACGGGGCCGGCGATCAGAATGACGCGCGCGCCCGCCTCCGCCGCCGCGGCCGCGAGCGCGAATCCCATCTTGCCCGAGCTGCGGTTGCTGAGATAACGCACCGGGTCGACGGCTTCCTGCGTCGGGCCGGCCGTCACCAGGACGGTCTGGCCGCCCAGGCTGCCGGTCTCGAACAGGTCGGCCAGTTGATCCAGAATCCGGTCGGGTTCGAGCAGCCGCCCGGCGCCGACCTCGCCGCAGGCCTGCTCGCCCTCGGCCGGCCCGAACAGGACGACCCCGCGCTTGCGCAGCAACTGCGCATTGTCCTGCGTGGCCCGATCGGACCACATCTGCTGATTCATCGCCGGCGCCAGCGCCAGGGGCACGGCACTGGCCAGACACAGCGCGCCGAGCAAATCGTCCGCCCGGCCCTGCGCGAGCCGTGCCATGAAATCGGCGCTGGCCGGGGCGACGAGCACGGCATCGGCCCAGCGCGCCAATTCGATGTGGCCCATGGCCGCCTCGCTCTCGGCATCGAGCAGGTGGGTATGGACCGGATGGCCCGATAAGGCCTGGAAGGTCAGCGGGCCGACGAACTGCGCGGCGGCCTCCGTCATGACGACCCGCACCTCGGCACCGGCCGCACGCAGGCCGCGCACGATCTCGGCGGCCTTGTAAGCGGCGATACTGCCGGTGACACCGAGCAGAATGCGTTTGTTGCACAGGCGTTCCATATCCAATTTAGTTTAACAGAACCCTGGCGGACCGGCGCCAAAAAGGCCGGGCCGCGGCCGGCGCCGCGGGCTTGATCGCCGCGGCGGACCATGCTTTATATATGGCTCGTATTTTGGACCATTGCCGGCACAACACGGAGGTTGTCATGCCGATCTCAGACTGGCCCGCGCAGGAACGGCCGCGGGAAAAACTGTTGGCACGCGGCCCGGGCGCCCTGTCCGACGCCGAGCTGCTCGCCATTTTCCTGCGTACGGGTACGCGTGGCTGCACAGCGGTGGATTTGGCCCGCCAGCTGCTCGGCCACTATGGCGGGCTGCGCGGTCTGCTCGAAGCCCCGCGCAAGACATTCTGCGAACGCCCCGGTCTGGGACCGGCCAAGTACGTCCAGCTCCAGGCGGTCCTGGAGATGGGACGGCGGCACCTGGACGAGACCCTGCGCCGCGGCGACACACTCAGCGATCCGGAAACCACCCGGCGCTACCTCGCCGCCCGCCTGCGGGACCACCCCTACGAGGTCTTCGCCTGCCTGTTCCTGGACAATCGTCATCGGATCATCGCCTTCGAGGAGCTGTTCACCGGCACCATCAACGGCGCCTCGGTGCATCCCCGCGAGGTCGTGCGCCAGGCACTGCAGCACAACGCCGCGGCCGTCATCCTGGCCCACAACCACCCCTCCGGCGTGGCCGAGCCGAGCCAAGCCGACCGCCAGCTCACCACGCGGCTGCGCGACGCCCTGGGGCTGGTCGACGTACGGGTCCTGGACCATTTCGTCATCGGCGACGGCGAAGCGGTCTCGTTCGCCGAGCGGGGCCTGCTGTGAGCCGGGGCCTTGCCCCGCGGGCCCCGGCTGAGGCGCCGCCCCGGCCGAGCCGGGCGACTTGTCATAGCGCTCGGATTTACGTAGAATTCCGGCTCTTTGCCGTGTCCGTCGGACCGGCAGCGACCAATGCATTTGGAGGCCATACGATGTCCAGGGTTTGTCAGGTTACGGGAAAGCGTCCCGTCTCCGGGAACAACGTCTCCCACGCCAACAACAAGACGCGGCGCCGTTTTCTGCCGAATCTCCAGAGCCACCGCTTTTGGGTGGAGGGGGAGAAGCGCTGGGTGCGCCTGCGCGTGAGCACCAAGGGCATGCGTATCATCGATAAGCTGGGTATCGAGAAGGTGCTGGCCGACCTGCGCGCCCGCGGCGAGAAGGTTTAAGGAGGCCGAATCATGCGCGATAAGATCAAACTGGTATCCTCGGCCGGCACGGGCCACTACTACACGGCGACCAAGAACAAGCGCCTGCACCCGGACAAGATGGAAGTGCGCAAGTACGACCCCGTAGTGCGAAAGCACGTGGTCTACAAGGAAGCCAAGATCAAGTAGGTCCGAGGGCTCTCAATAGACGTTCGTCCCGACGCCCGGCCCCGCCGGGCGTCGTCGTTTTCGGGGGCCTCGCGCCCAGTCTGCCCGTCAGGCATCTCTTTGCTGCTCTTCGGCCCATTGACGCATGGCCCCGCCCCAGCGGTGGGCGGTCGCCGGATCCAGGTCGATCGTCTGATACTTGCCCCCCTCGCGAATAATCACGCGCAGCAGGGGGATCCCGCTGTCATGGACAATCTGACGCAGTTCAATCTCCTGGCCATACGGGGCCGCGAATTGCTCCATGGTAAATGCGCTCCTCTGAGGTCATGCCAAGTTCCCGGCAGGCCGGTTCGTTTCAGCGGGCGACACAAGCCCCCGCCGCCGGCGCGGCCAACCGCAGCGCATTTTAGCCGCGGGAACGCCGACGGGACAGCGGGCCGCACCGCAATCGGGCGCCGCGGGGGGCATCTGCAACGCAATCCGGGATTGGGATATACTGCTCGTCCGCCGTCGTCTCCCGGACGGCCCCGCGTGTCTCGACTGCCCGCAGCCTGTCCCGACGCCCAACGCCACGTACGATATCGTCACCATGCAGGACGTGTTTATCGGGCGACAGCCCATCTACAATCATCGACTCGAGGTCGTGGCCTACGAGTTGCTGTTTCGCAGCGGCGATGCCAACCACGCGGCCATTCTCGACGGCGATCGGGCAACCTCGCAAGTCATCCTCAACACGTTTACTCAGTTCGGCCTGGAACAGATTGTCGGCGAGCACCTGGCCTTCATCAATCTGACGCGGGGCTTTTTGCTCGGCACCTATCCCCTGCCGGTACTCAAGGACCGCGTCGTTCTCGAGGTCCTCGAAGACATCGAGGTCGACGATGAGGTCATTCGGGCCGTGCGCCACCTGGCCGAACGCGGCTTTACCATCGCCCTGGACGATTTCATCTACCACCGCGACCTGCAGCCGCTGGTCGACGTCGCCAAGTACATCAAGATGGACATCCTCGCCATGGACCGCGGCACCGTGCGCGACCACGTCACCCTGCTCAAGCAACACGACGTCAAGCTCCTGGCCGAGAAGGTCGAGTCGGCCGAGGACTTCGAGTTCTGCCGCGAGCTCGGTTTTGATTATTTTCAAGGCTATTTCTTCTGCCGCCCGAACGTCATCCGCGGACAACGCGCGCCCATCGAGCGCTCGGCGACCCTGGACCTGTTGGCCAGGCTGCAGGATCCCACGACTGCACCGACCGAGCTCGAGGCGCTCATCGTTCGCGACGTGGCACTGAGCTATCACCTGCTGCGCTACGTCAACGCCGCGCACGGCGGACTCGGCCAGACCGTCGACTCGATACACCGCGCATTCGATGAGCTCGGCGTGCAACGGGTGCGGACGCTGGCCACACTGATCGCCCTGGCGCGCATCGAAGACAAACCCCAGGCGCTGCTGATCAGCGCGCTGGTGCGGGCCCGCATGTGCGAGCACCTCGCCCGCCGGCTCGAACCGCAGCTCAGCGAGCGCGACAGCGACGCGTATTTTTCCGTCGGTGTGCTCTCGGTACTCGATGCCATGCTGGACATGACAATGGACGAGGTACTCGCCGCCGTACCCCTGCAGGCGGATCTGCGCCAGGCCCTGCTGTCCTACGCCGGCCCGCTCGGTCCGATCCTGCACTGCGTCGTCGCCTACGACATCGGTGATTGGAGCGAGGTGCCCTGCCCGTTGGACATCGCGACCGTGCGACAGATCTATCTGGCCGCGGTCACCTGGGCCGAGGACGCGGGCCGGGCGCTGGCCGACTGACCTCCGCGGCGCCCATCGCCAGCGGGAGTCACTCGCCGCGGCTCAGCAGGAGATTGCCGACCGCATCTACCTCGGCGTGCCAACCGGGGGCGAGATAAGTCGTTGAGACCGTTTCCGTAATCAAGGCGGGGCCCTGCACGCTCTGGCCCGCGCCCAGCATCGCACGCGCATACACCGGTGCGCGCGTCTCGAGCCCGACCAGGGCCGCCTCCGCGATTGGCGCCGCCTCGCCCGGGGCCAGTGGCTCGAGCGCCACGGCCGGCGCGGCGGCGCGCAACTCGGCTCGCACATTGACCAGTTCGACCGGCAGGTCCAGGCGGTGGCCGTAACGCCGCTCGTGCAAGTCGTGAAACTGCTGGGCGGAGAGCTGCGGACCCTCCCAGGGCACGTTCAGGAAATACGACTGGCCGCGGTAGCGCAGGTCCAGGCTGAGGACCTGCTCGATATCGCCCCGACTCACGCCTTCGTCCTCGAGCGAACGGCCGCCGCGCTCGATGAGCTCGTCGAAGCGGGTGTTGATCGCCGTGACCGGGAGTTCGGACAACGGCGCGTTGACGGTGCGCGACAGGTGCCGCGCCCGGGGCGCGACCAGCATACCCAGGGCCGAGAGCACGCCGGCATGAACCGGTACGAGGGCCCGGCGCATCCCCAGGGCCTCGGCCAGCGCACATACATGCAGCCCGCCGGCACCGCCGAATGAGACCAGGGTCAAGCCCCGCGGATCGATCCCCCGCTGCACCGACATCACACGCAGGGCCCGGGCCATGTGCTCGTTGGCCAGACGCACGATGCCCAACGCGGCCTGGGCCGGGTCCAGGCCCAGGGTCTGGCCGATCTCGCCCACGGCCCGCTCGGCCGCGAGCGTATCCAGCGCCATGCCCCCGCCCAGGAAGGCATCGGACCGAAGACGCCCCAAGACCAGATTGGCATCGGTCACGGTCGGCGCCCGCCCGCCGCGGCCATAGCACGCCGGCCCCGGATCGGCGCCGGCCGAGGCGGGACCGACCTGCATCAGACCGCCGATGTCCACGCTGGCGATCGAGCCGCCGCCGGCGCCGATGGTATGCATGTCCACCATGGGAACCGCGACCGGATAACCGCCGATCGTCCCTTCCGTGGTCAGCTGCGCCTCGCCCTCGAGCAGCGCGACGTCGGTCGAGGTACCGCCCATATCGAAGCTGAGCAGACGCTGGCAACCGCTGGCCCGCCCGACGAAGCCCGCCCCGGCCAGACCGCCCGCCGGGCCGGACAGCAGCATGTTCACCGCCTGTGCGCCGGCCTGATCGGCCGCCACGGTTCCACCGGCACTTTGCATCACCGACACCCGCGCCGTGGGTACACCGGCCTGCAGGCGCCCCAGGTACCCTTCGACCAGCGGACCCACCCAGGCGTTGAGCCAGGTGGTCACACCGCGCTCGTATTCACGGTATTCGGGCAGGACGGCGCTGGAGCGCGAGACGAACAGGCCCTCGGGCATGGCCGCGGCGATCCGCTGCTCGAGCGAATCGTCGAGATACGAGAACAGGAGATTGATGGCCACGGCCCGTGGAGCGAGCGCGGCCACGCGCTCGGCGAGCTCTGCCAGATCGGTCTCGGTCAGCGGCTCGATGACGCCGCCGTCGGCGCCGAGGCGCCCGCCGGTCTCCAGGCAGTGATCGGGCGGCACGGGCGCGGGACGCGGCGGGGGCTGCAGGTCGTAGAGGGACGCACGGGTCTGGCGGCCCAACGTCAGCATGTCACCAAAACCCCGGTTGGTGATGAACACCGTTGCCACGCCCTTGCCCTCGAGCACCGCGTTGGTCGCCACCGTGGAGCCGTGCACGATGGCCAGGCCCGGCGCCCCCGCGCCGTCGGAACCGAGACCGAGCTCGGCGATGCCCTGCAGTATGGCGCGTTCGGGGGCCTCGGGTGTCGAGAGCACCTTGTGGATACGCAGGCGCCCGCCCTCGAACAGGACGAAATCCGTGAACGTCCCGCCGGTGTCAATTCCCAACAGCGTGGTCATAACACGAAACACGGTTGCGTCCGCCATCCTTGGCGCGGTAGAGGGCCTGGTCGGCGCGGGCGACGAGCGTATCGACGTCATCGTCGGACCGGGCATGGGTGTAGCCCAGGCTGATCGTCAGCGGCAGCAGCACGTCATCGATGCGCAGCGGGTTGTTATGAAAACGGCCGCGAATACGCTCGGCCACGCCTTGTGCCATCTCGGGCGTGGTATCGGGCAAAACGATAATGAACTCCTCGCCGCCGTAGCGGCCGACGAGGTCGACATCGCGCACCGCGCCCTTGATGCGCGCCGCCGATTCCTGCAGCGCACGGTCGCCGACGACGTGGCCGTAGGTATCGTTGGTCTCCTTGAAGTTGTCCAGGTCGGCCATGATGACGCACAAACCGCCGCGGCTGTCCGGCAGACGCGAGAGCTGCTCAGCCAGAACCGACAAGACATAACTGCGCGCGGCGACTTGAGTCAGGTCATCGAACTGGACCTGCCAGGACAGGCGCGCATGCTCGGCGCGCAGGTCGTGCAGATGCTCCTCGAGGCCCTGCAGGCGAGCCTGATGATACGTCTCCGTAGCGAGGGACATATCCAATGCCGTGATGCGCAGTGCGAATCGGATCAGCGCTTGATGGGTCTCGACGTCCCGCACCAGGTGCGAAGGCACATGCCTCAGAATGAGCGCCTGCAGCCGGACGTAGGCGCACTGATACAGACTCAGCGGCAGGCCGATACGCGCATGAGCCATGCCGATGCGCAGGCGACCCTCAAAATAGTCGATACCGTCGAAGTCGATGCCCAACGTAAACAGGTAATCGGACTGGGCCTGCTTGAGCCGGGCGATCAGCACCTCGCCTTCGAGAAAGGCCAGCGTCTGGGCATTGTCGAGCAGATACCGGTAAAATGCGTCGATGATCGACGCCTGATTGGGGGCAATGACCTCCTCGTGCAGCCGACGGCCGAGCGCGGCGTCGCCCGGCTCGAAGCCGATCATCTGCAGGCGCTCACGGCGCCCATGGCCGTCGAAGCCGAATCTCTTGCACAGCGGATGTCGCATATTATGGTCTTCGTCTCGCCGCCGAATGCCCTCTCGCCGTGCTCCGGCGGCCCGGTCGGCGAAAATGCCAACGCGTATTGAACCAAATCGGGATGAACAAGTCAGTATAGGCGAAGTGACCCGCGGCCAACCAAGAAGCCCATGGAAGAAACAAGCCTGATCGAAGTCACCCAGTTGACCCGGCGCTACGGCGCCCTCACCGCCGTCGACAACATCAGCTTCGGACTCGAACGCGGCGAGGTGCTCGGATTCCTCGGCCCGAACGGCGCCGGCAAGTCCACCACCATGCAGATGCTCACCGGCAACCTCGCACCGAGCTCCGGGCGCATCCGCATCAACGGCATCGACCTGCTCGACGCCCCGCAGCGCGCCAAGGCCGAGATCGGTTACCTGCCCGAGCAGCCACCGCTGTACCGCGAGCTCACCGTCGACGAATACCTGCGCTACTGTGCGCGCCTTCACCGGGTGCCGCGCACGCACCTGGCCGGCGCCCTGGCCTCGGCCAAGCGCCGCTGCGGTCTTTCCAACGCGGGCCGGCGCCTGATCGCGAACCTGTCCAAGGGTTATCGCCAGCGCGTGGGCATCGCCCAGGCGATCATTCACGACCCAACCGTGGTGATCCTGGACGAGCCCACGGTCGGACTCGACCCGATACAGATACGCGAGATCCGCGACCTCATTGGCGAGCTGGGGAGCAATCACGGCGTGATCCTCTCGACCCACATCCTGCCCGAGGTCCAATCGACCTGCGATCGCGTCCAGATCATCAACGCCGGCAGACTGGTCTTCAGCGATCGCCTCGACGCCCTCACCGGCCATGCGCGCAGCACCAGCATCGTCGCCGCTCTTGCTCATCCGCCGGACGATGACACCCTCGGTGCCCTCGAAGGCGTCGGGCGCGTCGATCACCTGGTCGACGGGCGCATTCGCCTTCACGTCGCCGATGGCGCGACGGACACGGACAGTTGGGCCCGAAACCTGGGCACGACATTGACCGAACGGGCAGCGCACGAGGGCTGGGGCCTGTACGAGCTCACGCCCGAATACCGCTCGCTCGAGCAGGTGTTCGTCGATATCACCAGCGGCGACACCTCGCCCCTGGCCCCGGGCACGGACAACGCCGGCGCGACAAGCACCGGGGAGGCAGTGGCATGATGACCCTGACCATCGCCTGGCGGGAGCTGCGCACACTGTTCCTCTCGCCGCTGGCCTGGGCCATGCTCGCCGTCGTGCAGGGGCTGCTCGCGCTGGTGTTTCTGCTGCTGTTGAGCCAGTACGTGGACAGCCAGGCCATGCTCAGCGTTCGAAACAACCCCGCCGGCGTCACGGCCCTCGTCGTTTCGCCCGTGTTCGCCAGCGTCGGCTCGTTCGTGTTCATGCTCGTGGTACCGCTGCTGTCGATGCGCCTGCTCAGCGAAGAGCGCCGCAGTCGCTCGCTGACCCTGCTGCTCTCGGCACCGGTGCGCGTACGCGACATCGTGCTGGGCAAGTACCTGGGGCTGGTGGGCTTTCTCGCGGTGAGCCTGCTCCTGCTGCTGTCGATGCCCTTGTCGCTGCTGTTCGGCGGCCAGCTCGATTACGGCCAGCTCGCCTCCGTGATGCTGGGAATGCTGCTGCTGGTGGCTACCTTCGCTGCCATCGGTCTGTATATGTCATCGCTGACGTCGCACCCGGCGGTCGCCGCGGTGAGCACCATCGGCATACTGCTGTTCTTATGGTTCGTCGGCTGGGCCGCCCTGCCCGGGGAAGAGGCCGGCGTGAGCGGGGCGCTGAAGTATCTTTCGATGCTCAACCACCTCAATGCGCTGGCCAACGGCGTATTCGACACCAGCGATATCGCCTATTACGTGCTGGCCAGTGCCCTGTTCCTGATCCTGGCAATACGCCGCCTGGACAGCGAACGCCTGCAGCAATAGACCGACCATTCCGACCCCTCGCCAAGGCCAATCGAAGCTCATGGAAGTCAATCAAAAGACACGCTGGCAACTTCGCACCCAGACCGTGGTTTTCGTGGCCCTGCTGGTCGCCGTCATCGGCCTGCTCGCCTGGCTGTCGACACGCTACAACTATCAGGCGGACTGGACGGCCAATCACCGCAATAGTCTCGCCCCGGCCAGCGTAGCACTGCTAAAGCGCATGCCCGGCCCGATTGAAATTACCGCCTTCGCCAGCAAGAAGCAGGTGGGTGGTCTGCGCGATTCCATTCGCGCGCTGATCAAGCGCTACCAACGCGAAAAGCCCGATATCCATTTGAGCTTCGTCGATCCCGATACCGAACCGCAACAGGTACGCGCCATGGGCGTGCGCTTCCAGGGTGAGCTGGTCATCAGCTACAAGGGCCGCACCCAGCACGTCCAGCGCCTCAACGAGCGCACCATCACCGATACGCTCCAGGCCCTGGTCCGCGGGGCCAAACGCACGGTGGTGTTTCTCTCGGGCCACGGCGAACGCAACCCCAGCGGCAGCGCGAGCTACGATTACGGCCAGTGGGCCAAACAGCTCAAGGACAAGGGCATCGGCACCACGACCGTCAATCTTGCCAAAGAGGGTAAGGTCCCGGCCAATACGTCGACGCTGGTCATCGCCGGACCCCAGGTCGAGCTGCTGCCCGGCGAGGTCAAGCTGATCCTCGCCTACGTCGAGCACGGCGGCAGTCTGCTCTGGCTGCACGACCCCGGCCCGCTGCACGGACTCGCGCCGCTGGCCAAGGACCTGGGCATCGAGTTTCAGCGCGGCGTGGTCGTCGACCCCACGGCACAGCGCCTGGGCGAGCGCGCCGACGCCGTGCCCATCACGGGCTACGGTCAGCAGGCCATTGTCAAAGGCTTCAACCTGGTGACCTTCTTCCCGCAGGCCTGTCCCATCAAGACCCGGGCCGCGAACGACTGGAAGTCCAAGCCGTTTCTCACCACAACGCCCCAGAGTTGGTCGGAGACGGGCCCGCTCAACGGCGTCGTTTCCTTCGATAAGGGCAAGGACATCCACGGCCCGCTCAACATCGGCATCGCCCTGACGCGCAAGGTGGCATCCGCCGCGACAAGCGAACAAGCCGACGCCTCGCACGCCAACAGCCAGGCCAAGGTCGATCCCCCGACCCGTTCGAAGTCCGGAGCCAGCGGCGGGCGTACCCAGCGCGTTGTGGTGATCGGCGACGGCGACTTCCTGTCCAATGCCGCCTTTGCGCAAAGCGGCAACCTGGACCTCGGCCAGCACATCATCAACTGGCTCTCGCACGATGATCGCCTGATCGATATCCCGGCTCGCGTCTCGCGCGATATCACCGTCAAGCTCAGCTCGGCTGCGCGCGGCACCATCGCCCTCGTCCTGTTCGTGCTGCTGCCCCTGGCCCTGTTCGGCGCGGGCCTGGGGATCTGGCTGCGCCGGCGGAAGGTCTGAGCGATGCGCGCGCGCTGGTGGCTGAATCTCGCCTTGCTCGCCCTGGTGGCGGTACTCGCCGCCGTGGCCTGGTATCAACCGGGCAAACAACCACCCCACAAATCGCCACCGCTGACCACGCTCGAGCCCGACCAGGTCACGCACATCCACGTCACCCGCCCCGGCGACAAGGCGCTGACGCTGGTCAAACGCAACGGACACTGGCGCATGACCGCACCGTTCGATCTGCGCGCCAACGCCGTTCGCATCAACGGACTGCTGCGCCTGTGCACCACCACCAGCCAACGCAGCTTCGCCTACAAACCGGCCAAGGCCGCCGAGTACGGGCTGGATCACCCGCGTGCCACCGTGCGCCTGAACGACACCGAGATCGTCTTCGGCGGCAGCCAGCCAGTCAATCACCACCGCTATGTACGCATTGGCGATCGCATACACCTGATCACCGATCACATGACCTATTATCTGCTCTCGCGCGCCACGGCCTTTATTGACTTGAGCCCGCTCGGCCCCGACGATCACCCGGTCGGCTTCGACCTGCCTGGCGGCGTCACGCTCAGCGCCAAGGACGGTCATTGGCACGCCCAACCGGCCAAGGCCCTGACCAGTACCGATGCGGTCGCGGCACTGCTGCAGCACTGGCGCGACGCCCATGCCATCGAGATCCGCAACTATCCGCCCGAAAAACAGAAGGCGCAGTCCGGCGAGCGCGTGTCGATCCGACTCGACGGCGACAAGGCCCCCCTGCATTTCGACGTGGTGTCGAAAAAACCGGAGCTCATCCTCGGTCGGCGCGACATCGGCATCGAGTACGTACTGCCCGCCGACTCGGCCGAACACCTGCTGCAGCTCCAATCACCCAAATCCACCTCGAGCAAGCCACCCCGGTCCCCGGCCGGCGCGAGCGCCCCGCCCGCTAGCTGAACCGCCGCCCAACAAGGCCTCGGGCGCAGCGCAAGGCCTCGAAGTCCGAACCCGGGCTCCCCGTGCTACCATGCGCTTCGTTTTGGCCGGCCCACGCCCATGCCCGAATTACCCGAAGTCGAAACCACGCGCCGCGGTATCGCGCCGCACATCGAGGGGCACACGGTGACCGACGTCATCGTGCGCGAGCCGCGCCTGCGCTGGCCCGTGCCCCCCGCACTCAAGGCCGCGCTGCGCGGCCAGCGCCTGCGACGCGTGGCGCGCCGCTCCAAGTACCTGCTGCTGCACTTCGACCACGGCACGCTGCTGCTGCACCTGGGGATGTCGGGCAGCCTGCGGGTGCTGCCCGCGGGCACGCCGCCGCAGGCCCACGACCACCTGGATATCGTGTTCGACGACGACCAATGCGTGCGTTTGCGCGACCCGCGCCGCTTCGGCAGCGTGCATTGGACCCGCGGCGACCCGGCCGACCATCCGCTGCTGGCCGCACTCGGCCCCGAGCCGCTCGGCGAGGACTTCACGGGGGATTACCTCTACGCCCGCAGCCGCAGGCGCAAATCGGCGGTGAAGGTGTTTCTGATGGACAGCAAGGTGGTGGCGGGGGTGGGCAACATCTACGCCAACGAGGCGCTGTTTCGCGCCGGGGTGCACCCCGGGCGCGCGGCCGGGCGCATCTCGCGTGAGCGCTATGCGCGTATCGCCGCGGCCGTGCGCGAGGTCCTGACGGCCGCCATCGCCGCCGGCGGCACCACCCTGCGCGACTTCACACTGGCCGACGGCTCGCCCGGTTACTTTCGCCTGAGCCTGGCGATCTACGATCGCACCGGTCAGCCCTGTCTGCGCTGCGGGCAGGCGATCCGCGAAAGCCGCCTGGGCCAGCGCTCCACGTTCCACTGCCCGCACTGCCAGCGCAGCTGACCGTCGCCGGGAGGCGGGCGGTACTCATTGAACGCGGGCCGCCCCCTCCCCGCGCGGGTCACTCGCCGCGCTGACCCGTCCGCGGGCCTTGTCCCACAGCACGGCCTGCATGTTCCCCCAGGTGTGGCCGACGTCCTTGAGCTTGTAACCCATCGCCTGGAGCCCGGCGATCTCCGACGCCGTGAAGGCGTCGGGCTCGTATTGCACAACGTCGGGCAGGTACTGGTGGTGGAAGCGGGGCAGGCTGACCCAATGCGCGGGGCCGTGGCCGTCGGCGTAGTCGAGGATGCCGAGCAGTACCATGGTGATGATACGGCTGCCCCCGGGCGTGCCGAGGATGGCTACGCCCTTGGGCCCCTGCACGAAGGTCGGGCTCATGCTCGACAACGGCCGCTTGCCCGGTGCGATGGCGTTGGCTTCCGCGCCGATCAGCCCGTAGACGTTGGGGACCCCCGGCTTGGCCGAGAAGTCGTCCATCTCGTCGTTGAACAGCACGCCGGTACCCGGCGCCAGATAGGCCGAGCCGAAGGGCCAGTTGATGCTGAGCGTGCCGGCGACGCGATTGCCCTCGCGGTCGAGGATCGAAAAGTGGGTGGTGTGCCGCCCGCTCGGCGGCGGTGCCACGGCGGGCAGATCGGCGCTCGGAGTGGCCTTGTCCATTCGGATCCCTTCGCGGAGACCCGCGGCGTAGTAGCGGTTGGTCAGTCGCGCCACCGGCACCTTGACGAAGTCCGGATCGCCGAGGAACTCGGCCCGGTCGCGGTAGGCCCGGCGCATGGCCTCGATGATGAGGTGCTTTGTCACCACCGGCGAAACCGCGGACAGGTCGTAGCCGTCGAGGATGTGCAGTATCTCCACCAAGGCCACCCCGCCCGAGGAGGGCGGCGAGGCCGAGACGATGCGCAGCCCGTGATAGGCGCCGGTCACCGGCGCACGCTCGACCACGCGGTAGTCCCGCAGGTCCTTGGCCGACCAGATCCCGCCGGCAGCGCGGCTGCCGGCCACGAGGCGCTTGGCGATTGGGCCCCGATAGAAGCCGCGCCGCCCCTCACGGGCGAGCGCCTCCAGAGTCCTGGCCAGGTCCGGCTGGCGAATGACGTAGCCCAGCGGCGGGACGTCGTTGTCCTTGAGGAAGACGGCGGCCGCGGCGGGAGACTGGCGCAGCAGCTTCAGGCGAAACTTGGCCATGGCCCGGTAATGCGGGGTCACCTTGAAACCCTGGCGGGCGGCACGGATGGCGGGCGCGAGGTCCTTCGCCAATGACAGGCGCCCGTAGTGGCGCGCCAGCCGGACCAGGGCGGCCGGCTCCCCGGGAATCCCGGCGGCCAAGGCCCCGTCAATGGACTTGCCGGGGATGACCTTGCCCGCGGCGTCCTGGTACATCGTACGCGTGGCGCCCAGCGGCGCCTTCTCGCGACCGTCGACCATGACGTCGCGCCCATCGGCGGCGCGGTGCAGCAGCCAGAACCCGCCCCCGCCCAGACCCGAGCTGTAGGGCTCGACCACCGCCAGGGTGGCACTGACCGCCACGGCCGCATCGAAGGCGTTGCCGCCGGCGTCCAGGATCTCAAAGCCGGCGGCCGTGGCCACAGGGTGGGCGCTGGCAATTGCGGCGGCCGGCGGGCCGGCCTTCGCGGGGGGCCTCGAGGCGCTGGCGTCACCCGTATGGGCATCGCTTGCGGGGACAGGCAGCGGGGCCAGCACCAGCGCCAGAAACAACGGCGCGAAAAGATACAGGCGTCTCATGGGCAGGGGACTCCTCGACAATGACGGTCGCCGGGGGCGGCGGCCCGTCCGTTGTGATGGGACCGGGTCACCATAGCAGAGGCGCCGGAGCCGGTTAAGGTACACCCCCAGATGATCATGGCCGGATGACGGGCAAGAAAAAGGCCCCTTGAAGGGGCCTTCGTCTCTTCCTTCCCTGGGATTTCCCACTAACGTAAATCGGGTCGCGGACGTCTCAGGCGGTCTGGCTCAAGCTGGTTGACTCATTAGGCGCTCATACTTGGCCATGAGCTGGTCCTCGGACTCGGGGTTGTCCGGGTCCTTGACGATGCAGTCGACGGGGCAGACCTCGATGCACTGCGGCTCGTCATAATGGCCGACGCACTCGGTGCAGAGATTCGGATCGATCTCGTAGATCTCCTCGCCCTGTGAGATCGCGGCGTTGGGACACTCGGGCTCGCAAACGTCGCAGTTGATGCACTCGTCGTTAATCAGCAAGGACATGAGAACCTCCGCGCTCGGCGCGCCAATAGACTTCCGGGTATGGCCTGAATATTAGCGCATTCTGTTATTCATTGCAGCCATGACGGTCTCATGGACAAAGGGTGTCACGTCCCCCCCCAGGGTGGCAATCTCGCGTACCAAACTCGATGAAATATAAGCAAATTGTTCGGCCGGCGTGAGGAACAGCGTCTCCACGTCCGGGGCCAGGCGCCGGTTCATGCCGGCGAGCTGGAACTCGTATTCGAAATCCGAGACGGCACGCAGCCCGCGCACGATGACCGAAGCGCCCTGCTCGCGCACGAAGTGAATGAGCAGCGTGTCGAAGCCGCGGACCTCCACGTTGGGCAGGTGGGCGAGGACCTCCGTGGCCATCGCGACGCGCTCGTCCAGGCTGAACACCGGTTCCTTGGTCGGATTGGCGGCCACGGCGACGATGACCCGGTCGCAAAGGCGTGCCGCGCGCTCGATGAGATCGCTGTGGCCGTTGGTGATGGGATCGAACGTGCCGGGATAGACGGCGGCAATGTGCATGGTCAGCGGTCCCTCAAGCAGTCGAGCCGAATCTCAAGTCAGTGGGTCTCAAGCCCGTTGTACGTCACGAGCGCCCGGCTGAGGGGGCTCACCGGCACATTATAAGTGTTTGAATTGCTTAACGACAGCCCTCAACCATCGGCTCGGCGCGCGAGGTGATAAGCAACGTCGCCGGCCGTCTTGTCGCGTTGGAGCTCCCAGCTCGCAGGCAGCGCCGGCAGCGGGTTCGCACGGTCCGTCTCCAGGTAGATGTACGCTCCAGGCGCCAGCCAGCCGCCGGCCTCCAGGGCCTGGCAGCAGGGCCCGAGCAGGCCGCTCTGATAGGGCGGGTCCAGGAATACGACATCGAAGGCCTGCGCCGGGGCGGCCGCCAGGTAGCTGAGCGCCTCGACCTGGACCACCTCTGCACCGTCGGCGCCCAGCGTCCGGATGTGCTCACGCAGCCGTGCCGAGACCTCGGCGTGGCTGTCCACCAGGACCGCCTCGCTCGCACCGCGCGACAGGGCCTCCAGGCCGAGCGCCCCGGTGCCGGCGAACAGGTCCAGACACCGCGCTCCCTCGATGACCGGCGCCAGCCAGTTGAACAGGGTCTCGCGAACGCGATCCGGGGTCGGGCGCAGGCCCGGCGCCTCGACGATGGCCAGGCGCCGCCCGCGCCAGCGCCCGCCGATGATGCGCAGCTGACCGGGCGGCCGCTGCGCCCCGCCCTGGCGTCTCACGGCGAGTCCTTGACCCCCTGGCCGACGATCACGGTGGCCATGCGCTCGGGGTGAACACGGCGGGCAAACGCGTCCTTGATCTGCTTGACGGTGACCGCCTCGACGCGGGCGTTGAACCGATCGAGGTAATCCAGCGGCAGCTTGTAGAAACCGATCATCGCCAGGTATTCGACCACGTTGCGGTTGCTGTCCAGGCGCAGCGGGAAGCCGCCGGTGATGTTCTCCTTGGCGTGCTTGAGCTCTTCTGCGGTCGGTCCGTCGGCGATGAACTTCTGCACGGTCTGCATCAACAGCCTGTAGGCCTCGTCCGCCTGGTCGGTGCGGGTCTGCAGGCCCATCTGGAACGGGCCGTCCACGTGCATGGGCATGAAGTAGCTGTAGGCACTGTACGCCAGGCCGTGCTTGACGCGGATATTCTGCAGGATGAGCGAGCTGAAGCCGCTGCCGCCCAGGATGTGATTGCCCACATACAGCGGGAAGTAGTCGGGATCGCCGCGGCGCATGCCCGGCTGTCCGACCAGGATGTGCGTCTGGGTCGAGGGATGATGCCGGGTGACCCTGACGGCGTGACTCAAGGTCGGTGCCGGCGGCAGCGCCGGTGCGGTCTTGCCGGCCGGCAAGCCGCCGACCAGGCGCTCGGCGATCTTGTGCGCGTCTGCCCGGCTCACATCACCGACGATAGCGACGACCGCGTTACGCCCAACGTAGAAACGATGATAGAAACGCTTCAGAGCGGCGCGATCGGTGGCCTTGACGCTCGCGGGCGTACCCAGGGGATCGGAGCCGTAGGGGTGATCCCCATAGACGGCGTGAAAGAAGGTCTTTTCGGTCAACGCCTCGAGGGACTGCTGCTGGTTGCGCAGGGCCACCAGCGTGCGCTTGCGCTCACGCACCAGGGCCTTGCCGGCAAAATCGGGGCGCTGGATCACCTGGGCGGCCATGGCCAGCGCGGGGTCCAGCAGGTGGTTGTCGGTCAGGCTGCGCAGCTTGACGATGGCCATGTCGCGGTGAGAGCTGGTCGAAAAATCCGCCCCGAGGCTGTCGAAACGCGCCGCGATGGCGTTCGCGTCGAGCTTGCCCGCACCGCCCTGGTCGAGCATGTCGTTGGTCAGGTGCGCCAGGCCGGGGTGTTGGCCGTCGCGGGCGCTGCCGGCATCGAACACCACCCGCACGTCGACCATGGGCAGGGCGGATGCGGCGACGAAATAGACGCGCGCGCCATTGGACGTCTGCCAATTCTGAATCTGCGGCCCCTTGTCCTGCACCGAAGCCGGACTGGGCGCGGCCCCGGCGGCGGGTTTGGTCGGGTTGAGGCTGCACGCGGACAGCGAGGCGACGAGGCCCGCGGCCAGCCCGGCGCGCGCGATACGCCCGAGACACCAGCCGCGGCGAGACGAGGTCGTGTTCTGCATGGACATGGGATCCTTACGTTTCTGCAACCACTCGGGGACGGGGCGCACGTTCAGTGCATATGGCCGTCGATGACACCGCGGGGGCCCGCGTTCGGCCCGCGCGGGCGCTTGCCCTCCAGCGGCAGCGGCTTGAGCTGCGCGACCGTCATCCCCTTGTCGACCAGATACTTTCTGGCCACGGCCTGAACCTGGGCGGGAGTGACAGACCGAATACGGTCCACGTATTCGTCCAGGCGCTGCCAGCCCAACCCGACGGTCTCGAGGATGCCGATCTGCATGGCCTGATAGAACATGGAGTCGCGCTGGTAGACCTGGCTGGCGACGACCTGGGCCTTGATACGGTTGAGTTCCTTTTCGCTGACCGGCTGGCGTTTGAGGCGCCCGATCTCCTTGGCGATCGCGCTGCGCACCTGCGCCAGCGTATGACCGTCGGCGGGTGTGGCGTCGATGACGAAGAGGTCGTTGTGCAGTGCGTACAGGTCGTAATCGGTGCCGGCCGAGGCGGCGACCTGCTGGCCGCGCACCAAATCGCGGGCAAAACGCGCGCTGTCGCCCCCGTCGAGGATACCGGCGAGCACCTCCAGCGCATAGGGCTCCCAGTCGTGCTCGGCGGTCTTGAGCACCGGCACCTTGTAGCCGATCAACAGGTAGGGCAGCTCGGCCGGCAGCGAGACGGTGATGTGCCGCGGGCCGGTCTGCGCCGGCTCGATGCGCGGCTTGGGCGCGGTGAGCTTGCTCGGCTGCAGCGGGCCGAAATAGCGTTTGGCCTGGTCGTACACCCACTTGGGATCGACGTCGCCGACCACCACCAGGGTGGCGTTGTTCGGCGCGTACCAGTCGTGATACCAGCGGCGCACGTCGGCGTCGGTCAGGTGTTCGATGTCGTTTTTCCAGCCGATGATCGGATGGTGGTATGGATTGGCCATGAAGGCGGTGGCGTAGAACTGCTCGTAGGTCAGGGCGCGGGGCTGATCGTCGGTGCGCATGCGCCGCTCCTCGAGCACGACCCGCAATTCCTTTTTGAACGCCTCGGGCGGCAGCGTCAGATGTCGCATGCGATCGGATTCGAGCTTAAAGCTGATCGGCAGTCGGTCCTTGGCCAGCTGCTGGAAATAGGCCGTGTAGTCGCGCCCGGTGAAGGCGTTTTCCCGCCCGCCATTCTGAGCGATGATGCGCGAGAACTCGCCTGCGGGATAGCGCTTGGTGCCCTTGAACATCATGTGTTCGAGCACGTGCGAGATGCCGGTGTGACCGTCGTTCTCGTAGCTGCCGCCGACCTTGTACCAAATCTGCGAGACCACCACGGGCGCGCGATGGTCTTCCTTGACGATGATTTTCAGTCCGTTGTCCAGGCGGTAGGTGTGAACCTTGGCATCGCCGGCCGATGCCACGCCCGCGGCGAGGGTAACTCCGAGCAGGGCGGCCATGCCGCCGGTTGCGCCTCTCAGGACACGGGCCCATCGTTGTCTCATTCGCCACTCTCCCATTGACAATTCATATGCCTGACCGCCTCGGATGCAACGGTCCGGCCATCGCGCCGCCCGGCTTATCGGAACCGGGCGGGAGTGGTAGGATACCGCATGCAAGGCGCCCCGTGTGCGCCCGGACCACCTGCCGACTCATCGGTCTGCGCTCAACCCTATCCTACGACTACGATACGCCATGTTTGGTTTCAAGAAGACACCACCCGGCGGCCAACCGGCCGCGGATTCGCCCCCCGAGCAGGACAAGCCGGGCCTGTTTGCGCGTCTCAAGCGGGGCCTGAGCCGCACCCGTACCGGCCTGAGCGAGGGGGTGGCCTCCCTGCTGCTGGGGCGCAAGGAAATCGACGACGAGTTGCTCGAGGACATCGAGACCCAGCTGCTCACCGCCGACGTGGGCGTGGAGGCCACCAGCCGCATCGTCGCCGATCTCACCGAACGGCGCTCGCGCCGCGAGCTGGCCGATGCCGAGGGCCTGCTCGAAGCGCTGCGTGAGGACATGAGCGCAATCCTCGCCCCCTGCAGCGAGCCGCTGGTCATTCCCCAAAGCAATCGGCCCTTCGTCATCCTGGTCGTCGGCGTCAACGGCGTGGGCAAGACCACCACCATTGGCAAGCTGGCCAAACGCCTGCAAAACGAAGGCCGTTCGGTCATGCTGGCCGCCGGCGATACCTTCCGCGCGGCGGCCGTCGAGCAGCTCCAGGTCTGGGGCGAACGCAATGCCATCCCCGTCGTCGCCCAACACACCGGGGCCGACAGCGCCTCGGTGATCTACGACGCCCTGCAGGCAGCCCAGTCGCGGGGTACCGACGTGCTCATCGCCGACACCGCCGGGCGGCTGCACACCCAGTCTAACCTCATGGAAGAGCTCAAGAAGGTCAAGCGCGTGCTGGCCAAGCTCGACCCCGACGCCCCGCACGAGGTCCTGTTGGTGGTCGACGCCGGTACCGGACAGAACGCCCTGTCGCAGGCTCAGCAGTTCCACGCGGCCGTGGGCGTGACCGGCATCGCACTGACCAAGCTCGACGGGACCGCCAAGGGCGGCATCATCTTCGCCATCGGCCAGCGTCTGGGCCTGCCCATTCGCTTCATCGGCGTGGGCGAGGGCATCGACGATCTGCGTACCTTCGATGCCGAAGAGTTCGTCGCGGCCCTGTTCGAATAAGCCACGATGTGCCCGGGCGCCGCGCGCCGCAACCGGGTATACTGCTCGCCAGCGCAGAGGGCATGCACGCATCACAATAATTGAACGCGGCCTGTGGCAGCATACCGGCTACGGGCAGGACAAGGGGCGCGGCAGGCAACGCAGGGTCGTGACGGCGGACCATGATTCGTTTCAGTAACGTCAGCAAACGTTATCCGGGGGGGCACGAAGCGCTCAGCGACGTCAGCTTCCATCTGGGGCCCGGCGAGCTGGCGTTCCTCACCGGGCATTCGGGCGCTGGCAAGAGTACACTGCTCAAGCTGATCGCCCTGCTGGAGCGCCCCACCCGCGGTCAGGTGCTCATCAACGGTCAGAACCTTGGCAAGGTAGGGCGGCGGCGAATCCCGTACGTGCGCCGCAATGTCGGTATCATCTTCCAGGACCATCGCCTGCTGTTCGACCGCACCGTGTTCGACAATGTCGCCCTGCCGCTGATCATCGCAGGCTATCGCCACCAGGAAATAGGCAGGCGCGTGCGGGCCGCGCTCGACAAGGTCGGCCTGCTAGGCAAGGAGAAGGTCTTTCCGATCACCCTCTCCGGCGGCGAACAGCAGCGCGTGGGCATCGCCCGGGCGGTGGTGAACAAACCCCCGCTGCTGCTGGCCGACGAGCCGACAGGCAACCTCGACCCGGAGCTCTCCGGTGAGATCATGGGCCTGTTCGAACAGTTCAATCAGGTCGGTGTCACCGTATTGATAGCAAGCCACGACCTGGCCTTGATCCAACGCCTGCGCCACCGCATCGTGGCACTGAAAAACGGCCGCCTGGTGGCCGACGGCATCCCGCAGGCCCAACCGGCATGAGCCGCGAGCCGAAAACGGCCGACGCCGGGCGCGCCGGGGTACGTGATGCCGCAAGTGCCCCGCGCCGTGGCCTCGGCAGCCGCCTGGCCGTATACGGCCTGCGTCATCTGCAGGTCTTTTTCTATACGCTCGGCCAGTTGTGGCGCACGCCCTTTGCCACACTAATGACCGCCGCCGTGATCGGAATCGCGCTCGCCCTGCCCGCCGGGCTGCAGGTGCTGCTCAACAACGCACAACGGCTCAGCCAGGGCTGGGATGGGGCGACCCAGATATCGTTGTTCATGAAAAACGGCGTGAGCGAGGAGCGCGCCCGGGATACCGCGGGGCGGCTGCGTGCCCGGTCCGATATCGCCAGCGTGGAGTTCATCTCCAAGGAAGAGGCGCTGGAGGAATTTCGACGTCTGTCCGGCTTCGGCGATGCGCTCAAGGCACTCGACGCCAACCCCCTGCCCTCGGTGATCGTCGTGCACCCGGCGCTGGGCGCCACGGCCGGGGTGGACGCCACCCGGGAGCTGCTCAAACGCCTGCGCGCCCTGCCCGAAGTCGATATCGCCCAGCTCGACATGCAGTGGGTCAAGCGCCTGTACGCCATCATGGACATCGTGCGTCGCGGGGTGAACGTGCTGGGCCTTCTGCTGGGCCTGGCGGTCATCCTGGTCGTGGGCAACACCATCCGCCTGGCGATCCAGAACCGGCGCGACGAGATAGTGATCATCAAGCTCATCGGCGGTACCGACGCCTTTATCCGCCGACCCTTCCTGTACACCGGCTTCTGGTACGGCCTGTTCGGCAGCCTGATCGCCTATTTTCTGGTCAGTGGCTCGCTGCTCGTCCTCAGTGACCCGGTCCGGCGCCTGGCCGGGCTGTACGGCAGCCATTTCCGGCTCAGCAGTCTCGACGGCGACGTCACACTGGCGCTGCTCGGAGGCGGGATCCTGCTCGGCCTGCTCGGCTCCTGGGTGGCCGTGGGACGCCATCTGCGGGCCATCGAACCGACCTGATAGACCCCACACCCACCGCAGGACCCGGTCCGACGCCGTACTGGACATCCAGCGCCCGAGATGACAAGGTAAATTCGGCCAGCGGCGCGCCGATACAACCATATATATGCGCGCGCAAACGACTTGACCGCTGACCGGACTCCGATGACCAAACCCCGACACATCATGGTGGTGGACGGATCGTCCGTCTCCCGAGCGATCCTCGCCCGCATTCTGCGCGACGCCATCGAGGACGCCGTCGTGCGCCCGTGCGCTTCCGGCGCGGAAGCACTGATGCGCCTGGGCGAGGAACGTTATGACTTGGTCACCACGGCGCTGCTGCTGCCGGACATGGATGGGCTCGACCTGAGCCGACAGGTGCGCCGCTCCGAACGCCACCACTACACGCCGATCGTGGTCGTCTCCGGCGATGCCGACTCGCGCTTGCTGCGCGAGGGCTTCGAGGCGGGCGTCACCGACTACTTCGACAAATCGCTGGGCTACAAGGCCTTCGGCAGCTTCATCAAGGCATTCATCCAGCGCAACGCCGGCCTGGTCGGGCGCGTGCTCTACGTCGAAGACAGTCGCACGGACGCGGCGGCCACCAACCGCATCCTGGAAAAGCACGGGCTGCAAGTGGTGCATACGGTCAGCGCCGAGCTGGCTGTGGAACTGCTCGAGGAAACCCTGGCAGATCCGGACAACGAGGATGGATTCGATCTGCTGATCACCGATTTCTTTCTCAAGGGCCGTCTGACCGGCGGTGACCTGCTCTACGCAATCCGAGCCCGTTTTCATCTCTCACAGCAGGAATTCCCGGTGCTGGTCATCACCGGCAATGAAGACCCGCAAAAGCAGCTGGAGATATTCCATGCCGGCGCCAACGATTTCGTTACCAAGCCGATGGTCGAGGAAGTGCTGATGGCCCGGGTACGCTCGCTGCTGCTGGTCAAGCACCAGTACGACGCCCTGAAGCGCCAGGCCGAAACCATGCGCTGGGTCGCGGCCACGGACAGCCTGACCGGTGTGCGCAGCAAGCGTTATCTGCTGGACAATGGCGAGGCCTTTATCGATGATCCGGCCTCGCAGCCGGTCTGGGCGATGCTGATCGACATCGACCACTTCAAGCAAATTAACGACAAGCTGGGCCATATTACCGGCGACCACGTGCTGGCGGCCCTCGGCGAGCTGCTCAACGAGACCTTCCCCGACGCCTTGCCGGTGCGCTTCGGCGGTGAGGAATTCTGTGTGCTGCTGCCCAAGGTGGGGCGGCCCGAGGCGTTGGCCCAGGCCGAGACGCTGCGCGCCACCGTCGAGACGCTCAACCCGGCCGAGGTGGCGGTGACGATCAGCGTCGGGCTGGCGGGCAGCGACGAGCACCCCGGCCTGCCGCTGACCCGCTTCCTCGCTCTGGCCGACAAGGCCCTCTACGAGGCCAAGGCGGCCGGGCGCAACCGGGTGGCGGTCTACGAGGCGGGCGGGGCCTCACCTCCGGCCGGCGAACCCGCCGAGCGCCCGACCGCCTAGCTATAACACACTGATTTTACACATATTTATTCGACAATACACGCGGCGGAACTTAGCTGCCAACTGGCACTCTAAAACAGCGAGTGCTAATATTGGCCTCAGAATCGAATTCAGTGGGGGTAAGCAATACCATGACCAAGGGCCTGGAACTGCAACTCGCCGTCCCGACCGGCAGCCTGGAGGCCTACACCCAGGCCGTCAACGCGATCCCGGTGCTCAGCGCCGAAGAGGAACGCGATCTGGCGGTGCGCCTGCAGCGCGACAGCGATCTGGATGCCGCCCGGCAGCTGGTGCTCTCGCACCTGCGCTTCGTGGTGCACATCGCGCGCGGCTACCGCGGCTACGGCCTGCCCCAGGCGGACCTCATCCAGGAAGGCAACGTGGGCCTGATGAAGGCCGTCAAACGCTTCGATCCGGACGTGGGAGTACGCCTGGTCTCCTTCGCGGTGCATTGGATCCGTGCCGAGATCCACGAGTTCATCCTGCGCAATTGGCGCATCGTCAAGGTGGCCACGACCAAGGCTCAGCGCAAGTTGTTCTTCAACCTGCGCAGCTCCAAAAAACACCTCGGCTGGTTCACCAACGAGGAGGTCGATGCAGTCGCCAAGGACCTCGGCGTGCCCAAACAGACGGTGCTGGAGATGGAATCGCGCATGGCCGGACAGGATCTGGGCTTTGACGGTTATTCCGACGACAGCGACGAGGGCAATGGCCCGCCTGCCCCGGCGGCCTATCTGCAGGACCTGCGCGATGACCCGGCCGACGCCCTGGAGGCGGCCGACTGGGAGGAGCACAGCAACCAGCGCCTGCTCGAGGCGATGGACGACCTGGACGAGCGCAGCCGCGACATCCTGCGCCGGCGCTGGCTGGCCGAGAAAAAGACCACGCTGCAGGAGCTGGCCGACCACTACAACGTCTCGGCCGAGCGGATACGTCAGTTGGAAAGCAACGCGATGAAAAAGCTCAAGAACGCGCTGGTGGCGATCTGAGCTGAAGGAACTTGACCACGAAAAAACGGCCACTTCGGTGGCCGTTTTTTTTTGCCCTCGTCCCCGGCAGACCTTAGGCGTCCGTGTCCGCAGCAACGTGCGCGCCGCAGGCGAAATGGTCTCTGGGGAAACGAACGGGCTGGATCAGCCGGCGATAATAACGCTGAGGAAGCTGAACCAGGCAAAGGCGACCAACGCGATAATGATCACCATGGGGAAATTCTGGAATGTGAACATCTCTTTCATGCGCGCTTCCGCCCTATCTAATATGGAATGAAATTAAGGAAATTCTAATATATACGCCGGGGCCCATCAAGCCGGGGGGTCGTGACGCCCGCGCTCCCGGGGGACGCCTTCTGCCCCCTCCGCGTCCGATTTGGCGGAACCGCCCGGGATACGGGGGTCGTCGTCATCCATGAGGATGCGGTAAGCCGGCCCTTCCAGGTCATCGTACTGACCGTTCTTGATGGCCCATACCAGGGCCCAGATGGCGACGGCCATGACGACCACGGCGATGGGGATGAGGAGATAGAGAATTTGCATCGCAATTTTGCACTCTGCGCGTGTTGACGAATGATCGCAAGGCCCGGGGAACGGCCCTTAGCGCAGGCCGGTGCCAAGCACCAGGCGGCCCGCGCCGTCGAGTCGGTACGAGGGCCGGGCAAGCCGAGACGCGCCCCTGTCCGCGTGGCCCAGGCGCCTGCCCATGACATCGTAACTGGCGCCGGAACACGGATTCCAGAAGCCACCCGTCCAGCCCGTCCCGCGGCCGGCCGGCGGGGAGCCAGGACCCCGGTAGATTATCCCGCAACCATCCATATAGCCGAAAAAGGCGGCGTAGCGTTCGCCCCCATGGCCCTTCAGCTGGACCGGGCTGCGGTGGACCACCCAGACCGGCCGGCCGTGCCATAGCAGGCGGCGAGCCTGGCCGGGGCCGATCCCATCGAGGCGAACGCTCAGCGCCGTCGGCCCGGCCCCGTGGTCGCGGCCTGTCACGCTGGCGACGAAGGGCACCGCCGTCAGTCCGACGGCCAACGCCCCGAGCAGCACGAGCGCCAGGCGCAGGCGGCGCCGCAAGACCGGGTCGGCTTTGCCCGCCGGCTCAACCATGGACCGCAGCGGCCGGCTGCCGACGATTGCCCTCGTCACAGCGGCCCATCGACCTACGCCAGGATCGGATATTTCCTACAGACCTCATTGGGCACCTTGCCTAATATCACGGCCAACACAATGCCGCGTGTCGGCCCGGAGGAGCTGGTATGAAACCGACCGATCATTCGCCGCCGCTGCCGCCGCGGCGCCACAGCAATCGCAGCCGCAACAACGACAGCCGCTATTTCCAGGTCGCCGACGAAGGTTGGTACCTGCGCACGCGCGAAGGCACACAGGGTCCCTTCGAGTCCCGGGAGCGGGCCGAGCGCTTCCTCGCCGAGCTGATCCGTGCCCAGACCCGGCGCCACACACCAGCCCGTTGAGCACCCGTACCGCCGCGCCGCGGCAGCCGACGTCTTCACACCGGCCCGGCGGCCCGGTCGGCCGCGGCCCGGCTGGCATCTTTGGCGCCGCCTGGCGCCGCAGCGGTCAGCCCCGACACCCGGGTCAGACGCAGGGCATTGAGCACCACCAGCAGCGAGCTCGCCGACATTCCGATGGCCGCCATCCAGGGCGCGACGTGGCCGGCGGCCGCCAGCGGCACCGCAACGACATTGTACAAGACCGCCCAGCCCAGGTTCTGGCGGATCACACCCAGTGTACGCCGTGCCGTGCGCACCCCGATCGCCAGATGGGAGAGGTTCTCGGAGAGCAGGATCATGTCCGCGCTCGCCTGGGCGAGCTGGGTACCTCCGCCCATGGCCAGCGATACGTCGGCACCGGCCAGCACCGGGGCGTCGTTGACGCCGTCGCCGACCATGGCCACGACCGCGCCCTCGGCCTGCAGGGCCCGGATCCTGGCCAATTTGTCCTCCGGGCGCTGGCCGCCGTGCGCGAGCTTGCCGGCGTCCTCGCCGGCTGCCACCAGGCCGAGACTTTCGGCCACGCGGGCCACCTCCGCCGGCGCATCGCCGCTGAGCAGCTCGACCTGCAGTCCGGCCCGACGCAGGGCGGCCAGGGCCGCCGGGGCCTCGGGCCGAAGCTCGTCCACGAGGCGAAAGCGGGCGAGCAGGCCCGCCTCGTCGCCCAGCCAGACCTCCGTGCCGCTGCCGACCGGCGCGGTGATATCGATACCGCTCAGACCGGCGACGAAGGACGGGCTGCCCACACGGTGACGCGCGCCTTCGATGTGCCCTTCGACACCCTGCCCCGGCGTCGCCTCCAATGCCTCCGCGCCCAGCCCCTGGCCGGCCACCGCCAGGACCCGACCGACCGGGTGTTCGCTGCCGCGCTCCAGGGCCGCGGCAAGCGCGAGCACGCGTTCGCGGCTCAGCCCGCGCTCGGCTCGCACCTCGGCCAGCTGCAGCCGGCCCAGAGTGAGAGTGCCGGTCTTGTCGAAGACGATGTGAGTGGCGCGGGCCAGCGCCTCCAGCGCGTGGCCTCGAGTGGTGAGCAGGCCCAGGCGCGTCAACGCCCCGCTGGCGGCCGTCACGGCCGCCGGGGTTGCCAGCGACAGCGCGCACGGGCAGGTGACCACTAGCACCGACAGGGTGATCCGAAACGCCTCGTCGGGGGCGTGCTGCCACCAATAGAACGCGATCCCCGCGGCGAGGATCAGCAGCGCGCCGACGAACCAGGCCGCCACGCGGTCGGCGAGCCGGGCCAGCGAGGGCTTTTCGGTCTGAGCGCGATCGAGCAGGCGAATGATGGCCGAGAGCACGGTATCGGCACCGACCTTCTCCACGATGACGGTCAGGGGGCTTTCGACGTTGACGCTGCCGCCGATGACCTCGTCGCCGCTGGCCTTGCCTCGGGGCATGCTCTCGCCGGTGACCACCGACTCATCCACGGAGCTGCGTCCCTCGGTCACGTGGCCATCGGCGGGCAGTGTCTCGCCGGGACGCACTAGCACGCGGTCGCCGGGTCGCAGCTCCGCCACGGCGACCACCTCCTCGGTACCGTTGTCGCTCAGCCGGGTAGCCACGGCAGGCGTCAGACGCACCAGGTCGTCGGCCGCCTGGCCGGCGCGGTGCCGGGCCATCATCTCCAGATAACGCCCGGAGAGCAGGAAAAACGTAAACATCGTGGCCGAGTCGTAGTAGATCTCGCCGTGATTGACGATGGTCGCCCAGGCACTGGCCAGGAACGCCGCGCCGACCGCCAGTGCGACAGGCACGTCCATGCCGAGCTGGCGGCGGCGCAGATCGCGCCAGGCGGCGGTGAAGAACGGCTGGGCCGAATACAGCAGCACGGGCGCGGCGATGACCAGGCTGACCCAGCGCATGAAGGCCCGGATATCGACCTCCATGCCCGAGTAATCGCCGTAGTACATCGCCGTGGCGAGCATCATGACCTGCATGGCGCCCAAACCGGCCACGGCGATGCGTCGCATGGCGAGCTTGCGTTCCTGCTTGAACAGCGCTTCCTGACGGCCGGGATCGAACGGGTGAGCGATGTAACCGATTGCTGCG
Source organism: Gammaproteobacteria bacterium (assembly GCA_035267785.1). Lineage (GTDB taxonomy): Bacteria > Pseudomonadota > Gammaproteobacteria > DATFLL01 > DATFLL01 > DATFLL01. Next base: position 13,982 of record DATFLL010000088.1, on the reverse strand, counting down.
ATGGCCTTGAGGATATCGCTCAAGTGAATCTGGCTGTCGTCCCAGCGCAGTTGGGCGCGGTGCGTGGCGTAATTGACGCGAAATTCGAGCACGCCGGGCAGGGCATTGACGTGGCGCTCGTTGAGCCAGACACACGCAGCGCAGACGATGCCCTCCAGGATCAGCGAGGCCTCGCGGACCTCGGCACCCTCGCCGTGCACGAAGCTTTGCTGCAAATCGGGCCGGTCGTAGAGGTCCAGCTCCTTGAGCGCCTCGGGAACGAGGTCCTTGGCACTCTTGGGGGTCTCGGTACGATAGCGGTAGTAGTCGACCAGACCGCCGTCGACGATCGCCTGTGCCACCGCCTGACAGCCCCGGCAGCACATGGCGCGGGACTCGCCGTCAATCTCCACCTCGTAGTGGCTGCCCTGAGGGACGGGCAGCCCGCAGTGGTAGCACTCGGTGGACGACGGCGCCGACATCAGCTCTGATCGGCGGGTTTTACCGTCGTGGTCCCGCGCAGCTCGTGCAGGTCTTCACCGCGGCGTACCTCGAGGATGAGGTCCCAGATTCCGGGCTCGGGCAGGCTCATGCTCACTTGATAGACGCCGCGGTCGATCTCCTCCATGGTGAAGGGACGATCCATTTTGACGTTGGACGGGCGCATGAAGGTGCCCTTGACGCTCGCCCCGGTAACCGGCTGGCCGTTACGGTCGTTGACCGTCAGCCGGTAGATTTCGGGTGAGCCGACCCGGGGCGTGCCGATCCAACCGTTGTGGAGCTGCCAGCCGCGCTCGCGCTGCTTTTTCACCTGCACCAGGTACTCGTTGTAGTCGTCGGCGCGATTCTGGTAGTCGTGCGGCACGGTGCCTGGAAAGAACGAATGCACCCCGGGACCCTCGGCATAGCGCGGCTTGGGCAGCAGCCACTGCGTGACCTCCGGGCCGACACCCTTCTGGGCGATAACGATCAGGACCGAATCGATAGAGACGATCGTGGCGAAGAACAGCACGATGACCGCCGGTGCCCAGTGAAACCATTTGCCGGTGCCCCGGCGATGGTCACGCTGCGAGGTGATCACACCGAGGATGTAGGTGGTCACCAGATAGATGGCCAGATGGATCGAAAACACGTCGGCGCCGGGCCAGCGCAGAATCGCGTACGGCACGTAGATGCCGATAACCGCCAGGGCGGTCGCCGCGGCGCTTTGCTTCGCGCCGAGCGGGCTGAGCCGATACAGCGCGAAGAAGACCGCGAGAATCGCGGCGATGCCGATAAACAGGTCGATAAGCAGGGTGGTCATCTAAGGCGTACTCTTTAGCTGCGCTTTCGGAACGTAGAACACGGACTTCCATTTGATCGTCTCGGCCTTGGGATCGTGCTCGGCCTCGACGGGCTGGGCGATGAAGTAGAAATCCTGCTGGACCCCCGAGGCGTCGCGCGGATACTGCCGCACGCGCGCCACGATATGGACCGTAGCCTGGGGCTCGAGTTCAAACTCCTTGAAGTTGCCGACGTCCAGGACCGCATTCTTCAAGCCCTGGAGCGAGAGCACGTAGTGCATGTCCTCGGCCGTCTTGTTCATTACCTTGATTTCGTAACGGTTCTGTATTTGTCCATCGGACATGAGCACCGAGAGCGGATTGCGCACCTGGCGTACGGTCATCTCCACGGTGGTGCGGTGCACGATGCTGAGCACCAGCAGCGTGGCGGCCACCAGAATGACCACACCGTAACCGATCGTCTTGAGCTTGAGCCAGCGCGGCTTTCTGCCCTCGGCAAGCTCTACTTGCGAGGAATAACGCACCAGCCCGCGCGGATAACCGATGGAGTCCATGATGGTGTCGCAGGCATCGATACACAGGGCGCAGGAAATGCACTGGGGCTGCAGGCCATTGCGAATATCGATCCCGGTCGGACAGACCTGCACGCAGTAGCCGCAGTCGATGCAGTCGCCGTGGCCCGCCGCGGTACGCTCCTCGCGGGTCTTGAGACCGGCCTTGGGCTTGGCACGACCCTGGGCCCCCTCCCCGCGGCGTTCGTCATAGGCCACGATCAGGGTGTCGGGATCGAACATCGCGCTCTGGAAGCGCGCATAGGGGCACATGTAGGTACAGACCTGCTCGCGTGCCAGCCCCGCCATCACGTAGGTGGTCGCCGTCAGGAACAAGGTCGTGGCGTAGGCCGGGAACGGCGCGGTACCGTGTAGCATCGCGCTGAGCAGGTCCGGGGCGTTGCCCCAGTAGAACGTGAACGTCATACCGGTCAACAAGCCGACCGTGAGCCACAACAGGTGAGTCAGGCCCAGCTTGAACGCCTTGGCCGCGGTCCAGGGCGCCTTGGCCAGCTTGATTCGGGCATTGCGCTCACCCTGGACCATGCGCTCGATGAACATGAACACATCGGTCCACAGCGTCTGGAAACAGAAGTAGCCGCAAAAGACACGCCCGGCGAGCCCGGTCACGAAGAACAACAACATCGCGGCAATGACGAGAAAGCCCGCGAGCCAGAAGATATCCTGGGGATAGACGACGAGACCGAAGAGATAGAACTTTCTGCCGGCAAGGTCGAACAGTACCGCCTGGTCGGGGCCGATGGTGCGGTGCCAACGCACCCAAGGCAGGAGGAAATAGACCCCGTAGGCCAGCAGCAAGATAGCGTATTTGAGGGTACGAAAGCGTCCCTTGACCGATCGTGGGTAGATCGGTACCCGTGCCTGGTAGTCGCTCTCGGCGGCCTTCTGAATGTTGGACCCGGGCTCGGACATATGCGTGGGTTACCTTGTTCGTTCTCCAGATGCGCCTCGGGAGGCGCGCAGATACGACACAGTCGTACCCACGCCCTCCCGAGCGTCTATGAAAGGAAGCCCCCGCGGCCACGGCGGCCGCGGTGCCTGTTCGACGAGCAAGGGCATAGCCGGGGCTTATTTGCCTCCGCCGAGCTCGTGGACGTAGAAGGCGAGCATCTTGATTTCGGTCTTCGACAGACGACCCTTCCAGGTCGGCATCACGCGACTGACGCCGTGGGTAATCACATGCTCGACGGCCTTTATTTTGCCCTCGAGCGTCGCCTGGCCGTTGACATCGGCAATGGTCCAGATGTTGTCGGTCAGGTTGGCAGAGCCCTGCGACTTCAGGCCGGTACCGGCATGGGTGTGGCACTGATAACAGCCGCCGACCTGCCCATTGAAGATCTTGTCGCCCTTGGCCGCCTTGGCCTTGTCGACCTTGTGGCCGGAGAGGCTCAGAACGTAATTGGCGACGTCGTCAAGCTGCTCCTTGTTGAAGGTCTCGGCGAACGAGGGCATGAAACCGTGACGCCCATGGGTAATGGTGTAGTCGATATCCTCGTACGTCCCGCCCCACAGCCAGCTGTCGTCGGCCAGGTTGGGAAAGAGGCCGATCTTGCCGGCTCCGCCCTGCTGGTGACAGGCCGCGCAGTTGTCGGCAAACAGCACCTTGGCCATCGAGTAGGCGAAGGCGCTCTTTTCCTCGTCCGAGGCAATCTCCTGAAAGCTGGCGCCCTTGATCTGGTCGATGTACTTTTCCTGCTTGGCGCGGGCCTGCTGCATATCCTTGAGGAACAACGCGCGGCTGTTCCAATGCATGGTCTCGGTCTTGCCCTTCTCGGTCGTAAAGGTGATGTTGTTGAACCACCCTTTAGTATAGGTATCTCCGATAGGCCATGCCGGATAGAGAATCCAGTAGATGATGGCGAAGACCACGGTGGCATAGAAGCCCCACAGCCACCAGCGGGGCAGCGGGTTGTTGAACTCCTGCAAGTCACCGTCCCATGCGTGACCCGTGGTCTGAACCGACTGTTTAGTCTTGTCTGTGCTCATCTTTCAGTTCCTTGCCCTCGTGGACATCGTCATCGTCCAGAGGTATGAATTTGTTCTCTTCAAAGCTGTCGGTGCGCCGCTTCCCGGTATAAAAATACAGCACGATCAGAATGAACGTAATAAAGAACAGGAACAGCAAAAACGTCTTTGCGTTGCGCCCGTCCAAAAACCACTCCAACCAATCGAACATGCTGTTATCTCAGATACCGAAGTCGGGAACGGTCATCAACGGAACTTCGCGAAGTAACCTTCATCGTACTTACTGAAGTCGACCATGGTACCCAACACCTGGAGGTACGCGACCAGCGCGTCCATCTCGGTGATCCGGCTGCGATCCCCGTCGTAGTTACCGGCCTCGGCCTGGGCAATGAGATTGTCGCTCGCGTGATTGATATCGAGCAGTTTGGCGACCTTGGGTCCGAAGCGCTTGACGTTGGCGTCGTACTCGGCCTTGGTTTCCGAGTAAGGGACGCCGACTTCGCGCAGGGCGCGCATACGCTCGCCGATATCCTCGTACTTCAACGTGGTCTTTTCCAGCCACGGGTAGTTCGGCATGATGGACTCGGGCACCACGGAGCGCGGCGCGGTCAAGTGCTGCACGTGCCATGCGTTGGAGTACTTGCCGCCCACGCGCGCCAAGTCCGGGCCCGTGCGCTTGGAGCCCCACTGGAAGGGATGGTCGTACTGGGACTCGGCCGCCAGGGAATAATGACCATAACGCAGCATCTCGTCACGGAAGGGGCGGATCATCTGCGAGTGGCACAGATAGCAGCCCTCGCGCTGATAGATGTCGCGCCCGCGCAGCTCGAGCGGCGTGTACGGACGGATGGCGTCGTAGCCCTTGGCCGTCTTGACCTCCTCGACCGTGCCCTTGATAAAGGACAGCGGCACGATTTCGACCAGACCGCCGATGCTGATCACGATCAGCGTCAGGACGATGAGCAGGCCGGCGTTTGTTTCAATTCGCTCGTGTTTCATTTCCGAAGAGCTCCTGTCTTAAGCACGGGCGAGCTTGGCGGCGAGCTTGGCCTCGATTTCGGCCTTTTCGCGACGCGCCTGGCGCACGGTCATATAGAAGTTGTAAGCCATCAGGATCATCCCGGAGACGAAGAACAGGCCGCCGGTGGCACGCACGATATACGGCTTATGCAGGAAGGCCACGGATTCGACGAAGGTGTAGGCCAGATTGCCATAGTCGTCGAAGGCTCGCAGGATGAGGCCCTGGCCGATACCCGCCACCCACATCGACGTGATGTAGAGCACGATACCGATGCTGGCCAGGAAGAAGTGCGTATAGACCAGACGCGTGCTGTACATCTTGGTGTCCCAGATGCGCGGGATCAGGTGGTAGAACGAGCCGATGGTGACCATTGCGACCCAGCCCAGCGCGCCGGAGTGCACGTGACCGATGGTCCAGTCCGTGTAGTGCGACAGAGCGTTGACGCTCTTCAACGACATCAGCGGACCCTCGAAGGTCGACATGCCGTAGAAGGAGAGCGAGGTAATCAGGAACAACATGATCGGGTCGGTGCGCAGCTTCTCCCAGGCGCCCGACAGCGTCATGATGCCGTTGATCATACCGCCCCACGAAGGCAGCAGCAGGAGAATGGAGAACGTGGCAGCCAGGCTGGAGGTCCAATCGGGCAATGCGGTCCAGTGCAGGTGGTGAGCACCCACCCACATGTACAGGAAGATCAACGCCCAGAAGTGGATGATGGACAGCCGGTACGAATAGACCGGGCGGCCGGCCTGCTTGGGTACGAAGTAGTACATCATGCCGAGGAAGGCGGCGGTGAGGAAAAAGCCCACGGCGTTATGGCCGTACCACCACTGGGTCATGGCGTCCTGCACGCCCGCGTGCAGGCTGTAGGACTTCATGCTGAACAGGCTGATCGGGACCTGCATGTTGTTGAAGATATGCAGGATGCCCGTGGCCAGAATAAAGGCCATGTAGAACCAGTTGGCGACGTAGATATGGGGCTGGCTGCGACGGCGCAGCGTCTGCAGGTAGATCCAGAAATACACGACCCAGACGACGGCGATCAGAATGTCGATGGGCCATTCCATCTCGGCGTACTCGTGCGACTGGGTGTAGCCGAGCATGTACGAAACCGCCGAGGTGACCATGGCGAGCTGCCAGCCCCAGAACGTGAAATTCGCCAGGGTGTCGCTGTACAGCCGGGTCTGACAGGTACGTTGGACCACATAGTAAGAGGTGGCGAACAGGGCGCTGCCGCCAAAACCGAAAATCACCAATGTCGTGTGCACGGGACGAAGGCGCCCGAAGGTGATATAGGGAATGTCCAGGTTGAAGGCCGGATAGGCCAGTTCGGTGGCGATATATACGCCGACCAGCATGCCGATGACACCCCAAACCGCCGTCATGATCGCGAACTTGCGAACAATCTCGTAATTGTATTGTTCGGGTGCCTGAGTCGTAGTGTGCGCCATTGCGTCGCCTCGCTTTGAAGATTCTTATCGCACGAAGGGGGTCATCGGCCGGCAGGCCGCCCACTCTGGAAAAAGTTCACGGAAAATTAAAATATCCGAATATGATAATTTAGAAATTGAGCTCCAGGCAAGTCGCGTAGACAGTCAAGTATAGAACGCGGACCCGAGGGACCGGTGTATATACCACGCGGCCGAGCTAACGAACCTTGATCCGGATCAAGTCAATTCCCACCTTGTTTCAATGGCTTGCGGTGCCGACACGAGCGCCCGCACGACCACGGCGGCGTGCCGTGGGGCATCTCAACCGATAACGGGCCGGGATTTGGGGGTTTTTGGCAGGGCCGTGCGCACGGCGTCCGGGCACGGGGCCGGCCCATGCCGACCGGGGCCGCTCAGGCGGCCCCGAACAGCTGGGCGAGCTGGGGCAGGTAGTGGTCGACGAGCAGAGCGGCGAACAGCGCCATCAGGTAGACGATCGAGTAGGCGAACGTCTTGATGGCAAGGCGATCCGTGCAGCGCAGATATAGCCCGACCGCATAGGCCAGAAAGACCGCATCCAGGAAAAGGGTGACCACCAGGTAGAAAGTGCCGCTCATGCCGGTCAGATACGGCATCACGGTCACGCCCATCAGGACGATGGTGTAGAGCAGCACGTGCAGCCGGGTGAACGCGACGCCGTGGGTCACGGGCAGCATGGGGATGTCGGCCTTGGCGTATTCCTCGCGCCGATGAATGGCAAGCGCCCAGAAATGGGGCGGCGTCCAGGCGAAGATGATCAGGAACAGCCACAGCGAGTTGGGATCGATGTGGCCCGTCACTGCCGTCCAGCCGAGCACGGGCGGCGCGGCGCCGGCCGCCCCGCCGATCACGATGTTCTGCGGCGTGGCCCGCTTGAGGAACATCGTATAGATGACGGCATAGCCGATCAGCGAGCAGAACGTGAGCACGGCGGTCAACACGTTCACGTAGGCGACGAGCAGACCCAGGCCCAATGCGCCGATCAGCAGCGCGAAAGCGACCGCCTGGCCCGCGGTGAGATTGCCCGTCGGCAACGGCCGGCGGCTGGTGCGCCCCATGAGCGAGTCGACCGGCTGGTCGACCAGCTGGTTGACCGCCGCCGCGGAGGCCGCCGAGAGCCCGATTCCCAGGGTCCCGAAGACGAGCGCGGGCCAGGGGACCAGGCCCGGCGTAGCCAGAAACATACCCACCATGGCGGTGAAGACGATCAACGCGACCACACGGGGCTTGCACAGCTCGTAGTAGTCCCGCCAGTGCCGAATCCACGTCAGGCGGGTCAACGGGTTCGTTACGGAGTCGTGCATGGTGCCATCCTCCTCGGATACTTATATATGGGTACGCGTCTTCCGTGGGCGCAGACTGTGATTGAGCGCCACGACGGTCAGCAGCAATAACGCGGCCACGCCGTTATGTGCCACCGCAACGGGCAGCGGCAGGCTGAGCTCGACGTTGGCAATGCCCAGCGATACCTGCGCCAGCAGGACCACGAGCAGCACGGCTCCGATACGCCGAGCCGCGCGCCCCACCGGGGCCCGCAGGGTGGCCATGCCCAGCGTGCCCAGGAACAGGAAAGTCACCAGGGCCCCGAGGCGATGCGTAACGTGGATCGCCACGCGCGCATCGTTGGGCAGGACCCCGCCCTCGTAGTTCACGCCCGTGGTATGCCAGAGCGTGAAGGCGTCACTGAAGTCCATATGGGGCCACCACTGGCCCTGACAGGTCGGAAAGTCCGGGCACACCAGTGCAGCGTAGTTGGCGCTGGTCCAGCCGCCGAGCGCGAGCTGGCACACCAGGATGACCAGGCCGGCCAGCGCCCAAGGGCGCAGGCGCCGTATGGCCTGGTCGACGCCCCCCTGGGCGGCGAGCAGACCGCTTTGGCGCAAGCTCAACCACCACAGCAGGGCGAGGGTCGTCATTCCCCCGAGCAGATGCGCCATGACGATTGGGGGGCTGACCAGCAGCGTGACGGTCCACATGCCCAGCAGCGCCTGAAACACGATCAACACGACCAGGAAGCTGGGCACTCCCACCAGTTGGTCGGGCACGCCGTGGCGCCGACGCCACCACGCAATGGCGGCGAGGGCGAAAACGATCAAGCCCAGGGTGCCGGCAAAGTAGCGGTGGATCATCTCCTTCCAGGCCTTGTGCGCCTCGACCGGGCGATGGGGGTAAGCCTGGTCGGCCTTGGCAACGGCGTGGCTGCTGGTCGGCACCGTGAGATGGCCGTAGCAGCCGGGCCAATCGGGACAACCCAGACCGGCGTTGTTCAGGCGCACATAGGCCCCCAGGACGACCACGACCAGGGCCAGGGCGGTGGCGAGGAGCGACAACTTTACGAACAACGGTTGATTCATCGACGGTTTCCGTGCCTCATCCGACTTGCGAGACACGCAGCAGCCGCTCCAGGTCCTTGACCAGGCCGGGGCCGGCAAACCCCGGGGCGTAGCGCATCATGATGTTACCGATGGGATCGACGATATAAAGCCAGCCCGTGCGCGCATCGGACGGCTGCGGCGCAGCCTGCTCGAATTGCGCCCGCACCGAGGCCAGCGCCGCCGCCGTGCCGGTCAGTGCTGTCGTGCCGGTGAACTCGTCCAGCGCCCGAACCAGACCAGGGGCGGGCCCCCCGGGCGCGCTCATGATATAGATTCGGCGCACGCGGCGCATCTCTCCACCCTGGGCCAGGCGCGCCTGGCGCATCTTGTACAGAACCTTCCTGCAACCGGCGTCGCAGTCGTTGCCGCCGAGATAGACGAGATTCCACTTGCCGCGCAGATCCCCGAGCGTGAAGACATTGCCCTTGATATCCCGGAGGCTGAAGGCGGTCAGCGGATGGGCCGGGCTTACCAGCTCGCCGTGATTGACGGTCGAGGTCACGCCGTGACGCTGCATGTAGTGCCAGGTGATCCACGCGGCGAGCATCGGCGACAGGAACAGAAGCGCGATGCCGATCAGCGTCAGGCGCTGGCGCGTCAGGGCGCGTTTGGACATCGGCTCAGTCATGTTCGGATTCTCCTGCCTCGCTTAATTCGGTTTCGTCTTTCCCGGCGCTCGGACCGGCGGGTCCGCCGCCAGTCGGTGTGCGGCGCAGATTGACCACGATGTAGATAATCACGAGCGCGGCCGCCATGGTGAACCACTGAACGGCGTAACTTACGCTCTTCTCCGGCGGCAGCGTCACGATCTGCCACTGGCGCGGATAGTTCCCCGGGTCCTTGGGATCCTGCAGCAGTTCGAAGGGCTGCACTCGATAGCCGGTCTGCTTCGCGTAGCGCGCCAGGTCCAGCCACAGAGCCACCGACGGCCACCCGCTGCCCTCGCGGTAATCCCCGCCGACAAAAAGCGGCTTGCCATCGGGCAGCTCGATCAGTCCGTGCACCTCGACCGTTCCCTCGGGCACCGGCACGGTGGGGATATCCTTGCGGGACGGGCCCTGAGGCACCCAACCGCGGTTGACCAGCACCCAGGTGTCGGTGCCCTGGATGCGCAGCGGCGTCAGCACATCATAACCGGCCTTGCCCTCATAGACCTTGTTGTCGATGAGCAGCTGGTGCTTGGCGTCGAACACACCGCGCGCGGTGGCGCGCCGATAATGCACCGCCTTTGGCGAGTCGACCAGACGGGCGCCGAGCACCAACGGCGCCTCCCGGGTTCGCTGCTCGAAGCGCTGCTGAATCTCGCGCTTCTCCTGCGCCCGGTCCAGCTGCCAAAAGCCCAACGCGATGAGTATCGGCAACAACACCAAAGTGGCGATGGTCGGCCACAGGCGCGGGCGAAACTGGCGTTTACCGACTCGCATCGACCATCGCGGCGGGTTCTGTGCGCCGTGCATCATGGGGTATACTGACCGTCACACTCATTTGTCTCCCGGTTCCCCCCATGATTGCCAAAGCCTTCGTCGTTTTCGTCCTCTTAATAATTCTCGGCAGCCTGGGCACCGCCCTGTACACCATGCTCAAGGACCACGGCCAGTCCGACCGGACTGTCAAGGCGCTGACCGTGCGTATCGCGCTCTCGTTGGCGCTGTTCATCCTGCTCATGATCGGCTACGCGACCGGGCTCATTACACCACACGGCGTCGTGCCGCACTGATACAAGATTTTTATACTTACCCAAGCGGCGAGCTCGCCGCCGGGGCTGCAAGAAAAAAGGCGCTGCAATCTGGCAGCGCCTTTTTTCCGCGCCGGTTGATTACAACCAGTAGACGAAGATAAACAGGCCCAGCCAGACCACGTCCACAAAGTGCCAGTACCACGCCGCGGCCTCGAACGCGAAGTGGTGCTTGGGCGTGAAGTGCCCCTTGATAGAGCGGATCAACATCACCGTCAGCATGATGGCGCCGATGGTCACGTGCAGGCCGTGGAATCCCGTCAGCATGAAGAACGTGCTGCCGTAGACACCCGAGGTCAGCTTCATGTTGAAGTGCTCGTAGGCCTCGCCGTACTCGTGCGCCTGCAGCGCAAGGAACAACACGCCCAGCGCCACAGTGAGAATGAGCCCCAGGATGAGCTGACCGCGGTTGTTCTTCTTCAGACCCCAGTGCGCCCAGGTCACGGTCACGCCGGAGGACAGCAGGATCAGGGTATTGATGGCCGGGATGCCCCAGGTGTCCATGACCGAATGCGGGGTCGCGAAGTCGGTCTGATCGGGCTTAATCGCCTCCAGAGGCGTGTGCAGCAGCGGCCAGGTGGCCTGGAAGTTGCCCCACAGCTCATGGGCCGCGCCCTTGGCGCCCTCACCGCCCAGCCAGGGCACCGCGAAGTGACGCACATAGAACAGCGCGCCGAAGAAGGCCGCGAAGAACATGACCTCGGAAAAGATGAACCAGCTCATGCCCCAACGGAACGAGCGATCCACCTGTTCGTTGTACAGCCCGCGCTCGCTCTCGCCGACGACCTTGCTGAACCAGCCGAACATCATGAACAGCAGGATAGCCGCCCCCACGTACATGAAGACGGGGGTTCCCCCATGCAGAAAATGGGCAAAGCCCGCCAGGAGCGTGATAAGCCCAACCGAGCCCACCAAGGGCCAATGGCTGGGTTCGGGCAGATAATAACTACCTTGTGCTTGTGACATTGTTACCCCTCTCTCTGGTAGCTGAAAAGCAAGCCATTTGTCCCGCGTATTGTTAGTCGAGCCTTATGCGGGTGTTGTTGTTCTGGTCGGGGCGGACGCTTGCCAGCCTGCCCTCGTCCTGGTTCGTGGCGGCCCTCGCCTTGCTCTCGAAGAAGGTATAGGCCAGGGTCAGCGTCGTGATCTCGCGCGGCAGTCTCGGATCCACATGGAACGTCAAGGGCATCTCCTTTTGCTCGCGCGCCGCCAGCGTCTGCTGGGTGAAGAAGAAACACTCCATCTTGGTGAAGTACTTCACCGCCAGCCCCGGCGCCAGACTCGGCACGGCCTGACCGACCACGGCACGGTCCGTCGCATTGCGGGCGTAGTACTTGACCTCGTAGGTCTGGCCCGGATGGACCCGCAGCTCATGGACCAAGGGCCGAAACTCCCAGTCCAGGCCGTCGTTGACACTGGCCAGGAACTGCACCGTCACCGTCCGGTTCTTGTCGGCCGTCACCGGCGCGCTGCGCGCGGCGTAGCTGCCGTCCTGGATGTCGACAAAGCGCCCGTTCAGTCCCAGCGCCTTGCAGAAGGTGCTGTATAAGGGCACCAGTGCAAAGCCGAAGCCGAACATCGCGACCACGACCACAACCAAGCGCACGACCAACCGTCGATGGCTGCGTTGCGCGATACCCGACTGCCTCATCGTCTATGGTCCGCCATTCACGAGCGAGGCGATGTAGAACCCCGCTGCGATGATGATCAGGACGGTGATCACGATGCGATTGTTCCGGGCCTGCTTCTTCCGGCGTTGCTCGTCGTTCATCGTCCTACCCTGCGGACATCGCCCGCGTTTGGTGAGCCGACCCCGCCCGGCGCCTGGGCGCCGGGCGGGAGTCCGTCACTCGTCTTACTTCACCTCGGGCGCGGTCGCGAAGGTGTGGTACGGGGCCGGCGAGGGAATCGTCCACTCCAGACCCTTGGCACCTTCCCAGACCTGATCGGTGGCCTTGGCGCCGCCGCGAATCGCCTTGATGACGATGAACAGGAACAGCAACTGCGAGGCACCGAAGGCGAAGCCACCGATACTCGAGACGACGTTGAAGTCCTGGAACTGCGGTGCATAGTCGGCGATGCGACGCGGCATACCGGCCAGACCGGCGAAGTGCATCGGGAAGAACAGCACGTTCACCGAAATGGCGGACAGCCAGAAGTGCCACTTGGCCAGGGTCTCGTTATACATGTGACCGCACCACTTGGGCAGCCAGTAGTAGACGCCGCCGATGATGGCGAACACCGCGCCGGTCACCAGCACGTAGTGGAAGTGCGCCACCACGAAGTAGGTGTCCTGGTACTGGAAGTCGGCCGGGACGACGCCGAGCATCAGGCCGGTGAACCCGCCGATCGTGAACAGGATCACGAAGGCGATGGCCCAAAGCATCGGGGTCTCGAAGGTCATCGAACCGCGCCACATGGTCGCCGTCCAGTTGAACACCTTAACCGCGGTCGGGATGGCGATCAGCACCGTTGCGTACATGAAGTACAGCTCACCGGCGGCCGGCATGCCCACCGTGAACATATGGTGCGCCCAGACGATGAACGACAGGAACGCAATGGCGGCCGTGGCGTACACCATGGAGCTGTAGCCGAACAGCGGCTTGCGGGCGAAGGTCGGAATGATCTGCGAGACGATGCCGAACGCCGGCAGGATCATGATGTAGACCTCGGGGTGACCGAAGAACCAGAACACGTGCTGATAGAGGACCGGGTCGCCGCCGCCGGCCGCATCGAAGAAGGCGGTGCCGAAGTGGCGGTCGGTCAGCATCATGGTCACGGCACCGGCCAGCACGGGCATCACGGCGATGAGCAGGAAGGCCGTGATCAGCCAGGTCCACACGAACAGCGGCATCTTCATCAGGGTCATGCCCGGGGCACGCATGTTCAGGATGGTCGCGATGATGTTGATCGCGCCCATGATCGACGAGATACCCAGCATGTGGACCGAGAAGATGAAGAAGTCGGTGCTCGGCGGGCCGTACTTGGTCGACAGCGGCGCATAGGCCGTCCAACCGAAGTCGGGGCCGCCGCCCTGCTTGAAGACGGTGCTGAGCAGCATCGTGCCGGCGAACGGCAGGATCCAGAAGCTCCAGTTGTTCATGCGAGGCAATGCCATATCGGGCGCACCGATCATCATGGGCACCTGCCAGTTCGCCAGACCGACGAAGGCCGGCATGACAGCGCCGACGATCATGACTAGACCGTGCATAGTGGTCAGCTCGTTGAACGTGAGCGTCTGCACGAACTGGAGGCCGGGCTCGAAGAGCTCGGCGCGGATGATCATGGCGAAGGCACCGCCGATCAGGAACATGGTGAAGCTGAACCACAGGTACAGCGTCCCGATGTCCTTGTGGTTGGTCGTAAACAACCAGCGTTTGATGCCGGTCGGATGCTCTTCGTGATGGTCTGCGTGTGTCGTTGCTGCAGTTGTCATTTTAAATGCCCTCCGTGCCGCACCTTAGCGGGCAGCCTTGACGTCAGACGGTTGAATTACATCGCCGGTATTGTTGCCCCAGGCGTTGCGCTCATAGGTGATGATCGAGGCGATCTCCACGTCGTTGAGCTGCTTGGCGAAGGCCTG
>DATFLL010000087.1:0-51255 GCA_035267785.1 Gammaproteobacteria bacterium | reverse complement strand
TAGCTCCGGCCCGGCCGCGCGATGTATCGCCCCGTCGACACCGCCGCCGCCCAGCAGCGAATTGTTCGCCGCGTTTACGATCGCATCGACCGACAGCGTCGTGATATCCGCCTGTACGACCTCAATCATCCCCGCTCCTTGTGGCCGTTGCTTCGAGTAGTAGCTAATGCAGAAATTAACACAGAGGACGCAGAGACACAGAGAACGCAGAGTTTTGTACTGTGAACTTCGCCAAACGCTTGATGCATCCACCTATAGACATTGCAGATTAGTATGATTATTTGAGCGGCGCATCGATTATCTTGCTGCGAAATCCTTTGCGTTTTTTGGCACTGCCCACGAAGTACATCTTGTAAATGTCTTTCTCTGCGTCCTCTGTGTCTCCGTGTCCTCTGCGTTCCTTGCGGCTGTTTAAAGCGAAGCCCATTCGCTCATCCATCTGGCAACGACTTGCCGGGGTTCATGATGCCGTCGGGGTCGAACTGGGCCTTTATGCGGCGCATGAGGTCGAGAGTGACGGCGTCTATCTCGCGGCTGACGAAGTCGCGCTTTTCCAGTCCGACGCCGTGCTCGCCGGACAGCGTGCCGTCGAGTTCGAGCACCAGGGAAAATACGCGGTCCAGGCAGGCCTCGGCGGCCTGGACCTGGGCGGGGTCGTCCGGGTCGATGAGCAGATTGACATGGATGTTGCCGTTGCCGGCGTGGCCGAAATTGACGATGGTGATGCCGAACTCCTCGGACAGGCCCTCCAGGCCGCGGATGAGTGCGGGAATATTCGAGACGGGTACGACGACGTCTTCGTTGATCTTCTTCGGCGCGATGTTGCGCAGCGCCGGGGAGAGCGCCTTGCGCGTCGCCCACAGCGCGGCGACTTCCTCGCGCGTTTGGGCCGCGTTCAGCGACAGCAGCCCCTCGGTGCGCGCCGCCTCGCCGACCGCCGCGGTCGAGGAATCGATGCAGGCGGCGGGGCCGTCCACTTCGATCATGAGCATGGCACCGGCACCCTCGGGCAGGTTCGCCTTCGAGTAGCCTCGGATCATTTCGATGGCCTTGGCGTCGATGAACTCCAGGGCACAGGGCGTGATGGGTTGGGCCATGATGCGTGCCACCGCCTCGGCCGCCGATTCGATGTCGGCGTAGACGGCCTGCAGAGTGCGTTTGGCCTCGGCCAGCGGCGTGAGCTTGAGTGTCGCCTCGGTGATTACCGCCAGCGTCCCTTCCGAGCCGATCAGCAGACGCGTCAGGTCAAGGCCGACGACCCCCTTGGTGGTGTACACGCCGGTGCGGATTTCCTCGCCTGCGCCGGTCACCGCGCGAAGTCCGAGGCAGTTCTCACGGGGCGTACCATACTTGACGGCGCGAGGACCGGCGGAGTTGTAGGCGAGATTGCCGCCGACGGTGCAAAAGGCCGCGCTGGTCGGGTCCGGCGGCCAGAAGAAGCCGTGCACGCCCGCGGCTTCCTGCACCGCCTGATTGGTCACGCCGGGCTCGACGACGATGTAGCGGTTGGCCGTGTCGACGCGCAGTATACGGTTCATGCGCTCCAGCGACAGCACTACACCTCCCTGGGTCGGGACGCTGGCGCCGGTGGTGCCGGTGCCGCGCCCGCGCGTGGTCAAGGCGACGTGTTTGTGGCGGCACACGCGTACGATCTCTCGTACTTGATCGTGCTCCGTGGCGAACACGACGGCGTCGGGCAGTGCCTGGCGTCGGCTGTTGTCGTACCCGTACGGCCAGCGCTCGGCCGGGTCGGTCAGCACATTGGCCTCGCCAACCAGTGCGCGCAGCGGCGCTATCCATTCGGGGTTAGCCGGACCTTCGGAGTGCGGGGCCGGGGTGGACGTGTCGCGGCGAGTCATGGCGCATGCTCGGCAGGGGGGTTGGGATGGACTCAGCCCAGCAGGATCTCGTCGATCTGGTGGCATAGGCAGTGGATGGTCAACAGATGGACCTCCTGGATGCGGGCGGTCGACTGCGAGGGTACGCGCACCTCGACGTCGTTCTCGCGTATCAGCGCCGCCAGCTTGCCGCCGTCGCGCCCGGTCAATGCCACCACGTTCATGCCGCGCTTGTGGGCGGCCTCCACGGCGCGCAGCACGTTGGGTGAGTTTCCGCTCGTCGAAATGGCCAGCAGCACGTCCTTGGGTTGGCCCAGGGCGTGGACCTGCTTGGAGAAGACCTTGGCGAAGTCGTAATCGTTTGCGATCGAGGTAATGGTCGAGCTGTCGGTGGTCAGCGCGATCGCGGGCAGTCCTTCGCGGTCGCGATCGAAGCGGTTGAGCAGCTCCGAGGAAAAATGCTGTGCATCGCCCGCCGAGCCGCCGTTGCCTCAGCTGAGGATCTTTCCGCCCTCGCGCAGGGTGTTGACCATGAGCTCCACCGCCTGGCCGATGGGGACCGCCAGCACCTCGGCCGCCGAACGTTTGGTTTCGGCGCTGTCGTTGAACAGCTGCTTGATGTTGTCGGTGATGCCCATGCTAGATTCCTCCGCCGGTCTGAAAGGCGTCGCGGATCCATTCGATCCGGTGTCCGCCGCCTCGGGGCCCGTCCGCCGGTGCGATGGCGACGACGTCGAAGCGCGAGGCAAGACGGGCCAGGCGCGGCCGCCGCTGCAGATAGTATAACGCGCACGCCCCGAGCTTTTCCTGTTTGCGCCGGTCCACGCTTTCGGCACCGCCGCCGAATCGGGCGCTGCGGCGGAAGCGAACTTCGACGAAGACGATACTCTCGCCTTCGCGCATGATGAGGTCGATCTCGCTGCCCGGGCAGCGAAAATTGGCCTCCAGCAGCACGAGTCCCGCCGCCTCGAGATGGCGCCGGGCGAGGTCTTCGGCGACGCGGCCGATCGCGGGACCCGATTCCGGCGATGGAGGCATGGGAATGGAAATGTTTATTGCTGCGGGTCGAGCAGGACCGGGCGCCCGCTGCGAAAACGTACCCAGGTCAGTTGCCGCCGCAGGCGGTGGTTGGCGTCCACGCTGAGACTGCCGGTCTCTCCGTCGAAGCGCTCATAGGGATAACGGCTCAGGGGATTGAGGGCGGCGATGACGTTGAAGGCATCGATGCCCAGGGCGTAGATCCGCTGCTGTTTGTGTCCCGCCGGCGTGATGTATCGCTCGACCTGCGCATGGATACCGCGGTGCGAGCTGTCCTGGGTCAGTACCCACGGCATGTCGCCGAAGATGATGCCGTCCATGTCGCGATCCATTTCCTGGTTGATGGTGCCGCTGTAGACCGCCGATGTCGCATACACAGGCACGCCGGAGGCGTGATAGAAGCGCAGCTGCGGGCGGATCAGGCGCCCCTCGCGGGGATGCGCGGCGATGAAGATGAAGTCGATGTCCTGGCGCCGGCGCGGCGTGAATTTGATGTTGCGCTTGAGCAGGATCTCCAGGCGGCGGTGGCGCTGGCGGCTCTGGTCGATGGCGAGCAGGCGTCGAATCGGTGCCGAGAAATCGCTCTCGGACGGGTTGTAGCTCTCGTGCGAGACGATGTGTCCACCCAGTTGCTGCCAGCGTTCGGCAAACGCCTCGTAGATGCGCTGGCCCCAACTGCCGACCGGCGTCAGCGTCGCACCGTTGACGTAACCGTCCAGCCAGGTGCGTTCGGCGACCTGGTGCGCCTCGTCTTCGGGGGAGAGGCTGAACTGGTACAGATTCGGCGGATAGTGATTGAGGTCCTCGCTGTAGTTCAAGGCCAACGTAGGCACCGGCAGTTTATCCTGATGCGCGAGCACGTTGACGGCGTCCTTGTCCAGCGGACCGACGATGAATTGCGCGCCGTCCTGCACCGCCTGGTGATAGACATTGAGCACATCGGCGGGATTGTTGCCCACGTCGTAGATCCGGATCACCTGATCGTCGCTGGGGTGATGCGTGTAATAGGCGGCGAGGAAGCCGTCGCGCAGGGCGTCGGCGGATTCGGCGAACTTGCCCGAGAAAGGCAGCAACAGGGCGATGTGGTCGGGGTAGGCGACCTCCTCGCGACGCCGGCCGAGCAGGGCGTCGAGAATCTTCTTAAGTACCGGATGGTCGGGATACTCCGTGCGCCACTGGGCGAGGTGTGCCTTGAGCTGTTGGGGCTGCAACTGGTACGTCTTGGCGATCTGCACCAGCGCCATCCAGCCGCTCAGCACATCGGGCGGCGGCGAAGTGCGCAACTGTTGCAGTGCGCGCGGTGTGAGCATTGCCAGCGCCTGCCAGATCTGCTGTTGATTGCTCTCGATGGTTTGCGGGTCGCTCAGGAAGCGTTCGCGCTGAACCAGCTCGCGCGCCGTCTCCAGGTGATTGCCTTGCAGCGCGAAGGCGTCGGCGCGCAGGCCGTGGTATTCTGCTTTCAGCTCGGACTTGGCCTGTTCGGGCGGCGCGGCGCCCAAGACCTTCAAGGCCGCCTCACCATGGCGTTGAGCGAGCGCAATACGAGTGCTGAGCAAGCGCACCCTCAGCAGCAGGACAGGGTCGTCGGTCGTCGGCGGCACCTGGGCGATCACCCGCTGTGCCTGCGTCAGGTCTTGTGCCCGAATCAGTGCGTCGGCTGCGCGCAGCTGCAGATCCTGGCGCTGCGGCGGTTGGGCCTGTTGGGCGAGCTGCAAATAACTGCGCGCGGCCATGGCGAATTCGCCGTTCTCGTAGGCCTGCTGGGCCGAGGCGATCTGCTGATCGAGCGATGGGGCGGTGGGCTTCACGCCCGCGCAGGCGGCGAGCAGCAGCATCAAGATGACGGTGGCCGGGGCAAGGACCGGTGCGATAAATGGCAGACGCTTGATCATTCCAAATCCGGACGGGGGTTACGACGACGCGCCGTTGTGTTGGACGACGCAGGAGCAGTCGACAGTATCTTGATGGGCCGATCGCATGTCAATTGAAAAAGGCACTCTCTATGTCGTGGCCACGCCCATCGGCAATCTCGGGGACATGTCGCCGCGCGCCATCGACGTATTGTCGGGTGTCGACCTCATTGCTGCCGAGGACACGCGTCACAGTGCGCCGTTGTTGAGGCACTTCGGGATCGTCACGGCTTGTACCGCCTTGCACGAGCACAACGAGCGCGAACAGTGCGCTCGGCTCGTTGCGCGCTTGCAGGTCGGTGAGAGCGTGGCGCTGATTTCCGATGCCGGTACGCCTCTGCTCAGCGACCCGGGCTATCATCTGGTCGCCGCGGTCGGGGCCGCCGGCCTGCCGGTGGTCGCCGTCCCCGGGCCAAGCGCCCTGGTCGCCGCCCTCTCGGTGGCCGGCCTGCCGACCGACCGCTTCGTATTCGAGGGTTTCCTGCCGTCCAAAGCCGGTGCGCGCCGAGCCCGTCTGGCCGCGCTCGTCAAGGAGGACCGTACCCTGGTCTTCTACGAGGCGCCGCATCGGATCGAGGACACCCTTGAGGACATGGCCGAGGTCTTGGGTGCCGAGCGCCAAGCGGCCCTGTGCCGAGAGCTGACCAAGCGCCATGAAACGGTGCTGCGCGAGCCGCTGGGGGCGCTGCGCGAGCGTGTGGCGGGCGATGCCGATCAGCGCCGCGGCGAGCTGGTCCTGGTCGTGGCCGGGGCAGTGCAGTCCGATGCCGAGGAAACCGATATCGACGCCCTGCTCGGCATCCTGCTCGAGGAGCTGCCGGTCAAACAGGCGGCCCACTTGGCCGCCCGTATCAGCGGCGCCAAGCGCAACGCCGCATATCGGCGCGCGCTCGCCTTGGTCGGGCAGGGCAAATGAGGATCTTCACGCTGCCGGGGCGTTGCGTGTAAGCGCTTACTCACATAGACTGTAAGGACTCACTCACAAAGGAGTTGAAACGCGCGGGCATAGGCCCGACACTAGCGTCGGGAGTCGGCCAGACAGCCGCTGCGCCTGACGGCGTGGAGGAAAGTCCGGGCTCCGCAGGGCAGGGTGCCAGGTAACCCCTGGGGGGCGCGAGCCCACGGAAAGTGCCGCAGAAAATATACCGCCTAAGCAGCCTTCGGGCCGCCGGTAAGGGTGAAATGGTGCGGTAAGAGCGCACCGCGCCGGTGGCAACACCGGCGGCAGGGTAAACCCCACCCGGAGCAAGGCCAAATAGGGGGACGATCGTGCGGCCCGCACGGTCCCCGGGTAGGTCGCTCGAGGTACACGGCGACGTGTATCCCAGATGAATGGCTGTCCACGACAGAACCCGGCTTATCGGCCGACTCCTTCCTCTTTTTTCCTCAGAAGCAGCTCGAAATAGCCTCTGTAACCCATTGATTTATACTCCTATCGACCGCCGGTTTTTGGTCCCGATCCGGCCGCCCGTCACTTGAGCTAGTGCTCCTAAGTTACTGTGAGAAAAGAAGGAATGCCTCGTTTTTGTGGGCTGATTCTCTTGACACTCGTATGAACTCCTACCTATAGTGTATCGAAGTGGGAAAAAGTGGGACGAAATGGGTAGGACGCCCAATAGGGGGGCGCTTTGTTTCGCGGTGTCAACACACTCAATCTGGACGCCAAGGGTCGTATGGCGATGCCCGCGCGGTATCGCGAGCGTCTGCAGGATTGCTGCGACGGTCAGTTGGTCATGACCGTCGACCGCGATCACTGCCTGCTCCTCTATCCCCTGCCCGAGTGGGAGGCCATCGAGCGCAAGCTGGTCAAGCTGCCCAGCCTGAACAAGCAGGCCCGGCGCCTGCAGCGACTGCTCATCGGCCATGCCACCGAGTGTGAGCTGGACAGCCATGGACGTATCCTGCTGCCCCCGGCCCTGCGCGAGTTCGCCGGACTGGACAAGCGGGTCGTGTTGATCGGCCAGGGCAACAAGTTCGAACTGTGGGACGAGCCGGTGTGGAACGAGCGCCGTGATGCCTGGCTCGCCGAAGGCGACAGCGAGGAGGGCGAGTTGCCCGCCGAGCTGGAATCGCTCTCCTTATAGGAAGGGCACGCCATGGGCATCGCACAGACGCACCGGCCGGTCCTGTTGGAAGAGGCGCTGGCAGGGCTGGCGATCAACGCCGACGGGCGGTACGTGGACGGCACCTTCGGGCGCGGCGGGCACGCCCGCGCCATCTTGGCCCAACTGGGGCCCGCGGGGCGCCTGCTGGCATTGGACAAGGACCCGGCGGCGGTGCGTGAGGCCGAGGCCGCGTTCGCGGCGGAGCCGCGGTTAACGATCAAGCGGGGTTCGTTCGCGATGCTGGCACAACATGTCAAAGCGCTGGACTGGCTCGGCCGGGTCGACGGCATATTGCTCGACCTGGGCGTCTCCTCGCCTCAGCTCGACGATCCCGCTCGCGGTTTCAGCTTTCGCCGCGACGGTCCGCTGGATATGCGCATGGATCCCGACAGCGGCGTCAGCGCCGCGCAGTGGCTGGCCGGCGCCGGCGAGGCCGAAATTGCGCGCGTGCTGCGCGATTTCGGCGAAGAACGCTACGCCCGGCGCATTGCGCGGGCCATCGTCGCCGCGCGCACCGAGCGACCCATCGATACCACGGGGCGCCTGGCCGCTATCGTCGCGGCGGCCAACCCCTCTCGCGAGCCGGGCAAGGACCCGGCCACCCGCAGCTTCCAGGGAATTCGTATCTTTATCAACCACGAGCTCGATGACCTGCATGCCTGCCTGGATCAGGTGCTGGACGTACTCGCCCCGGGTGGGCGCCTGGTGGTGATCAGCTTTCACTCGCTCGAGGACCGCATGGTCAAGCGCTTCATGCGAGACGCCTCGCGCGGCGATGACTTCCCGCCCGACCTGCCGGTCACCGCCGCGCAGCTGCGCCCACGCCTGCGCCTGGTCGGCAAGGCCGTGCGTCCGGGCGAGGCGGAGCTGCGCGACAATCCCCGTGCGCGCAGCTCGGTGCTGCGTGTGGCGGAGCGGCTGGCATGAGCGGCGGCGTGCTGCGGCGGATATCACCCAAGGCCCTCGCCTTGGCGGGGCTCGCTGCGGCGGTATTCGTCTCGGCGATCGCCGTAGTCTATGCCAAGCACGAGAGCCGTAAGCTGTTTGTCGAACTCCAGGGACTGCAGCAAAAACGCGATGCCATGAACGTTGAGTGGGGACAGCTGCAGCTCGAGCAGAGCACCTGGGCCACGCACGGGCGTATCGAGCGCGTGGCCCGCAACAAGCTGGGCATGGTGGTACCGGCCCATGAGAACGTGGTGATCGTCAAGCCATGAACGCGCGCCGTGAACAAGCTGTTTCGCCGCTGCGCCTGACCGTCGTCGCGGCCGTGCTGCTGCTGGCGGTCGGGGCGCTGCTGTGGCGCGCGGTCGATCTGAGTGTCTTTCGCAAGGACTTTCTCCAGGAACAGGGCGATGCGCGCGCCATGCGGGTGGTCTCGGTGGCGGCCCACCGCGGGATGATCACCGATCGCAACGGTGAGCCTCTGGCGATCAGCACGCCGGTCGACTCCGTGTGGGTCAATCCGCAGGAGTTTCAGGCCTCGCGAGGGCAGTGGGTGAAGCTGACCAAGCTGCTCGACCTGGACCTGCAGCACACTCAGAATCTTATCGCCGCCCGCCGCGACAAGTCCTTTGTCTACCTCAAGCGTCAGATCGACCCGGACCTTGCCAAACGGGTGATGGCGCTCGCTCTGCCGGGCCTGTCACTGCAGCGCGAATACCGCCGCTACTATCCGACCGGCCCCGTGACGGCCCACGTCATCGGCTTCACCAACGTCGACGACGTAGGCCAGGAAGGGCTGGAGCTGGCCTACAACGACTGGCTGCGCGGTACGCCGGGCGCCAAGCGCGTCATCAAGGACCGCCTCGGCCACATCGTGCAGAACGTCGAGAGCATCCGTGAGCCGCGCCCGGGCAAGACGTTGAGGTTGAGCATCGACCGGCGTGTGCAGTATCTGGCGTATCGGGAGCTCAAGCGCGCCGTGCTGCAGAACAAGGCCCGCTCCGGTTCGGCCGTGGTGCTCGATGCGCGCACGGGCGAGGTGCTGGCGATGGTCAATCAGCCCTCGTACAACCCGAACAACCGGGAAGATCTCAAGAGCAGCCGCTATCGCAACCGTGCGGTGACCGACGTCTTCGAGCCGGGCTCGACCATCAAGCCGTTCACCATCGCCGCGGCGCTCGACGACGGGCGCATCAAGCCGAGCACCACGATCGATACCTCGCCCGGCTTCTATCGCGTCTCGGGCAACCTGATCCGCGACGAGCGCGATTACGGGCGTATTGACATTACCACCATTATCAAGAAATCGAGCAACGTCGGCGCGAGCAAGATCTCGTTGTCGATCCCGCCGCGCGACCTGTGGAGCACGCTGACGCGGGTGGGCTTCGGGATGACCACGGGCAGCGGTTTTCCCGGCGAGTCCAGCGGTCTGCTCAATCCCTATACCAGCTGGCAGCGCATCGAGCGCGCCACCCTGGCCTTCGGTTACGGCCTGTCGGTCACGACGCTGCAGCTCGCCCATGCCTACACGGCGATCGCCGACGACGGCTGCCTGCCGCCGATCTCCTTTGTGCGCCTCAACAGCGCCCCCTCGGGCTGCAATCGCGTCCTGCCGGCGCGCACCACCCGCCAGGTACGCCACATGCTCGAGGCGGTTGTCAGCAAGGGCGGCACGGGCACGCGCGCCAACATCGCCGGTTACCAGGTGGCGGGCAAGACCGGCACGGTCAAGAAGGTCGGGGCCGACGGGTATTCGGACCGGCGTTACGATGCCATCTTCGCCGGCATGGCCCCGGCCAGCGATCCGCGCCTGGTGATGGTCGTCTGTATCAACGAGCCGCGGGCAGGTGCCTATTACGGCGGCCTGGTCGCCGCACCGGTATTCGAAAAGGTCATGGCCGGTGCCCTGCGCCTGCTCGACGTGCCGCCCGATGATCTGCCCGCGAGTACCACCCGCGTCGCCGCCCTGGAGGGCCGTCTATGATGGCCGCCCACGAACAGCGTCATTCCTATACTTTGAGCGCGCTGCTGGCCGGGATTGCCGAAGTCGCGGCCGAGGCCGATCGTCCCGTTTCCGGGCTCGCGCTGGACAGCCGCCGTGTGGGGCCGGGTCAGGCCTTCGTTGCCCTGGCCGGGACGCGCACCCATGGTCTGGATCACGCCGACACCGCCATTGCCGCCGGTGCCGTGGCCGTACTCTGGGAGGCGGAGGGACGCGCCGCACCGCTCGCCCTGAGTTGGCGCACGGGCCCGGGGGGGCACAAGGTGCCGCTGCTGGCGATACCCGAGTTGTCTCAACTGGTCGGCGTTATCGCCGACCGTTTTTATGGGCAGCCCTCGCACCGGTTGTTCACCGTGGGCGTGACCGGCACCAACGGCAAGACTTCGGTCACCCAGTTCCTGGCCCAAATCCTCAGCGCGGACGCGCCCTGCGGCGTGATAGGCACCCTGGGCAACGGACTGTACGGACAGTTGAGCGAAACGCGCCACACGACCCCGGACGCCATTACCACCCACGCCCTGTTGTCGGACATGTGCGATCGGGGCGCGAGTGCGGCCGTGCTGGAGGTCTCCTCGCATGGCCTCGAGCAGGGGCGCGTCAACGGCGTGGCCTTCGATACGGCGGTGTTCACCAATCTCAGCCACGAACACCTGGACTACCACGGTGACATGGATGCCTACGGGCGGGCCAAGCGCCGTCTGTTCGAGATGCCGGGACTTCGCACGGCGGTCGTCAATGCCGACGACGCCTTCGGCCGCGAGCTGCTGACCCGGCTGTCCGCGGACGTGCAGGTCTTGAGCTATGGGCTGGAGGTCCATGGCAAAGCGCCGACGCTTTACGGCACCGAGCTGCGCCTTGACCTCGAGGGCCTGCGACTGCAGGTCCACAGCCCCTGGGGCGAGGGCGAGCTGGTCAGTTCGCTGCTTGGCCGCTTCAACGCGGCCAATCTGCTCGCCGTGCTCGGCGTACTGCTGGCCCACGGTATGGCGCTGGACACGGCGCTGGCGCGCCTGGCCGGCCTGACCACCGTGCCCGGGCGCATGGAGCGTTTCGGTGGCGGCGAGCGCCCGCTGCTGGTCGTGGACTATGCCCACACGCCGGATGCGCTGGAGCAGGTCCTCGCGGCGCTGCGCGAGCATACCGCGGGCAGCCTGTGGTGCGTGTTCGGCTGCGGCGGCGAGCGCGACCGGGCCAAGCGTCCGTTCATGGGGCGTGCGGCCGAGCGCCTGGCCGATTTCGTGGTATTGACCGACGACAACCCGCGCGGGGAGAACCCCTGGGACATCGTCAGTCACATTCAGGCGGGGATGCAGCGGCCCGACGCGGCCTATGTCGAACGCGACCGCGCGGCGGCCATCGAACGTGCCTTCGCCCTGGCGGGCCCCGGCGATGTGGTGCTCATCGCCGGCAAGGGCCACGAGGACTATCAGGAGGTCGCGGGCGAGCGCCGCTCGTTCAGCGATGTCGAGCAGGTGCGCCGCCTACTCGGGGAGGCCGGACGATGATGGCCGCGCACCGTGCCATGCCCGCCGCCGAGGGCTTTGAACTGAGCCTGGCCGAGGCCGCGCGCGCCCTGGGTACAGCACCGCCGGGCGGGAAGACGGTGGTTCGCGGTGTGAGCACCGACAGCCGAACGCTGCAGGCGGGCGAGCTGTTCGTGGCGCTGCGCGGTCCCAGCTTCGATGGTCACGATTTCGTCGATGCCGCCCGCGAGCGCGGCGCGGCAGCCTATCTTCTCGACCACGCGGTAGCCGGTGCCGAGCCGGCCCTTATCGTGCCCGACACCCGCCTGGCATTGGGGCGCCTGGCCCGTCACTGGCGCGAGCGGTTCTCCGCTCCGCTGGTGGCCGTGACCGGCAGCAACGGCAAGACCACGGTCAAGGAGATGCTCGCGGCGATACTGGGCACGCTCGGTCCGACGCTGGCCACGCGGGGCAACCTCAACAATGATATTGGCGTTCCGCTGACCCTGTTCGGGCTGCGGCCCGGGCACCGCTACGCGGTCATCGAGATGGGCGCCAACCATCCCGGCGAGATCGCCTATCTGACGGACATCGCCCGTCCCGACGTGGCCTTGATCACCAATGCCGGCGAAGCCCACCTCGAAGGCTTCGGCTCCGTGGCCGGCGTCGCGCGGGCCAAGGGTGAGATCTACGGCGGCTTGGGCCCCGACGGCGTGGCCGTGATCAACGCCGACGATACCTACGCCAGCCTCTGGGTCGAGCTGGCCGGAGGCCGCCGGCAGATCCGCTTCGCCCTGGAGGCGAAGGCGGACGTTAGCGCCGAGTGGCGGCCGGCGGGGGCGGGCAGCGAGCTTGCCGTTCGCACGCCCGCCGGGGACTTCGAAGTGCAACTTCCGCTGGCCGGGCGCCATAACGTCATGAACGCCCTGGCCGCCTGCGCGGCCGCCTCGGCGGTGGGCTGTTCGACCGAGGCGATGCGCGCCGGGCTGGCGGGCCTTCGCCCCGTGCCCGGGCGTCTGGTGCGCCGGGCCGCGTACGCGGGTGCCGCGCTCATCGACGATACCTATAACGCCAATCCGGGTTCCCTGCAGGCGGCCCTGGACGTGCTAGCCGCGTGCGACGGTGAGCGCTACTTCGTGCTTGGCGACATGGCAGAGCTGGGTGAGAGCGGTGTCGAGCTGCACACGAATGCGGGCGAGCGGGCGAGGGTCGCCGGCGTTGAGCGTCTGTACTGTCTGGGGGAGCTGGCCGCGGCGGCCTGCGAGCGCTTCGGCGCCGGGGCGCGGGCCTTCAATTCGCGCGAGGCGCTCATTGAGGCGCTGCGCGGCGAGCTCCATGCCGGCGTCACGGTTCTGCTCAAGGGCTCACGGCGCATGAAGCTCGACGAGGTCGTTGCCGCTCTCGTCACCGAGGGGGAGGGTTAAGGGCAGTGCTTTATTATCTGGCACAGTACCTGGAACATTATTACACGGGGTTCAACGTCTTCCATTACCTGACGGTGCGGGGGATCCTCGGCGTGCTCACGGCGCTCGCCATCTCGTTCCTCGTCGGCCCGTTCGTCATCCGCAAACTCACGAGCTACAAAATCGGCCAGAACGTACGCGACGACGGCCCGCAGACGCACCTGACCAAGGCGGGCACGCCGACCATGGGCGGTGCGCTGATCCTCGTCTCCATTGGCCTGACCACCCTGCTGTGGGCGGACCTGGAGAATCGCTACATCTGGGTCGTGCTCGCCGTAACCTTCATCTTCGGCACCATCGGCTGGATCGACGATTACAAGAAGCTGGTCAAGGGCGACTCGCGTGGTTTGAGAGCGCGCACAAAGTACTTGTGGCAGTCGGTTGGCGGTCTGGGCGCGGCACTGTTCCTCTATTACACCGCACGGACGCCGGGCGAGACCGAGCTCATCGTGCCCTTCTTCAAGCACGTAGTCATTCCCATGGGCGGGTTCTACATCGCCTTGGCGTACTTCGTCATTGTTGGCTCCAGCAACGCGGTCAATCTCACCGACGGTCTCGACGGACTGGCGATCATGCCCACGGTCATGGTTGGCGGGGCGCTCGCCGTCTTTGCCTACGCGACCGGCCACGTGAATTTCTCCGCCTATCTCGGCATTCCCTACATCCCGGGTGTCGGAGAGGTGGTCGTGTTCTGCGGCGCCCTGGTCGGTGCCGGGCTAGGTTTTCTGTGGTTCAACGCCTACCCGGCCCAGGTGTTTATGGGCGACGTGGGCGCGCTGGCCCTGGGTGCGGCCCTGGGGGTGCTGGCGGTGATCGTGCGCCAGGAACTGGTGCTGTTGATTATGGGCGGGGTTTTCGTCATGGAGACCGTCTCGGTCATCCTGCAGGTCGCCTCGTTCAAGTTGACGGGGCGGCGCATCTTCCGCATGGCGCCGCTGCATCACCATTTCGAGCTCAAGGGCTGGCCCGAGCCTCGCGTCATCGTGCGCTTCTGGATTGTGACGGTGATCCTGGTGCTGGTCGGGCTGGCCACGCTGAAGATTCGTTGATGCAAAGGCATGGGAGCGACGGCGACTAAAATGGTTTCGGCAGCGAACAGCGAGCGACGTGCACTGGTGGTCGGTCTGGGCAAGACCGGCTTGTCCTGCGCGCGCTTCCTGGCCGCTCACGGCGTCGAGGTCGCCGTGACGGACAGCCGCAGCCAGCCGCCGGCCCTGGCAGCACTGCGCGAGGCTCTGCCCGATGCGGCCGTGTTCGTGGGCGGCTTCGAGGAGGCCGCATTTTCTCATGCCGATACCATCGTGCTTAGCCCCGGCGTTTCGCGCAGCGAGCCGCTGGTCCAGGCGGCCGAGGCGCGCGGCGCCTCGATCATCGGCGACATCGAGCTGTTCGCCCGCCACGCCGATGCACCCGTGGTCGCTATTACGGGTTCGAACGGCAAGAGCACGGTAACGACGCTACTCGGCGAGATGGCCCGGGCTGCCGGGCGCGACGTGCGCGTCGGCGGCAACCTCGGCATCCCCGCGCTGGATCTGTTGGTCGAGGGCGAGGCCCCCGACCTGTACGTCCTCGAACTTTCCAGCTTCCAACTCGAGACGACCTATTCGCTCAATGCGGCCGCCGCCGCGGTGCTCAACGTCAGCGAGGACCATCTCGACCGCTACGCGGGTATGGACGACTACGTTGGCGCCAAGGCCCGTATCTTCCAGGGTGACGGCATGGCGGTGATCAATGTCGACGACCCGCGCGTGGCCGCTCTGGCGGCCGAGCTGCCTCCGGCGCGGGTGGTGCGATTCGGGCTGGGTACACCGTCCGGCGACGACTTCGGCGTTTGCCGGCACGACGGTGCGCCCTGGCTGTGCCGCGGGGCGGAGTCGCTGCTGGCCGTCGATGAGCTCGGCCTGCGCGGCTGGCACAACGTGGCCAACGCGCTGGCGGGGCTGGCGCTGGGCGAGGCGGTTGGATTGGAGCGCGCGGCGATGCTGTCGGTCCTGCACAGCTTCACGGGTCTGCCCCATCGCAGCCAGTTCGTGGCCGAACGCGACGGGGTGGCCTGGTTCAACGATTCCAAGGGGACCAATGTCGGCGCGACTCTGGCGGCCCTGCGCGGGCTGCCCGGCGAGCGCATCGTGCTAATTGCCGGCGGTCAGGGCAAGGGCCAGGACTTCTCGCCCCTGCGCCCGGCGCTGGCCGAACGCGGCCGGGCGGCGGTCCTCATCGGTCAGGACGCCCCCCTGATCGAGACTGGCCTGGGGGGCGTGGTGCCGGTCGAGCACGCTCCGGACATGGCCGCCGCTGTGGCGGCGGCGCGCCGTCTGGCCCACGGGGGCGACAGCGTACTGCTCTCGCCGGCCTGTGCCAGCTTCGATATGTTCTCCGGCTACGAAGAGCGGGGCGAGGTCTTCATGGCCCGGGTCAGGGAGGCGCTGGCATGAGCGGCCATTACCCGATGCCGAATATCCCGGGACTGCGCCAGCTCATGGGCTCGAGCGCCGATGGAGGCGCGCGGTCGCGCCGGGCGTTGTTCGCCGACGTTCAACCCGATCGCTGGATACTGGTGACCACGCTGATCTTGTTGTGCTTCGGCCTGGTCATGGTGAGCTCGGCCTCGATCACCATCGCCGACCGCGAGCTCGGCCAGCCATTTCACTTCCTGTATCGCCAGCTGGCCTACGTCGGCATGGGGATCGGCCTGGGCGCGCTGGTGCTGCGCATTCCGATTGCCTTTTGGGAGCGCCACGGCATGGCGCTGATCCTGATCAGCGTGGCGCTGCTGGTCCTGGTGCTCATGCCCGTGGTCGGGCGCTCGGTCAACGGGTCCACCCGCTGGCTCGCGTTGGGCCCGTTCAACCTGCAGGTCTCGGAGCTGGCAAAACTCTTCACCATCATCTATCTGGCCGGTTATCTGGTGCGCCGCCGCGACGAGGTGCGCACCGCCATCAGCGGTTTCCTGCGCCCGATGATCCTGCTTTCGATCATGGTGCTGCTCCTGCTGATGGAGCCCGATTTCGGTGCAGCCGCGGTCATGCTGGCCACTGCGTTGGCCATGATGTGGCTGGGCGGCGTGCGCTGGTGGCAGTTCGCGCTGCTGATGGCGACCATCGCCGGTGCGTTGATGTTGTTGGCGGTTTCCTCGCCCTATCGCCTGGAGCGACTGACCACGTTTCTCAATCCCTGGGCCGATCCCTACAACAGCGGCTTCCAGCTCACCCAGGCGCTGATCGCCTTTGGCCGCGGCGAGTGGTTCGGTGTGGGGCTCGGCGGCAGCGTGCAGAAGCTGTTTTATCTGCCGGAGGCGCACACGGATTTCCTCTTTGCGGTGCTCGCCGAGGAGCTGGGGCTGGTCGGTGCGGCCAGCGTGGTGCTGTTGTTCTCGGTTCTGGTCGGCCGTGCGCTCATCATCGGTCGGCGTGCCGAACGCGCGGGCCGCGCCTTTGCCGCCTACCTGGCTTACGGCCTGGGCCTTTGGATCGGCCTGCAGGCCTTCATCAACATCGGCGTGAATATGGGCATCCTGCCCACCAAGGGGCTGACCCTGCCGCTGATGAGCTACGGCGGCAGCAGCGTGTTGGCCAACTGCCTCGCCGTGGCGCTGCTGCTGCGCGTTGCGTTGGAGAACGAGGCCGGGGAGGCGCCCGCCGCGACCTCGTCGGGTCCGCGCGTCGGACGGGGAAGCACCCGGGCCAAGCGCGGCGGGCGAGGGGGGGTGGCATGAACACCCCGAAGCCGACGCGCATTCTCATCATGGCCGGCGGGACCGGCGGTCACGTCATGCCCGCCCTGGCGGTGGCTCGGGTGCTGCGCGCGCGCGGCGCCGAGGTGCGCTGGCTGGGCACGCGCCGCGGCTTGGAATCCACGCTGGTGGCGCAAGCCGGATTCGACATTGCCTATATCGCCGTGAGCGGGCTACGGGGCAAGGGTGTGCTGAGCTGGGTGATGGCCCCGTTCAAGCTGAGCATCGCCCTGACCCAGGCGCTGTTGGTCGTCAAGCGCCTTCGGCCCTCCGCGGTGTTGGGTATGGGTGGCTTCGTCACCGGTCCCGGGGGCCTGGCGAGCTGGCTGCTGCGCCGCCCGCTGGTGGTCCACGAGCAAAACGCCATTGCCGGTCTGACCAACCGTCTGCTGGCGCCCCTGGCCAAGCGGGTCATGGCGGCCTTTCCCGCAACCTTCGGCCCGCGGCCAGAGGTCGAGGTGACGGGCAATCCGGTGCGCGCCGAGATCACCCGTCTGGCTTCTCCCGAGACGCGTTACACGGCGCGTGAGGGACGCCTGCGGGTGCTGGTGATCGGGGGCAGCCTGGGCGCCCGTGCGCTGAACGAGCTGGTGCCGACCGCCTTGGCCCGGCTGGAGCCGGAGGTACGCCCCGAGGTGTGGCACCAGAGCGGCAAGGCCCTCAACGAGCAGACCCGGACTGCCTACGCCGCGGCGGGCCTGAGCGCCCATGTCGAACCGTTCATCGAGGACATGGCCGAGGCTTACGCCTGGGCGGACCTGGTCATCTGCCGCGCAGGCGCCCTGACGGTGAGCGAGCTGGCGGCGGCGGGCGTCGCTGCCCTGTTGGTGCCCTACCCGTACGCGGTCGATGACCATCAGACCGTCAACGCACGGTTCCTGGCCGAGGCGGGTGCCGCCTGGCTCATCCAGCAGAAGGACCTGACCGCCGATCGCCTGGCGAATCTGCTGCGCGAGTCGGCGAGCGCCGAGGGCCATGCCCGCCTGTTGGACATGGCGCGCGCGGGGCGGGCCCTCGCCCGTCCCCAGGCCGCCGAGCGGGTGGCCGAGCGTTGTCTGGAGGTGGCCCATGGCTGACCGACTGCATGCGGTCTCTCAGGCCGGCGGCGACAACGCCATGGGGCGGATCCGCTGCATCCACTTCGTCGGTATCGGCGGCGTTGGCATGGGCGGCATCGCCGAGGTGATGCTCAATCTGGGCTATACGGTGACCGGCTCGGACATGAACGACAATGCCGTGACCCGGCACCTCGGCGACCTGGGTGCACGCATCAGCCTTGGCCACGACCCGGACAACGTGGCCGGCTGCGATGTGGTCGTGATCTCAAGCGCCGTCAAGGGCGATAACCCCGAGGTGGTCGCCGCCCGCGAGCAGCGCATCCCTGTCATTCCCCGCGCCGAGATGCTCGCCGAACTCATGCGTTTTCGCTACGGCATCGCCGTAGCGGGCACCCACGGTAAGACCACCACGACCAGCCTTATCGCCAGTGTGCTGGCCGAGGGCGGCTTGGACCCGACCTTCGTCATCGGCGGGCGCCTGAACAGCGCCGGCACGCACGCGCGCCTGGGGGCCAGCCGGTACCTCGTGGCAGAGGCGGACGAGTCTGACGCGTCGTTCCTGCACCTGCAGCCGATGTTTGCCGTGGTGACCAACATCGACGCCGACCACATGGAGACCTACGGCGGCGATTTCGAGCGCCTGCGTCAGACCTTCCTGGAGTTCCTGCACCACCTGCCGTTCTACGGGCTGGCGGTGGTGTGTCTGGACGACCCCAACGTCAAGGGGCTGGTTCCGGCAATCGCCAAGCCGGTGTTGACCTACGGCTTCGACGAGGGGGCCGACCTGCGCGCCACCGATGTGCGCCAGCATCACACCCGCACCCAGTTCACGGTGACCCGTCACGGGCGCGGCCCCTGGCTGGAAGTCACGCTCAATCTGCCTGGTGCTCACAACGTACTCAACGCCCTGGCCGCGATAGCGGTGGCGCACGAGCTCGGCGTCAGCGACGAAGCCATCCAGGCGGCATTGAGCCGGTTCGAGGGGATCGGCCGGCGGTTCCAGGTCTACGGCGAACTCGCCTCGCCAGCCGGTTCGGTGCTGCTGGTCGACGATTATGGCCACCATCCGCGCGAGGTGGCTGCAACGCTGCAGGCCGTCCGAGACGGCTGGCCCGAACGGCGCCTGGTGCTGGTCTTCCAGCCGCACCGCTACACGCGTACGCGCGACCTGTTCGAGGACTTCGCCAGCGTGCTCTCCGAGACGGACGTGCTCGTCCTGCTGGAGGTCTATGCGGCGGGCGAGGCGCCCATCGCGGGCGCCGACGGGCGGGCCCTGTCGCGGGCCATTCGCCTGCGCGGTCAGGTCGACCCGGTCTTTGTCGAGCGCGTCGACGAGCTGCCCGAGATTCTGGCGGGCGTGCTCCAGGAAGGCGACATCCTGCTCACCCTTGGGGCGGGCAATATCGGGGCGGCGGCGGCCGGCCTGGGCAAACTGTGGGGCGCCGGGACCGGCGCGGAGGAGTCGTTATGAGCAGTGCATCGCGACATTTGCATATGGGCTGCGGCGAGGCCCTGACGGGCCGTTGGCTCGGCGCATTGGGTTCGCCGGCGCCCAACCCTTGGGCCGGCTTGACTCAGCCGCGCGGTCGCCAGGGCACGCGGCGCGGGCGTGGCCAGCAAGGGGAGCGGCGGCGCGGGCGATGATGACGGCCACGGATCCAACAATGAGCCTGCGCGGACAGCTCAAGCGCAACGAGCCGATGGCCCGCCACACCTCATGGCGGGTCGGCGGCCCGGCCGAGCGCTTCTACCAGCCGGCCGATGCCGACGACCTGGCGGCATTTCTGGCCCAGCTCGGTGCCGACGAGCCCGTGTACTGGGTGGGGCTGGGCAGCAATCTGTTGGTACGCGACGGCGGGCTGCGCGGCACGGTGATCTGCACCAGCGGCCTGCTCAATGGTCTGGCTCGTGTCGATGCCGAGCGCGTGCGTGTCGAGGCGGGGGTGGCCTGCCCCAAGGCCGCCCGCTTCTGCGCGCGGGAAGGGCTGAGCGGCGCCGAATTCCTGGCGGGCATCCCCGGCACCATGGGTGGCGCCCTGGCCATGAACGCGGGCGCCTTCGGCGGGGAGACCTGGGAGCGGGTCGAGTCGGTCGAGACGCTGGACCATGCGGGCCGGCGGCATACACGTACCCCGGCGGACTACCGCATCGGCTACCGCAGCGTTCAGGGTCCGGCGGGCGAGTGGTTCCTGGCCGCGGTCCTGCGCCTTGCGGCCGGCGATGCCGAGGCGGCCGCGGCGCGGATCAAGGAACTGCTGGAGCGGCGCGGTGCCACGCAGCCGACCCAGCAGGCCAATGCGGGCTCGGTTTTTCGCAATCCGCCGGGCGACCATGCCGCGCGCCTCATCGATGCTTGCGGTCTGAAGGGCGCCTGTGTGGGTGGGGCGTGCGTTTCGGAAAAGCACGCCAATTTCATCATCAACACCGGCAACGCCACGGCGGCCGATATCGAGGCGCTGATCGAACAGGTGGCGGCGACGGTGGAGCGTGAGCGGGGCGTCAAGCTCGAACGTGAAGTGCGCATCGTCGGTGAGGCATAGACGGCGCGGCGTTAACCACAGAGGACACGGAGACACAGAGAAAGCGAATGATCGGTTTGGACGCAAAGATAACACGCGAGTGGAGCGATACGGCAAGCGCATCGAAACAGTGCGATGACAAGCGCGTTGCTCGGTGCCGTCTCCGTGTCTCTGTGTCCTCTGTGGTCAATCGGAACGGTATGGATAGCAGCAATGGCTAAGCGCGAGGACAATCCCGCACGTTTCGGCAAGGTCGCCGTGCTCTACGGTGGCTGGTCCGCCGAGCGCGACGTCTCGCTCAAGACGGGCGCGGCCGTCGTTGCCGCGCTGCGGGCCAAGGGCGTGGACGTCCACGGCGTCGATGCCGGACGCGATGTCATCGCTGTGCTGGAGGCCGGCGGATTCGATCGGGTGTTCATCGCGCTGCACGGACGGGGCGGCGAGGACGGCGTGATCCAGGGTGCGTTGGAACTGCTCGGTCTGCCGTATACCGGTACCGGCGTGCTGGGCTCGGCACTGAGCATGGACAAGGTGCGCAGCAAGCTGGTCTGGAAAGCGATGGGACTGCCGACGCCGCCTTTTGTGGTGCTGCACGGGGAAGCGGATCTGGAGACCGCCCTGCGCCAGCTCAGCCTGCCGATGGCCGTCAAGCCCGCGCGAGAGGGTTCGAGCATCGGCACGACCAAGGTGACCGAGGCATCGCAGCTCGAGCCGGCCTGGCGCGAGGCGAGCCGGCACGACGTCGATGTGGTCGCCGAGCCGTGGATCAGCGGCGGCGGGGAATACACCGCCGCGGTCCTGGGCGAGGAGGCCCTGCCGCTCATTCGCGTCGAGACTCCGCGCGGTTTCTATGACTATGAGGCGAAGTACGAGGCCGACAGCACGCGATACCAATGTCCGTGCGGCTTGCCCGCCGATCAGGAACAGGCACTGCAGCAACTGGCGCTGCGAGCCTTTGCGGCTCTGGATGCGAGCGGTTGGGGACGCGTGGATTTCATGCTCGATGCCGCCGGTGAGCCCTGGCTGCTGGAGAACAACACCGTGCCGGGGCTGACCGACCACAGCCTGGTGCCCATGGCCGCGCGCGCGGCCGGGATCGAGTTCGACGAGTTGGTCTGGCGCATTCTGGAACGGACCCTGACCGGGGGGGGCGCGGCATGAGTCCCCGCCGACGCCAGGCCGAGCCGCGGCGCAAGAGCGTGCGTGACGGCGGACGCGGTGCATGGGTTCGCCTGAGCGCCGAGCGGCGCCTGGGTCGGTGGGCGGGAGTCGGTATCGCGGTGGCCGCTGTGCTTGCCGCCGTCGTCTGGGGCGGCGCGAGGCTGGTGGAGCCGACGACGCTGCCCATTCGCAAGGTGCGCCTGGCGGGAAGCTTCGCGCACGTCAGCCCGGACCGCATACGTGCTCTGGTCGCGGCACGGGTGCACGGCGGCTTCTTCGGCGTGGACGTGGCGAAGGTGCAGAAGCTGGTGGAAGGGCTGCCCTGGGTCGACCAGGCGTCGGTGCGCCGGGTCTGGCCCGATACGTTGGCCATCGACATCGACGAGCAACGGCCGCTGGCCCGTTGGGCGGCGGGCGGTCTGGTGAACGCGCGCGGGCAGGTCTTCAGGCCCGACCCAAAGACCTATCCGAGCGGCCTGCCCGTGTTCGACGGTCCGCCGGATACGGCGGCGACCTTGGCCGAGCGTTTCCGCCGGGTGCGCGAGCGCCTGGCGCCGCTTGGACTGCGGGTGCGCAGCCTGAGCCTGGACACGCGCCGTGCCTGGCGGCTGGGCCTGGCCAATGACATCGAGCTGGTACTGGGCCGTGAGGACAGTCTGGCGCGCCTTCGGCGCTTCGCGGAGGTCTACCCGAAGGTGTTGGCCCCGCGTGCGGGGAGCATCGCGCGGGTGGACCTGCGTTACACCAATGGCTTCGCGGTGGCATGGCGCCAGGGTAGCGGCAACCAAACAACCGAGACACACCAGGGCTGAGTCGGTGGGGAAATGGCAATGTCAAAGAAAACCGAAAAGAACCTGATCGTCGGATTGGATATCGGCACCTCGAAGGTGGTCGCGATCGTCGGTGAGATTACGCCCGAGAACGAGGTCGAGGTTATCGGTATCGGTTCGCACCCCTCGCGCGGTCTGAAAAAGGGGGTGGTCGTCAATATCGAATCCACGGTGCAGTCGATCCAACGTGCGGTGGAGGAGGCCGAGCTCATGGCCGGCTGCCAGATCCACTCGGTCTACGCGGGCATCGCGGGCAGTCACATCCGCAGCCTCAACTCGCACGGCATCGTGGCCATTCGCGACAAGGAGGTGACTCCGGCGGACGTCGAACGAGTCATCGACGCCGCACGCGCGGTTGCGATCCCGGCCGATCAGAAGATCCTCCACATCTTGCCCCAGGAATTCATCATCGATACCCAGGAGGGCATCCGCGAGCCCGTGGGTATGTCCGGGGTGCGTCTGGAGGCCAAGGTGCACATGGTCACCGGCGCGGTCAGCGCCGCGCAGAACATCATCAAGTGCGTGCGCCGCTGCGGCCTGGAGGTCGACGATATCATCCTCGAGCAGCTTGCCTCGAGCCAGTCCGTGTTGACCGAGGACGAAAAGGAGCTCGGCGTGTGTCTCGTGGACATCGGCGGCGGGACCACCGACATCGCCGTCTTCACTGACGGCGCCATTCGCCACACGGCGGTCATCCCGATCGCCGGCGATCAGGTCACCAACGACATCGCCGTGGCCATGCGCACGCCCACCCAGTATGCCGAGGAGATCAAGATAAAGTACGCCTGCGCGCTGACCCAGCTGGCCAGCGCGGATGAGACCATCGAGGTGCCTAGCGTGGGCGATCGTCCCGCGCGGCGCCTGGCGCGCCAGACGCTGGCCGAGGTGGTCGAACCGCGCTACGAGGAGCTGTTCACCCTCATCTAGGCCGAGCTGCGCCGCAGCGGCTTCGAGGACCTGTGCGCCGCGGGCGTGGTCATTACTGGCGGCAGCGCGAAGATGGAAGGCGTGGTCGAGCTCGCCGAGGAGATTTTCCATATGCCGGTGCGCCTGGGCTCGCCGCAGTACGTCAGCGGCCTGGTCGATGTGGTGCGCAATCCGATTTATTCCACCGGCGTGGGATTGCTGCTGTTCGGCCAGCAGAACCGGGGCTTGAACATTTCCGAGGTTCTGCTGGGAGGCGGTGCGAAGGGAGTATGGCGGCGAATGAAGAGTTGGTTTCAGGGCAATTTCTGAGCAAGGCATTGAATTGAAGTACGACGGTTCAATACATCTTTACACGCGAGACGGTCAGTAGGAGGTCTACTATGTTCGAGCTGATGGATGCATACAGCCAAAACGCTGTAATCAAGGTCATCGGTGTCGGCGGTGGCGGCGGCAATGCCGTCGAGCACATGGTGGCTCAACGCATCGAGGGGGTCGATTTCATCACGGCCAACACCGATGCTCAGGCGCTCAAGAATTCGTCGGCCCGGACGGTTCTGCAGTTGGGCAGCAACATCACCAAGGGCCTGGGTGCGGGCGCCAACCCGGAGATCGGTCGCCAGGCGGCGGTCGAGGACCGTGAGCGCATCGAGGAGATACTCGAAGGTGCCGACATGGTGTTCATCACGGCCGGTATGGGCGGGGGCACCGGCACCGGCGGGGCGCCCATCGTCGCGCAGGTCGCCAAGGATATGGGCATCCTGACGGTGGCCGTCATCACGAAGCCGTTTCCGTTCGAGGGCCGCAAGCGCATGGAGATCGCCGGCCACGGCATCGAGGAGCTCAAGGAGTATGTCGACTCGTTGATCACCATCCCCAACGAGAAGCTGCTCAGCGTGCTCGGCAAGAACATCAGCCTGCTCGATGCGTTCAAGGCGGCCAATGATGTCCTGCTGGGGGCCGTGCAGGGCATCGCCGAGCTGATTACCCGCCCGGGGCTCATCAACGTCGACTTTGCCGACGTGCGCACGGTGATGTCGGAGATGGGTATGGCCATGATGGGTTCGGGCAAGGCCAACGGCCAGGAGCGCGCGCGCGAGGCGGCCGAAGCGGCCATCGCCAGTCCGCTGCTCGAGGACATCAACCTGGCCGGCGCCCGCGGGATTCTCGTCAACGTCACGGCCGGTCTGGACATGTCCATCGGCGAATTCGAGGAGGTCGGCAACACCATCAAGGAGTTTGCCTCGGAGAACGCCACGGTCGTGGTCGGGACGGTCATCGACCCCGAGATGAGCGGTGAGCTGCGCGTGACGGTGGTGGCTACCGGCCTGGGTCAGGGTGAGCAGTTCGGCGAAAAGCCGGTCAAGCTGGTCGTCAACAAGACCCAGAACGGCGAGGTCGACTACGGCCAACTGGAACGCCCGACCGTCATCCGCAACAAGGCGGCGTCCGAGCGTGCGGCCAAGGACGGCGAGGAAAGCCTGGATTATCTCGATATCCCGGCCTTCCTGCGCCGCCAGGCCGATTAACCGGGTCCGCCCGGCCGCGGGACCCCGGAGCCCTCTCGCCGGGGCAGTCGGGCCGGGTCTGACTGGGTCGGGGGGTGGACTGGGTCACATTTCGGGGCGCAGGAATGGATTTACACTAATGTTCTGCACAAAACTTGACGATACAGCGGTAAGTTGCTGAAATATGCGACCCCGCGGTCTATATTCGGGACTTTTCCGCCCCGGTCGCGCATTGTACGCGGCCGTCGACACAAGGACTCTATTTAGGTGATCAAACAACGCACGCTGAAGAATGTTATCAGGGCCACGGGTGTGGGTCTGCACACCGGAGAAAAAGTCTACCTGACCTTGAGGCCGGCCGCGCCGGACACCGGTATCATCTTCCGTCGCGTCGATCTGGAGCCGCCTGTAGAGATTCCAGCCACGCCGGAGAACGTGGGCGATACCACCTTGTCGTCGACGCTGGTCAAGGACGGGGTGCGCATCTCGACCGTGGAACATCTGCTGTCGGCGTTCGCCGGGCTCGGCATCGACAATGCTTATATCGACCTCAGCGCGCCGGAAGTGCCGATCATGGACGGCAGTGCGGGTCCTTTCGTGTTCCTCATTCAGTCCGCTGGCATCGAGGAGCAGAATGCCCCGAAGCGCTTCATTCGTATCAAGCGTGCCGTCACCGTCGAGGACGGCGACAAGTGGGTGCGCTTCGAGCCGTTCGACGGCTTCAAGGTGGCGTTTACCATCGAATTCGATCACCCCGTTTTCACCGGGCGGGGGCAGACCGCCGAGCTGGATTTCTCGACGACGTCTTTCGTCAAAGAGGTCAGCCGCGCGCGCACATTCGGTTTCATGAGCCAGCTCGAAATGCTCCGGGCCAACAATCTCGCCCTGGGCGGCAGCCTCGACAATGCGGTGGTCGTCGACGACTATCGCATCCTCAACGAGGACGGGCTGCGCTATGAGGACGAGTTCGTCAAGCACAAGGTATTGGATGCCATCGGCGATCTGTACCTCCTCGGCCGCAGCCTGATCGGTGCGTTCAGCGGCTACAAATCGGGTCACGCCCTCAACAACCGGCTGCTGCGGACCTTGATTGCCGACGAGAGTGCATGGGAACTGGTGACCTTCGACGACGCGGCACAGGCACCCATTTACTTCATGCAGCCCGTTCAGGTCGGCTAAGGCCGGGGCGGTGTCACTCGTCGGGGTTCCGACTCCGGCCGGCCAGGCGGCGCAGCGCCGAGCTGAGTGAAGGATCGTCCGTCGACTGTGCCACGGCTTCGATCAGCCGGGCCGATTCGCCGGACATGCGGACCTGACGCGCAGCCCTGTTCTGCGGGACCTGCGCCGGGGGCAGGATCTTGATTTGTATGTCCTCGAGCGAGTTAAGCGCGCCGTCCGCGTCCTGGCGGCTGCGCAGGGTCTTGAGCAGGCCCGGAACCTGATAGCGCAGGCGGGCGGCCCAGGCGGACGAGTCGACCTGGATGACCAGCGTGCCGCGGCGCAGATTGGCGACCCGGCAATGGGCTGCCAGGGGCTGGCCCAGCAGGGGACGCAGTTTTTCGTCGAGGGCAGAGAGACGCTGGGCGTGGCCCAGCACACGCGACAGGGCATCGGAGGAGGCGCACAGGAGCTTGTGCAGAGGCTTGGGAGACTTCATACTGGGCCCGAACGACCGATGTAATATGCAGGGAATAAGCGACCAAGAATACAGCAGTCCGGCCGGATTATCCGCCTTATGAACATCATACTAATGAATAAGCGCTTTGGCTGCTCGGGATGTATTACGCTGACGTCCCGGCGCCTTCTGGGCGCGGTTATCGCGTTCCTGGTGGTCATCCCCGCCTTGGCCGTTTTCGGCGGCTATCGCCTTGGCGTGTCCCAGATGAAGGCCCACCCCGACGCGTTGACCGCCAAGCTGCAGGCCGAGCTCGACGCCGAACGGACCAAGATTCGTGACGCCAAGCGCAACGCCGAAGAGAACATGAACGCTCTGGCGATGCGGCTGGGCCAGATGCAGGCCCACGTCATCCGCCTCGATGCGCTCGGCCAGCGCCTGACCAAGATGGCCAAGCTGGACAGCGGGGAATTCGATTTCGACAATCCTCCCGGCCAGGGTGGCCCGGCCAGCAGCAACTCCGGCCAGAGCATTGATCCGCCGGATTTTATGAAGGCACTCAACGAGTTATCGGCGCAGTTGGATGACCGTACGCGCCAGCTCTCGGTCCTCGAGAGCATGCTGATGAACCGCAACCTCCAGGCCGAGGTTATGCCGGCGGGCCGGCCGATCAAGCAGGGCTGGTTGTCTTCCTACTATGGTATGCGCACCGACCCGTTCACCGGCAAGCGCATGTTCCATTCCGGGATCGATTTT
The DNA here is from genome assembly GCA_035267785.1 of Gammaproteobacteria bacterium. GTDB lineage: Bacteria > Pseudomonadota > Gammaproteobacteria > DATFLL01 > DATFLL01 > DATFLL01. The sequence continues at coordinate 24,387 of DATFLL010000087.1, read as the reverse complement.
GCCGGGAAGAAGGGCTCGGACATCATGGCGGTCGCCTCGGGCGTCGTGGTATGGGCTGGCAAGCGCTCCGGTTACGGAAATTTGGTGGAAATCAACCACGGAAACGGCTATCACACGCGTTACGGACACAACTCCAAGATTCTCGTGAAGGTCGGTCAAACCGTGAAGAAGGGGCAGGTGATTGCCCTGATGGGAAGCACGGGGCGCTCAACGGGTCCGCATTGCCATTTTGAGGTGCGCTACCACGGGCGGGCGGTCAATCCGAAGAAGTACGTCCAGGCCTCCAACTGAGGCTTTGCTGCATGGAAATCGCGGGGCGTATCGCATCCGGCTCCGCTTCCCACCGAATCGAGTCGTGCCCGGCACTTCGTCGGGCTTCCGCTGTCATAGCGCCTATGTCCACTCCTGTGCCCTACCATCGGACTTTGCCGGCCTCGCCCCCGATTCGTGAGAAACAGCCGTGAGCGGCCGTGTGCTTGGGTCATTAGCGGCCGCCCGCGCCCCTGCTGTGGCCCGTGTCGGCCGATTGTCCGTCCTTGTGCTGCTGCTCGCCGTGCTGGGGGCGTGTGCCAGTGCGCCGCCTACGACACCGAGGCCGAGCGCGGAAACGGCGCCCCCGGTAAGTCCGGCCCCTTTGGCGCCAATCAGCATTGCGGCCGTGGGCGATATTATGCTGGGCACGGACTTTCCCAAGGATCGCCTCCCGCCGCAGGGCGCTTCCGCGCTGCTCGCCGGCGTGGCCGGCACGCTGAGCCAAGCGGACGTGGCGTTCGGCAACCTGGAGGGGGTGTTGCTCGACGGGGGGGAGCCCGTCAAGCAATGCAGCAACCCGGCGTGGTGTTATCTGTTTCGCAGCCCCAGCACCTATGCCGCCGACCTCAAGGCGGCCGGTTTTGATGTGCTCAGCCTAGCCAACAATCACGCTCGGGATTTCGGCGAGCCGGGACGCAGTGCGACCATGCGCGCATTGGATGCGGCGGGGATTCGCCACTCCGGCCGGGCCGGTGATATCGCGAGCTGGCGGGTCAAGGGGGTACGGATAGCTCTCGTGGCATTCGCTCCGTTCCTGGGCTCCAACCCCATGCTCGACCGCGAAGGGGCGCGGCGTACTGTTGCGGATCTGAAGCGCCATCACGATATCGTCATGGTTTCGTTCCACGGCGGCGGCGAAGGCGCGGACGCGACGCATGTTCCTTTTGCCCGTGAGTTCTACCACGGCGAGGACCGGGGCGACGTCGTCGGGTTCGCCCACGCGATGATCGATGCGGGTGCGGACCTGGTCTTGGGCAGCGGTCCGCACGTGCCGCGGGCCCTGGAGCTCTACCGTGACCGCCTGGTGGCCTACAGTCTCGGCAATTTCTGCACGTATTGGGGGATCAATGTGGCCGGCCCCAACGGGCTGGCGCCCATCCTGGTGGCGCGATTGGCGCCGAACGGTCGGTTCCTGAGCGGGCATATCGTCTCTGCCCGTCAGGTCCGTCCGGCCGGGCCCGAACCCGATCCCAAGGGCCGCGCCGCGCGGTTGATGGCAAAGCTCACGCGGGCGGACTTCCCGCAGACCGCACTGGTATTCCGGGCCCAAGGGACCAATCTGGCGGTGAGTCCGGTCGCCGCCCCCAAGACCGCGTTGAGCCGTCGCTGAGACATCCAGAGAACGGCGAATCGGGCCGTCCCGCCGTGGCGGGACGGGAAAATACGCCACTCGTGGGGTAGAATAGGCCCTTTCGGCCTGGGGATAGTCGACCGCCAGGCCCGTACACGACAAGCAGGACACCATGGTAACGAAGTTGCTCAACAAGATGTTCGGCAGCCGCAACGAGCGGTTGGTCAAGCGTATGTTCCGGACCGTGGCGCAGGTCAACGCGCTGGAGGCGGACTTCGAGTCCCTCACCGATGAAGCGCTGCGGGCGAAGACCCAGGAGTTCCGCGACCGCCTGGCCGAGGGAGCGAGCTTGGACGACCTGCTGCCCGAGGCCTTTGCGGTGGTCCGCGAGGCCGCCAAGCGCGTGATGGGCATGCGTCACTACGACGTCCAGCTCATCGGCGGAATGGTGATGCATTCGGGCAAGATCGCCGAGATGCGCACCGGCGAAGGTAAGACGCTCGTCGCCACCCTGGCCGCCTATCTGAACGCGCTTCCCGGCAAGGGCGTGCACGTGGTCACGGTCAATGACTACCTGGCTCAGCGCGATTCAAAGTGGATGGGTGCGGTCTACGAGTTCCTTGGCCTGACCACGGGCGTGGTCGTCGCCGGCATGGACTTCGAGGCCAAGAAGGAGGCCTACGGCGCCGACATTACCTACGGTACCAATAACGAGTTCGGGTTCGACTACCTGCGCGACAATATGGCCTTCGGCATCGAAGACAAGGTCCAGCGCGATTTGTATTTCGCTATCGTCGACGAGGTCGACTCCATCCTGATCGACGAGGCGCGCACACCGTTGATCATTTCGGGCCCCTCGGACGAGAGCTCGGAACTCTACTATAAGATCAACCAGCTGATTCCCAGCCTGACGAAGCAGGAAGAGGAGGACGGCCCCGGCGACTATTCGGTCGACGAGAAGGCCAAGCAGGTGTACTTGACCGAAGACGGCCACGCGAAGACCGAGCGGCTGCTGACTGAGGCCGGGTTGCTGGCCGAAGGCGAGAGCCTGTACGACGCGGGCAATATCGGCCTGATGCATCACATCAGCGCCGGTCTGCGCGCCCATGCTCTGTTCCAGCGCGATGTGGATTATATTGTGCGCGACAACGAGGTCGTCATCGTCGACGAATTCACGGGGCGCACCATGCCCGGGCGGCGCTGGTCCGACGGCCTGCACCAGGCGGTCGAGGCCAAGGAAGGGGTGCCGATCCAGCAGGAGAACCAGACGCTCGCCTCGATTACCTTCCAGAACTATTTCCGCATGTACGACAAGCTCGCGGGCATGACCGGCACCGCCGACACCGAGGCCTACGAATTCCAGCAGATCTACAACCTGGAAGTGGTGGTCATCCCGACCAACAAGCCCATGATCCGCAACGACATGGGCGACCTGGTCTACCTCACCCAGCACGAGAAGTTCGATGCGGTCATTGAGGACATCGAGGATTGCTCCAAACGGGGTCAGCCGGTCCTGGTCGGTACGACGTCCATCGAGGTCTCCGAGTATCTGTCGGGTCTGTTGAGCAAACGTAAGCTCAAATTCGAGGTTCTCAACGCCAAGCAGCACGAGCGTGAGGCCGAGATTGTTGCCCAGGCCGGGCGTCCCGGCGCGATCACGATCGCCACCAATATGGCCGGCCGCGGTACCGACATCGTGCTGGGCGGCAACCTGGATGCCGAGTTGGCAACGCTGGGAGAGGTCGATGAAGTGACGGCCAAACGGGTCCGTTCCGAATGGCAAAAGCGTCACGACCAGGTGATCGCCTCCGGTGGCCTGCATATTATCGGCACCGAGCGTCACGAGTCTCGGCGCATCGACAACCAGTTGCGCGGCCGTTCGGGCCGCCAGGGCGACCCCGGCTCCAGCCGGTTCTACCTGGCGCTCGAGGACAACCTCATGCGCATCTTCGCGTCCGAGCGGGTCTCATCCCTGATGCAGCGCATGGGCATGAAGGAAGGCGAGGCCATCGAGCACCCCTGGGTGAGCAAGGCCATCGAAAATGCGCAGCGCAAGGTCGAAGGCCACAACTTCGACATCCGCAAGCAGCTGCTCGAATACGACGATGTCGCCAACGACCAGCGCAAGGTCATCTACGAGCAGCGTAACGAGCTCATGGCGACCGACGATGTTTCGGAGACCATTCAGGCGATTCGGGCCGACGTGGTCGGCGCCCTCATCGACACCTACATTCCGCCCCAGAGCATGGAGGAGCAATGGGACGTCTCAGGGCTGGAAGATGCCCTCGACGGTGAGTTCGGTCTGCGCCTGGACATCCGCGGCTGGCTGGAGGCGGAGGAGGATCTGCATGAGGAGCCGCTGCGCGAGCGTATCCTGGAGGCCGTCGAGGCCGCGTATGCGGAGAAGGAAGCCCAGGTCGGTGCCGAAGTCATGCGTCACGTCGAGAAGGCCGTGATGCTGCAGGTCCTGGATACTCAGTGGAAGGACCATCTGGCCGCCATGGATTATCTGCGCCAGGGTATCCATTTGCGCGGTTACGCTCAGAAGGACCCTAAACAGGAATACAAGCGTGAGGCGTTCGAGCTGTTTTCGCAGCTGCTCGAGAGGATCAAGCATGAGGTCATCGCCATCCTCACCAAGATCCAGGTGCGCAGCGAGGAAGACGTCGAGGCCGTCGAAGCGCAGCGGCGCACGCAGCGCAGCATGGAATTCCAGCATGCCGAGGCCAGTGCGCTCGGCGCCGCCGCCGCGGGGGCCGAAGGCGAGGCCGAGGCGGCCGAAGCGCACACGCCGTTCGTGCGCCAGGGGCGCAAGATTGGGCGCAACGAGCCCTGTCCGTGCGGGTCGGGCAAGAAGTACAAGCAGTGCCACGGGCGCCTCGAGAACGCCTAGTAAAATGCTGCGGGACGCGCGTCGGTCGGGAAATCGATCCAGCTAATATGTTTCAGTCGCTGCGCCCCGGTGTCGATTCGGCCGCCTTGTATCTGAGCCCTGATCTATTCGGGCTCGCGACGTGTTCCGCCAGGCTGCGACCTTGCCCGCATGACGTCCGACCAGGTTCTCCTCCATGGCCGTAGGACTCGATAATCTGCCGCCGCTGCCGGTCGTGCCGGGCGTGCGGCTCGGCGTCGCCCGAGCCGGCATCAAACAGCCCGATCGCCGCGATTTGGTGGTCATGGCCCTCGACGAGGCCAGCCACGTTGCGGCTGTCTTCACCCGTAACGCCTTTTGTGCCGCGCCGGTCACACTGGCCAGGACCCATCTGGCCGCGGCAGCCCCGCGCTACCTGCTCATCAACACCGGTAATGCCAATGCCGGGACGGGCGACCAGGGCCTGCGCGATGCCAGGGCCTGTTGCGAAGCCCTGGCCGGTGTCGTCGGCTGCCGTATCGAGCAGGTGCTGCCCTTTTCCACGGGCGTCATCGGCGAGCCTTTGCCGGTAGAGCGCATCAGGGCGGGATTGCCCCAGGCGGTGGAGCGCTTGTCCGCCGACGGTTGGGCGGAGGCCGCCCACGGCATCATGACCACTGATACCGTCGCGAAGGGTGCGTCGCGACAGCTCACTTTGGGCGATCGAATGGTCACGGTGACGGGAATCGCCAAGGGAGCCGGTATGATCCGTCCCGACATGGCGACCATGCTCGCCTTCCTGGCCACGGACGCTGCCGTTACCCCGGAGCTGCTGCAGCGCTGCCTGAGCGAGGCGGTGGCGCGTTCATTCAACCGGATCACGGTCGACGGCGATACGTCGACCAACGATGCCTGTGTGCTCGTGGCCACGGGCGCGGCTGGCGGATCGTCCATTGCACAGGCCGACAGCCCCGATTACCGCGCGTTCAGACAGGCCGTCACGGAGGTGTGCGAGACCCTGGCTCAGGCGATCGTGCGAGACGGTGAGGGTGCCACCAAGTTCATTACGATCGATGTCGGCGGGGGCGCGAGCGCACAGGAATGCCTCGCCGTGGGCTATACCGTGGCCCAGTCGCCGTTGGTCAAGACGGCGTTCTTTGCCAGCGACCCGAATTGGGGGCGCATTCTGGCCGCCGTCGGCCGTGCCGGTATTGCCGACCTGGACATGACGGCGGTGACGATTGATCTGGGCGATGTGTGTATCGTGCGCGACGGCGGCCGTGCGCCCGATTATAGTGAGAAGAAGGGACAGACCGTCATGGACCGCGACGAGATCACGGTGCGTATCGACCTCGCCCGAGGCGAGGCGCGCGAGCGAATCTGGACCTGCGACTTCTCCTACGACTACGTGCGTATCAATGCCGAGTACCGTACCTGAGGGGCGCGGCGGCTCGGGTGAACGCACGCATGTGGCCGCGGCGGTGGTCGTCGATGCCGAGGGTCGTATTTTGATCGCGCGCCGGCCGAATCACGTCCACCAGGGCGGCTTGTGGGAATTTCCGGGCGGCAAGGTGGAGCTCGGCGAATCTGCCTACCAGGCACTGGTCCGTGAGCTGCACGAAGAGGTGCACCTCGACGTCGAGCATGCTCGGCCACTCATCCGTATCCCCTATGACTATCCCGACAAAGCGGTGCTGCTGGACGTTTGGCGGGTCGAGCGCTTCGGTGGCGATGCCAGCGGGCGCGAGGGCCAGCCGGTGCGCTGGGTGAGCCGTGAAGAGCTTCACCAGTATCGATTCCCGGCGGCCAACGCACCGATCGTGGCCGCCGCAAGGCTGCCGGACTTGTATCTCATTACGGGCGATTTTGCGGATTTCGACGACTTCACGCGACGCCTGCGGCGTGCCTTGGCGGTTGGTATCAGCCTGGTGCAGCTGCGGGCTCCCGGTTTGAAGGAGCAGGCGTTTGCGCGACTGGCGGAGGTCGCGCTGTCTGTCTGCCGCATGCACGGCGCGCGCCTGTTGCTCAACGCCTCACCCAGGCTCGCGCAGACGCTGGGCGCAGACGGTGTTCACCTCAACGGAGAGCGACTGCGGGCATGCTCCGAGCGCCCGTTGGGTCCCGATCGGTGGGTGGCGGCGTCCGTTCACGATATCGGCGAGCTCGAACTGGCGCAGCGTCTGGGAGTGGATTTCGTCGTGTTCGGTCCAATCAGGGCGACGGCTACTCATCCGGCGGCTCAACCGGTGGGTTGGCAGGCGCTGAAACACCTGACCGAACACGCCGCGCTGCCGGTGTATGCCCTCGGCGGGGTGGGGCCGACCGACCGGGCCTGTGCATTCGAGCACGGCGCTCAGGGCGTGGCCGCGGTGCGGGCCCTGTGGGACTCGGAGGACCGCTGACGTGGAGCGACACGCGTCCTGGCGCCTGCCTGTCCTGGGTGTTTTGCTGGCCGCGCTGCTCGGCGGTGTCGGCTACTTCGCCGGGCGTCTGCTGCAGCCCGGTACTCCGTCTCAGTCCGCCGTCGAACTCCCGCTGTCCGGCGATTGCGTTCCGCTGGGCCGCGAATGCGTGGCCCGCGGTCGGGACCCGAACGCCGGTCCGCGCATCGGTTTGCGTCTGGAAGAGTCCGTATCACCGCTTCGGCCTTTCCCCGTCGAGGTCACGGTACGCGATATGCCCAGCGCCGCGACGGCCGTGAGTGTCGACTTCATCATGACCGGGATGGACATGGGGATGAACCGTTATCGCTTGGTGCAGGCGGGGGACCGCGGTACACAGGGACCGTGGCGGGGACGAAGCACCCTGCCGGTCTGCTCGGCGGACCGGTTGGACTGGATGGCCGTGGTGATGGTCGAGACGGCCGAGGGAACGTATCAGGCCCGGTTCCCGTTCCGGGCCACGCCCCTGCGATAGAGACCCGCTTCAGGGTTCCCGGGGCTTTCGCCAGTGCTCAGGCGCCGTCAGTCCTGTTTGTGTTCGTCAGCGTCTTCGTCCATGAGTTGAATATCCCCGGGGATGCGGTGGCCCTCATCGGCCCAGGTGCCCAGATCGATAAGCTTGCAGCGTTCGCTGCAGAACGGGCGCCATTTCTGCTCGGCGGTCCATTCGACCGCGCGGCCACAGGTCGGACATTTCACGAAACGCGTCATATTGCACAACAGCATAGCCGGAAGGGGACACCTTCGGCCACGGGCCGGGGCCGATCCGCTCCTTGTGGTTCCAGGAAGCGCACCGTGAAACGGTGTTTGCCGGCGCTGATCTCAGCGAAATAGTGCGCATCGCGCGGCAGCCCCACCCGGATGAGCTGAAATCCTCCGCTGGGGTCCAGGCTGCGCTGGAAGAACCCGGCCTCCGCCATTTCTTCGGTCGGGCTGGAGCTCTCGCGTATTAGCCGCACGAGCAGCTCGACGGGAGCACGGACCCCCTCGAGCGTCTCCAGCCACGTTCGCAGCTCCGCCTCCCGCACCTGGGGCGGTTGCTGGAGCCAATGATGGTAGCTCGGCAGATCGAAGTCGCAACTGCCGCCCGGCACGGTCGCTCGCTGGCGTATGCTAGCCAGGAACTCGTGATCCTTCAGATCCTGGCCCAGCGCCCGCATATCCGCATGGAGCTGCTCCTGATAGCCGGCCAGGCGCTCGAGGATGGATTCCAGACGCTGCTGATCCACTGCAGCGGATCGGCGCAGGCGCGCGAGGACCGTTTGGTGGCGCTCCAGCTCCTTGAGCAGTTCGGTTTTGAGATCGGTGCGGGCGAGGACCTCGAGAATATCGACGATGCTTCCAAGCGTTGCGCGGCTGTCCCAACGTGACTCGCCCCCCAGGGTATGGGCAGCCTGGCGGAACAGGAAGTCCAGGCGCAAAAAGCTGCGCACCCGCTCGTTCAGCGGCTGTTCGTAGAAAACCAGGCTTTTTTCGTCGGACATGGCGTCAGGCTGGGAGCTTCCTGGCTCTGCATTTTGGGCAAGTTGGACCCGGGAGGCAAATGCCCTCTGCCGCCGGCACCGAAAGGCCCCCGGTCAGGAGGGCTGCTCGGCGGCCAGCGCCAGATACTTGGCGTGCAATGCCTCGACCTGCGCGTCGAGCGCGCCGGGCTGGAGCCCATTGTCGATCACGTCGTCAGCGGCCTCGAGGCGGCGTTCCCGGCCGGCCTGGCTGGCCGCGATCGTACGAACCTGCTCTTCGGGCAAGCCATCGCGGGACTGCGTGCGCCGGATTCGCACGTCGAGTGGCGCATCGACGACGAGGATCCGGTCGACCAAGGCCCCGCCGCCGGTCTCGATCAGCAAGGGGATGACAACGACGCAGTAGGGCGCGTCGAGTTGGGCCACCCGATCGCGAACGCGCGCATAGATACGCGGGTGCAAAATCGCCTCCAGTCGTTGGCGTTGTGCCTCGTCGTCGAAGACTAGATTGCGCAGACGGGCGCGGTCCAGTCGGCCTTCGGAATCGACCAGACCCTCGCCGAAGGCCGCCGCGATTTCCGCCAGCGCGGGCTCGCCCGGCTCGACCAGTTCGCGGGCGATGACATCCGTGTCGATGACCGGCACGCCGCGTTGTGCGAAGAGCTCGGCAACGGTGGATTTGCCACTGCCGATGCCGCCTGTGAGGCCGATGACTAACATTGGCTTAGGTTACGGACTAATGTCTGGGGGAGTCAACGTGAGGCGAGAGCCCTGGGGTGTGGTTATCAGTTGGCAGGCGTCAGTTCGCAGAAAGAAAAGAGCGGTTTAGCTTTTTGCTGCCAACTGCCAACTGAGGACTCCGCTAGCAGGGCGTACGCCTCACTCCTGACTCCTCACACATCACGCTGGATCAGAGGCCGGCCCAGCGCAGGTAGGCTTGAGTAATGTCGTGGCCCCAGAGCAGGGCGAGCCAGCCGGCACCGGCGAGGTATGGGCCGAAGGGAATGGGGGTGCCGCGACTGTGACGGCGGACGATGATCAGGGTGATACCCACCGCGGCGCCGACCAGCGACGATAGCAGGATGACGACGGGCAGGGCCTGCCAGCCCAGCCAGGCGCCGATCACGGCCAGGAGCTTGAAGTCGCCGTAGCCCATCCCCTCTTTGCGTGTGAGTAGCCGGAAACCGTGATAGACGGTCCAAAGGCTGAGGTAGCCGGCCATGGCGCCGATGAGGCTTGAATAGGCGTCGGTAAACACCCCGAAGAGATTGATCCCGAGCCCGAGCCAGAGGAACGGCAGCGTAATATCGTCCGGCAGCAACTGGTGATCGAGGTCGATGAACGTCAACGCGATGAACGCCCAGGTCAGAAGCAACCCCGCGCCGGCGGTCCAGCCCGGGCCCAGACGCCAGACGACCAGCGCCGCACAGGCGGCGCTGAGGGCCTCGACCAGGGGGTAGCGCAACGGGATTCGCGTGGCGCAATGGGCACAGCGTCCGCGCAACCACAGGTAGCTCAAGACTGGGATGTTCTCCCAGGGGCGTATCGGTGCCTCACAATGCGGACAGCGCGACGGCGGGGAGCTGAGGTTGAACGGCGCGACAGCACCAGCCGAAATCTCCTCGTCTGCGGGCGCCCGAATGTCATCGCCTTGTGATTCCGCCAGATAGGCAAGGCACTGCTCACGCCACTGGCGCTGGAGCATGACGGGCAGCCGATAAATGACGACATTCAGGAAGCTGCCGACGATAGCGCCCAGGACCGCCGCGCCGACGATCCACCACGCCGGCGGGAGGCTTGCAGGGTCCGGCATCATGAATGACTAAAAGCGGACTGCGGAGCACATCCCTTAATGGCCGCCGCTGACGATCTTACCCATCTGGAAGATTGGCAGATACATGGAAATGACCAAGCCGCCGATCAGCACACCCAGGATGGCCATGATCAGAGGCTCCAGGAGGCTGCTGAGACCGTCCACCGCGTTGTCGACCTCTTCCTCGTAGAAGTCGGCCACCTTGCCCAGCATGGCATCGAGCGAGCCGGCCTCTTCGCCGATCGCCGCCATCTGCACGACCATGTTCGGAAACAGATTTGCCTGGCGCATCGACACATTGAGCTGCGTGCCGGTGGCGACCTCGTCGCGCATGCGCAACACGGCCGAGCCGTAGACCACGTTGCCCACCGCGCCTGAGACAGACTCCATAGCCTCCACCAGTGGAACGCCGGCGGCGAACATCGTCGACAGTGTCCGAGCGAAGCGGGCGATCGCCCCCTTGTTGAGGATCGGGCCGATAATGGGAATCTTCAGCAGGGCGCGGTCCAGGAAGTGCTGGAATTTCCGCGAGCGCTTCTTGAAATAGATGAGCGTATAGATGGCGGCACCGATGCTGCCGAATATCAGCCACCACCACTGCTGGAATATTTGAGACAGGTGTATGACGAATTTCGTCGGTGCCGGCAGGTCGGCGCCGAAGCCCTTGAAGAGTTGCTCAAACTGCGGGATAACGAAGATCATCAGGATGGCGGTGATGATGAATGCGACAACGATCACGGCCGTCGGGTAGAAGAGGGCCTTCTTGATCTTGCCCTTGATGGCCTCGGTCTTTTCCTTGTACGTGGCGATCTTGTCCAGCAGATTGTCCAGGATACCGGCGTGTTCGCCGGCCTCGACCAGATTGCAATACAGGGCGTCGAACTGCAGCGGGAACTTTCCCAGGGCATCGGAGAGGTTGCTGCCCCCCTCGATGTCGTTCTTGATGCTGACGAGCATGTCCCTCATGCGCGGGTTTTCATGGCCCTTGCCAATAATCTCGAAGGCTTGGACCAGTGGGACGCCGGAGGTCATCATGGTCGCCAACTGGCGGCTGAAGATGGCAATGTCCTTGGACTTGATGGACTTCCCGCCGCCGAACAGAGGCTTGGACTTCTTGCGGACCTTGGTCGGGTTGATGCCCTGGCGCCGCAGGCTGGCCTTGACCAGGGCGATGTTCTGGCCCGGCGATTCGCCCTTGACCTTCTCGCCGCGCTTGTCCATTCCTTCCCAAAGGAAGGTTGTCTGTTTGAGTGCTTTTTCCGCCATGGTCAGTCTTTGGTTACGCGGTTTATTTCATCGAGGCTGGTGACCCCGTCCTTGACCTTCTTGAGGCCCGATTTGCGCAGGTCGGCCACGCCTTCCTTCTCGGCCTGGTCGGCAAGCTGCATGGCATTCCCGCCCTCCATGATGATGCGGCCCATCGTCTCGGAGACAGGCATCACCTGATAGATGCCGACGCGGCCTTTGTAGCCGCCGTTGCACTGATCGCAGCCGACCGGCCCGTAGACCTTGATGCCCGCCGCGATGTCGGCATCGGTAAAGCCCTCTTTCTTCAGCGCTTCCTTCGGGACATCGATCGGCTGCTTGCAGTGGGAGCACAGGCGCCGTGCGAGGCGCTGCGCAACGATCAGGTGTACCGACGAGGCAATGTTGTACAAGGGCACGCCCATGTTGGCCAGACGCGTGAGGGTCTGGGGGGCGTCGTTGGTGTGCAACGTCGAAAGGACCAAGTGGCCGGTCTGAGCGGCCTTGATGGCGATCTCTGCCGTCTCCAGGTCGCGGATCTCACCGACGAGGATAATGTCCGGGTCCTGACGCAGAAAGGCGCGCAGGGCGGAGGCGAAGGTCAGGCCGACCTTCGGATTGACGTTGACTTGGTTGACTCCCGGCATATTGATTTCCGAGGGATCCTCCGCCGTCGAGATATTGACGTCGGGCGTGTTCAGGATATTGACGGCCGTATACAGCGAAACCGTCTTACCGCTACCCGTCGGGCCGGTGACCAAAACCATCCCGTAGGGTCGGTGAATGGCTTCCAGAAACTTCTCTTTCTGTTCCTCCTCATACCCCAGGGCATCGATGCCCAGCTTGGCGCTGTTGGGGTCGAGGATACGCAGCACCACCTTCTCGCCGTACAACGTCGGGCAGGTGTTGACACGAAAATCAATGGCGCGGTTCTTGGACAGGTTCAATTTGATTCGCCCGTCCTGCGGGATTCGCCGCTCGGAGATGTCCAAGCGGGCCATCACCTTGAGGCGCGCGGTGAGCTTGGGACCCAGGCCGACCGGCGGCGAGGCCACCTCGCTCAGCATGCCGTCCAGGCGGGTGCGAACCCGATAGTTCTTCTCGTACGGCTCGAAATGGATGTCCGAGGCGCCCCGGTTGATGGCATCGAGCAGGACCTTGTTGATGAAGCGCACGACCGGGGTGTCGTCGATTTCGGACTCCGAGACGGCCGGGCCGCCGCCCTCCATCTGATCCTCGTCGGCGAAATCTACGTCGTCGAGGTCGCCATCGGAGAGGTCGGCGAAGGTCGAATCGTTGGCCTCCATGGCCTTGTCGATAAACTGAGCGAGTTTGTCGTCCTCGACCAGGATGGCCTCGGTATTGATGCCGACGTGGAATTTGATCTCATCCAGGCCCTGGAGGTTCGTCGGGTCGGAGACGCCGACGAACAGGCGATTGCCGCGCTTGAACAAAGGCAGCGCATGGTGCTTGCGGATGAGCTTTTCCTCGACGAGTCTCACTACCTCAGGGTCCAGCTCCATCATGCCCAGGTCCATGACGGGAACCCCGAATTCCTGGGCGGCCGCCGAGGCGATATCCCGGCTCTTGGCCATTTTCTTCTGGACGAGGTAGGAGACGAACGGAATCTTCTGCTTGACGGACGCGTCGTTGGCCTCCTGGACCTGGGCTTCGTTCAGGAGGCCGTCGTGGACGAGGCGTCGGCCCAGGCCGCTGAGGGGGACTTTCACATTCGGGGTCGCCATAACTTTGACTCTTACACGTAAGTGAAGGGAAATTCGGCGAATTCTGTCACAAATACTAGCCGATTTACTCCCGCGCGCCAAACCGTTGGGAAGGGCTGTCGATCCCTGATATCGGCCCGTTGGTGTCTGAGCTGTTGCATATATCTATCAATTTTATTTATCAGTAAATCAATATTATTTATTGTCGATTGACGACCTGCGATCCATATCGGCGAGGTACTTCTCCGGCAACGGGTTGTCCGGTTCGACCTTGGCGGCTTCCTCAAAAAATGCCTTTGCCACCTTGGTGTTTCCGCTCTGGCGGGCGGCGAGGCCCAAGCCGAGGTAACCGCTTGCCCTGTTGGGCAGAAGTTGGACCGCACGGTAGAAGTCTTCCGTAGCAGACTCCGAGCGATGTAGATACAGGTATATCCGCCCGCGCGTCAATAGGGCAAGGGCGTTGTTGGGGTCGTACTCCAAAACCCGATTCATTGCGGTCAGTGTCGGAGCTGCTTTGAAGTGGCAGCGGGCATAGATCCGAAGGTAGTATTCCCGCGTATAGAAGCCCTTGTGAAAGGTCGCCCAGGCCCGGTCGATGGCCGTTCGCGCCGCGGGACAGTCCTTTTCCGCGAACATGTGCACGACGGCATTGTGGGTGAGGCCGTCGGCGATTAGGTAGGGCCGATAAAACGCTGCAGCGAGTGCGGAGAACCCTAGCCCGATGACGGCGACGGCAAGGAGTATCGGACGGCGCAGTGCTTGTCGTGCGCGGCTTGGGTCGTCACCGCTGTGTAATGTCAGACCGGCGGCGAGTGCGATCCAGCACCAGAACAGGAGCTGCGACGCAGGCTTGTGCAAGGGGAAATCGACACAGGCGTGGGCTCCGCTGGCCACGAGGGCCAGCAACAGGGCCAGGCCAATGGACCTATGGCGGGAATCTCTGCCGGTTCGCGCGAGCCGCCAGGCCAGCAGCAGAGCCCAGGCATAGATGCCGAGCGAAAGCAGCCCACCTGGCAGCCCCAGCTCCACGAACTGCTGGAGGGGGTCGCTGTGCAGGCGCGCCATGAGTTTGTCTTCGGTCAGGATATTCGTCGGCGCTCGGCTGAACGCGTACGGTTTGTAGCCCAACATGAATCCACCATAGCCGACGCCCAGCAGCGGATGGTCGGCGATCATTTGGCCGGCATTGAGATAGGCGCTGAGTCGCGTGGAAACCGACAGGTCGGCCCGCCCCGTAATGAGGGCCTCCGTCTTGTAACCGGATTTGAAAATGTCGCCCGGTAGGCTGATGAGCACGGCGGGCAGAATCAACGCGGCTACCACCGGCTTCCAGCGTGCGCGCAGCCACTGCCGCATATCCTGTTTGAGAGCGCCGTCGCCCCACTGGACCATGATGAGCGCGGCCAGCCCCACGAGCAGTCCTAGCCATGATCCGCGGGTCCTCGAGACGATCAGGAAAGACAGGCAGAGGCCGAAGGCGAGCGCGGCCAGCCAGCGTCGTTTCGGCGTCGCCAACGTCAGTGCCAGCATCGCGGCGACGGGCGTGACCAGGTCGAGATACAGTGCGACGAAGTTCTTGTTGATGAAAGTGGAGGCGGGGGCAACGGCCTGCCTCAGGCCCAGAGGATTGATGCCGAAATACTGACCGATCCCGATCAGGGCGACGATCGCGCCCGCGGCCGAGGCGACGGCAAAGAGCCGGGTTGCGGCGTCGGCACTGCTGCGCTGGTAGACGATGAAGGCCGTGACCAACACGCCGGAGAGCTCGAAGAGGCGAATCTGGCTGCCGCCCGGGTCCACCGACCAGAAATAGGATACCGCGGACCATGCCCAGAGCAGGCCGACTGGCACGAGTATCGGATGCCCGCGCACCCCGTCACCGAAACGCCAGGCGTTGGCGGTCCACAGGACCAGTCCGAAGCCTCCCGTCGTGGCCAACAGGGCGTAGCGCGGGAGGCTCGAAGCTTCGCGTAGCCCGGTCCACGTGATTAGCGGTATCAGAAGGAACAGGAGGAGCAGCAACACCTCCTCGGAGCGGAAGCGCGACGGAGCTACGATGCGGTCCGACGCACCGGCCCCGGCGGCGCGTGGGGGATTATTCAAGGGTCAAAAGGACGGACGAGGGGACCTGTCGGTCGATACCCCGGGCTATGATTTGATAGCTGCTGCTGTTGCTGGCCGTGGCGGCAACGGCTTTCACTTCGTACGAAAAATTCTGCTTGTTATCGGGTTCGGCCGGCGACCAACCCAGGGCCGACGTCTGGAGGGTCTTTGTATTGGTCGAGGCGTCGTACTTCACGCCGGTGACATAGCTGTTGTTCTCCATGTAGTACTCTTCCTCGGCCAGTCGGATGCTGTTCATGTTGTTGAACGCTTCGACGTTGCGCGAGGTCGATACATAGTTCTGGTAGACCGGGATAGCGATTCCAACCAGGAGGGCCAGAATGGCCACGGTGACCATGAGTTCAATCAGGGTGAAACCTCGGCTGCGGCTGTTCGCGTTCATTTGCATTAATCCATGTTGGTGCTTTGCGAATGCATCGAGAGCATTATGCATCGTGCCGCCTATTTTGGCCAAGCATCCGAAAAAAAAGGGCCTCTATCGTCGATAGAGGCCCTGTCATAGACCTGTGGTGGCCGCAAAACCGCTGCCACAACAGGGGCCCCAAGGGCCATTCTGTCACTTAGTCATACGTAACAACGATTTTAGTGTTGGTGGTGAGCTCCAGGTAACCTTGCCCGTACGCGATGGTAGCTGTGTCACCACTTGACCAAGCACCACTGCCATCAACGTCGCTGGAAGTGATGCCGACCGCGCCCTTGCCGGCTATGTCCGCGTTGGCAATGCCCGCCACGTAGGCTGGACCGCCCTCGGGGGCCTGTGACCCGCCTTTGGAGTTCAGGAAGGTAGCGAAGGTCGCGTCCTGGCCCAGGTAGCTCTCGAATTTGTTGACGTTGAGCCCCATCGACTGGCGCGTCACATTCTTCTTCATCTCCGATTCGATCAGGCGACGGGCCGTGTCGGCATGGTCACGCACCTTGCCCATCTTGGTGGTGGAGATGTACGAGTTGTAGGCCGGGATGGCGATGGCGGCCAGAATGCCGATGATGGCCACCACGATCATCAATTCGATGAGGGTGAAACCCGATTGTACCTTTTTCATTGCAATGACTCCCTACGTTTTCGAGTGATCAAGTCTTGGTGGCTTAAACGCCTGCGTCGCCGTAGCCTAACCGTTCGACTCGCGGCTGTGCGTGACCGCAGTCAGGTTTTCGGTACGACCCGCGAAACCTTTAGCCGCTTGCTTGGATATTGTGCAGGATGTATGCCACCGCCTGTCTTTTTATCGCTTCCCGACGCAGGGCGAATATAAAAAACGCGAGGAAACAATATGTTAAATCTATTCTGGCGGTCCTGAATGTGGTCGCTCGGGATCCGTCGCATGCGTGGTAGGCATGGCCCAAGGGAGCAAGATCCACAGTTCGGGTCACAATGTGACGCTCCGCGTCACCTTTATGAGCCTAACCGGGGTTACTCCAACCCGAGTTTTTTCAGGCGGTAGCGCAGGGCGCGAAAGGAGATACCGAGCAACCTGGCTGCCGCCGTCTTGTTGTAGCGGGTCTGTTCCAGGGCCTTGACGATGGCCTCTTTCTCGACGTCCTGAAGCAGGGGTTCCAGCGAGGCGGTTGTCCCGCTACCGCTCGATGGAGGCGGCCCCATCGCCCGGCCTCCCGCGACCGGGGCGGCGGCCGCGGGTCCGTTGGCGGCAATCTCGGGCAGCTGCAGGTCCGCGGGCTCGATGGTTTCGCCCTCGCACAGCGTCACTGCGCGCTCCAGAATGTTCTCCAACTCGCGAACGTTACCCGGGTAGGCATATTCCGCCAGTGCCTTGAGGGCGGCGGGGCTGATCGTGACCGGCGGAATGTCCCAGGCGTCGGCGATTCGTCCGAGGAAGTGTTCGGTCAGCAGCGGGATGTCGTCGCGCCGCTCGCGCAGGCTGGGCACGTGAAGTCGGATGACGTTGATGCGGTAATACAGATCCTGGCGAAAACGCCCTTCCTCGACCAGTTGGCCCAGGTCGGTGTGGGTGGCGCTGAGAATGCGCACATCGATCGGTATCTCCCGCTGAGAACCAATGGGACGGATGGCCTTTTCCTGGATCGCGCGCAGCAGTTTGACCTGCATGCTCAGCGGCAGGTCGGCGACCTCGTCCAGGAACAGGGTGCCGCCCTCGGCGGCCTGGAACAGTCCCTGTTTGTCCGCCGTCGCGCCCGTGAAGCTGCCCTTCTTGTGGCCGAAGAATTCGCTTTCCATGAGCTCGGCGGGGATGGCGCCGCAGTTGACGGGGACGAAGGGCAGGTCGCGCCGCGCCCCCTGCTCGTGGATGAGCCGGGCGACCAGCTCCTTGCCGGTTCCCGATTCGCCGCTGATATAGATCGGTGCCTGGCTGCGAGCCACCTTGGCGATGGTCTGGCGCGTGGCCTGGATGGCGGGCGACTCGCCGATGAGCTGCAGCCCGGAGCCCGCTTCTGCGTCTCCGGCCGACGGTGCGGTGCGGCGCGTCAGCTTCAGAGCCGTATTGACCAGGGTGCGCAGCACCTGCAGGTCCACCGGCTTGGTCACGAAGTCGAAGGCGCCGGCTTTCAAGGACTCGATGGCCGATTCCATGTTGCCGTGTGCCGTAATGACGGCAACCGGGATATCGGGGTGCTGCTGCTGCATATAACGCACGAAATCAATACCGTTGCCGTCGGGCAGGCGCATGTCGGTCAGGCACAGGTCGTAGCCGCCGGCTGCCAGCATGCGCTTGCCCTCCTCCAGATCGGCGGCGCTGACCGCATCGATCCCCATGCGGCCCAGGGTGATCTCCAGCAGCTCCCGGATATCGGGCTCGTCGTCGACGACCAGCGCGCGGGGATTGGCCTCGGTGGAGCGTTCCATAGTCAGGCGATCTGTCTCCTCGGGTCCTGAAACGTGATGCGAAAGCAAGCACCGCCCGACGGCTGCGGCACATGAGTCAATTGTGCCTGATTGGATTCGGCCAGCTCCCGGCTGATGTAAAGGCCTAGGCCCGTACCCTTGGCCTCGGTTGTGAAGAACGGCTCGAACAGGTGCTCGGCGGCCTCGGCACTGATGCCCGGTCCGCGGTCGATGACCTCGACCACGGGCCGGTGGAATTCCACGGTGTCGCTGGCACGCAGTTCGACCTTGGGCTGACCTTCGCAGCCTGCGCTGTGGTGCAGCGCATTCTCGCACAGGTTGGTCAGAATCTGCTGCAGCTGGCTGGGGTCGAAACGCACCTCGAGCTCGCGCGGCTCGACGTCCAGGTGAATATCTTCGGGCGCGGCGCCGTGGGCCTCCACGAACTCGCGCACAAATTCCTCCAGATAGGGCCCCAGTATCAGTATCTGCGGGCGGCTGCGATCGCGGCGGCTGAGCTGCTGCACGTTTTCGATGATCGTATTAATGCGCCGGCAGTGGTCGGTGATGATCTGCGTCAGGCGATGGTCGTGCTCCGCGAGCTCGCCCGATTCCGCCAGGAGCTGACCGGCGTGGCTGATGGCGCCCAGGGGATTGCGGATCTCGTGGGCGATGCTGGCGGTCAGCCCCCCGAGCGAGGCGAGTTTCATCTGCTGGGCCTGTTGAGCGGTCGCGGCGGTATCTTCCAGGTAGATTAGCGTGCCCGACGACGCATCCAGCCCAATGCGGGCGAAGCGGGGCAATATATTGGCGGTATTGGACGACAGATGGATGGGTGTATTCGGCTGCTCGGGTTCGCGGCGCCAGCGGTTGAGCCGCTGCAACAGCTCGCCGGAAAGTTGGTTCAGCGAGGGCCGCTCGGTCGTGGCCGGCATGCCGAGCATGTGCCAGGCCGCTTCGTTCATCAGGCGCACCTGGTTCATTCCGTCGATGACGAGGACACCGGTCTGCATGCGCTGGATGATGTGCTCGGTGAGCTGGGCCAGATTGGCCAGATCCACGCCGCGCTGTGCCGCCAGGGCCTCGGTTTCCCGGATGCGCCGGGCGAGCACATGAGCGAGGATGGCCGTGGCGAAGAAGGTGATGCCCAACAGCCCGGCCTGCGGGTAGGCGGCCGTGTGGCCGGGCAGCGCGAGCTGGGCGTAAACCGTATCGGCGAGCACGGCCAGGCTCGCCAGGGCCGCGAACGACACCGCTGTGCGGCCCGCCATGAGGATGGCCCCTCCCGCGATGGTGACCACCAGCAGCATGCCCAATCCGCTGGAGACGCCGCCGCTGGTGTGCATCAGGCCGATGACCCCGGCGATATCGACAAGGACCAGGGCATAGACCTGAACTCTGAATGAGGGGCGGCGCCAGTGGTTGGTCAGCACGGCCAGCGTGCACAGGACCAGGTATGCCAGGGCGATCGCGCCGAACAACGTCGGATTGGCGCTGCCCAGCGGTTTGATCAGGTGGCCGGTATAGGTGAGCAGCACGAACAGGCCGGACAGGCCCAGACGGTAGATATTGAGAAAGAAGAGAGGCTTCCACGTCGTGTTGGCGTAGATATCTTCGACGCCGGTTCGAGCCCCGTCGCCAAACGCATCCCCGTGCGTTCCGGCGTGGCTCGCGGCCGTGTCGCCGGCGCGACCGATCGGAGGTGTGGGGCTCAGCAGATAGGGCTCCATGCGATGAATACTACCTCATGGCCCCGGATTTGTTGACGTGGATCCGAAATCAGCTGCGGCGCTGTCGGTCCCGGTGCTCGGCGCTGCAGAAATATTGCTCGCCATCACGCACGGCTTCCTCGTGGGGGACATGCAGCCCGCATTCGGCGCAGCGAACCATCCTGTTCGTCGGCCGCTCGCCGGTCATGTCGCTTTCTCCCCTGGCGGTACGCGGCGGCGAGTGCTGCTGCGAGCGGCGGGCGGCCGCGTGTTCCCCCGCGGCCGTCACGGCGCGCACGACGCGGTAGATCAGCCAGATGATGAGGCCGAGAAAGATTAGGCGGAACAGGCCCATGGGCTGGCTGGCGCGGTACGGCGCTCCTCTTCGGTCGTTTGCAATATGCGCGGGGATTCTACCCCCACGGACAAGCGGCGGCCAGTCACCTATTAGAAGGTTTTGCGAACCGCCGCGGTTTGCTCCAGAATAACACGCTTTTTAAGGCGGGCGTTTTTGCCATGCATTTGCACGAATTCCAGGCCAAGGAGCTTTTTGCCCAGTACGGCATTCCCGTGCCGGCGGCTTCGTTGGCGACGTCGGTCGGTGAGGTAGCGCTTCTCGCCCATGAGCTGGGCGGTGACGCCTGGGTCGCCAAGGCTCAGGTACACGCGGGCGGGCGTGGCAAGGCCGGTGGCGTGCGCCGGGTCGAGGGCGTCGAGGCCCTGCAAAGCGCCGTTTCGCAGCTGCTCGGCACTCGTCTGGTCACCGCGCAGACCGGCCCGGCCGGCCAGCCGGTGCACAGTGTGCTCATCGAAAAGCCCTGCGATATCGCCCGCGAATTGTATTTGGGCGCGGTTGTCGACCGCAGTCTGCAGCGGGTGGTGTTCATGGCCTCGGCCGCCGGGGGTATGGATATCGAGGACGTGGCGCGCGAGCGTCCTGACGATATCCTGCGCGTGGCGGTCGACCCGGTCGTCGGGTTGCAGCCTTACCAGTGCCGCCAGCTTGCCTTCGGCCTCGGACTGGGCCCGGCCTTGATCACCCCGTTGACCCGCGTCATGGAGGGGCTGTATCGCCTGTTCACCGAGCGCGACCTCAGTCTGGTCGAGATCAATCCGCTGGTCGTGACCGGCAACTCGGAGCTGCTCGCCTTGGACGCGAAGGTCAATGCCGACGACAACGCGCTGTACCGCCAGAAGGCCCTCAACGAATTGCACGATCCCACCCAGGAGGACGAGAAGGAGTATCGGGCGCAGCAGCATGGACTGAACTATGTCAGTCTGGACGGGAACATCGCCTGCATGGTCAACGGTGCCGGCCTGGCCATGGCGACCATGGACCTGATCAAGCTCCACGGCGGCGAGCCGGCGAACTTTCTCGATGTGGGCGGCGGCACTACGGCCGAGAAGGTCGCCGAGGCCTTCAAGCTCATCCTGTCCGATACCAAGGTCAAGGCCATCCTGGTCAACATCTTCGGCGGCATTGTGCGCTGCGACCTCATCGCCGAGGGCATCATCCGCGCCGTCGAGGAGGTTCAGTTGAACGTGCCGGTGGTGGTGCGCCTGGAGGGGACCAACGTGGAGCAGGGCCGGGAGATGCTGCAAAGCAGCGAGCTGTCCATTGTCACCGCGCAGGACCTGACCGACGCGGCACAGAAGGCGGTCCACGCCGCGGGGACGCTCTGATGGCGATTCTGATCAACAAGTCCACCAAGGTCATCTGCCAGGGATTCACCGGGCGCCAGGGCTCGTTCCATTCCCAGCAGGCCATCGAGTACGGCACCCAGTTGGTGGGCGGGGTGACGCCCGGCAAGGGCGGCCAGATGCATCTGGATCGTCCCGTCTTCGATACGGTGCACGATGCGGTGGCGGAGACCGGCGCCGAGGCGAGCATGATCTACGTGCCGGCGCCCTTTGCCGCCGACGCGATTCTCGAGGCCGCAGACGCGGGCATCAAGACCGTCGTCTGCATCACCGAGGGCATTCCCATCCAGGACATGCTGCTCGTGCGGGCCAGCCTGGCGCGCAGCGATGTGCGTTTGATCGGGCCGAATTGTCCCGGCGTCATTACGCCCGGCGAGTGCAAGATAGGCATCATGCCGGGGGCCATTCACAAGCCCGGCAGCATCGGCATTGTCTCCCGCTCCGGGACCTTGACCTACGAGGCGGTGTATCAGACGACGCAGAACGGCCTGGGCCAGAGTACCTGTGTTGGGATCGGGGGCGATCCGATTCACGGCATGAGCTTCGTCGACTGCCTGGCGCTGTTCGAGGCCGACCGCCAGACCAAGGGCATCATCATGGTCGGCGAGATTGGCGGCAGCGCCGAAGAGGAGGCGGCCGAATACATCCGTGCGCACGTACGCAAGCCGGTCGTGGCCTACATCGCCGGCGTCACGGCACCACCGGGCAAGCGCATGGGCCACGCCGGGGCCATCGTCTCCGGTGGGCAGGGCACCGCGCGCGGCAAGTTCGCGGCCCTGGAAGCCGCGGGCGTGACCATCGCGCGCTCGCCAGCGGAGATGGGCGCGCGTATGCTGGAGTTCTTTGCCGGTTGAGCGCGCCGCGCCGGTTGACTCCGCCGCCTCGACAACCGGGGATCGGGTCGGGGTTGGTTGGATGACCACGGCAGACACACCATGACCCCTTCAGGCAAGCCAACGGACCCTAGCGTCGTCTCGCGATTGCGTGTGGCGATGGCGCAGATCAATCCTCTGGTCGGCGACATCGACGGCAACGTGCAGCGCATCCTGGAGGCCTGCACCCGCGCGCGCGACGCGTTGCACGCCGATGTCGTGGTTTTCCCCGAGCTGGCACTAAGCGGCTATCCGCCCGAGGACCTGCTGCTGCGTCCCGGTTTCCACCTCGCCGCCTTGCACGGCCTGGAGCGTATCCGCAAGGCGGTACACGGCATCGACGTCATCGTCGGCTATCCGCACCACGCCGTCGGCGGGCTGTACAACGCCGCCTCGCTGCTGCGCGACGGCTTGGTCGTGGCGAGCTATCACAAGCAGCATCTGCCCAATTACAGCGTGTTCGACGAGAAGCGTTACTTCGCCGCGGGTACGACCCCCTGCGTGGTCGACGTCAAGGGGGTGCCCGTTGGCCTGACGATCTGCGAGGACATCTGGAGTCCCGCGCCCGCCAACCAGGCCGCCGCCGCCGGGGCACGGCTCATCATCAATATCAACGCCTCGCCGTTTCATATCGACAAGGGCCGCGAGCGAGAGACCGAGGTGCGCGAGCGCGTCCAGGAAACCGGGCTGCCGGTCATCTATGTCAACCAGGTCGGCGGGCAGGATGAACTGGTCTTCGACGGCGAGTCCTTCGTCATGGATGCCGATGGGGTGCTCACCCAGCGCATGGTGGCCTTCGAAGAGGCGATGGAGGTCGTCGAGCTCGCCGTGCATGAGGCGCGGGTGCGTCCCCTGATCGAGGCGGTGCTGAGCCCGCCGCTCTCGCGCGAGCAAAGTGCCTATCAGGCCCTGGTCCTGGGCGTGCGCGATTATATCGACAAGAACCGTTTCCGCGGCGTGGTTATCGGCCTGTCCGGTGGTATCGACTCGGCGCTGACACTGGCGATCGCGGTCGATGCCGTCGGCGCCGAGCGGGTCGAAGCCGTGCTGATGCCCTCACGGTACACCGCTGATATGAGCCTCGAGGACGCGGCGGCCGAGGCCAAAACGCTCGGGGTGGAATACTCCGTCATCTCCATCGAACTCCTGTTCGAGGCATTCTTGACCGCGTTGCAGGACGAGTTTTCCGGCCTGCCCGTCGACACCACCGAGGAGAATATCCAGGCCCGCTGTCGCGGCGTGGTGTTGATGGCCATCTCCAACAAGAAACGCAAGATTGTCTTGACGACCGGCAACAAGAGCGAGATGGCCGTGGGTTATGCGACCCTGTACGGGGACATGGCAGGTGGTTTCGACGTGCTCAAGGACGTGCCCAAGACCCTCGTCTACCGTCTGGCCGACTATCGCAACACCGTCTCGCCGGTGATTCCGCAGCGTGTCATCGACCGGCCCCCCTCGGCGGAGCTTGCCGCCGACCAATGCGACAGCGACAGCCTGCCCGATTACGACATACTCGACCCCATCCTGGAGATGTACGTCGAGCAGGACCGTGACGCCGAGGAGATCGTCGCGGCCGGATTCGAGCGCGAGGTCGTGGAGCAGGTGATTCGGTTGGTCGATCGCAACGAATACAAGCGGCGCCAGGCGCCCCCGGGGGTGCGTATCACGCGCCGCGCCTTCGGTCGGGACCGGCGCTACCCCATCACCTCGGGCTACGGCGGTCGGCGTTGAGGCCCTCGTGCGTCCCCGGCGGGTTCCGCCGGCCCGCGCCGTACGTCTGGAGCCGGCCATCGAGATGGCTTACACTGTGGCGTTAGTGGCTGGCGAAGTGAGTCCGACTCACCGGTACGCACAATAAATAAAGGATCGCGTCATGAAAAAGATCGAAGCCGTAATCAAGCCCTTCAAGCTCGACGACGTCCGTGAAGCGCTGTCCGAAATCGGCATCACGGGTATGACCGCCATCGAGGTCAAGGGCTTTGGGCGGCAGAAGGGTCACACCGAGCTTTACCGCGGGGCGGAGTACGTCATCGATTTTCTGCCC
>DATFLL010000086.1:0-24432 GCA_035267785.1 Gammaproteobacteria bacterium | reverse complement strand
AGCTTGGAGACGCCCGGCTCTTGCATGGTGACCCCGTACAGCTTGTCGGCGATCTCCATCGTTCGCTTGTTGTGGGTGATGACGATGAACTGCGAACGATCGGTCATCTGGCGGACGAGCTCGTTATAGCGATCGACGTTGACGTCGTCGAGCGGCGCGTCGACCTCGTCGAGCAGGCAGAACGGGGCCGGGTTGAGCTCGAAGATCGCAAAGACCAGCGCTACGGCGGTCAACGCCTTCTCGCCGCCGGAGAGCAGATGAATCGTGCTGTTGCGTTTGCCCGGCGGCCGGGCCATCACGGTCACGCCCGTCTCCAGGAGATCGTCGCCGGTCAGATCCAGATAGGCGTGACCGCCGCCGAACAGGCGAGGAAACATGGACTGCACGCCGGCGTTGACCTTGTCGAAGGTCTCCTTGAAGCGGGTGCGCGTCTCGCGGTCGATCTTGCGAATGGCGTTCTCCAGGGTCTCCAGGGCCTCGCTGAGGTCGCCGTGCTGGGCATCGAGGTAGTTCTTGCGCTCTGACTGCTGCTCGAACTCCTCGATGGCGGCGAGGTTGATCGGACCCAGGCGCTGGATTCGCCGCTCGATGGTCTCGACCTGCTCGGCCCACGGCCCCTCTTCGGCGCCCTCGGGCATCTCCTCGAGCAGGGTCTTGAGCTCATAGCCGGATTCGGCGACCTGCTCCTGCAGGGTCTGGCGGCGGACCTTGACCTCCTGCCACCCGATACGCACCTGCTCCAGCTCGGAGCGTATCTCCTGGACGCGCTGCTCGGCCTCGGCGCGCTCCGTGTCGAGCTCGCGCAGACGGTGATCGATTTCCTCCAGACGGGTGCGCGCCTCGCTCAGCTCGGACTCGACGCTGACGCGCAGCGCGAGCAGCCCCTCGAGCTCCTCGCCCATGGCGTTGATCGGCGCCTCGCCCTCGGCCAGCGCGGCCTGCAGCTCGTCGCGGCGCGCCCCCAGCTGGTCGAGCTGGCCCTGAACGCGCTCCAGGCCCTGCTCGGTCGAGGACAGCTCGGTGCGCAGTGTACCGGTCTTCAGGGCGACGGCATGCGCGTTATCGCGATCGGCATGGGCCCGCGCGCGGGCCTCTTCCAGTCGGGTGCGCAGCGTCTCGCGCTCGGCATTGAGCTGCTCGCGCCGCTGTTCCAGCTCCTGCATGCGCGCCAGCGCCGACTCCAGGCGCCCGCGGGCAGCCGAAAGCTCCTCGGCATCCTTGGCGATCTGGCTGCGTGTCTCCTCGATATCGGCCTCCAAGCGCTGGTGACGGGTTCGCGCCTGCTCCAGGCGCGACTGGCGCGCGCTCAGATCGGCCTTCAGGCCCGCGTGGGCGTGATTGGCCTGGTTGAAGGCGGCCTGCGCGGCATCGCGCTCGGCCTCACGGGCATGCAGCGCCTCGCGTCCGGTGTCCAGACGCTCCTGCAGCGTCTCGACCCGCTCGGCCAGCGCGTGCAGGCGCGTACCGAGCTCCTTCATCTCCTGCTCGCGCTCGAGCACGCCGGCGCGTTCGTCTTCTTCGCGCACGACGCGCAGCCAGCCGCTGCCGACCCAGATCCCCTCGCGGGTGATGAAGGACTCGTGCGCGGCCAGCGCGTGACGCTGGGCCAGTGCCTGCTCCAAACTCTCGGCCGCGTAGACCCCGCCGAGCAGTCCGCCCAGCGACCAGGGGGCCTGAACCTTACTGAGCAGCGGTGTCTTGTCCGCGGCCGGCGCGGCCTGCGCCTGGGAACCGGTATCGAACAGGACCAGCGAGCCGTGCTCGAGCTCGCCGAGCAGGCCGACCAGCGGATCCATGTCGTCGGTACATACCGCCTCGAGATTGAGGCCCAGCACGCATTCCACTGCACGCTCCCAGCCGCGCTCGACCTCGATGCCCTCGGCCAGGCGCTTCGCCTCGGCCAGATTGTGGTGCTCGAGCCACTCGCTGACGGCTCCCTCGCGTTTGCCCAGGGCGGCCTGCTGCAGCGCCTCCAGCGACGCGTGGCGTCCGCGCAGCGACTGCAGCTCGCTGCGCGCCTCGTCGAGCTCGCGCGAGCATTCGTTGTTCTGCTCGCGCTGGTGACCGATCTGTTCCTTCAACTCCTGGAGCTGCGCCTGGTGACGCTGCGCCTCGGCCTCGGCCTCGCTGCCGCGCCGGGTCAGGTCCTCTATCTCGGTCTCCAGCGCCTGGGTCGACTGCGCGGCGAGCTCCTCCTCGTAGCGTTCCAGGCGCTGCTTGAGCTGCACGCTGTGCTGCTCCTGGTGCTCGATGCGCGCGCGCTCGACCTCGGCGGTACGGGCCGGCTCGGCGGCCTCCTCGTTGAACGCGTCCCAGGCGCTCTGCCAATCCTGCATGGCCTGCTCGGCCTCGGCCAGCGCTGCGGCGGAAGCACGCTCGGCCTCCTCGGCCGCCTGCAGGGCGGGCTCGTTTTCCTGCAGCGAGGCGCGCAGCTCCTCCAGGCGCTTCTGATCGTTCGCCAGGTGCGCGCGTGACTCCTCGAGCGTGCGCTCGAGCTGGGCCAGATCCTGCTGCTGTTGTTGGCGGCGCTCGCGGGAATGCTGGATGTTCTGCTCCAGGCGCGCGATATCCGCACCGACACTGTAAAAACGACCCTGAACGGCGTTGAAGCGGTCGTTAGCCTCGACGTGCAGCTCGCGCTGTTTTTCGATCTCGGTCTCGGTGCTGCGCTGGCGCGCCACCTCGGCCTCATAGCGGTTCTCGCTGTCCTTGATCCGGGCCTCAACCTCCCCGGCCTTGGCGTCCAGCCCCCGCCAGCGCAGTGCCTGGAGCTGGGCGCGCAGCAGGCGCTCCTCCTGCTTGAGCTCCTTGTACTTCTCGGCGGTCTTGGCCTGTCGCTGCAGGTGGGCGAGCTGCTTGGTCAGCTCGTCGCGCAGATCGTTCAGGCGCTCGAGATTCTCATGCGTGTGACGCATGCGGTTTTCGGTCTCGCGCCGGCGCTCCTTGTACTTGGAGATGCCCGCCGCCTCCTCGAGGAAGATGCGCAGCTCCTCGGGTTTGGCCTCGATGATGCGCGAGATGGTGCCCTGCTCGATAATGGCGTAGCTGCGCGGACCCAGACCGGTACCGAGGAAGATGTCGGTGATATCGCGGCGTCGGCAGCGCGTGCCGTTGAGGTAGTAATTCGACTGGCCGTCGCGCGAGACGACGCGCTTGACCGATATCTCGTTGTACTGGGCGTACTGACCGCCGACCGAGCCGTCGCTGTTGTCGAAGACCAGTTCGATCGAGGCCTGGCCAACAGGCTTGCGCGAGGTCGAGCCGTTGAAGATGACGTCGGCCATGGAGTCGCCGCGCAGATGCTTGGCCGAGGACTCGCCCATGACCCAACGCACGGCGTCGATGATATTGGACTTGCCGCAGCCGTTCGGACCGACGATGCCGATCAGGTTGCTGGGCAGAGGGATACTGGTAGGGTCGACGAAGGACTTGAAGCCAGCAAGCTTGATCTTGTTCAGACGCATGACGAGCAAAGATACAGGATTGCACTCAACCCATACAATATTGACAACCTCGAAATAGCGCGGGCTGCGACGCGTGCCCCAAATCCCGCGCCAGCCGGGGCCCGCGCGCCCGTCGGGGCGTCCCACCCGGCCCTCGCCGGCGTATCCGCCGACCGTCCCGCTGGTGTATCATGCCTGCCCTGTTTCAGCCTGCCGATTGTCGGAACGCACCATGCCCAGCCAACCCAGCAAAGACCTGGAAACCTTCGACAACCCGATGCCCGAGCGCGACTACACGATCCGCATCGAGGTACCGGAGTTCACCTGCCTGTGCCCGAAGACCGGCCAGCCGGACTTCGCCACCCTCCACATCGAGTATGTACCCGATCGGCTCTGCGTGGAGCTCAAATCCCTCAAGCTCTACGTCTGGTCTTTCCGCGAGGAAGGCGCCTTCCACGAGGCGGTCACCAACCGCATCCTGGACGACCTGGTTGCGGCGACGGCGCCGCGCTTCATGCGCCTGCGGGCGGTATTCAACGTGCGCGGCGGCATCTATACCACGGTCGTGGCCGAGCACCGCGCCGCCGACTGGACCCCTCCCGCACCTGTCCATTTGCCCGAGTAGGCTCACCGCGGCGCCTGCGCCGCCCCGGTGCAACCGGGCGCAACCGCTTGCCTGGGCCGACGCCAGCGCCTAAGGTCGCGGGCATGACCCGCGCCGCCCTTGCCAACTCCGAACCCCTGTTCGTCGGCATCGACCTCGGCACCTCCGGCTGCCGCGCCATCGCCATCGACGCCGGGGGTCGCGTGCACGGCGAGGCCCGCGTGAACCTGGCGCCGCCGCAGCGCGTCGATACCGACGCGGGGGCCGGCACCGGCGTCGAGCAGGACCCGGCGCTGTGGTGGAAGGCGGTGGTGCAGGTATCGCACCGCCTCGGCGAGCGCGTGCCCCGCGAGGCCGTCACCGCCATCGCGGTGGACGGTACCTCCGGCACCCTGCTGCTCGCCGACACGGACCTGCGCCCCCTCGGGCCGGCCCTCATGTACAACGACGGCCGCACCGTCGCCCAGGCGCGACGCATCGCCGAGCAGGCACCGGCGGCCAGCGCCGCCCACGGCACCAGCGGCGCCCTGGCCAAGCTGCTTTGGCTGCTCGCCGGACCGCGGGCGTCGCGGGCCCGCTACGCCCTGCACCAGGCCGACTGGATCGCCGCCCGGATGATCGGCCGCGGCGGCGTCAGCGACGCCAACAACTGCCTCAAGCTCGGCTGGGACCCGGTGACGGAGCGCTGGCCCGAATGGCTTACCCAACTGGGTACAGACGGGGCCCTGCTGCCGCGGGTGGTGGCGCCGGGCTCGCGCCTCGGCCGGCTGTGTCCGGCGGCGGCCGCTGCGCTCGGCCTGAGCGAGAGCGTGCGGGTCGTGGCCGGCACGACGGACAGCACGGCGGCCTTTGTCGCCACCGGCGCACGCGTCCCGGGCGAGGCCGTCACCTCGCTGGGCTCGACCCTGGTGCTCAAGGTCATCGCCGAGCGCCCCGTGTTCGCACCGGACTACGGCGTCTACAGTCAGCCGCTGCCAGCCGCGGGGCCCGATAGCCACGCCAGGCAGACGCGGCTGTGGCTCGTCGGCGGCGGATCCAACAGCGGCGGTGCGGTGCTGCGCCGCTATTTCGACGATGCCCGACTTGCCGAGCTGAGCGCCGGGCTGGACCCGCAGACGCCCACCGGCCTCGACTACTATCCGCTGCCCGGCCCCGGCGAGCGCTTCCCCATCAGCGACCCGACCCTGGCGCCGCGCCTGAGCCCGCGCCCGGCCGACGACCGGCGGTTCCTGCAGGGCCTGCTGGAGGGCATCGCCCGCATCGAGCACGCCGGCTACCGCCGTCTGGCCGAGCTGGGCGCGCCCTATCCGAGCTCGGTGCGCAGCGTCGGCGGCGGCGCGGCCAACGCTGCCTGGACGGCGATCCGCGCCCGACTGCTCGCCGTACCTATGCCCGCGGTTGTCCACGGCGAGGCCGCCTACGGCAGCGCCCTGCTGGCCCGAGCCGGGGCGGCGGCGCCAATCGAGGCGGACGAGACTTGACGGGGCTTTCACTGGCGGCGGCTTTTCGATTTAATCGGGGCTGGTCCGAATACTCGAAAACAAACGCGTCCGTCCAAGAACCCACGCAAGGAATCGCCCCATGATCAGCAACCCCGTCACCGGCGCCGGCTATCTGCTGCGCGGCCTGACCCTGTTGAACAAGCCGCGCGTGCGCCGGTTCGTGATCCTGCCGCTGCTCATCAACATCGTGCTGTTCGTCGCCGCCCTGTGGCTGGCCGCAGACTACTTCGGCAGCTTCATCGACCACCTCATGCCCGAGCTGCCGAGCTGGCTGGCGTGGCTGTCCTGGCTGCTGTGGCTGGTGTTCGCCGCCGCCGCGGTCGTCATCGTGTTCTTCGGTTTCACCCTGGTGGCCAACCTGGTCGGCGCGCCGTTCAACGGCTACCTCGCCGAAGCGGTGGAATATCACCTGACGGGCCAGCGTCCGCCGGGCAGCGACAAGTCCTTTCTGGCCGAAGCCAAGGATGCGATCCTCGGGGAGCTCAAAAAGTATGTGTACTTTATCCTTTGGGCCATCCCGCTGCTGATCCTGTTCGTCATTCCGGTGGTCAACCTGATCGCCCCGTTCGCCTGGCTGGTCTTCGGCGCCTGGATGCTGACGATCGAGTACGCTGACTATCCCATGGGCAACCACGGGCTGACCTTCCCCGACCAGCGCCGGCGCCTGGCGGAGAAGAAATTCCTGAATCTGGGCTACGGGGCGGCGGTGATGGTCGGCACGATGGTGCCGCTGTTCAATTTCCTGGTCATGCCGACGGCGGTGGCCGGCGCCACCGCGCTGTGGGTCGAACAGCTGCGCCGTCCGGGCGCGCTGGACAACCCCTGAGGAACGTCAGGCGCCGGCCGTCAGGTACCGGCGCAGGCGCGCCACGCCCTCCTCGAGCTGCGCCAGCGAGGTGGTATAGGCAAAGCGCAGATGACGCTCGGCGGCATACTCACCGAAGTCCCGCCCGGGGGTGACCGCCACACCCGCCTTCTCCAGTAAATCGGCGGCAAACTGGAAGCTGTCGTCGGTGAAACGCCCGCAATCGGCGTACAGGTAAAAGGCCCCCGCCGGTGTGACGGGGATGTCGAAGCCCAGCTCGCGCAGGGCCGGCAGGAGAAAATCTCTCCGCTCGCGAAAGGCCGCCCGGCGCTGTTCCAGGATCTCGAGGGTCTGCGGGCGCAACGCGGCCAGCGCCGCGTGTTGGGCCAGGGTCGGGGCCGACAGGAAGATGTTCTGGGCCAGGCGCTCGATGTCTCCGATGTAATCCTCGGGCGCGACCAGCCAGCCGATCCGCCAGCCCGTCATGCTGAAGTACTTGGAGAAACTGTTGACCACGAACAACCGCTCGCCCGAGCTCAACGCAGTGCACGCCTCACCTTCGTAGATCAGTCCCTGGTAGATCTCGTCGACGATGAGCATGCCGCCCCGCTCGCTCGCGAATGCCGCGATGCGGGCGATGTCCTCCGGCGGCACCAGAGTTCCGGTCGGGTTGGCCGGCGAGGCCAGCAGCACGGCGACCGTGCGCTCCCCCCAGTGGCGTTCGACCAGTTCAGGGGTGAGCTGGTAACCCGTTTCAGGGCCGACCGGCACGGCGCGGGCACGCCCTTCGACGAAGCGGGCGAAGTGCCGATTACAGGGGTAGCCGGGATCGGCGAGCAGCACCTCGGCGTCGCGGTCGATCAGCACGCCCATGGTCAGCAGCAGAGCGCCGGATGCGCCGGGCGTTACCACGATACGTCCCGGATCGATGTCCAGACGGTGGCGCTCGGCATAAAAGCCGGCGATCGCCTCACGCAGCTCGCTCAGCCCCAGCGCCGGGGTATAGTGCACGGCGCCGCCGGCAACGGCCTGCTGGGCAGCGGCCACCACCGGGGCCGGGGTGGGAAAATCGGGCTCACCGATCTCCATGTGCACGATGGAGCGGCCCGCCCGTTCGAGCTCCCGGGCACGGCCGAGCAGCGCCATGACATGGAAGGGCTCGATCTCGGCCATCCGCCGCGGCCGCGGGCCCGCGGGCCGCGTGTCGGGCGCCCGGTCGCTGTCAGGCGGTCTCGGCGGCATCCCGGCAGTCGGCGTGCAGACGCGTGGCCAGGTCGACGTCCAGACAGGTGGCTCCGGCCGCCGCAGCGCCTGCCTCGCCGCCCAGGACGGTGAACGGGGCATCGGGCTCGCCCATGTGGTCGAGCACCAGGCTGGCGCCGTCGAAGTCCTGGTCACGGGTATAGTCGTTGACGGTAACCACGGTCTTGAGCCCCGCGTCGCGGGCCGAACGCACGCCGTTCTCGGAATCCTCGAACGCCAGGCACGCCTCGGGGCCCAGGCCCATGCGCTCCAGCGCGTAGAAATAGATGTCCGGGGCGGGCTTCTTGGCCGGCACGACGTCGCCGGCGGCAATGACCTCGAACCACTCCTCCCCGTCCGGGGCCAGTGCATGGCGCAGCAGCGCCTGCACGTTGGCCGGGGTCGTGGTGGTGGCGATGCCCAGGCGCATGCCCCGGCTGCGCGCCTCGCGCAGCAGGCGGGCCACGCCGGGGCGCAGCGGGATGCGCCCGGCCGCCAGCAGGTCGGTGAAATGCCGGGTCTTGGCCCGATGCAGCTCGGCGATAAAGCCATCCAGGTCGTCCGGCCGCTTGAAGTCGGGGCGGTAGCGGTCCAGGTAGAAGCGCATGCGCTCCTTGCCACCGGTTACGGCCAGCAGCTCGCCATAGAGCTCTACACTCCAGTCCCAGTCCAGACCGGCCTCGGCAAAGGCCAGATTGAAGGCCACCCGGTGGCCGTCGCGCTCGGTATCGGCCAGCGTGCCGTCGACATCGAACAGCAGGGCGCGCAGGGGTTCACTCGTCATTTTGTATATCCCGGTTGTGACAACAGACAGACGTTCCATGGGAGGTGCACTGCAGCGGCGTGCAGCGCCGCACGGCTCCCCCTCGGGGCCCCGCCAAGGGTACCCGAGCCGGGCCCCGCTTGCATCCCCGGGGCCGCGGCCGGACCGGGCCCGCGGCGGGGCGATTGACCCTCGACCGGCGAGGACAAATGTGGTTATATGCGCGGTCCCCGGCGCGCCCCGTTGCGGCCAGTGGGTAATTCTGATATAGAAGCGCGTTTGCACTATTGCGTCCGCCGACACCTCGGGCAGGGGCAACAGCCCCGGGCAGGCGCGCTCAGGCAGGAGAAGTAATATGCCCGCTAAGAAGAAGTCCAGCGCCAAGGCCACGTCTTCGAAGAAGAAGACGACCGCCAAGAAGGCCACCGGTAAGTCGACTTCCAAGAAGAAGTCCACGGCCAAGAAGGCGCCGGCGAAGAAATCCAGCGCAAAGAAGGCGCCGGCCAAGAAGCCCGCGGCCAAAAAGGCGCCGGCGAAGAAGCCCGCGGCCAAAAAGGTGCCGGCCAAGAAGTCGACGGCCAAAAAGACCCCCGCCAAGAAGCCGGCTGGCACGGGCGAGAGCTCGGCGCTGTCCGGTTTCAAGAAATTCACGCCCTACGTCGAGAAGAAGGGCGAGGAATACATGAACGACAAACAGGTGGCGCATTTCCGCCACATCCTGGAGTCGTGGAAGCGGGAATTAATGGAGGAGGTCGACCGGACGGTGCATCACATGCAGGACGAGGCCGCCAACTTCCCCGATCCGAATGACCGCGCCACCCAGGAGTCGGAGTTCACGATGGAACTGCGCACGCGCGATCGCGAGCGCAAGCTCATCAAGAAGATCGACGAGTCGCTCAACGACCTGGAAGAGGGCGAGTACGGTTACTGCGAGATCTGCGGCGTGGAAATCGGCATCCGTCGCCTGGAGGCCCGCCCGACGGCGACGCTGTGCATCGACTGCAAGACGCTCGACGAGATCCGCGAAAAACAGATGGGCTGACGCGCCCCCGGACCTGCGGGCTCGCCCTCCCCGGGCGAGCCGGGGAATCAGCCGTGCCGCCGGTTGTGCCCGATCGGGCGCTCCTCCTGGCGCCGGTCCTCGAGTACTCGCAGTCCGTTGGCGCGGGCAAATTCCATGATGAACTCAAAGGCCGCCGGGTCGTCCAGGCGCAGGCCGCGCTCGACGACCAGGCACTTGGTGCCACCGATGACACAGGGATGGACGGCGTCCGAGTAATGCAGGCGGTGATCCGGACCGAATCGCGCCAATGTCGCCGCTATCCGTTCGGACCAGTCGCTCGGGCGAAACCGCCCCCCGTCGTCCCGGATCCCCTCGATGACCAGTCGACCCTTGTCCTCCATCGTTGAGCTACCCCGCGGCATGTTAAGGTGAGTGGACCGCCGGCGAATTCCGCATGCATCGGCTGTGCGGTGCCGGCCCGTCAATCCACAGTATAGGAGCCGTGCCAACAACATGATATTGAGACGGAGGATCTGATGGAGGTTTCGCAAGCCATACGTGCACGTCACTGCGTTCGCGCTTTTCTCGACAGGCCCGTCGCGCGCGAGACGGTCCAGGCGATCCTCGATGCGGCGCGCTGGGCCCCCTCGGGCGTCAACTCCCAGCCCTGGCAAGTCGCGGTACTCACCGGCAAGACTCAGCGCCGGCTGAGCGAAGCCATCATCGCGGCCCGCGAGGCCGGTCAGGCCGAAAACCCCGACTACGACTATTACCCGACCGAGTGGTTCGAGCCCTACAAGACGCGCCGCCGCGACTGCGGCCTCGCCCTGTACGGGGCCCTCGGGATCGGGCGCGAAGACAAGGATGAGCGCAAGGCCGCCTGGTACCGCAATTATGAATTCTTCGGCGCGCCGGTCGGGCTGTTGTTCTTTATCGAACGGCGCCTGGCCAAGGGCTCCTGGCTCGACCTGGGCATGTTCATCCAGAACGTCATGCTGGCCGCCCTGGACGAGGGCCTGGCCACGTGTCCACAGGCCTCTCTCGCCGAATACCCGGATCTGGTGCGCGAGCAGCTGGGGCTCGGCGACGATCTGGCGGTGGTCTGCGGCATGTCGCTCGGCCATGCGGACCCCGACGCCCCGGTCAACGGCTTCCGCCTGGAACGCGAGCCCGTGGAAACCTTCACGCGCTGGTACGACTGACCAACCCCGCGTCGGCGACGCGGATGCAGTCCGGTGAGCACACGCACCTCTTCCCTCAAGACTCGCCCCTCGGATTACCGCGGGCGCTTCGCCCCCTCGCCCACCGGGCCCCTGCACTTCGGCTCGCTGGTGGCCGCCGTTGCCAGTTTCCTGGAGGCACGGCGCCGCGGCGGGCTCTGGCTGGTGCGTATGGAGGACATCGATCCCCCGCGCGAGGTCGCCGGCGCCGCCGACGCCATTCTTCGCGCGCTGGATGCCTACGGCCTGAGCTGGGATGAGTCGGTCGTCTATCAAAGCCGCCGGTCGGATGCCTATGAGGCCGCCCTCGATGCCCTGCGCGCCGACGGCCTGATTTACGCCTGCGCCTGCAGCCGCAAGGAGATCGCCGCCGCCCGCGGCCCCTACCGCCCGCCGGACTACTATCCGGGGACCTGCCGGGGCGGGCCGCCCGACGGGCGCCGCGGTCGCACCCTGCGAGCCCTGACCGAAGGCGCGCGCATCACGGTCGACGACGCCTGGCAGGGAACCCAGCGCCAGGACCTCGAAGAGCAGGTGGGCGACTTCGTGCTGCGCCGTGCCGACGGGCTGTTCGCCTATCAGCTCGCGGTGGTCGTCGACGACGCAGCCCAGGGCATCACCGATGTCGTGCGCGGCGCGGATCTGCTCGACTCCACCGCCCGCCAGGTACATTTGCAGCATCTGCTGGGGCTGCCTACACCCCGCTACGCCCACGTCCCGGTCGCGGTCAATGCGAGCGGCGAGAAACTGAGCAAACAAACGGGCGCACCGGCCCTCGACCCGGCCGACCCGGTCCCAAGCCTGTGGGCGGCGCTGCGGTTCCTCGGCCAGGCACCACCCGCCCAGCTGCGCCGCGCGTCCCTGGACGAGCTCTGGACCTGGGCCTTCGAACACTGGCGCCCCGAGGCGGTCGCCCGGCACAGGACGCAGCAGGCACTCGACCCGGCCGCTGCCGCCCGCTAGGGGCCGGCGCGCGGGATCGTCGACACCGGGCGCGCGAGGCGGCAGAATGGAACGGCGCTGGCCGCAGGCCTCGTCAGGCAGACCCGAAACCCGAAGCAGGAGTCCGATTCGCCGATGACCAACACGCAGGATTTTCTCCAGGCCTATCGGGGCAGCTTCATAAACATGCTGCGCTGGCCGCAGCTGGACGGCCTGTGGGACACCCTGCGCGCACAGATCGACGGCAAATCCGATACCGACTGGTACATTTACGCCGTCGGCGAACCCCCGCCCGAGACCCCCGCCACGGCGGAACAGCTCGAGACCTTCATCGTCGAAATCGACGCCCTGCTGCGAACCGAGCACGATGAAGACTACTGCGGCATCGTCTACGCAGACGACCGTGAACGGCCCAGCTTCATCAAGATCTACGACCCCAATAACCTCGGCGCCGTCTGCGGTTCGAGCGGGGCCCCGCCGCCCTTTCCCGGCTGGATACTCTCAAAGCTCAAACCGGCCGATCTCCCGGTAGCCATGCCACCGCCGGGCAACCGGCGGCGCTGGTGGCAGCGCCTATTCGCTGCCGGCTAACACAACGCTCTCCCCTTATTCCGAACCCCGGCGACCCGCCCGGCTGCCGAGGCGTTCGCTCGTCAGTGTGCAAGCAATAATCAATTGATTAATATAATTAATAACTAATTCATTTACCTCGAAATTTTCCCGCCTTAACGCGTTTTTGATGTCTATACTTCTCTGGAAGTGTCGCCCGACCCGCCCGGCGGGAAGCGGGACCGCGCTGGCGGTCCGGGTCGAACGGCCATGCAGGGGAGCGCAGTCAAGCCCACAGACATACATAAAGAAACTGAGGGGGCCTTCCAATGGATGCGAAGATTGTCTGGCTGTTCATATTCGTTGCACTGTACTGGGGATATTGCATCTTCTGGGGCATCAAAGGCGCCATATCCGCCAAGACCGCATCGGACTACTTCATCGCCGGCCGCAAGATATCCCTCTGGGTATTCGTGCTGGCGGCCACCGCCACCTCGTTCTCGGGCTGGACCTTCATGGGCCATCCGGGCTTGATCTACCGCGACGGCTTCCAGTACGCCTACGCTTCCTTCTACGCCATCACCATCCCGTTCACCGGCGTCATCTTCCTCAAGCGCCAGTGGATGCTCGGCAAACGCTTTGGTTTTGTCACACCCGGTGAGATGCTCGCCACCTACTTCAAGTCCGACGCCGTTCGACTGCTGACCGTCCTGGTGGCCCTAATCTTCTCGATACCCTATCTGGGGATACAGCTGCGCGCCTCGGGCTTCCTGTTCAACGTACTCACCGACGGCATGTTAGGTGTGGAAACCGGCATGTGGCTGCTCTCGGCGGTCGTGCTCATCTACGTGGCCACCGGCGGCCTGCGGGCCGTGGCCTACGTCGATACCATGCAAGCGATTCTGCTGGCCCTGGGCATCGTCGCCATCGGCATCATCGCCGTCTACTACGTCGGCGGCTGGAGCCGGTTGAACGAGGGCATCGCCGCGCTGGCGCAGTTCGATACCAAGCGCACGCCCGACGGCTACAGCCACTACGTCGCCATTCCCGGCGTCATCCAGTTCGTCAGCGCGGGGACCCAGGCGACGGGCGGCGCCTGGACGGGCGTGATGATCCTGACCTACATGTTCGCCCTGATGGGCATCCAGTCGGCGCCGGCCTTTTCGATGTGGGCATTCTCCAACCACAATCCAAAGCCCTTCGCTCCTCAGCAGGTTTGGGCTTCGGCGTTCGGCATCGGGATCATCCTGATGGTCTTCACCGCCATGCAGGGCCTGGGCTCGCACTTCCTGGGCGCCGACATGAAATTCATGGCGGCCCACCCCGACCTGGTCAACAACGTCATGCAGACCGGCCTGGGCGGCAAGGACCTGATGGACTCGGCCGGCAAGCAGGGCATGCTGGTCCCGCAGCTCATCAACCTCATGTCCGGCGCCGCGCCCTGGCTGGTGGGCTTGTTGTCGGTGTGCGCGCTGGCGGCCATGCAGTCCACGGGCGCCGCCTATATGTCCACGGCCGGCGGCATGCTGATGCGCGACCTGCTCAAGCGTTTCGTCATGCCCAATGCGACACACGGCCAGCAAAAGCTGTGGGGCCGCATCGGCGTCGCCATCATCGTGCTGCTCGCACTCGTCGTGGCCACACATGCCACCGACGCCCTGGTGCTGCTCGGCGGCCTTGCCGTCGCCTACGGCTTCCAGATGTGGCCCGCGCTCATCGCCGTGTGCTGGTGGCCCTGGCTGACCCGCCAGGGCGTCACCTGGGGACTGGTGGCGGGGCTCGTCGCCGTGACACTGACCGAGAGCATCGGCCAGCAATGGTTCGGCGTCACCGCCTGGGGCCGCTGGCCGCTGACCATCCACTCCGCCGGCTGGGGTATCTTTTTCAACCTCGGTATCGCCGTTATCGTCTCGGCCTTCACCCAGAACCGGACGGAGACCGAGCACCGCATGGGCTTTCACAATTTTCTGCGCGACCACGCCACGCTGTCGGCAGCCAAGAAGAAGCTGGTGCCCACCGCCTGGATCATCACCCTGGTGTGGTTCTTCTTCGGCATCGGTCCGGGTGCGGTCATCGGCAACACCATCTTCGGCGACCCGAACAATTCCGGCACCTGGATACTCGGCATGCCGTCCATTTGGGCGTGGCAGATCATCTGGTGGGCCTTGGGCGTTGGCATGATGTGGTTCCTCGCCTATAAGATGGAGATGTCCACGGTTCCCGAACGCGAGATCGAGGCCCTGCACGAGGACATCGGCGACATCCACCTGGACGTCGACAAACCGTAGACCTCGCGGCCATGCGTAACGAGGGGGAGGGCCCGCGCCCTCCCCTCACTTTTGGGCATGCTGGTCGTATCGATGGAAGGAATGTCGCCCGCCCATGCTGTATTTCATCGTCTCGGTGCTGATTCTCACCGCCCTGTTGTTCCTCCCCGTCAGCAAGCTCATCTGGGTCCTGAGCGTGCGACGCCTGCAGCGGAAGCTGCAGCGCGAACTCGCCGCCGAGGAGCTCGACGGCCAACTGGCGCGGGCGCGCTTTCTCGCGGTACTGTTGAGTCTGATATTCTCGTTGCTATTCAACGTGCAGCTGCTGGGGCTACCCGGCCATGGATGACAGGCTCTACAAGACCCTCAAGTACGTCGCCATTGTCCTGACCCTCAGCTGGGTCGGCTGGGCCTTCTATGACAGCTTTCTCCACGACGTCGGCCCGGGCCAGCGCGCCTTCCAGGCCGGCGAGCGCGCGTTCGCCGACGGCGAATACGCCAGTGCCCTGCAGGACTATGACGAGGCGCTGCACGCCAACCACGATCTGCTGCCGGCGGTACGCGGCCGGGCCCGCAGCCTGATGCAGCTGGGGCGTCTGGACGAGTCGCTGGCCGCCTTCGATCGAGCCATTGCCGCGAAGCCCGAGTTCGCCGCGAGCTACGCCAATCGCGGCATCGTGTACGACCGTATGGGCGACTACCAAGCGGCGCTGGCCGACTACGAGCATGCGTTGAAGCTCGACCCGAAGCTTGCCGACGGCCCCAACTGGCTGACGCGCTTTCTGCGCCTGCAGCCCGATAAACCGCCCACGATCGCCGATCGCGCCCGCTACCTGCGCGCCGAGCTCGCCAAACCACCCGGCAAGCGCGTGCTGCGCATGCCCGAGATCGATGCCAAGCAGCGGCCTTACAAACAATAGCAAGACCTGCGGCCCGTATGCGCGAGGTGGTGGATTCAGAACAGATGCAGAACGTCGACGAGCAGGACGCGGAAAAAGAACAACAAGGCGATGGCGCCGAACAACAGATGACCGATCTCGGACTCGCCGCTGTCATCGCGATAGGTCAGCCCGTGATAGGCCACGGCCGCGGTGACCAGCAAAAAGATAAGATTGATCAACACCGGTTATCGTCGTGTCTATGCTTATTGTTTGAGTCGTGCGCCACTATCAATAACACGGCGGAAAGTAGCACTGTTTCAGCACCGGTAACAAGTTGGTCGACGAGGCACCCACGAGCAGCAACACAAAGACGACGATCAACAACAGGACCCAGCCGCCGCCCGTGAGCATCTGGCCGCGGGTGCGACGCGGCGCCAGGAGTCCGAACTCGTCGCGGCGCAGCTCGCCGCGGCCCTCTCGGCGCAGCACGTCACGCGTGAACTGGCGAACCCAGAGCGGGACGATGCCGTCGAACATGTACGGCACAAAATAGCGCTCGAGCTCGTCGGGGTGAGCCGAGCGGCCGAACCAACCGGTATAGGCGAGCTCGAAGACGCGAAACTCGGTCACATCCAATGCCGCGGCCGTGTCCAGCACGTCGCGGATATCCGGGGGTATGTCGGTGTCGATGAACACGTCTGCGGACCCAGTAACGGAAAGCGCGCGAACCGCTGTGCGCACCGCACCAATTGAGTATAGCAAGCCGTGCTGCGATGGCCTGCGCACCGGCGCGAGGCCCCTGAAATGAACGCCGCCGCGACCTTGAGCGCCTCGCGTCTGGCGGCCACGGGGACCTTCGGCGGCCTCGAACCGGAGGTGCTGCAGGCGCTTATCGCAGCCGGTGAGGTCCGCCGGCTGCCGGCCGGCGAGACGGTATTTCGCGCGGGGGAGGATTACAGCGGTTCGGTCTTTATCATCTGCGCCGGTGAGGCCGAAATCCGGCGCGCCAACGGCGAGACCTTTCGCGAAGAGGCCGGTGCCGTACTGGGTCTATCGAACTATCTCGACGGTGCCGCCTATCGCGCCACCGCGGCGGCCGTCAGCGACTGCGAGCTCCTCGCCCTGGACGCGGAGGCCCTGCGCGACCTCGAAACGCGCTACCCCGCCCTGTTCGACGCCATGAACCGACTCGTCGCCGAACGTATCCGCGGCCGTCGCGCCGCGGTCCATGCCCTCAGCGGCGCGCTCACCCGTCCCGTTCGCACCGTGATGAAGACACCGCTGGCCACCACCGGTCCCGGGATCAGTCTGCGCGAGGCCTTCGCACTCATGCAGGCGCGCAAGATCGGCAGTCTCGGCGTTCGCGGCGACGACGGGCGGCTGCTGGGACTGCTCACCTGCTCGGGGCTCTCCGAGGCTGCGCTGCTCAAGGGTGCCGCGGCTACCGACAGCGTCATGCAGGCCGCTTGCGAAGAGCCGCGCACCATTGCCGCGGAGGCCCCCCTGTGGGAGGCCGAGGACCGTCTGCAGCGCTACGGCGTCAAATACCTGGTCGTCCTGGAGGGCGACACGCCGGTGGGCATGGTCTCGCAGACCGACATCCTGCGCGCGCTGAGCAGCCAGTACGATACCGTGCAGGAACAGGCCCACGACGCCCGGTCCGTCGAGGCCCTACACCGGCTGTACCGAGATATGCACCGCGTAGCCCGTCAGGCGCGCGAGACCAACCGCCTGGCCAGCCGTGCGGTGCGCGCACTCTCCGATGCTCACCTCGCCCTCCAGCGCCGCTGTGTCGAGCTGGCCCTGGGAGAAATGGCCGCTGCCAGGCGCGGCGACCCGCCGCGGGCGTTTGCGGTGCTCGTGATGGGCTCGGGCGGACGCCGCGAAATGCTGCTCAATCCCGACCAGGACAACGGGCTGCTCATCGCCGACGGTGCCGCCGAATTGACGCCCGAGGAGGCGGACTGGTTCACCGATTTCGCACAGCGCCTCAACCGGCTGCTCGCAGACGCCGGCTATATTCTGTGTCCGGGGGACATCATGGCGCGCAATCCGATGTTCCGACGCACCCTGTCGCACTGGCGTGAGCAGGTCAGCCACATCGCCCGCCGCGCCAATCAAAAGGCGGCGCGCTGGTCCAACATCGTGTTCGATTTTGACACCCTGTACGGGGACGAGGCACTGACACACGCCCTGCGCGATCACGTCCTCGCCGAGCTGGGCCGTCAACCCACTCTGCTGGAATTCATGGTCGAGGACGACGCCGAGGGCCGCCCGCCGCTGGGCCTGTTCAACCGCCTCATTGCCGCTGGCGACACGCAGGGCCGGGGCCGGCTCGACATCAAGCGCAACGGCCTGCGCATCGTCGCCGATGCGGCCCGCGTCTATGCCCTGAGCGCCGGAATCTCCAGCTGCAACACCAACGAGCGCCTGCAGGCGCTGGTGCGCCAGGGCGTGCTCAGCGCCGAGCTGGTCGGTTCGGTCAGTGCGGCCTACGAGGTGCTGCTGGACCTGCTCCTCGGCCATCAGCTCGATCAGGCAGCGGCGGGTCAAAAGCCGGACAAGCTTATCGTCCTGGAACGGCTCAGCGATCCACAGCGCTCCTCCCTGCGTGCGGCCATGGTGGCTATCAAACGCCTCCAGGACCAACTCCAGGGCCGATTCGGGCGCGAGGCCTTCTGAGGGATGGCACCGTGACCCGCGGCAAGCTCCGCCATCACCTGCGCGTGGCCCTCGACCGCCGGAAGATCCGCGAGCGCCTGGCCGCGGACACGCGCCTGGGCCGGCTGGCCGAACACTGCCGCTGGCTCGACGTTGCAGCCATACAGGCCCAGCCCATCGCGGCGGCGCGCTTTGTCGTCATCGACACCGAGACCACCGGACTGCACGCCTACGCCGGCGACGAGATCGTCTCGATTGCGCTGCTCGAGTTCGTCGGCCTTCAGCCCACCGGTCGTGAATTCGAGCGCCTGGTCAACCCGGGTCGGACCATCCCGGCCGCCTCGACGCGGATTCACGGTATCACCGACGCCGATGTCGCAGACGCCCCGCCCTTGTCCGCGCTACTGGCCGAGATCGGCGAGTTCGTCGGCGAGGCCGTGGTAGTGGGCCACCACGTGAATTTCGACCTGCGCTT
This sequence comes from Gammaproteobacteria bacterium, assembly GCA_035267785.1. Lineage (GTDB taxonomy): Bacteria > Pseudomonadota > Gammaproteobacteria > DATFLL01 > DATFLL01 > DATFLL01. The sequence goes on along the minus strand of DATFLL010000086.1, from coordinate 6,075 downwards.
CCTCAACCGTGCGCTGCAGCGACTGGCGGGGTGCTCCCTGCGCAATCCCTGGCTCGATACGATGCTGCTGTATACAGGGGAGACCGGTCGCATGGGCCACTACACCCTGGAGGACGTCGCGCGGGCCTGCGGCGTGGCGGTAACCGGCCGGCACACGGCCCGCGGCGACGCGCAGACTGCGGCACAAATCTTCGCCGTCCTGGCCGCACGCTCGGTCGATGCACAGGCGCCGGTGGCCAGACTGCGCGACCGGCAGTACGACAGCGACATCTAATTCGCAGCGGCCGGGCCCCCTGCCGCGCGGCCCCACCGACGGGCGCCGGCGCGACTGTCCAACCCAATGCAGGTGGCATCCGCGACGCGATGGCGCGAAAATAGAGACCACGCACCCGCCGTGTCGGTGCCGCAACCGGGGACGGGAACTGGTATAGTTTCGTTCTGAGCCGATGAATTTCGTTATGCTGCTCCTATACTTACAATCATCGCTCGAATGACGCCGCCGCGCGGAATCGCTTGCACGCTGCGTCCCCCGGCATCAGGGGCGCACCGAGTCCCACGGCCCGTGCCGCTCTCTGGCAACTCGGCCGGCAACAACAAACAAACAGGAGACCCCCCATGTCCGAGGCAAAGCTGTACGACGTCCCCGCCGAAATCGCCAAACAGGCCCATATCGATGCCGACCACTACCAGGCGATGTACCAGCGTTCCGTCGACGACCCCGAGGGCTTTTGGGCTGAGCAGGCCGAGAGCTTCCTGACCTGGTTCAAACCCTGGGATAAGGTGCTCGAATGGGACTTCCACAAGGCCGACATCCGCTGGTTCGACGGCGGCAAGCTCAACGTCGCCTACAACTGCCTGGACCGCCACCTGGAGACCCGCGGCGACCAGGTCGCCTTCATCTGGGAAGGCGACGACCCCAAGGTCGACAAGAAGATCACCTACCGCGAGGCCCACGCCGAGGTCTGCAAGCTGGCCAATGTGCTCAAGGCCCGCGGCGTCAAGAAAGGCGACCGCGTCTGCATCTACATGCCCATGATCCCCGAGGCGGCCTACGCCATGCTGGCCTGTGCGCGCATCGGCGCCGTCCATTCGGTGGTGTTCGGCGGGTTCTCGCCCGAGTCGCTCAAGGACCGTATCCTGGATTCGGACTGCCGCGTGGTCATCACCGCCGACGAGGGCGTGCGCGGTGCCAAGGCCGTGGCTCTGAAGAACAATACCGACAAGGCCCTGCTGGAGTGCCCGAACGTGCATACCGTGCTGACCGTCCAGCACACCCAGGGCAAGGTCAACTGGCACGACGAGCGCGACGTGTGGTACCACGAGGCGATGGCCGAGGCCTCCGCGGACTGCCCGGCCGAGGAAATGGACGCCGAGGACCCGCTGTTCATCCTGTACACCTCCGGCTCCACCGGCAAACCCAAGGGCGTGCTGCACACCACCGGCGGCTACCTGCTCTACGCGGCCATGACGCACAAGTACGTCTTCGACTATCACAACGGCGATATCTATTGGTGTACGGCTGACGTCGGCTGGGTCACGGGTCACACCTACATCGTCTACGGTCCGCTGGCCAACGGGGCGGTCAGCCTGATCTTCGAGGGCGTACCGACCTATCCCGACGCCTCGCGTTTCTGGCAGGTCTGCGACAAGCACAACGTCAACATCTTCTATACGGCGCCGACGGCGATCCGCGCCCTGATGCGCGAAGGCGACGAACCGGTGAAAAACACCTCGCGCAAGAGCCTGCGCATCCTGGGCACCGTGGGCGAGCCCATCAATCCCGAGGCCTGGGAGTGGTACTACCGCGTGGTCGGCGACGAGCGCTGCCCCGTGATCGACACCTGGTGGCAGACCGAGACGGGCGGTCATATGATCACGCCCCTGCCGGGGGCGACGAAGCTCAAGCCGGGCTCGGCCACCTTCCCCTTCTTCGGTGTGCAGCCGGCCCTGGTCGACAACGAGGGCAATCTCCTGGAAGGCGAATCCGAAGGCAATCTGGTGATCACCCACCCCTGGCCTGGCATGATGCGCACCGTCTACGGCGATCACCAGCGCTTCGTCGACACCTACTTCAAGGCCTATCCCGGCATGTACTTCAGCGGTGACGGTGCCCGACGCGACGCCGACGGCTATTACTGGATCACCGGCCGCGTCGACGACGTGCTCAACGTCTCGGGCCACCGCATGGGCACGGCCGAGGTGGAAAGCGCGCTGGTGCTGCACGAGGCCGTCGCCGAAGCGGCAGTGGTCGGTTTCCCGCACGATATCAAGGGCCAGGGCATCTATGCCTATGTCACCCTGGTCAAGGACGTCGAGCCCACCGAGGAACTGCGCAAGGAGCTCGTAACGTTGGTGCGATCTGAGATCGGACCCATCGCCACGCCCGATGTCATCCAATGGGCACCGGGCCTGCCCAAGACTCGCTCGGGCAAGATCATGCGCCGCATCCTGCGCAAGATCGCGGCCAACGAGGTCGACAGCCTCGGCGACACCAGCACGCTCGCCGATCCGTCGGTGGTCGAGGACCTCCTTGCAAACCGCGCCCACCAGTAGCTCCACGGAGCGCTCCGAGGAGGCCGCGCCTTCGCGCGCGGCCGACGTCGGACGCATCGTCACCTCCTCGTTTCGTCCCGCCTGGTGGCTGCCGGGACCGCACCTGCAGACCCTGTGGCCGAGCCTGATACGGCCACGTCCGCAGCCGGCGCTTCGGCGCGAACGCCTGGAACTGCCCGACGGCGACTTCCTGGATCTGGACTGGACGCCGGGCACGAGTGGCCCCTTGGTACTGGTGCTTCACGGTCTGGAGGGGTCCGTGCACTCGCACTACGCCGCGGGCATCATGCGCGCCCTGCACGCCCGCGGTCTGCGCGCGGTGTTGATGCACTTTCGCGGCTGCAGCGGCGAACCCAACCGCCTGGCGCGCAGTTATCACTCGGGCGAAACGGGCGACGTCAACCACGTCGCGACCGAGCTGCGGCGGCGCCATCCGGACATACCGTTGGCGGGAGTGGGCTATTCGCTCGGGGGCAACGTACTGTTGAAATGGCTGGGCGAGACCGGCGGCGACAATCCCCTAGCGCAGGCCGTCGCTGTCTCGGTCCCCTTGCGCCTGGACCGCGCCGCTGACCGTCTGGAGCAGGGCGCCTCCCGGTTGTATCAGGCCTATCTGCTGCGCAGCCTGCGCCGCTCCGTAGGCCGCAAATTCCGCAGCCGCGAGCTCAGTGCACCGCTCGCCCTGCACGAACTGCGCCGCCTGCGCACATTTCGCGCCTTCGACAACGCCGTCACGGCACCGCTGCACGGCTTTCGCGATGCACACGACTATTACGCCCGCTCGAGCAGCCGCCCCTTCCTGGGAGACATCCAGGTGCCGACTTTGATTCTGCAGGCCGAGGACGACCCTTTTCTTACACGCGATGCACTGCCCGACGAGCAGGAATTGGCACCGGCCGTCACCCTCGAACTGTCACCGCGCGGGGGCCATGTGGGTTTCGTCACCGGACGCTGGCCCTGGCGGCCCCGTTACTGGCTCGAAGAGCGCATCGTCGAACAGTTGCATCCGCTGATGCGAACCGGACTCAGCGCCGCGACTTGAGACTGGCCTCGATGAGCGGCCCCCAGCCGCTGTCCCCCACCCGCGCCTGCAGTCGTTGCAGAATGTCCGATGCCGTGGGACGCGTCACGCGCCGGATATCGAACGAGCCGTTGCCGAATCGTTTTGAGTCGACGTCGGTGATTTGGAAGGCGCCCGCGAACAGCACCTGATCCTTGCCCACGTGGATCAGTGCCCGCTGCAGCGAGCCCTTGGTGTAGTTTACCCAATAGGTGCGAGTGCGATCGGTAAAGCCGGCCAGGTAATAATCGCCGGGCTGGAGATTGGCGAAGGCAAAGTCACCGTTGCGGTACACCGTGGCCCGCGGCATGTTCAACGTACCGATATAGGCCCGGCCCATCTCATACAGGTACACGTGCGTGAGGCGCTGGGGCACCGTAATGTGCCCGAACACCAAGCCTGTGCCCGCATCGCGCGACGGCACACCCGGGGCCGCGCAGCCGGCCAGACCGAGCGCCGCCGCGCAGAGCACCACGAGTCGCGCCCAGCGGCGCGCGAGAAGAAAATCCAATCTTGCCATGTAGACCACTCTGGAAGCTCACCCCGAACGCCACTTCGCCGCCGGGTGTCAGGGAAGTATCCCACAGCGCCATCGCCGACAGCAAAAAGGGGCCCGAAGGCCCCTTTTCGACGATACGCCTTGCGCGCTTGCGACAGCCGCTCAGGTCCCGACCGCCTTCATGCTAAGGCGAATGCGGCCCTGCTTGTCGATCTCCAGGACCTTGACCTTGACCAGGTCGCCCTCGGAAAGCTTGTCGCTGACGTTGGCGACGCGCTCCTCGGAGATCTGCGAGATGTGCACCAGCCCGTCCTTGCCGGGCAGGATGGTCACAAAGGCGCCGAAATCCATCAGCTTGGCGACGCGGCCCTCGTAGACCTTGCCCACTTCGACATCGGCGGTGATCTGCTCGATGCGGCGGCGCGCCTCCTCGCCGGCGGCCTGGTCGACCGAGGCGACCTTGACGGAGCCGTCGTCGGTGATATCCACGCTGGCTCCCGTCTCCTCGGTAATGGCTCGGATGGTGGCACCGCCCTTGCCGATGACGTCGCGAATCTTTTCCGGGTCGATCTTGAAGGTGATGTAACGCGGAGCGTAGCTCGACATCTCGGTACGCGGCGTGGAGATGACCTCGTTCATCTTGGACAGGATGTGCATACGCCCATCCTTGGCCTGCGACAGGGCCTTTTCCATGATCTCGCGGGTAATGCCCTCGATCTTGATGTCCATCTGCAGGGCGGTCACGCCCGAATCGCTGCCCGCGACCTTGAAGTCCATGTCGCCGAGGTGGTCCTCGTCGCCCATGATGTCGGACAGGACGGCGAACTGATCGCCCTCCTTGACCAGACCCATGGCGATGCCGGCCACCGGCGTCTTGACGGGCACGCCGGCGTCCATCAGCGACAGGCAGGTGCCGCAGACCGAGGCCATGGAGCTCGAGCCGTTGGACTCGGTGATCTCGGAGACGACGCGGATGCTGTAGGGGAAGCCGTCGGGATCGGGCATCACCGCGGCCACGCCGCGCTTGGCCAGACGGCCGTGGCCGATCTCGCGGCGCTTGGGGCTGCCGACCATGCCGGTCTCGCCGACACAGTACGGCGGGAAGTTGTAGTGCAGCATGAAGGGCTCGCGGCGCTCGCCCTCGATGGCGTCGATGACCTGCGCGTCGCGGGCCGTGCCCAGCGTGGTGATGACCAGCGCCTGGGTCTCGCCGCGGGTGAACAGGGCCGAGCCGTGGGTGCGCGGCAGCACGCCGACGCGCACGCTGATGGGCCGCACCGAGCTCTGATCCCGCCCGTCGATGCGCGGCTCGCCGGCAATGATACGCCCGCGCACAATGCGTTTTTCCAGCTTCTCGATGGCGCCGCGGACCTCTTCGGCGCCGTATTGACCATCCTCGCCGGTCAGCTTGGCCATGATATCGGCGCGGACCTCGTCCAGGCGCGCATACCGGGACTGCTTCTGAGTAATCGTGTAGGCCTCGGCGATGGCGGCCTCGCCGGCGGCGGCCACGGCGGATTCCAACGACTCGTCCTTGGCCGGCGCCTGCCAGTCCCAGGACTGGACGTTGGCCTCTTTGACCAGGGCGTTGATATTGTCGATGACCAGCTGCATCTGCTCGTGGCCGTACATCACGGCGCCGAGCATCACGTCCTCGGGCAGCTCCTTGGCCTCGGACTCGACCATCAGGACCGCGCTCTGGGTGCCGGCGACCACGAGGTCGAGCTGGGAGTCCTTGAGCTGCGAGAGGGTCGGGTTGAGCACATACTCACCGTTGCTGTAACCGACGCGCGCCGCGCCGATCGGGCCGTTGAAGGGCGCGCCGGACAGGGCCAGGGCAGCCGAGGCACCGATCATTGCCGGGATGTCCGGATCGATTTCGGGGTTCAGCGAGATAACGGTGGCGACGACTTGGGCTTCGTTGGTGAAGCCCTTGGGGAACAGCGGGCGGATCGGGCGATCG
>DATFLL010000085.1:0-4272 GCA_035267785.1 Gammaproteobacteria bacterium | reverse complement strand
CTGCTGCGGGGGCGCGAGGCCAACAGTGCAGCGGCTCAGCGTTGGGAAATGTCCGGCTTCTGGATCATGGTAATCAGCATGATCGGCATTACGCTCGCCCTCACCGGGGCCGGTATTGTCACGGCGTTTCTGCAGCGCATGGGAGCTCATCCGCTGGGCTTCATGCAGGTGCAGAGCAAGGAGCGGGTATTCTTCTGGCTGCGCGAGTTCTGTGGACTGTGCTTCTTTGGCGGCCTGGTGGTCTATCTGCGCAGCTTCTTCATGTCCGGCGAGTACGAATACTCCGACGAGGCGATCAGGGCGCTGGCCAGCTGATCCGGTAACCAACCGGCGGGGCTTCGACCCCGCCCTACCCAACTTCCAATCGGACGTACGCACCCATGGAGAACATTTCCGATCCACCCCACGCGTTGCCGGGAGATTTTGCGATATGGGTCTTTATCTTCGCGGAGCTCACGGTATTCGGAGTCCTGTTTTCCGCCTTCGCGTTCGCCCGGGCAGCCCATGTCGATCTGTTCAACCAATCGCAGCTCGCCCTGAACCGCGGGCTCGGTGCCGCCAATACGCTGGTGCTGGTCACCAGCAGCTACTTCGTCGCCCGGGCCACCCGGGCCATCAAGGACGGCAGGGGTTTGTTGTGCGGTCACTGGCTCACCGGCGCGCTCGGGTTGGGCGTCGTGTTCCTGGCACTGAAGCTGTTCGAGTTCCATCAGGACTACGCGCACGGTATTACCCTCTCCACCAACCTGTTCGACATGTTCTATTTGTCACTCACCTTCTTCCATTTCATGCACGTTCTAATGGGAATGGCGATCCTGGCCGTCGTCGCCTACAAGGCCTACGCGGGCCGCTACGGTGTCGAGGACCACGCCGGCGTGGAGACCGGCGGTTCTTACTGGCACATGGTGGATCTCGTGTGGATCATCCTGTTCGCCCTGGTCTATGTCATCCGTTGAGGCACGCCACTATGAAGCTTACATCGATACGACCGCTGCCGTGCACCAGTACGTGGACGCTACTGCTTGTACTCACCCTCGCAAGTCTCCGCCTCGGCGCCTCGGGCAGCGGTCCGGCGCTGGTCATGGCCGTACTGGCCCTCACGCTGATCAAGGGTCAACTGATCGCGGACTATTTCATGGGGCTGCGCCGGGTGCGTTCCTTGTGGCGAACCGCGATGTTCGCCTACCTGGTCGTCGTCGGCGGTTTGATTGCAACGGCCTACTTGATCGCATAAGGAAAGGAGCAACACAATGCATGCCACTTCTAGCGCCAGCGCGCTGCGACTACCGGATCAGCTGCCGCAGTATACTCCGACCTCGGACGAGGTCGAGCTGTTCGAGCTCGCCTACCGCAGCCGCTTGCCGGTACTGATCAAGGGCCCGACGGGCTGCGGCAAGACACGCTTTGTCGAGCACATGGCCGCACGGCTGGAACGGCCCTTGTACACGGTCTCATGCCACGACGATCTGTCCGCGGCCGACCTGGTGGGCCGCCACTTGATTGACGCCACCGGGACCTATTGGGCGGACGGGCCGCTGACCCAGGCAGTGCGCCACGGCGGCATCTGTTACCTCGATGAGGTGGTGGAGGCACGCAAGGATACGACCGTGGTGCTGCACGCACTGTCCGACGACCGGCGCATCCTGCCGATCGATCGCACCGGCGAGCTGCTCGAGGCGCCGCCGGATTTCATGCTGGTGGTCTCCTACAATCCCGGCTACCAGCAGCTGCTGAAGGGACTGAAGCCCAGCACCCGTCAGCGATTCATCTCCCTGGCCTTCGACTTCCCTGAACCGGAATTGGAAATCGAGATCGTGCTATCCGAATCGAGCGTCGATCGGGACACCGCCAAGCGGCTCGTGAACCTGACACGCGCCATTCGCAACACCGCCGAACACGACCTGGACGAGGCGCCGGGTACACGCCTCGTCGTCGACGCCGCCAAGCTGATCGCCGGCGGCTGTCCGCCCCGCGCCGCCTGCCGCGCGGCGATGGTCGAATGTCTCTCCGACGATCCGGAGATCACCGCAGCACTGATGGAAGTGGTCACCGCCGTATTCGGCAACTGATCCGGAAGGCACGGCATGGAAGAACGTATCGGCATCCTGTGGCACCGGCTGATCAATCGTATCGCAGACCGTCGCTATCCCGCCGCCGCCGTCGAGCTGGACAGCGTCTCGCGCCCCGTCGCACTGCTCTTCCGTGCCCTGGGAGGCGACCACGGCGTGGCCCTCCAGGCCGGCGACCAAACCGTGCATGGTGCCCGACGCACGCTTCGCGCCCGACTCGCCGGCACCGACCGGAAGGTGGACCTGGCGTGGGTCGACGCCCAGGCGCTGCGGCTTCCGCTGACGATCGATCGATTCGCCGAACCAAGCCTGAATCGGGAGTTGTACCTGTGGCTCGCCGCACTGTGTGCCCACGACGTGGGACCGCACCTGCCGTGGTTCACCAGAAACCAGGTCGCGGCCGCCGCCGTAATCCGCGATTTTCCCGGTCTCGCCGCCAGTTACCGGCGCCTCGTGGAGGTCTCCATCGCCCAGCGCCCCGGCCCCGAAACACTCGCACCGAACGAGGCGCGGCGCGAGCTGGCGATCCGCGAGGCACTGCATCGCCCCGGCACCGTGGCCGAGCTGCCGGCGGCCCGCAGGCCACCGCATCCCGTAGTGTTGTGGTTGCGCCCTGAGGCGCGGCAGTCGGTGGCGCCATACTCGGACAATACCCCGGAGCCGTCGGTAAGCCAGGAGACGAGCACCGTACGCGTGGACAAAAAGCGGCGTCGTGCCGAATACACCGAAGCGCCGGAACGCCGCGGCGGGCTGCTGCTGTTCCGGCCCGAATCGGTCTTCAGCTGGACCGAATATGCCAAGGTGGAACACGAGATCCAGGAAAACGAGGACGAGGACCCGACCCAGGTCGCCGACGACCTGGACACCATCAGCATCGCCCGCGACCAGCGCAGCATCGCCAAAAAGCTGCGCATGGAGCTCGACCTGCGACCGGCGGAGGAGGACCACGCCCCGGTCCAAGGCGACGTCATACTCCCCGAATGGGACTACCGCACACGGACCCTCAAGCCCGACCAGTGCCGGGTGACGGCACAGCCGATCGACGACGCTCAGCCCTGCGGCCTGCCCGAGCACCTGAAACGCAGTCAGCGCAGGCTGAAAAAACAGTTCGAGGCGCTGACGCCCGTACGTCAACGGCTCAAGGGACAGCCCGAGGCCAACGAGATAGACCTCGACCCCTATATTCGCCACCGGGCGCACGGCCGCGGCGGCGAGAGCCGTTTCTATATCGATATGCGCAAACGCGAGCGGGATCTGGCCTGCCTGCTGCTCGCCGACCTCTCGCTCTCGACCGAGGCATCGATCGATGCCGAGCGACGCGTCATCGATGTCATCCGCGACAGTCTGTTCCTGTTCTCCGAAGCGATGTCACTGACCAAAGACCGCTTCGCGCTGTACGGCTTCAGCTCAAAGCGGCGCGCGGACGTACGCCTTCACACCTTCAAGGGCTTCGGCGAGCCGTACAACGCCACGGTACGAGGCCGTATCAATGCCATCGCGCCAGCCTATTACACCCGCATGGGTGCCGCCATCCGGCGCGCCGCCGATATCCTCGCCGGACAAAGCTCCCGCGAGCGCCTGTTGTTGCTTCTGACCGACGGCAAACCCAACGACGCCGACCACTACGAAGGCCGCTACGGCGTGGAGGACACCCGCAACGCGCTGCAGGCCGCACGCCGCCGGGGGCTGCGCCCCTTCTGCGTCACCATCGATCAAGAGGCCCACGAATACCTGCCGCATATCTTCGGCAAAAACAACTTCACCATCATCCGCAAGCCTTCCGAACTGCCTTCGAGGCTGCCGTTGCTGTATGGCCAGTTGACCCGCTGACGGTGGAAGCGCAAATTCGAGTCAGAGCGAGGGCCGCTCGTTCCTCGCTTCGCTTCGGCGGCCTCCAGAACACAGATCTGTCCCGGTCGCTCCCGAAGGGCTTTGACGTGTGCCCATTATTGCCTGCCCACTGCGCTACCAATATCACGTTGCAAAACCTGGCCCCGGTTCCCCAGCGGCCTTCCATTTCTGCTATTCTGGCACTCACTAAGACCACCCGGTTTTCGGCAGGCTGAACCGCCCCGGGTTTTGAGGAGGCTCCAACATCTGAGAGAATGGAGCCATGAACAAGTCAAACAAGTTTTCACCTGAGGTCCGGGAACGGGCGGTGCGGTTGGTCCAGGAGCATCGCGGAGAGTACTCGTCGCTGTGG
>DATFLL010000084.1:0-5753 GCA_035267785.1 Gammaproteobacteria bacterium | reverse complement strand
CCGGGCTGTGCCGTCGCAAGCCGGCGGTCCCGCGACACGGTGTTGGGTCGGTCGGCTGCACTGCGCAAGTGTGCAGTGGCCGAATGATGTTTGCGCTGACGGGGCGGCGTTGGAACAATCCCGGTTCGCGCCCGCCGCGGTGTGCCCGCCCACGATCTGGATTGCGTCGATGGGATTCGATGCCTGGCATGGATGGCTGATTCTCGCGCTGCTGCTCGCGCTCGCCGAGGTGTTCGCCGGTAGCTTCACGCTGCTCGCCGTGGCGCTGGCCTGCGCCGTCGGCGCACTGGTCGCCGCGACCAGTGGTGCATCGCTCATGCTGCAGGTCGGCGTCGTGAGCGTGGCCGCGGCCGTACTCGGTCCCCTCCTGGTCAAGGCCGTGCGGCCGTACCTGCGCGCGGATGCCGCGGCCGGCCCAGTGGGCACCGGCGCGGAGCCCGGCACGGTGGCCACGGTCGTGCGCGAGGGCGACAGCGTCGGCATCCGCTACCAGGGGAACCGATTCCCGGTGCGTTCCGCCGAGGGCGAATCCGTGCGCGAGGGGCAGCGCGTCGTCATCCGGTACTTCGAAGGCATCACGGCGGTGGTGTCGCCGGCTGGAGACGATCACGAGGAAGACCGATGACAAATTGACATCCTCCCCGCGCTTTGGGGCGGGGAGGACGTCAACGAAATGGCTCGCGAAGGAGAGGAGACCGCGTGCTCATCCCCTGCGGGGTGTCCTCGCAGCTGTCCGGCCCGGGGGGCCGAGCTCGGCGCCCAGCTCACCCCCGTCGCCGGCCGCTGAGCCGACCCGGCCCGGCCGGATGGCGCATGGCGGTGGGCTCGCACGGCCCACCGCCACCTGCCGTCATTTCACGTTGACCGTGATCGACTGCAGCTTCTCCACGTCGTTCACGCCCTCGTGGAAGACGGCCACCTCCCACTGTCCCGGGCTCTCGAACTGCGTCGTGTGCCAGGTGCGGTAGCGGATCGCTCCGTCCAGGTCACGATTGAAGGTCTTGCGCGTGATGCCCTTGTGGTTGAGCTGGGTGAGGATGCTCGCCTTGGCGTCCCGCGGGACCAGGAACTTCATCCAGATGTACACGTCGGTCCCCTGCTCGATGGACTTCGGGTCCAGCTCCTCAAGGCAGTTGTTCTTGTCCGGCCCCTCCTCGTAGACGCCGGAGCAGAGCTTGAAGTTCATGAGCACCGGCGCGCCGGCGTCGCTGTAGTAGTACTCGACGACGCGGTTGGCGTCAGCGGGCGAGGGCGGGGCCGCGAAGGCGGCCGGCGCGAGAACAACGGATGGAACGAGGGTGCACAGCACCGTGATGGCTCGGTTCATGTCGACACACTCCCATGGTTGGATGAGAGCGGACCGACTCCCCAGCGGCGCCGCATGACGCAAGATGGCACAGGTGGCGCATGGCGTCCATGGTCGGCGGGTGCCCAGGTACCGGCGCCGCGGCAGCCGTGTCGAGATGCCGCCTTCGTCCTCGCGAGGCGCCGGTCAGGCGACGCGGCGATCCATGCGGCGAGGGATTCTGCACGGCCGCTCCGGATTGCTTCGCTGCGCGCGCCATGATATCGGGGGTATCTCGATTGCGTCGGGGTTGGCGGGGCCGCCCGCGTGCCCTGTCGCGCATCCTGCGGTGCCCAGCGGCGCGCGGCCCGAGCTGCCGCGGTCGCCATCCGGAGCGCAGCAAACATTGATGCTGCCGCCGCCGATGATGGGCTCCCGATCCAATCGCTCCCTTTGATCAGAACTGAATGACGCTGCGCGACGACCGCGCGGCACTGACACATTGGGAGAAATCCAATGCCTTTGACTCAAAAGCAACGCGCCGATCTGCGCGCACAGGTCCGCCCGCCCGCTCATTGATGATGAAGTCCGGTCCGCAGCCGAGGCGGCGGTGCAGGACATCATGAAGCAATCGGGCGCCGGCTACCGCGACCAGATCCTCAACGGTGATGGCAGCACCGCCACACCCAAGCGCGGGGTGCGGCTGTCCCGTGGCGCACGCACCTTCGCCCGGCTGGCGATGGCGTGTGGGATTGGACAGGGCGACACCCTCGCGACCCGCGAAGCAGCCCGCACGTTGGAGATCGAAGACGCCTACGGGCGCGCGATGAGCGCGGGTTCCGCAGCGGGTGGCGGGCTCCTCATTGCGGATGATGTCGCGGATGATGTCATCGAACTCCTGCGCCCGGTCTCCGTCGTCCGCAGGATCGGTGTGCGGGAGGTCCAGATCCCGCGCGGGGCGATGCGGACCCCAAGGATCGATGCGGGGACGACAAGCGCATACACCGCGGAGGGTGCGGCGATCCCGTCGTCGGATGTGCAGATGGGAGCGGTGCAGCTTGTCGCGAAGAAGCTCGCGGCGCTCACAGTCATTTCGAACGAGCTGCTGCGCTTCGGGATGGAGTCCGACATCGATGGGGTCGTGCTGGATGATCTGCTCGCAAGCATCGGGGCGACCGAAGACGACAAACTGCTACGCGGCTCGGGTACCGAGGCGGAGCCACTCGGGTTGGTCAATCAGGCGGCTGGCTGTCGCGAACGTCTTCGACGCCAACGCGACGGTGAATGTCGCCAACACGATCTCGGACCTCGCGACGGCAATGGACAACCTCGCGAACAACGATGTGCCCCTGCGCACGCCCGTGTGGATCATGTCGCCGCGCAGCGTGAACTACCTGCGGACGTTGCTGAACTCGCAGGGGCAGTTCGTGCTGCGTGCGGAGGTCGACGCGGGGCGCTTGTTTGGTTGGCCGATCTATCCGACCAACAACATCCCGAACAACCTGGGGGCCGGCAGCGATGAGTCGCTGATCATCGCGCTCGACGCCAGCGAGGTCCTGCTGGGCACGGTGGATCAGGTGATGATTGATCGGTCGAATGCGGCGGCGGTGACACTCGACGGGGTGCTGACCTCGCTGTTTGAGACCGACCGAGCCGCGATCCGTACGCGCCTATGGAACGATGTGCGCCTTCGCCATGATGTATCGATCTCGGTCATGGAGCAGGTGACATGGGGCGCGGCGTAATCAGATGATGGGGCACGCGACCCGGCCTCGGCGGTCTGCTCTCCGCCAAAGGGGTCGTGAGGCATGATGGTGCTGCAACGTTCCCGGTCCGGTGATCAGCGCCGCCCGGTTGTTTCGTAAGCGCCAATAAATCAGCACCTACATTCGAGCGCTTGGATTACGCACACTGACTTCCTTTTCAACGTCAGGGGGAGTCAGCATGACGCGCACCGAGCGAGAGCAGGGCTGGCAGCAGCATATCACGGCCTGGCAGACCTCCGGCTTGTCGGCGATGGCCTACTGTAAGCAGCATTCGCTGATCTATTCGCGATTTGTCTACTGGCGCAGGAAGCTGGCCGCTCCGGCTCGTGTTGCTGAGGGTTCGGCGCCGAGCGGCTTTGCGCGGGTGACACCGGTTGCCGACGCGCAAGCAACGCAGGGGCTGAGCGTGTTGCTGCCCGGCGGCGTGTCGATCACCGGTCTGCATGCGGGCAATATCGAGCTGCTGGGCGCGGTGTTGAGGCAGCTGTGATGCGTCGCCGATACCTGCGCCCGTCATGGGACCTGCCGGAGATCTACCTGTATCGGGCGCCAGTGGATTTCCGCAAGCAGGCGAACGGTCTCGCGCTGCTGGTGGAGCAGGAGTTCGGGCATAATCCGTTCTCCGGCGCGCTCTACGCGTTCACCAATCGCCAGCGCAACCGGATCAAGTGCCTGATGTGGGAAGACAACGGCTTCGTGCTGTATTACAAGGCGCTGGCCGAGGAGCGCTTCAAGTGGCCGGGCCCGCGCGATGAGCTGATGGCGCTGAATGGCGAGCAGATCAACTGGCTGCTCGACGGCTACGACATCACCCTGTTGCGCGGTCATAAAGTCCTGCACTACGAGCACGTCGGATAGCCTTTTTCGAGGGCATCACAACGTTGTTTTTGCTATCATTATGCGATGCGGACAACGCCTGACAATGCCCCATTCATCGCCGATTCCAGCGGCCTATCGGGCGCTGAAATGCGGGGCATGATCAGCGACCTTCAGCAGCAATTATCCGACAAAGAAGAAGCGCTCGAGCAGCGTGACCAGGCGATCGAACAACGCAACGCTCGCATCGCGATCCTCGAAGAACTGCTGCGTCACAAGAAGATCCAGCAGTTCGCCGCGAGCAGCGAGCAATCGCGCGATCAGGTCACCCTGTTCGACGAGGCCGAGCTCGAAGCGGGGATCGAGGCCCTGCGCGATCAACTGCCCGAGGACGTCGAAGACGAAGATGAAGCCGCCCCGCGCACCGCGCGCAGGCGCCGCCAGCGCGGCTTCTCCGATGCACTGCTGCGTGAACGCATCGAGCTGACGCTGACCGACGAGGAGAAAGCCGGCGCGAGCAGGACCTTCTTCACCAAGGTCAAGGAAGAACTGCAGTTCATCCCCGCCGAGCTCAAGGTCCTGGAGTACTGGCAGGAAAAGGCCGTGTTCGAGCACCACGGCGGCGAGCGCATGCTCGCCGCGCCCCGCCCGGTGCATCCGCTCGGCAAGTGCATTGCCACGCCGTCGCTGCTGGCCTGGCTCATCACCTCGAAGTACGCCGACGGCCTGCCGCTCTACCGGCTCGAGCAGATGCTCAAGCGCCACGGCCACGAAATCAGCCGCACCAGCATGGCCCACTGGATCATCCGCCTGCACGGCGTGTTCAGCCCGCTGATCAACCTGATGCGCGAAACCCAGAACGCCGGCGATTACCTGCAGGCCGATGAAACGCGGATCCAGGTGCTCAAGGAGGACGGCAAAACGGCCCAATCCGACAAATGGATGTGGGTGACCCGGGGCGGTCCACCGGATCAACCCTCGGTGCTGTTCGAGTATGACCCGTCGCGCGGCGGCAAGGTCCCCGTGCGCTTGCTCGACGACTTCAAAGGCATTCTGCAAGCCGATGGCTACTCCGGCTACGGACAGGTCTGTGCGGCCAACGGGTTGACCCGCATAGGCTGCTGGGACCATGCCCGGCGCAAGTTCGTGGAAGCTGCCCGGGCCGCGCCGGGAAGGGGCAACAAGCGCCAGGCGGGGCAAGCCGACGTGGCGCTGGGGTATATCGGCAAGCTCTACGCGATCGAGAAGGCCGCGCGCGATCTCGGTGAAGGCGAGCGTTGTCGGCTACGCCAGCAAAAGAGCCTGCCCGTGCTCAAGGCGTTCAGAACCTGGCTGGAGGCCAACGTCGGCAAGGTCCTGAAAGGCTCGCTCACGCGCAAGGCCATGGACTACACCCTCAACCAATGGGCTTCGCTGATCGGGTACTGCGAGCGCGGCGATCTGCGGATCAGCAACGTGCTCGCCGAGAACGCCATCCGTCCGTTCGCCGTGGGTCGCAAGGCGTGGTTGTTCGCCGATACCACCCAGGGCGCGCGGGCCAGCGCCACCTGTTACTCCCTGGTCGAAACGGCCAGGGCCAATGGCCTCGAGCCTTCAGCCTATATCAACCACGTGCTCGCGCGCATCGCCGAGGCCGATACGGTGGAAAAGATCGAAGCGTTGCTGGCGTGGAATGTCGAGTTGCCGGCTGCAAAAAAAGTCGCTCAATACGCCTGAGGCAAGAGCGTCGATTTAGCGGCGCTTACGGGAAGGGCGTCCATCTCCTCGATGAGGCGCTTCTTCTCGGCACCGGAGAACTGTCGACGGGTACGGCGCTCGAGGTTCGGTTCCGGATCGACTTCGTTGGATTCGCTCACGATCTCTGTCTCCATCAGTGCGCCCTTTTG
>DATFLL010000083.1:0-12412 GCA_035267785.1 Gammaproteobacteria bacterium | reverse complement strand
AACTCCTCGATTTGGCCGTCCGAGTTGCCATCGGGGCGGTGCTTCCGTACCATCTCCGCTTTTCACGTTGCGGGTCTCGTCACCCCCTGCAAGGACATGAACATGCGCACCCATTACTGTGGGCAAGTCAACGAACAGCTCATCGATCAGGAAGTGACCCTCTGCGGCTGGGCTCACCGCCGGCGCGATCACGGCGGGGTAATCTTTGTCGACCTGCGCGACCGGGAAGGCCTGGTCCAGGTGGTCTTCGACCCGGATACGCCGGAGACCTTCCAGATCGCCGAGCGCGTGCGCAACGAATACGTGCTGCAGGTGACGGGCCGGGTTCGCCGCCGTCCCGAGGGGACCGAAAACCCGGACCTGCCTACCGGCCAGGTCGAGGTGCTGGGCCGGACCCTGGAGATCGTCAACCGCGCCGAGACGCCGCCGTTTCAGCTCGACGACGACGATGTCTCCGAGGAGCACCGGCTGCGCTACCGCTATATCGATCTGCGCCGTCCGGAGATGATGACCCGACTGCGCCTGCGCTCGGAGATCACGCGCCGGCTGCGCTATTTCCTCGACGAGCACGGCTTCCTCGATGTCGAGACGCCGATGCTCACCCGTGCCACGCCCGAGGGGGCCCGCGATTATCTGGTGCCCAGCCGCACCCACCAGGGCTCCTTTTTTGCCTTGCCGCAGTCTCCGCAGCTGTTCAAGCAGTTGCTCATGATGTCGGGCGTCGACCGCTACTACCAGATCGTGCGCTGCTTTCGCGACGAGGACCTGCGTGCCGACCGCCAGCCCGAGTTCACCCAGCTCGATATCGAGACCTCCTTCCTCGATGAGGACACCCTGATGGGCCTGATGGAGGACATGATGCGCGAGTTGTTCGCCCAGGTCCTGGAGGTCGCGCTGCCCGAGTCTTTCCCGCGCATGAGCTACGCCGAAGCGATGCGCCGTTTCGGCTCGGACAAGCCGGACCTGCGTGTGCCGCTGGAACTGGTCGATGTGGGCGACCTGATGAGCGAGGTGGAGTTCAAGGTCTTCTCCGGCCCGGCCAACGACCCCAAGGGCCGCGTCGCGGCCCTGCGCCTGCCGGCCGGCGGCGAGCTGACCCGCAAGGAGATCGACGATTACACCAAGTTTGTCGGCATCTACGGCGCCAAGGGCCTGGCCTACATCAAGGTCAACGACCGCGGCGCAGGCCGCGAGGGCCTGCAGTCGCCCATCCTGAAGTTCCTGCCCGATGCGGCGGTGGAGGCGATTCTGGAGCGCACGGGTGCCGAAACCGGTGACCTGATCTTCTTCGGCGCCGACAAGGCGGGCGTGGTCAACGAGGCTCTGGGCGCGCTGCGCGTCAAGCTCGGTTACGACCGGGGCCTGGTCGAGCACGGCTGGCGGCCGCTGTGGGTCGTGGACTTCCCTATGTTCGAGTGGGACGAAACCGCACAGCGCTGGGCCGCCCTGCACCATCCGTTCACGGCGCCCAAGGAGGAGCATCTGGAGCAGTTGTGCCGCGATCCCGGCGAGTGCCACTCGCGGGCCTACGACATGGTACTCAACGGCACCGAGGTCGGCGGCGGTTCCATGCGTATCTTCCGCCCGGAGGTCCAGGCGCAGGTCTTCGAGCTGCTCGGCATCAGCCGCGAGGAGGCCGAGGAGAAGTTCGGCTTCCTGCTGAACGCGCTCAAGTACGGTTGCCCGCCGCACGGCGGTATCGCCTTTGGCCTGGACCGGCTGGTGATGTTGATGAGCGGTGCCGGTTCCATCCGCGAGGTCATGGCCTTCCCCAAGACGCAGACCGCCGCCTGCCTGTTGACTCAGGCCCCCTCGGCCGTCGACGACGCCCAACTGCGCGAACTCGGCCTGCGCCTGCGCACGCCCCGAGTCGCAGGCGCCGAGACGTCGGCGGGCGGCAAGACCGAAGCGGCTTCCTGAGCCGGGCCCGGCCGGTTCGCGCGTCCGTGCCTCGCTCGGTTCGCTCCGGGTCGCGGTTCCCGTCCTCATCGAGGAAGGCGGCCGGCGCATGAGCCCGCCTGAGCGGTCCGGGGAGTCGGTGATTCTGGTTCACGGCCTGCTCATGCCCGCCGTCTCCATGGCTCTACTGGCCTGGCGTCTTCGCCGCTGCGGCCTGCATCCCGCCTCGTTCGGCTATCGGGCGCGCCGTGAGGGTGTGGCGCGGGCTGCGGCGCGGCTCCATGCCTTCGCCGCCAGCCAGCCCGGCCCGACCGTGCACTTCGTCGCCCACAGCCTGGGCGGTCTGGTCGTACGCCGGCTGTTTCAGGACCACCCGGACCAGCGTCCCGGCCGGATCGTCACCCTGGGAACGCCGCACGGGGGCAGCGCGGTCGCCCATCGCCTGGCGGCCCGTCGTTGGGGGCACTGGTTCCTGGGGCGCAGCTATGCCGAGGGATTGTCCGGCGAGGTGGCGCCGTGGAATTCGGCCCGTGAGCTCGGCAGCATCGCCGGCAGCCGGCCGGTGGGCGCGGGCCGGCTGTTCGCCTCGCTGCCGCTCCCTCACGACGGAACGGTCGCGCTGAGCGAGACGCGGCTGGACGGGGCGAGCGCCCAGCAGGTGCTGCCCGTGTCCCATACCCAGATGCTGGTCTCGGCGGCCGTCGCGGAGGCGGTTTGTCGCTTTCTGCGCGATGGCCGTTTCGGGAGCTGAGAGTACGGGGCGCGGGAAGACGGAAGGCCGGGGGGCCGTCAGTTCGGGCTAAGAAAATTCAGAGATGGCCGATATATAGGGTCAGGCTCGGTTGCCGCCGGCTGGAAGCACAGGCTAACATCGTGGCTCCTGCCGCGAAGCGGGACAGTCCTCGGCGTGGGGCCGTCTGAATAACACACAGGGGGCGCAGGGGGGCCAGCCACCGAGAATGATAATGAAAGGCGGAATGAAGCGTTGGTGAAACGTCAGGTGTGGAAGAAAGACTGGTTCCTGGGGCTGGTCGTGGGGCTGTTCTTCCTCTTCGCCACCGGCACGAACGTGCTCCGTGGCCTGGAGGGATCCGCCTATGATATGGGGGTGCGTTTCTCCACCAGCCGGCCCGCCAGCGACAACGTCGTCGTCATCGCCATCGATCCCGCCTCACTGCGCGAACTGGGTAACTGGCCCTGGCCGCGCGACAAGATCGCCAGCGTGACCCAGCAGGTCGCCGCCGCCGGCGCCGCGACCATTGGCATCACTCTCCCATTCGACAGCCCTCAGAACGCCCGCGGCCTGGAATATATCCGCGAGCTGCGCTCGGCCTATGAGTCGCATTCGTCCCGTGGTTCGCCGCGCCTGAACAGGCTCTTGCGTCAGGCCGAAAACGGGCTGGACACTGACGGTATTCTGGCCGCACGGTTGAATCGTGCGGATGACGTGGTCCTGGCGATGACGTATGAGCCGCAGAGTGACGATGACCAGACTGTGCCGGCGCCCCCCAAGTTCGTCGCCGAGCAGGCGCTCGGGAAATTCCGGCCCATCGGGGATTCGCGTTTCGCCTTCCTGTCGGGCGTGTTCTCCTCGCGGGCCATGCCGGTCGCCGGGGCCCTGTACCCGCCCATCGAGGTGATCGGCAAGGCCGCCGCCGGTATCGGGCATATTCCCAGCCGCGACTCGGCGGGTGAGGAGGTGCGCTCCCTTCCGTTGGTGGTGCGCTACGGCAAGCACTACTACCCCTCGTTCGCGTTGCTGCTTACCGCCAGGAGCCTGCATATCAACGTGCAGCACATCAAGGTCCAGCCCGACTTCGGCGTCGGCATCGACGGTGAGACCTTCCGAACCGACTCGGCGCTGTTCATCCACCCCTATTTTTACAAGGCGCGTGACGGCAAGCCGCCCTTCAAAGTGTACTCGTTCGCCGACGTCCTTCATAAAAAGGTCAAGCAGAGCGATTTCAAGGGCAAGACCGTTCTGATTGGCCTGACGTCCCGGCACCTCGTCGATACCTATGAAACGCCGCTCGGCACCCGGGCGCCTCCGGTCATGGTGATGGCCAATGCGGTATCCGCTCTGCTCACCGGGGACCTGTACAGCGTACCCAAATGGACCTTCAAGGCCCAGGCATTGGCATTGGTGATCATTACGCTGTATCTGATGTATATACTGCCGCGCTTTCGAATCAGCACCGGTCTGGCGCTCAGCGCCCTGGTGCTCATCGCGCTGCTCAATGCCCACTTCATCCTGATGATGTCCGATGGCATCTGGCTGCAGCTCATGGGCCCGATGGCGGCGCTGTTCGTGGGGTACGTACTGTTCTCGGGCAAGCGCATGTTGGAGCAGAGCGTGGGCCGGTTCCAGGTGGAGCTGTCCGAGTCCAATCGCCTGCTGGGCGTATCCTTCCAGACGCAGGGGCAGCTCGATCTGGCCTTCGACAAGTTTCGCAAATGCATCGCCAGCGACAGCCTGTTCGACGCCTTATATAACCTGGGCCTGGATTACGAACGCAAGCGTCAGTTCAACAAGGCCATCGCGGTGTTTCGTCATATCGAGTCCCTGCACGAGGGCTTCCGCGACGTCAAGGAACGTATCGAGCGCAACGAGGAAATGGATTCGATGTTCGTGCTCGGCAAGGGCGGGGCGGGCAACGCGAGCGGCACGCTCATCATCAGCAAGAACGGCGTCCAAAAGCCGATGCTGGGCCGTTATCAGGTCGAGCGCGAGCTGGGGCGCGGCGCGATGGGCTTGGTCTACCTGGGGCGGGATCCGAAGATCGGACGTACCGTGGCCATCAAGACCATGGCCCTGTCGCAGGAGTTCGACTCCGACCAGCTCGAGGAAGTCCGTAAACGCTTCTTCCGTGAGGCGGAAACTGCCGGGCGGCTCAACCACCCCAACATCGTCACCATTTACGATGTGGGCGAGGATCAGGAGCTTGCCTACATCGCCATGGACTACCTCAAGGGCGAAAACCTGCTCACCTACTGCAAGCCGGACAATCTGCTGCCCGCCGAAAAGGTTTTCGAGATTATCGAACAGGTGGGTGAGGCGCTTGATTATGCACACAACAACAATGTGGTGCATCGGGACATCAAGCCGGCCAATATCATCTATGATCAGGAGACTGGTACGGTAAAGGTCACGGACTTCGGCGTGGCGCACTTGACCGATTCGAGTAAGACCCGAACGGGTACGATTCTGGGCAGCCCGTCGTATATGTCGCCCGAGCAGCTCGCCGGCAAGCGCGTCGACGGGCGCTCGGACCTGTTCTCACTGGGGATTACGCTCTACCAACTGCTCACTGGCGAGTTGCCGTTCATCGGTGAGTCATTGGCCAGCCTGATGTACAAGATTGCCAATGAAAAGCACCCGGACGTGCGTATGTTTCGACCGGACCTGCCGCCCTGCGTCAGCAAGGTAGTCAATAAGGCCTTGAACAAGGAGATCGACAAGCGTTTCCAAAGTGGGGTTCAGTTCTCCAATGCCCTGCGCCGTTGTCAAGACCAGCTCTAGAAAGGCTGACGGTAAACGAAAGTGAACACAGTGCCCGAATTGTTGATCAGCGGACTGACCGACGTGGGCCGCATGCGCGACCACAACGAGGACAATATCGCCTGGGACACGGAGCTCGGTCTGGCGCTGCTGGCCGACGGCATGGGCGGTCACAATGCGGGCGAGGTGGCCAGCGCGATCGCCGTCGATATCATCCGCAACACAATCGCCGAATCGCTGCGGAGCCTGGCGGGCGACGAGGGTGGAGACGATCCCAACCAGTCGAAAGAGGCCGCCTACGGGTTCTCGGCGGTCGTCCACGAGGCGATCAGCGCGGCCAACCGCGCGATCCTGTCCCACGCGGAGGGCCAACCCCAATGTGCGGGGATGGGCACGACCGTGGTCATGGTATTGTTCCAGGGGCCCACGTTGACGCTGGCCCATGTGGGCGACTCGCGCATCTATCGTCTGCGCGGCCCGGATTTTCGCCAGATGACCACCGATCACTCTCTCGTGCAGGAGCTGGTGGAAAACGGCTTCCTGACCCACGAGGAGGCGCGGGCCTCGGCCAACAAGAATCTGATCACGCGGGCATTGGGTATCGACAGCGCCGTGCAGGCGGACGTGCTCAGCGAGACCTACGAGCCTGGTGACCTCTTCCTACTGTGCTCGGACGGGTTGAGCGACCTCGTTGCGGATGAGGAAATCCACACGCTCCTCAACGTGCACGCCGGAGAAGATCAACTGGACGACGCTGCCTCGGCGCTGGTCGACATGGCCAACGAAAGGGGTGGCATGGATAACATTTCTGTTATATTGATCCGCGTAAAGTAGAGCTATTGCCGGGCGGCGCAGGGGCCGTACCGGGGTCTGGATTCAACGTAGAGCCGGATAGAACTCATGGCTAAGCTAATCGTCATGCTCGATGGGTCGGTCGTCCAGGAATTCGCCTTGGACAAGGAGCGCATCACCATTGGGCGCAAACCGAACAACGACATTCAGCTCGACGATGCGACCGTCAGCGGTCAGCACGCGGCGGTGTTGATGCTGCAGCACGGCTACATCGAGGACCTCAACAGCACCAACGGTACCTATTTGAACGGCAAGCGTGTCAGCAAGCGCATGCTGTCCACCGGCGACGTCGTCAAGATCGGCCAGCACGAATTCAAGTATATGGAGGATGAGCCGGCTCAGGATTTCGAGGCGACCGTGGTGATCCGCCAGCCCGCCGCGGCGCCCGCGTCCGCCGCACCGCGCGCGGAAGGCAAGATCAAGATACTGAGCGGACCCAAGGCCGGCGAGATGATGGATCTGGCCAAGTCCTACACCACCGTGGGCAAGCCGGGCGTCCAGGTGGCGGTCATTGCGAGGCGTGCGCAGGGCTATTTCCTCACGCCCATGAGTGGTGTGGGTGACGGCACGAGTCCGACCAAGCTGAACGAGCAGCCCGTCGGCGCCGAAAGCCATCTGCTCAAGGACGGCGATGTCATCGAAGTGGCCGGGACCCGGATGCAATTCAACCTGTAATGACCCCGCGACGGGGTCGGTGTAACGAAGCTTGTTAGAGAGAGTTATGGCGAAGTTGCTGCTCACGCATAACGGTGTTGTCATCAAGAGTTATCCGCTCGAGGCCGATTCGATAACGATTGGCCGGCAAGACAACCTGGATATTCAGATCGACGATGCGGCGGTTAGCGCCCGCCACGCTCGGGTGGCCCGTGAGCCGGATAAGTATCTGGAGGGACATTGGGAGGTCTATATCGAGGACCTGGGCAGTACCAACGGCACCCTCGTCAACGACCTGCCCGTCACCGATCGTCTGCGCCTGAATCACGGCGATGTCATTAGCATCGGGCGCCACGAGTTCACCTTCCACGGCGATGACGGTGCGAACATGGACGACACCGCGATCTACCTGCCGGATAACGACTGACCCGATCCCCGGCGCACGAGCGCCGCGGGCCGGCTTCCCGGCCCGACCGAGGCGGTGGTAGAATTCGCGCCCAGTTCAGTTCCCATTCGCCGAGCCGGACGCGCCGCATCGACAGGGCGCGCGTTCGGGTCGGTATCGTCATGACTACGAGGTCGGTATGGCCGGACATAGCAAATGGGCCAACATCCAGCATCGCAAAAATGCCCAGGATGCCAAGCGCGGTAAGCTTTTCACCAAATTAATCAGAGAGATAACCGTCTCAGCGCGTTTGGGCGGAGGCGACCCGGCGTCCAATCCGCGGCTGCGGGCGGCCATCGACAAGGCGCTGTCCAACAATATGACCAAGGACACCGTCGAGCGCGCCGTCAAGCGCGGTGCCGGTGCCCAGGACGGCGATAATTTCGAGGAGGTCCGCTACGAGGGCTACGGCCCCGGCGGGGTGGCGGTGATGGTCGACTGCATGACCGACAACCGCAACCGCACCGTGGCGGAGGTACGCCACGCCTTCAGCAAGGCCGGCGGCAACCTCGGCACCGACGGCTCCGTGGCCTATCTGTTCACCCAGGCCGGGGTGGTCAGCTATCCTGCCGGAAGCGACGAGGACCGCATCATGGAGGTCGCCCTGGAGGCGGGCGCCGATGACGTGGTCACCAACGAGGACGGCTCCATCGATGTGCTGACTCCACCGGATGACTTCATGAACGTCAAGGAGGCGATGGAGGCCGCCGGCCTGGAGCCCGAGCAGGCCGAGGTGACCATGCGCGCCTCGACGAACGTCTCGGTCGAGTTGGAGGAGGCCGAAAAGGTCGCCCGTCTGGTGGACGCGCTCGAGGACCTGGACGACGTGCAGAACGTCTACACCAACGCCGACTTCTCCGAAGAGGTCATCGCGCAGCTCAGCTAGGTCCGAACCGGGCAATCGACTCTGGCCCTGCTCCCCGCGGTGGGGGATACTGCGCCCATGGCTCGCATCCTCGGCATCGATCCCGGCTCCCGCATCACGGGCTATGGCGTGATCGAGATTGATCACGCCCGGGCGGTCTATCTCACCAGCGGCTGTATCCGCGTCTCCGGGAGCGAGCTCGCCGGGCGCCTGCACGAGATATTCTGCGGCGTGCGGGCCATAGTCCAGGAGTTCGGCCCCGCCGAGGTCGCCATCGAGAGCGTGTTCATGCACCGCAATGCCGACTCGGCGCTCAAACTGGGTCAGGCCCGCGGCGTGGCCATCTGCGCGGCCGTGGATTCGGCACTGCCGGTCAGCGAATATTCCCCGACCCAGATCAAACAGGCGGTGGTGGGACGCGGCAACGCGACCAAGGACCAGGTCCAGCACATGGTGCGTGCCTTGCTCGGCCTGGCGGGGACGCCTCAGGCCGATGCGGCCGATGCCCTGGCCGTGGCCCTGTGCCACGCACACACGGCGCAGACGGTCGGGCGTATCGGATCGGCCGGACAGACGCGGCGCGGAGGACGGCGGCGATGACGGGCGCTTCGGTAGGGCGCCGGCTCAGCGCGACCGCGGGCGCAACTGAGGGGAGAGAGGCATCATGATCGGTCGGCTCAGGGGAATTCTCGCGGAAAAGCAGCCGCCCTGGCTGCTTATCGACGTCCACGGCGTCGGCTACGAGGTCGAGGCGCCCATGTCCACGTTCTACCAGCTGCCGGCCACCGGCAGCGAGGTTACGCTCCAGACCCATTTGGTGGTACGCGAGGACGCGCATCAGCTCTACGGTTTCGCCAGCGAGCCCGAGCGGCGCATGTTCCGGGCCCTGATCAAGGTCAGCGGAGTCGGTGCCAAACTGGCCCTGACCATCCTGTCCGGCAGTTCCGCCGACGAGTTCGCGCGCTGTGTCCAGGAGGGGGATAGCGCCGCCCTGACCCGCCTGCCGGGCGTGGGCAAGAAGACGGCCGAGCGACTGGTCGTCGAGATGCGCGACCGCCTGACGGACTGGGCCGAGGGCGCCGCCGCGCTGGTCGCGGCCGAGGCCGCGGGCATCGCCGCTCCAGCGGAGGAGCCGGCCCGGGAGGCCTTGAGCGCGCTGGTCGCCCTGGGTTACAAGCCTCAGGAGGCGAGCCGCATGATTCGGGCGGTGGAGACCGCCGGGCTGGCCAGCGAGGAGATCATTCGGGCCGCCCTCAAGGGCATGGTGGACTGACGACCCGGTCCCGCCGCGCGGGGCCGCTCCGGGCCCGCACGGCTGGCCGCATCGTGTAAGATGGGGGCCACGCCCGCTGCGCGAGCGCGGCGGGGACCCAGGGCAGATAGATAACGATGATTGACAGCGATCGCCTGATCAGCGCGGCCAGCCACCGAGAGGACGACGCCCTGGAGCGGGCGCTGCGCCCGGCGACGCTGGCCGACTATATCGGCCAGCGCGCCGTGCGCGAACAGATGGACATATTCATCAACGCGGCGCGCGCGCGAAGCGAGGCGCTCGATCATGTCCTCATCTTCGGGCCGCCCGGCCTGGGCAAGACCACGTTGTCGCACATCATCGCCAACGAGATGGGCGTCAATATGCGCCATACCTCCGGCCCGGTTCTCGAGCGCCCGGGCGACCTGGCGGCGCTGCTGACCAACCTCGAACCGCGCGACGTGCTTTTCGTCGACGAGATTCACCGCCTCAGCCCCGTGGTCGAGGAGATCCTCTACCCCGCCATGGAGGACTTTCAGCTCGATATCATGATCGGCGAGGGTCCGGCGGCCCGTTCGATAAAACTCGATCTGCCGCCGTTCACTCTGGTGGGCGCGACGACGCGCGCCGGCCTGTTGACCTCGCCGCTGCGCGATCGCTTCGGAATACTTCAACGCCTGGAGTTTTACGCGATCCCGGAGCTCGCAATGATCGTGCAACGTTCGGCGCATATCCTGGGCGTGCGCGTGGAAGAAGCCGGTGCCCAGGAGATCGCGCGCCGCTCGCGCGGCACGCCTCGCATCGCCAATCGGTTGTTGCGACGCGTGCGCGACTACGCCGAGGTCAAGGCCGATGGCGTGGTGACCAACGAGGTGGCCAGCCGCGCGCTGGACATGCTGGACGTCGACGCGCAAGGCTTCGACGTTATGGATCGCAAACTGTTGATGACCATCATCGAGAAATTCAACGGCGGCCCGGTGGGTGTGGACAGTCTCGCTGCGGCGATCGGTGAGGAGCGCGACACGATCGAGGACGTCATCGAGCCGTACCTTATACAGCAAGGCTTTATGATGCGCACGCCGCGCGGGCGCATGGCCACCAATAACGCCTATACCCATTTCGGCCTGGTGCCGCCGACGGGGATGGCCGCTCCGGCGGCCAGTCTGAATCTGTTCGCCGACGATAAGACTGCTGGTGATTAGGCCGCAGGGCGTCCACGCGTCCACGAACAGCGCAGCAATGTGAACTCAACCATATCCGGGATGAAATTTTTCGATATTCTCCCTCTATTCACCCGGTTGTCGGCCCGTTTGCGTCGGGAATCTTTTATCCGGTCGGTGGTCTGTGGTGGAGAGACATAAACCGTGAACGAGTTCCTATGGCCAGTTCGGGTTTATTATGAAGATACCGATGCGGGCGGTGTCGTCTACTACGCCAATTATCTCAAGTTCATGGAGCGTGCGCGCACGGAATGGCTGCGCGAGCTGGGTTTCGAGCAGGATGCGCTTCGCAACGAGGACGGCATCATCTTCGCCGTGCGGGCCGTGCAAATCGACTATCTCAAACCCGCCCGGTTCAACGACCTGCTCCAGGTCAGCGTACGCACCCTTCGGGCCGGCAAGGCCAGCGTGACGCTGGCACAGTCCGTCGCTCGCGACGGCCAGGGCGATGCCCTGTGCACGGCGACGGTCAAGCTGGCCAGCCTGGATGTCCAGACGTTGCGACCCAAGGCCGTACCGGCCGCCGTGGAACAGGCCATTGCCGCGACACTCAGTGCCGGCGCCCGGGATGTCCTGCCCAACGCCATCGATTCACTCGGAGAATAATTTGTCTGCCGATCTGACCATCACGCACCTCGTTCTCAACGCCAGCACGCTGGTTCAGCTGGTTATGCTGTTGCTGCTCGCGGCCTCACTGCTGTCGTGGACGCTGATCTTCCAGAAGTGGCAGGCCATCAGATATGCCCGCTCACATGCGGAGCAATTCGAAAAGCGCTTCTGGTCCGGCGCCGACCTCAGCGAGCTGTATCGCAAGATATCCTCGCGCCGCGATCAGGCCGCGGGCATGGAGACTATCTTCGAGGCGGGATTCAGCGAGTTCGCCCGACTGCGCAACAAATCGGGCATCGAGCCCATGTCGGTGGTCGACGGTGCGCAGCGTGCCATGCGCGTGGCCATGAACCGGGAAGTCGATGCCCTGGAGATGCACCTGTCCTTTCTGGCCACCGTGGGCTCGACGAGCCCCTATGTCGGGCTGTTCGGTACTGTCTGGGGTATCATGAATGCGTTCATCGCGCTGGGCAATGTACAGCAGGCGACGATCGCGTCGGTTGCTCCCGGCATCGCCGAGGCACTGGTGGCGACGGCCATGGGTCTGTTCGCGGCCATCCCGGCGGTGATCGCCTACAATCGCTATTCGAACGACGTGGACCGGCTGTTGAGCCGCTATGACATCTTCATGGAGGAGTTCTCGACCATCTTGCAGCGCCAGGCCCATGTCTGATCACCGCGCCCGTCCCGCCCTCAATCAAAGTCCGCTGCCATGAGCTCCTGTCCGAATGTCAGGCGCGTGCGCCGACGCGCCATGTCCCAGATCAACGTCGTACCGTATATCGACGTGATGCTGGTGCTGCTGGTGATCTTCATGATCACCGCACCGCTGCTCGCCCAGGGCGTCAAGGTGGATCTCCCGCAGGCCGCGACCCGACCGTTGGACAAGTCGGACCAGGAACCGGTGGTCGTGACGGTCGACGCCCAGGGCGCGATGTATATCAACGTCGGCGAGAACAAGGACAAGCCGATCGGCGCCGAGACATTGGTGGCCCGCGTCGCGGCGGTGCTGCGCCGCCGACCGACCACTGCGGTGCTCGTGCGCGGGGACACGAACGCCAACTACGGCAAGGTGGTCAATGCCATGGTGTTGCTTCAAAAGGCGGGTGTCGCCAAC